>CAZKRU010000039.1:0-39949 GCA_964555235.1 uncultured Verrucomicrobiota bacterium
CGTTGGTGGCATCGCTTTTGGCTCGAGCATAAGGGAGTACTTTTAAAACGATGGGAACGTTGGCCGCCTTGTAAATGGCGGTAACCAGATCATTGGCATAACCGGTCCCGTCGGCACAGGACCAAGGGGCTGCGGCATCTTCAACATTGATAATCAGTGCGTCTTCGGCGAGGACGGGCGGTCCGAACATCATCCACGCAAGACAACCTACGGAAATAAGACGCTTTATCGATGGGATGCCCATGATTGTATTTCTACGTTCTTTTTTAGGGATTGCATTAATATTTTAGGTATCCATGGGTGCTCATGTTCAAAACTATTGTCGGCGGGCGGATTTTTCGCTAATCCCTGACCCCTTATGACATCGGCCCAAATTCGTCAGAGTTTTCTGGATTTTTTTCAGGAGCAGTCGCACGCGATCGTTCCTTCATCGAGCTTGATGCCGGACTCGCCCAACTTGCTCTTTACGAATGCAGGGATGAATCAATTCGTTCCGATCTTTTTGGGGAACGCCCCTTGCTCCTATCCGACGGGTCGCGCGGCGGATACTCAAAAGTGTATTCGGGCGGGTGGAAAGCATAACGATTTGGAAGATGTCGGATTTGACACCTACCATCATACGTTTTTTGAAATGCTCGGAAACTGGTCCTTTGGAAATTATTTCAAAAAGGAAGCCATTGCTTGGGCGTGGGAATTGGTGGTGAATCGTTGGAAGTTTCCGGCGAATCGTGTTTATGCGACGGTCTACCAACCGGGAGCAGGCGATCCGGCGGAATTTGATCAGGAAGCTTATGATTACTGGGCGGCGATTTTTGAAAAGGCGGGATTGGATCCGAAAGTTCAGATTGTTCGGGGAAACAAGAAAGATAATTTTTGGATGATGGGGGATACGGGTCCCTGCGGTCCTTGCTCGGAGCTCCACATTGATTTGACTCCGGAAGGGGATACGAAGGGGGCGTTGGTCAATACGGGGGATGCCCGTTGCATCGAAATTTGGAATCTGGTTTTTATTCAGTTCAATGCCAATCCGGATGGAACCTTCAGTCCGCTTCCCGCGAAGCATGTTGATACCGGAATGGGTTTTGAGCGGGTCTGTTCGATCATTCAGGGGACGAAAGGCCTCACCGATTTTAAAACGGCGAAGATTTCGAATTACGAGACGGATGTCTTTCGTCCGATCTTTGATGAAATTGAGAAAATGTCGGGAAAGAAATACACCTCCACCTTGCCGACGGTTGGTGGTGGAGAGAACAGCGAGCAGCAGAAAATCGATATCGCGTTTCGTGTGATTGCGGATCACATTCGTACCCTTAGTTTTTCGATTGCGGACGGAATTGTTCCGAGCAATGAAGGGCGCGGTTATGTCTTGCGTCGGATTTTGCGACGAGCGGTGCGTTATGGTCGAACCCTCGGATTTCACGAGCCCTTTTTCTACAAACTCGTTGCGGTCTTGGCGCGAACGATGGGCGAAGTCTTTCCGGAAATTCGGAAAGAGCAGGCGCGAGTCGAACAAGTGATTCGCGGCGAAGAGGAGAGCTTTTTGAAGACGCTCGATCGAGGGATTGAGTTGTTTGAATCAGTGATTCAAGCGAACGCGAAACAAGGAAAGGCGGCAGGAGTTTTTCCAGGGGCGGAGGCCTTCAAGCTTTATGATACGTACGGATTTCCGATCGATCTGACGGAGCTCATGGCGCGTGAGCGGGGAATTCAGGTGGAGACTCCGGAGTTTGAGCGATGCATGGAAGAGCAGCGTCAGCGTTCCCAGGCGGCGCAGAAGAAGGAAGTGATTCGAGTTTCTGAGAGCGAAAGTCAGGCCGAAGCGACGGAGTTTTTGGGTTATGATGCGTTGGAGGTTGAGGCGAAAGTCGTATCGGTTTCGTCGGATCATTTGATTGTCGATCGGACCTCGTTTTATGCGGAGATGGGGGGACAGTTGGGGGATAGTGGAGTTGCGGAATCTGCGGGACGGACGTGGAAAATTCGTTCAACCCAAAAAACGGGGGGCGGTGTTTTTGTTCATCGCGTGGAATCGGTGGAGGGGATTGTTCCTGGGGCTTCGTTGAAGCTTCAAGTGGATGCGCCACGCCGGGCTTTAATTGAATCGCACCACTCCGCGACGCACGTGATGCATTGGGCATTGCGTAAGGTTTTGGGGACGACGGTTGGTCAGAAGGGTTCCTACGTTGGGCCCGATCGGCTGCGTTTTGATTTCTCGCATCATCAAGGAATGGCTCCGGAACAGTTGCTTGAAGTGGAACGGATGGTGAACGAAAAAATTGCAGCGAATGATGACGTTCGATGGGAAGAGCGACCTTATTCCGAGGTAAAGGGGGATTCGTCGATTCTTCAATTCTTCGGAGATAAATATGGGGAGAAAGTTCGTGTGGTGGATATTGGGGGTTACTCCAAAGAGCTTTGTGGTGGAACGCACGTTCGCAAGAGCGGAATGATTGGATATTTTAAGATTTTGTCCGAAGGAGCGATTGCGGCGGGGGTTCGTCGTCTGGAAGCGGTCTGTGGTCCTGCGGTCGCGGATTACGTTTCGCAGGAGAAGAGTCGCCAGGAGGAGCGGTATTCCGCATTGAAGCAGAAGAAATCGGATCTTTCTCAAATTCCAGCACTCTCGGGGAGCGAGCCGGCGTTGCTCTGGAAATCGTTTGAAGCGCGTCAGCAGTGGCTTCAGCAGATGGAGTCGGAAATTCGCGAGTGGGAAAAACAACAGCAGAAGCAATTGGAGTCCGGATGGCAAAGTCAGGCGGCGGCGCAAGCTTTGGAGTTATTGGCAGGAGCTCAAACGCACAAGGGAATTTCACTGCTGGTCAAGAATTGTGGTGAAGTGAAGGCTGGCTATCTGACGCATCTTGTCGAAGCCTTGCGACGAAAACATCAGGGAGTCATCGTGCTGGCGGGTCAGGATGCCGGTCGCGTTTCACTGATTGCCAGTGTTTCGCCTGAATTTACAAAGACGATCGCGGCAGGAAAAATTATTCAAGCCATTGCGCCGCTCGTTGGAGGCAAGGGAGGCGGAAAACCGGAACTCGCGCAGGGGGGCGGAACGGATCCGTCGAAGATCGCGGAAGCTTTGGCGAAAGTCTCGGAATTGTTTTAATGGTTTGTCTCACGCGGAGACACGGAGCTCGCGGAGAAAAACTTTTTTATTTTGGGGTTAGCGATCAACTCCTCCGTGCTCTCCGCGGCTCCGTGTGAGATAAGGTTCGCAGGATTTCCTCCTTGCCATCTGGCGTTTGCTTGGGAAAAAGGCGGGATGGCACAACGACAAGTTCTTTCAAGTCCGGACGCTCCCCAAGCGGTCGGGCCTTATTCGCAGGGGATTCGGGTCGGTTCAATGATTTTTCTGGCGGGGCAGATTCCGCTCGATCCGAAAACGGGAGAGATTGTTCCGGGAGGAATTACGGAACAGACGGAGCGAGTGATTCAAAATATCAAAGCGCTTCTCAGCTCCCAGGGATTGACCTTGAAAAATGTGGTGAAGGCGACGGTATTTCTTCAGGACCTCGCGGAATTTGCGGGAATGAATCAGGTGTACGGAAGTCATTTTAATTCAGAGCCTCCGGCGCGCTCAACGATTCAAGTCGCGCGACTTCCGAAGGATGCCCGGGTGGAGATTGAAGTGATTGCGATTGCAGAAAGCTAAGAAATTGCCCGCGAAACACGCGAAATGACGCGAAAGTGTTTTTACCGGGTGTTGAATACGAAGAGGAAGGAGTTCGAATGGATTTATTGGAGGCGTTTCGGAAGAGTGAGGCGTTGTTGGATGGGCATTTTGTGCTTCGGTCCGGGCTTCACAGTCGTCAATATTTTCAATGTGCGCTTCTCTTGCAGCACGCCGGATTAGCGGCGGAGGTCTGTGAAGGATTGGTGGAAAAGGTGCGCGGCTACTCATTTGATGCGGTGATTTCCCCGGCGATGGGGGGAATTTTAGTGGGTCAGGAAATGGCGCGTCAGCTCAATACCCGTCATCATTTTGCGGAGAAGCAGGACGGAAAGCTGGTCGTGAGGCGATTTCAATTAAAGCCGGGGACTCGCTATTTGGTTGCGGAGGATGTGATTACTACCGGAAGTGCGGTTCGTGAGACGCTGGAGATTGTGAAGGCGGCGGGAGCCATTCCAGTAGCGGTCGCCTGCATTGTGGATCGGAGCGGGGATCGCCCTCCGGATTTTGGGATTCCAATGGTGAGCTTGCTTCAATTAAAGGTAGAAACCTTCTCGGCGGATCAATTGCCGGAGGATTTAAAGCGAATTCCGGTCACGAAACCAGGTTCTAAGTAGGTTTGGACTGGGGAAAATCGGCAAGTAAGACAAAATCGTTCAGCTTTTTGGTGATTGATGGTATAGTTTCTCGCGGTTTTTGGGGTTCAAAGAATTTCGGACCTTTCGGGGTGATTGCGCATGGCTTCAAAATTAAGTATTGACGTTAGGCTGTGTTTTTATAGGGTTTTACGGGAAAACCCGATCTAACTGGTTCTTGTGAAGAAAAAAACGATTAATCCTTTCCTGATTGGCGCCCTGGTTCTGGGAGCGCTCTGCATTTTTGGGATTAAGTATGTGATGGATAAGGACAAGGAAGAGGCCAATAACAAGCAGATGGAGTTGAAGGCTCTCGCGGAGAAGGCTCAGGCCGAGCTCGAAGAAGCCAAGAAAAAGGCCGAGGAGGCAATAAAGCGTCCCACGGCTTCGATTGCCAAGGCGGAGACGAAATCAGTGGTCTGCTTCAAGGCTCCGCTTCAGTCGAGAACGGAGATTAACCGTACCATGTTGGAGCTTCGAGAAATCCCCATTGAACTTGTTCCTGAGGCAGTGATCACCGATTTAAAGGATGCCGTCGGACGATTTACGGTTCGCTCGGTGGATGCCAAGGAAATCGCGACGACGACCAAGCTCAAAACGATTCATGAAATTGGCGGGATGTCTTATCGAGTGACTCCGGGAATGCGTGCGATTTCCATTCAAGTTTCTGCGGTTGGTGCTACCGGAAATTTGATTACCGATGGGGATTCGGTCGACATTCTTCTGACGGAAAAAGATTCGGGAGGAACCTTTCTTCGGACGCGAATTTTTCTCCAGAGCATTCGAATTTTGAGTTTCCATGCGAGTCCTGAAAACGAGTCGACCGCGGGGCTTCCGAAGACGGCACCCGACACGGCAACGATTGAAGTGACTCCGGAGCAAGCGGAAGGGATTATCCAGGCAAAAAGCATGGGAGAGATGAGTCTGGTGCTCCGAAGTGTAAAAGATAATGTTCAGATTCGTACTCGTGGATTTGAAAGAACCGAACTTTCAGACGATATTGGAGTCATTCAGACTCGCTCAAAACGGACGCTGAAAAAAGTACAAGATGACCAGGCAGCGGCCAAGGACGCCGCCTCAAAGGAAGCGGCTGCATCCAAGGATGTTGCTCCTGTAACGGTTGAGACAGCTGAACCGGAAAAAAGTGGAGAATCGAAATGAAAACCCGGCCTAGATTTTGGTGGTGCATCATCGCTGTTTTTACTGCGGCGGCGCTTCCTCTGGTGGCTCAGGCTCCTTTAACCGGGGGGACGCTGGCTGCGGAGAAGGGTGGTTTTTTTGCTGAGAATTCCCAAGCCGTGAAGCGGTTGTATATCAATATTTCTGAATCAGAAAAAATCGTTTTCCCCAAGCCGGTTGAAGAGTATCGAGCAACGTTTCCAGGGGTCGCCAAGCTGGAGCAACCGATGGACAACATTCTGCTGGTTGAGGGGATTCGTGTGGGGCGAACTACGATCACAGTCATTTCTGGAGATCAAATTTACCGGTTTCACGTCACGACCTTTGAAGGGCGTGGGGCAGACGAAGCCAATATTAACAATGAATTTTCGGAACAGGGATTGGTTGATTTAACGGCGCGGTTTGATAAGAAAAAACATGATCAAGTTCTGATCGAGGGTAATGTTGAGACTCCGGAGCAACTCGCGCAAGCTTCTCAAATCGTCAAAAAATACACGCCCTTTTTTATCAATAAGGCGGCCATTGGAAAATTGGAAGTAGATGTCAACACCTCTACTCCTGAGGAGCAGGAGATCGAAAAGACGATCGAGAAGCTGGCCGGAGTTCCGAATTTGAAAGTGAAGGTTAAGTTCGAGCTTCGACAAAAGGAAGTGAGCATTACGGAGTCTGCGACGACCGGAAATCCGGTGGTGACCAATACTTCAACCTCGGCCAATGGGGCTTCGAGTACCAGTACTGCGCCGCTCGTCCCGCCTGATTCCCAAGGCAAGGCACCCGAGCCTGAGCCGACCAAGGGAACATTGGAACAGTCGACGGTTTCGCAGTTGGAAGGCGTCCCCGCCAAAATCTTCCTTTATGGAAATGTTCGGGACGATTTGGAGCGTTCGAAGGCAATTCGTGTTGCTCGTACCTTTTGTACGTTGGTTGTCTCATTTTTGACCTTGGATGATCCGATTCAAGTGCGATTCCAGTGTTACTGGTTGGATGTTAATTTGACCAAGGCGCGGAATGTCGGAGTTCAGTGGCCAAACTCCCTTACATACCGGGCTTTGAATGCGCCAGCGGCAACCGCACAAACAGGAACTTCCAGCATGGGGACGATGTTCCGGAAAGTTTTTTCAGGAGAAGGGTCCAAACTGATGGAAAACATCACTGCGGGATTAACGGCGAATGCAGATGTCACGATGAACATGTTGGAAACGATTGGCGTTTCCAGAGTGATGCAGGCTCCGGTCGTGACCGTGTTTAATGGACAGACCGGCTTTTTCCGTTCGGGTGGTCAATTCCCGGTGCAGACAACCACTTTGAATGCCGACGGAACCCGGACCAATGCCACAGTTTACCGTGATTTTGGTATCTCAATTTCAATTCTTCCCATGAATTTGGAGCGTTCAGGGCCTGATGGTCTTACGGAAGATATTTTGAACTCGGATGGAACTCGAAGTATTCCGACGATGATGGATGTCAAGGGAATCGTAAATCCGATCGGTCGCAATAATTTCACGCTTCCGCCGGAAGTGGATGAGTCGCTGAAGATGGTGGATGAAAATGGGAATATTGCGGTTCGGCTGAACACGCAGGTTTCGGCATTGGACTTTTCGCAAGTGGACGCTCAAGGGAATCCGCAAATCATCGATAAGCAGGCGGTCACTCGTGCGGTGCTGAAAGATGGGGAGCCTCTGGTGGTTGCCGGGGTGATGGATCAGAATTATGTGAAGACGGTTCGAAAGATTCCATTCTTGGGGGATATCCCGTTTTTTGGGGAGCTCTTTAAAAACCGGAATGCGGCAAATGACGACGTGCGTGAGATTATCTTTGTCTTACGGCCTAAAATTGTTCGAGCCAAGTCCAGCTCGCTCGAAGATCATTTCCCGAAGCCATTTTTGGATGAGAATCGAAAGGCCATTTTGCAAGTTGCTCCTGATTTAGTCCCGACCTTGAATGGAAGGCCGAAGCCGTATGAAAGTAAGGAGTCGAAGGGGGCTCCGATGGAATCAAGTCGTTTTGTCCCTTCGAATGAAGGATCGGCAGTGGAGGCCGTGCCTTTGATTGACGTGACGCCGGCGACACCGGTTCCTGCTCCCCTCAAGCCCGCAACCACACCAACTCCGCCTTCGGTGGTCCCCATGGAGTTGAAAGACGAAGCGGCCCCTTCAGCATCATCTCCGGCAGCACCCATGACGCCGTCGGTTGAGAAGCCAGCGGCTGAGGCGACGGAGCCCGCAAAGATTAAGGAAGGTCCTAAAACAAGGACGCGTCCCGAAGCTCCGGATGATTCGGCCATTCTCAAGGAGCAACCTCAAACAAGTCGTTTGAAGAAGAAGCCAACCATTGAGGTTCGGAACCCTTAGGCAGTCTCTGAGGTGTTTTGCTCATTGCAACGATCGAAATTTTTGGTAAAAAACCGTTATGATTGATGTCTTCCTGGTCCATGATGATGAAGAGCGATGCGCTGTCATACGTCAGGCTTTGGGGAGTAATTCAGAATTTAGTTTTGTCAGTGAAACCAAAAAAGGGCGCGATGGATTGTACGCACTCGCTTCCCTTCCTCCGAGTCGTCCGCGTCTGATCATGGTTCGTCTGCAACTGCCGGACATGAATGGGTTAGATGTTATTACCCAAGTCAAGCAGAAGCACCCGGATGTTTATGTGGTTCCGGTTCTCGAAGGAAACGAAGGGGGACAGATTTGGCAAAAGCTCCTTCAGCTGGAACTTCAGGATTGTATTAATGGGCCAGTTTCTGCTGGGGAGATTTCCCAAGTACTCGGTGCAGCTTCTTCCAAATCGCAAAAACTTTATGATACCGTGCGCTCTCAAAAGAGTGGGATTGTTACTGAATCGTTTATCATCAGTTTTATCTCGGCGCGGAGTGGAGTGGGGAAAACCGTTTTGGCAACAAATCTGGCAGCATCCCTGGCGAAGCTTTCCGACAGTGTTGCTCTGCTTGATTGTAGTTTGAATCCTGGCGACTTTCCGGTGATGTTGGATGACGTTCCTCGTAATACCATCATGGAGGCGGTGAATGCCGGAGGAGGTTTGGATGTGGAACTGGTACAGAATCTTTTAGCTACTCATAAAATTGGGTTTCGCTATCTGGCCTGCCCCAATGAAGATTTTGATCCAAAAGCGTTTGACTACAATATCGGCGCTTCTCTGATGCAAGTCATGCGGAATGTTGCCTCTTATGTGGTGGTGGATACCGGCCTTTGCTACTCCGAGCCAACCATTGCGGCGGCGGATAACAGCGATATTATTTTTCTGGTGACGACGCGGGATGTGACGCGACTCCTGGCGGCACAACGGGTCTTAAAGTTTTTGAAGGAACGTGAAGTTCCTGCTTCGAAAATCAAGGTCATTGTGAATCAGGCAGAGATCGGGGTTGAAATTTCTGAAAACGAAATTGAATCGACCTTGGAGCATCCGGTGACGGCTTACATTCCTTCGAACCCCGGGCCGGTGACTTATTCGATTAACCGGGGTGAGCCGATTGTGATCTCGGATCCGAATGATGCGCTTTCCCAGATTATTTCCCGCTTGGGGCAGCTTTGCTTTAATCAGTGGCAGGAAAAACCTGATGCGCAAAAGGCTCCGGGTAAGGGTGTTTTTAAGAAGAGCGCGCTTCGATTTTCGTAGCGGATGAAATTCATTCGCGCCGTGTTGGGGGATCTTCCGGCCGATCAGCTCGGGGTTTGTGACTCCCACACTCATGTGATTCTTGAATCGGACCGCTTCCCTGAATTTCATCACGATTCCGTCACAAAAGCCGTTGAGGAGTTGGTTCGCTTTAAATCCGACGGTGGCGGAGCGATGATTGATGCGATGCCTGGGGGTTGTGGTCGAAATGGGGAGAAACTCGCGGAGGTTTCTCGTCAAACAGGAGTTCACCTTGTGGCCTCCACGGGAATGCATCTGGCGAAATACTACGACTCCAGCGATTGGAGAATGACCTGCTCGGAAGAAGCGCTGGTGAACGTGTGGATGGTAGAAATTCAGCAAGGAATGGATCGCACGATTTATCGTGCGGGAGTGATTAAAATTGCTTCAGGAAATGATTGTCTTTCAGATCACGAAAAGAAAATCTTTCGTGTTGCGGCTGAAGTGCATCGTCGAACGGGGGCTCCCATTTTGACCCATACAGAGCAGGGGATGGCTGGAGTTGAACAGGTTGAGTTTTTGAGGGTGTGTGGGGTCAATTTAAAAAAAGTACTTCTTTCGCATCTCGATCGAAATCCGGATTCGGCCTATCATCGGGAAATTTTGAGTTCGGGAGTCGGCTTGGAGTATGACAGTGGATTTCGTTGGAAGGAAGGAAACGCGACGGCTGATTTGGTGTTGAAATTATCGGAAGAGTTTCCGAATCAATTAATGCTCGGAACCGATGCAGGGCGTCCGACGTATTGGAAGAGTTACGGGGGAAGTCCGGGAATGAGTTTTCTGCTGAAAGAATTTCGAGCGTTGCTTCTGAAGCGGGGATTAAAGGAGTCGATCTGGAATCAAATCATGATTCAGAATCCCGCTTCATTCTACGCATTTGACATGTAGCCGAGGCGTCCCCGCCTCGGTTCGTATTCCCTAGAAAGAGGGTTTCCCTCCCCGAAAGGATTCGGGGAGGGACCGGACCGGGGACGGTCCGGCTACAGGGATTGGAATGAAAAGGAGATTCTTGCGCGTTGGACGGTGGATGCTAGACCATGGAAATGATGCTTACCGAAATTCCTGTCAGCCATAGCGACCCGATCAACACGAAGATTTTGGCGATTTCTGAGGATCAAATTCAGGGATTTCAACGGGTGCCGCTCCAGGAGATTGCCCGCCTATCCGGGGTTCCGCTTGAGATCGTGATTGAACGAATTCAAGCGATGGTGAGAGCGGGAGTCATTCGTCGCGTGCGTCAGACCTTGATGGCAACGGATCTGGCTCCGGGAGCGCTCGTGGCGTGGGAAGTTCCAACGGAAAAATTAGATGCGGCGTTTGAGTGGATGTGGAGTCAGGATCTTTTTTCAGGGCACATGGTTGTTCGCTCTACGGATCAGGAGACTGCGGGATCGAATTACAAGCTCTGGAGTACACTTAAAGTGCCTCAGGGGTTTTCCATGGATCGTCACTGCGAATATTTAATGAAGAAGACGGGTGCGACGAAATATAAGTTGATGCCGGCGAAAGGAATTTTTGCGCTTGGAGTCGGCCATGTGCGGCGGAAGAGTTTGGAGCCGGGTTCGAAGTCCGAGGAATCTGCGAAAATGCATGTCGTGAAAGTGGCTGAGCTGAGCGATTTGGATTGGCAGGTTTTATTGGCGCTGAAGCGCGAGTTCGAACCGGAAGAAATTGTTCCCCATCTCTGGGAGGCTCGAGCGAAGGAAGCGGGAGTCGATTTGGCAACGTTTTACCAAGTGGCAGAAGATTTGAACCGTCGAAAAGTCATCGGCCGCTTCTCCACCTTTTTGGAGCACGTAAAGCCAACGACGGGTGGAGAGCGAGTGACTCGATTTAATGCCCTCTTTCATTGGGCGGTTCCATCGGGGCGCGAGGAAGAGGCAGGGCAGCAAGTTGGAAGATTTCATGTCCTGACCCATTGTTATTGGCGTGAGGGGGGGGGTGATTTTAAAAATGTCAACATCATGGCGGTGGCACACGGAACCGATAAAGAGATGGTCCGGGCCCATAAGGCGGCGATCGATCTCCATCTTCAAGAGGTGGGGATTCCGGTAAGTTACACGAATGTTTTTTGGGGGGGGCGAAGCGAAATCAAGCCGTCCGAGATTGCTCCTGTCGCTTATCGGGCCTGGTGTGAAAAGCAGGGATTGGATGTCGGGCAAATGAAGGCGGTATAATATCTGGAAGGGCGCCCTCATCCAGGTCACCAATGGGGGCTAGGAATCATAAAGAATTTTCTTTTCCCGGTTCCGGGAGACGTTAGGTTGGCCCGCATGAATACACCGGACAAATTGGAAGAGGTTTTTCGTTTGCAGTCAGTTCTCAATGAGCGCATTGGGGTGAAGCTCTCGAATTTGGACGAAGCGGAAAAAACTAAATGGCTTCTCAATTACACACGCGCGATGCAGCAGGAGATGGCGGAGTTGATTGATAGTGTCCCGTGGAAGTGGTGGGCGAAGTATCAGAAGTTTGATGAGCAGAATGTTCGCGTCGAGATTATCGATCTATTTCATTTTTTGGTCTCCATGGCACAGACGATGGGAATGACGGCAGACGATGTCTTTCAGGCCTATTTGAAAAAGAATGAGATCAATCACAAGCGTCAGGAAACGGGTTACGCGGTGAAGGATCACGACGATTCTCGTTCCGTTTGAGTGATTGAGGTAAAATGGAAGCACTCGCTTGGACATTAAGTGGGGCGCTGATTTTGGTGGGGTTAGCGGGATCGGTTCTTCCTGCACTTCCGGGAACGCCACTCATTTTGCTTGGGGCGGTGGTTCATAAGTGGATGGTTCCCGACGTACTCTCGTGGTGGACCATTGGGGGATTGGCGGTTTTGGTCATTGTGGGACATGGAATCGGAATTTTATCGGCAGGCGTTGCTGCGTCACGGGGTGGGGCATCCCGGATGACCATGATCGCGGTGATGATCGGAGGGGTTGCAGGATTGTTTCTTGGATTCCTTTGGCTTTTGGCGCTACCGCTTTTACTTGCCGTCGGGGTTGAATGGTTAATTCAGCGAAAGCGTCTTGGGGAGTCGGCACGGATTGGGGCGCAGGTGGGAATCGGAATGTTGGTCGGAGGGATTCTTCAGTTTTTAGTGGCACTCGCGATGGTGCTTTGGATTGTGGTGGATTGGTGGGTTGTTTGAGCGTTTGATGCAAAATTCGGGATAAATAACTTGGCGACCTGCCGGGTGTCGTTATGTTTTGAATTATGAAAATTCTCGTGACAGGTGGAGCAGGTTATATCGGGAGTCACACCTGCGTTGAGTTGCTGAACCGTAATTTTGAAATTGTGGTGGCGGATAAATTGCTCAACAGCAAAAGAGAATCACTGCGACGGGTTGAAAAAATCACAGGGAAAACAATCCCTTTCTATCAAGTCGATCTTTTGGATAAAGCAGGACTTGAAACGATCTTCAAAGAGCACTCGATTGGGAGTGTGATTCATTTTGCGGGCTTAAAGGCCGTGGGGGAGTCGGTCCGAATTCCGCTTCATTATTACCACAACAACATCACCGGAACGTTGATTCTGTGCGAGGTAATGGCGGCACATGGAGTTAAAAATATTGTTTTTAGCTCCTCGGCAACCGTCTATGGAAATCCTCATCAGGTGCCGATCAAGGAGGAGTTCCCGTTGAGTGCTACGAATCCGTACGGAAGAACCAAGCTGATGATCGAGGAGATTTTGCGAGATCTTCATGGGTCAGATCCGTTGTGGAATATTATTTTACTCCGCTATTTTAATCCCATTGGAGCGCATGAAAGTGGTGACCTTGGAGAGGATCCGAATGGCATTCCGAACAACTTGCTCCCCTTCATTGCTCAGGTCGCGGTTGGAAAGCTCAAGGAGCTCTCGGTTTATGGGAACGATTATCCGACTCCGGATGGCACGGGAGTTCGGGATTATATTCATGTGGTGGATTTAGCGAAAGGTCACGTGAAGGCGGTTGAAAAACTGGAAGCAAAGCCAGGAGTTTTTCCGTGTAACTTGGGGACCGGGCAGGGGTATAGCGTTCTGGAGATTATTCACGCTTTTGAAAAAGCGACCGGCCAAAAAATTCCCTACAAAATCGTTCCTCGCCGTCCTGGAGATATTCCAACCTGCTACGCGGATCCTGCGACCGCCAAGACAACGCTTGACTGGAGCGCCTCCAAAACACTTGCGGAAATGATGGCAGATACTTGGCGCTGGCAGGAAAAGAATCCGAATGGGTTTGTTTGAAGTCTTACTTGAGCGGGGGCAAGTGGCTCTCAATTGTCATTTTAGAAATTCGTTTAGTCTCGTCAATTCAACAGGGTTGATTTTGGTTGATTTGTAGTTGGTGCCGGACTTGGTCAAAATGAGTCTGCGAACTCTTTTACGAGGAATATGAAATGGTATCCCTGCTGTTATCACTCCCATTAGATCATAAAGTGCCGAATCGTTAAGCTCGTAAGGAAAACATAGTTCGCCGTACACATATGGACAGCGTGAAAGGTGAAAGCGAATTTGAGAGTGAAGAGTTCCGTCATTCGTGGCAAAGCCTGACATCTGCTTGGGAAATGGTTTTTGTGTTCTCGGATCTTTCCATACAAATGAGATATTAAAAGAGAGTGTTACTGGCCCAAGAATTTGCTTAGGCCATGGATGTCCGTCAGCCATAAACTGCAGTGCTTTTTCGAATTGAGATTCATCAAGTTTTTTGATCCGATTTAAAGTGTTAGAGGAGCCGTGAGTTTTACCAGTTTCAAGATCAATGCGTTGAATTTGAAAGTTTCCAGGTTCAGAAACACCAAAAAATTCCGTTGCTCGTTTAAGGCATTCGTCAAAATGGTTTTTGGTGTCGTGTGTGGTCGGTTGATAGATCTCTAGTTTGAGCTCCCGAATTCCAGAATGAACGATATAGTCACTCAAAAAGGTTTCAATTTTAGGAACCAACTTTTTTAGGCTCCTAGGGTTACAGCTTGCCCATGGAGAGATGGTCGTGGAGATGGCTGAAGGAAAAAGAATGTCTTTATTCATTGCGAAATTCAATGGTGACATTGCGTTGTCCATTCGACATTCGAAGATGGGAGCCTTTTTGAGTTAAGGGTCGCCACGATGGTTGCAACGATCAGTGTGATAAAAATGAGACTGATGATGGGGATCATTAGAGTTGTTCCTATTGTAGAATCATTTTTTAAATTAAGGATTGCTCACAATTTTATGCGTCTTCATTTTTTGAAATACCCAAAAGCCGGGGGACGATTCGAAGTTGTTGTCGATAAAATAAGAAAGTCGTGAGCGCGGAGAACAGAAGCGGTCCTCCTGGTAATGAGTCCGCCTTGCTCATAATGGAATAGATTATTAAAAAAGCAACAAAAGCAACTAGTCCGCAGCAGTCGTGAATTGAGCGATATGAATTCATTTTGAACCAGGCCAAATAGCTGAATCTCAGTGGGATAAATGCTAAAATTAAGAAAAGTGGGAGAATGAGGAAGGCGATCGAGCTCACGTCTTTCTCTTGAAAGAGATTGATGGTGAGATAGAAGCCGGAAATTACCGCTGCAATTCCCCCCAGCGTCGCGATCACGGCAAGACCTTTAAAAATAAGAATGGTAACGCGTTTTTTCATATGAATTGATGGGAAATGGTTTCAGAAGTCGTTGGCTTAGCTCTTTTATCCCCCCGCAACGACACGGATCATTTCGATGCGGTCGCCAGATTGAATCTTTCGAGTGGTCCATTCGGAGCGGAGGAGGGCTTCGTTGTTGATTTCGACGAGAATCATTTTTGGGCTGATCGGAAAGGAGGCGACGAGGGCTTCGATCGTTTGATCGGCTTCGATGGCTCGGGGTTCGCCGTTGAGATGGATGGAAAGCGGGAGAGCGCTCATGGCGTTACGGAGTCAGGATCGGAATTTCATTGAGGCTGTCGTCCCAATCTTTCCAGACCGGTTCGAGACCGAGGGCGCGGAGTTGAACTGCCATTTCAGCCGGGGAGCGGGTGTCGGCGATTTCAAATTGTTCTGTCGCTCGTTGGTGCTCACCCTCGGAGACAATGATCGGGCGTCCTTTTTCGGTGCGGTGCAGTTGATCATTTCCAGCTCCGGTATAACCGCCGGGTTCTGTGTGGGATCCGGCGCTGATCATGGTTACTCCCAAAGGAATCAATCCATCTCGAAGTGCGGCCGGCTCACGAGTGGAGAGGACGATGCCGATTTGGGGGAAGGTGAGGCGAAGCGCGCAGATGAGTTGAACAAGTTCGCGATCTGTCATGGGGTAGCGCGGCTCGAATTCACCCGCAGCGGGGCGGAGTCGCGGAAGGGAGACGGTGATGAATGATTTCCAACAGCGTTTAAGGAGGTATTCGGTGTGACGAGCTAACGCGAGGGCTTCTTCTTGCCACGGGGCGAGTCCGATGAGGGCGCCGATGCCGATACGCTTGAATCCAGCATCGTAAGCGCGTTCGGGGCAGTCGAGACGCCAATCAAAATCTTTTTTCGGTCCGGCGGTGTGGAGCTCCGCATAGGCGTCCCGGTCGTAAGTCTCTTGATACACAATTAAACCTTCAGCTCCGGCGGCAACGATCGGTTGGTAGTCTTCGGTCTCCATCGGTCCGACTTCGAGTGAAATCGAGGGAATGAACGGTCGGAGGCGGCGTGTACAGTCGGCAAGGTAAGAGCCGGAAACAAACTTCGGGTGTTCGCCGGCGACGAGAAGAAGATGACGAAATCCTTGTGCTGCCAGATGGCGCGCTTCAGTTTCGACATGATCCAAATTCAGAGTCGCGCGAAGGATCGGATTGTCGCGCGAGAAGCCGCAATATTTGCAGATATTGACACATTCATTGGAAAGATAGAGTGGGGCAAAGAGGCGCATCGTTTTACCGAAATGCATTCGGGTCAAACGTTTTGCTTCGTGCGCCATTGCCTCGAGTGCTTCGGGTGATTGGGGTTGAATCAGCTCCTGGAAGTGTCGGATGACAGGAGAGTTCAAAATCGCCTTTTCGCGAAGGAGTTGAGAGTAGGAATTCATGCGGCTCGAATAATTCCAACAATTCCGACGCCGATCCAGAATAGATTTAAGACGGTATAGGCTGAATCCTTCTTGATCATGGCACACCACGAAAGCATGACGGCATCGCAGGTGTTGAAAATCCAAACAAACATGAAGGGGCTTTGGGGGCCCAACCAACTGACGAGTGAAAAACTGAAGATTCTCATCAGCACTCCGGTCATTTCGATCGCGCGGATGTTGCGAGTGATCAATTCGTTTATTTTGACAATAAGATTTGTGTTCATTCGACAGCGGCGAGCGATTGTCGGCGTTCGTTTAACGTTTGGATCAAGCCTTTAGTGCTCGGTTGACAGGCGGCCTCTTCCATTGCTTTCGTGACCCGCGTTTCGTTCATGATGATGCGTTCGCGGGTGTAGAGGAGGTAATTATCCCGTTGAAGATCGGGAGTTAAATTAATGGTCGTCAGATTTGCGCCCGCGCGAAGTGCGGCGACGTAACCTCCCGGGGAGGTGAGATTAAACGCGCTCACAGCAGGAATGATGCGTTCGGGAGATTTGATCCGCATCGCGGCGAGGGTATTGAGAGCCCATTGTCCATCGGATTTGGTTGCGTTGGCTAAAGGAGTTCCTTCGCCTGGAATAAAAGGACTCACGCTTACGCCGTCAAGGGGAAGCGATTGAAGGAGTTCCAAGGTTTCAGTGACATGTTCCAAGGTTTGTCCGGGAAGGCCGGCAATGAATCCAGAGGAGACAAACCATCCTTGAGCTGCCAAAAATTGAATGGCTGCCATGCGGGTTTCAAGGGAGCCGGGGGCTTGGAGTTGGCGAAAGTGTTCCCGATTTCCGGTCTCGATTTTGATAATGTAAAATTCGGCGCCTGCTTCATGAAGCGCCGTATATTCGCGTTCCGACAAGGTCCCGAGACAAACACTGACTCCGAGAGAGGTCTGACGGCGGATTTCCCGAACGAGCGGAATCACAATTTCTCGGACGGCTACGGGATCTTCGCCTGCCTGAAGATTGATGTCAGTCACCATGGGGGGGCAATTTTTTAAAATGATTTCCAAAAGTTGATCCACCGTCATTCGATAACGGGTCAACTCTTTGTGGTCGCGCCGCATACCGCAGTAAGTGCAATTCTGACGGCAAAAATTGGAGATCTCGATAACGGCTCGAACAAAGACCTGGTTCCCAAAAACACGGTCGCGCTCAGCTCCCGCCTGTTCTAAAAGCTGTTGCTGGTCGGCTCCTTGAGCCTTTAAGCACGATTCCCATGATGAGAGCGAATTCATACTGTTTTTGAAAAAGGAAATCCTACGGCTTCCAGTAAAGAAGGGCAATGCCGATCCCAATGAGGAGCATTCCGGTTGATTGCAGGAACGTGAGCCGATCGCCGAAGCAGACGATCAGCAGACCTTGAAGAAGAATAAATCCAAATCCCATTGCAATGCCAAAGACCCATGGGGCATTTCCCTCTTTCAAGGCCATG
Source organism: uncultured Verrucomicrobiota bacterium (assembly GCA_964555235.1). Taxonomy (GTDB): domain Bacteria; phylum Verrucomicrobiota; class Verrucomicrobiia; order Methylacidiphilales; family CAMAQI01; genus CAZKRU01. The sequence continues at coordinate 17,613 of CAZKRU010000039.1, forward strand.
GTGATGCTGAGTGGTGCAAAAAATCCGGCGACATTTCCGACGCCAAACCAAATCCACCAAGGCATATTTCCAGTCGTTAATCCGACCGTTTTACGGAAGCAGAGATTCGATCCAGCGACCGAACAAGCGTAAAGAATAATCCAAAAGACTCGCATCAGGCAGAGGGTTTCGTTCCGGAGTATTCGTGAAAAACAGCTTGGACGATATGGCAACGAACGTCTTGAAATCCGGCGGTACGCAGCGCTTCCAGAACTTGTTCATGAGGGACCATCTGATCCATTGTATCCCAATAGTACTCCATGAGATAAGTCGCCTCGCGACTTCCGGTAAAAAGACGGGTTCCCCAAGGAATCAGATAACGAAAATAAATTTTGGACAGAAGGCGGCCGAATTTGTTTTTCGGAAGCACCAGATCCAGAATCAGGACGCGGCCGCCTGGTTTGAGCACTCGGAAATATTCCCCGAAGGCAGTGCCGAGGTCCTGCACGTGTCGTAACGCAAATCCCATGGTGAGAAAATCAAAGGTCGTTGATTCAACGGGAAGTTGCTGCGCCTCCCCTTGATAAAAATCGGCATCCAACCGTTTTTTCGCTTCCGTCAGCATTCCCGCACTCGGATCCACGCAGGCTAAGCGGGGGTTGGTCCCGATAATAGTGGCTGCCGCGCGTGCGGTGATTCCAGTTCCGGTGGCGACATCGATCAACTTCATTCCGGCTTTGAGGCCTCCGCGTTGCAGTGCTTGAATGCGATACCAATTTCCTGTTCCAAAAAATCCCCAAGAGGCGATTCCTTCGTAGTGAGGTGCGGAAGCGTCGAAGACTTCGCGAAGAAACGGCTGCTTTTGATCCAAGGATTGGTAGTGCGGCGCCAAAGGTGGATGTGGTCGAAGATCTGAATCAATCGGAGGCATGCGTCACGCTAGGGAGAAACGGGTCAATGGCAAAGATTTATTGATGAATCGGTTGAGGATTCGGAAGCGAGTCAGGAGTGCTGGAAGTACTAGCCGAGGGCGATGTCGGTTTTTTTGCTGAAGCCGGTCCAGTCCAACGAATAGCGATCCCCTTGGCTTGATTGTGGTACCCCATTAGATCGAAGTCGAGACGACCTTTTTTTTGTATAATCACCGCTTGAGCTCCCATTTCGGCGGCTTCTTTTCGCATGGCATCGTGTAAATCGCGATCTGATGAGTAAAGGGCTCCTTTTCCTTTGACGGTTCCAATCGACTCGTAGGGGCGATCCGGTTCATTGGTTAGTATTTCAACCGATTTTGGTTCAGTTGCGGGATAACGGGTATCGGTCGTGAACTTCTTTTCTCCAGTCGTGCATCCGGAGAAAAAAGTCCAACACACAAGGATCGGAATCAGAATCTTTTTCATAAGCTCCTAAAAAGCGATCGCAATTATTCTGCCATCCACCAGCAGCGAATATAAACAGTCCCAGGGTCGAAGGAGATTTTGGAGGAGATCTTTGCCTTGCATTTCATCTCTTCCGTTTCCAATCCCCCGATGCCATTGTCGCCAGATCCTGAAAAAATCAGGTTCTGGGACTTGTCGAAGATCGAGATCAGATAGCGGACTTTTTTGCGTTCCGAGCTTTTATTGGTCACATCAAAACGAACTTCGATCTTGGTCCAGTCACTATCCTTTTCGGTGTTATTAAACCCTTTTTTCAAGGAAATGCCGTTGCAGTCGCGGTTCATACTTTGAAATTCATTCCACGTCATTTTCAGAGTTCCGCTCTCTCCTTGGAGTTGATCCGCAGAAAAAGAGGAGAGTGTTAAGGTTAGAATTGCCAGAAGAGCGTAAATAATTTTCATAGGAAGGCATTCCAACAGAAAGACCATCTTGCCCGCAATAAGAAAATGGCTGCAAAAACTTTTGGAGTGGGTTAGTGAAGCGGTTGAGGGGCTGCGTTGCTCAAAAGAATCCGCTCGCCGGCTTTGCCCTCAGGAATCTCATAGAGAGGGGATTCCAATGTTTTTTTCCAGAATTCAAGCTCTCCCGTATGAATCATGAACCAGATGCGATGTTTGGATCGCCACTCTTTTTTGAATTGCTCAATTTCCCAATACCGATCCCGACCGATTCCGTGAACTCGCGTAGCGAATTCTGCATTGCGCTGTGCTCGCACAAAGTGAATCGGTTGGGGGAGATAGTAAAAGAGACTGGAGGCGAGTTGGTGCGGACCGTCCACCACCACGATTCCGGGTTCCGAAGCAAGGATGACTTGGGCGGGGCGTTTCAGGGAAAAGTAATCGCCCAGGACTTGAAATCCGATGGCGGCACCTGCGAGCGGACCGATCATGGTAATTCCCAGTGAGCAAGGAAGCAGGCGTCGATGATCTTGCACAATGGCAGAGATCCCGATGATCGAACCTGCGATCAGGGTAACGGCGCTGATCAAAAGAGCCCACGAAAGGGCCTGCAAGACCGTGGAGGGAAGATTTAAAAGAATTCCGAGAAATTGATCGGAGGTGTCTGATCGGAATCCGCCACCCGAGGCATGGTCTGACCATTTGAGAGCGAACGTGCAAAGGATTCCCGCAAGAACCGGCGGAATCATCGGAACGAGGAACCATGCTTTTGGAAGTGGTGCGCGCAAGGCGGCAGCAGCCCATAAAGCAACCGCAGCCCAGAGGGACATCGTGTAATAATCCTGTCGCGCGGAAAAGCAAGAGGTGACAAGAATCACTAGAATCCAGATGATCAGGAACCGGGCTTCCCGCGAATCTCGAAATTGGCTAAGGCAATCGCGCCAACGAAAAAGAATGGCTGGGAGCCAGAGAATTGCAGGAAAAAGAAGAAAGAGGTGTTGAAATAGAAAGGTTCCCAGTGGAACGCGCTGATAAGTCGGTGGATTTCGAAAATCGAGTGCATGGCCGACCTGTTCGTTCCAGAGATTCTCGCGCAAATAACCGGGGTATTTCCATTCGATAAGGAGATACCACGGAATCACCATGAGGAGGAAAAGAAGTGGCCCTGATCCTTGAAAGAGTTCATGCCATCGTCGTCGTTCCCAAATTCCGAGGCACCAACATATCAGTGCGACCGTCAAGGGCCAGAGGGCGGCATGAAATCCTTTGGCGAGTGAGCCGAGTCCCATCAAAACCCAAGCAACTCTCCACCAGATTGGTGAGGTTTCGGGGAATCGTAATGCACGAAGAAAAGAGTATGCGGTGGCGCTGAGGAAGAGGGCTAAAAAAACTTCGGGCATGATCATTCGACCAAAGACGGTCACGCCGAGCATCGTTCCCAATCCGAGGGCGGCGGTGCGCCCGAACGAAACATCGACGAGGTCGAGCCCCAGACGATAGGTTACAAAGCACCATCCCACCAGTGCCGTAATAAATGGAAATCGCATGGCGGTCTCTCCCGGTCCAAACACAATTTCGCTGATTCGCATTGCGGAATAAATCAAGGGAGGTTTTTGGAGTCGAGGAATGCCGTTGTTCGTCGGAATCCACGAATTCCCCTCCCGCATCTCGCGAACGGCTCCGGCGTATTGTCCTTCAGTTTCGTCGTAGATGATGTTTCCCCGAAGCGACCAGATGAAGAAAAGCGTGAGGGAGAGAAAAAGTAAGCGCGTAAACCAGATCTCTCGCAACGAACGTACGGATTTGTTTTCTGACAAGACGTTTTCATTTGCGCTCATTCGGGGGACTTTCTACAACAACGAGATGCCCCAAGGCGAGCCTCGTATTCTTTTGATTGCAGATGACTTCGGGCTCGATGCCGAAACGAATGAGGCAATACTTCACTCGCATCGTCAGGGGGCGCTTCATGGAGCGGCACTGATGATGGGACAACCAGGGACGGAGGAGGCGGTGAAAATGGCGCGAGAATTTCCCGCCCTCCAAATCGGATTACACCTTCATTGGAACGATTCTATTCCTTTGACCGTTCCTCGGTGGCCTTGGGGGGCAAGTCCTGCTGCTGCGGGGTGGAGTATTGGCGTAAATCGGTTTGCGCGTGAGTTAATGGAACTCGAACTTCAAGCGCAATGGAAGGCGTTTCGTGAAACAGGAATCCCGTGCCGGTTTCTCAACAGTCATCATCATCTTCATCTTCATCCAATGATTCTCGCGGCGATTCTTCGGAATCTTTCCGGTGAATTTGATGGGTGGATTCGTTTGGGGCTTCCTCGCTGCTTTTGTTCTCCAAGAGCGAGTTCGATGCTCCTGCCTCTTGTTTATCTGAACCAAGCGGCGGTTCCTTTCCGCTCGCCGGAGACCCTTTGGGGGATTGATCGGACGTTTGAGATGAAATCTTCCGAAATCCGGAGAGTAAGCCAATCATTGACTTGCGGGGTTCATGAATTTATTTTTCACCCGCGCCGGATCACTCAAGATTCGGACACGCAATGTTTGATCGAATTAAAAAACTTTTGTTAGGAGGAGTAGGGCTCGGCCTGCTCGGGTGCGCGCATCTCCCCCCAGAAACGGCCGCCGAACGGCCCTTTTCCTTTTCTGAAAATCGTCTCGGTTTCGCCAATGAAACCGTTTGGAACTACGTCGATGGAAAACCGCAGCCGGAGCGGGATCAGCGTGGTAAGACGGGAGATCGTTACGCCCGTCGATGTTTTGTGGTCTGTCGCGCCGTTGTCCAATTTTGGAAATTTGCGCGCTTTGATGCTTCTTTGCCTGCGCTCCCGGAGCAGGAGCTGGCGAATCAAATTCGAAAGATTGCGAAAATCGATGTTTGGCAGGAGCCTTTGAACTCGAAGGAGCGTCTGGTGATCCCAGGATATCCGAATTTACGAGCTGCGAGTTTAGCGCATCCCAAGACGTTTCAAGAGAACATGGGACTCGGGTGGCCGGTCTATTTTCGTCTAGGGAACGTGCCGATGGTCATTTCTCCGACAACGGAAAGTCAGGTAAAGTTGCATCAGGAAATTCAGCAGGATCTTGCACAAGGATATCCGACGATTCTCTGGTTGGTGAATTTTCCATCGCTTTCGATTAATCACGCGGTGGTTGTCTTTCGTCAATCGACTCACGGTTCGATCACTAATTATCAGGTTTATGATCCGAATGATGCCGTGGCTCCGCATTGCTTGACGTACGATGCTAAAAAGCGACAGTTCTCATTCGAAAAGACCTTCTATTATCCCGGAGGTCCGGTGGATGCACGTCCACTCTACCGGAGTTTGATTCAGTAGTGAGGCCTCGAGTTGTCATTACCGGCTTCGGAGCCGTGACTCCGTTGGGAAATCATGCGGCCGATTCCTGGAAGCGGTTGGTTCAAGGGGATTCCGTTCGTCAACCGATCACCCACTTTGATGTTTCAGGGTGTCGATGTCAGGAAGGGGCTCCAGTTTCGATCGAGGCCTTGGAACTTCCCTCTCTGAAATTTCCGCGGAGAATCTCTCGAGCGACTCATCTAGCAGCGCCGGCGTTGTTCGAAGCGTTGACCCATGCTGGACTTCTTAACGCAAGTGGCACCTGTTCCCTTTCTGAAATCCCGCTACTGGTCAGCACGACCGGGGGAGCGATGGCTTTGGGAGAGACTTTTCTCCGAGGTGTTCTTGAAAAAAAACGCTCGGCACTTTTGAAATTCGCCGCTGCCTATCAACCTCAACAGCAGATTTTGGAGCTTCAACAGGCGTTTGGAATTCGCGGTCCCTCTTGGATGATTGGAAACGCGTGTGCAAGTGGCGCGAACGCGATTGGTCACGGGTACGATACAATTCGTGCGGGGCATTCGGATGCTGTCATTGTTGGTGGATACGAAGCGCTTACGGAATTGATTTTTGTCGGCTTTGATTCGCTTCAGGCGCTTTCGCCAACAGGATGTCTCCCATTTGATCAAAATCGGAATGGGCTCATGTTGGGAGAGGGGTCGGGGTTCATGGTATTGGAGTCCGAAGCCCATGCACAAAAACGTGGGGCGATAATTCGCGGACAACTTTTGGGATATGGACAGACCACCGACTCACATCATCTCACACAACCCAATCCTCAAGGAACGGCGTTGCGAATAGCGATGCAACACGCTCTCGATGGTGCGGATCTTCAACGAGATGAAATCGGTTATCTTAATGCACACGGAACCGCGACTCCGATGAACGATGGTGCGGAGGCGCAAGCCTATGTTGATTTTTTCGGAGAGTTTCTTCCCACGGTGCGGATTAGCTCCAGCAAAGCAGCCATTGGTCACACGCTTGGCGCGGCGGGGGCCATTGAGGCGATCTTCTCGTTACAGGCGTTGCGGGAGGGAGTTGCGCCTCCTCAAATCAATACGACTCAGGCGATTTCCTCTGTTGCACTTTCCCTGGTAGGGACGCCACTCCGAGGCGTCCGATCCCCAAACCCGGACCGCTCGGAGAGCGGTCCCTACCAATCTTGGAAGGCCACGATGAGCGTGAATCTCGGTTTCGGCGGATCGAACGCCGCTCTGATTTTCTCAAAATTCGAGGAGTCGCCATGATCGAACTTTCGGTATTAGGGCAGGGGGCCGTTTTACCTGCAGGACTCGGAGTGACGCCATTGATCGATTCTTCAGAGTGGCCGAAAACATTGCTTTCACGATTGAATTCAGATGAATCACCGTGGACGGTTAGTCGGGTAAATCCGGAGTTACTGAAGCGTTGGCAGAGTGAAACGCGCTTTCGTCGGGCAAGTCCCATCTCCCTTTTCATGGCTGAGGTTGCAAGTCAGGCGTTGAACGATTCGTCGAATATTTCACGTGAACGCATTGGAATGGTTGTTGGACATTTTAATGGAGGAATTCATTACAGTCGTCGATTTTACCAAGGAATTGTGGAGCAGGGGGCGAAGTTCGCTAGCCCCGCGCTTTTTCCGGAGACCGTTTTCAATTCACCTGCCAGCCATCTTGTCGCGACTCTGAAACTGGGAGGTCCTGTTTATTCGTTGATGGGAGATGAAACGGTTTGGATCAATGCGATCTCGACGGCTGCGCTTTGGTTGGAATTGGATCAAGTCGATGCGGTACTGGTCATTGGCGCGGAAGAACTTGATCCGATTGTGATCGAAGCGTACCACCGCGCGGGATGGTTTCGCCGGGGATTTTGTCCTGCCGAAGGGGCGGGGGCACTGCTTCTCGGAAAAGCCGCTTTAGAGCCTTCTTTAAAAATTTCCGGATGGAAGGATGGCTATCTTCATCGAACAATGATCGAGGCAAAAAACGCCCACAAAAAATTAGATCAATCGCTCGGAAGTATTCCTCGCGCTCTCTCGCCTTGGCATCCTTGGGCTTCTTCAGTGTTTCCTTCGGATCCCTTCATGAAAAACCATGCTTTTTCGGCGAGTGCTGCCTGGCAAACAATTCGGGCTCTTTCGCAGGTTTCCGGTTCGAAAGCACTTCCGATCATTGGATGTAATCATCAATCGGGAGCCCTGATTCTCTCCTCGAATCTTCAAAATCTTGTGGAGAATAAAAGAGTTCTCTCACAAATCCTCGGAGTGTTTTTAAGGCCCAAAAAGACCGAGGAGGGAATTGATCGCCTGCCAGCCATTACGATTGGATTCTCGGGTAATTTCGGTCCACGGCTCATTTTTGCCTTGGGTCCAAAGCTTTTCGCTTTCCATCTTGGTGGGGGTCCAATAGGGGGATTTGAATTCAAAGGTCACTTGGAAATTTTCTTTGAGAACGACTTGTCCGGCCTCGTAATGAATGATGCTGAATTGAATTCGTGAGACAAAGGGATCGGGCATTGGGTTGGATTTTGGGAATTGGCTCTTGATATTAACGATTTCGGTCTCAGGGCTTTTGATGACCTTCGCTTTGTTGGTCAGGTATTCGAGCTTGAGAGCTAAGTGTTTTTCCGCTTCTGCAACAGGATCAGATTTGCTGCAGGCGACAACGAAGAGGAGGGCTAGAAAAGTGATCACAAGCTTCATTCAAACAAAGATGCCCTGATTTTATCAGAATTTCAAATCACAAATTTCGAATTTTCACCACAGAATGCACAAAAGTCACACAGGAACAATTTTTCTGTATTCCTTCCTCAGAGAGACCGTTTTGCTTAAGATGAAACCGTGCAGATTTCTCGGAGAGCGCGGTAGCGGCCATCCCAATCGAGGCCGTAGCCGACGACAAAGCGGTCAGGGATCTGAAATCCGGTCCAGCGTACGGAATCAGGAAATCGTCGAGAACGCTTTTTATTGAGGAGGACACACGTTTCGACGTTTTTGGCGCCAAGTTTCCGGACGTGCGCTTGAACGGTGTGAAGGGTGAGTCCGGTGTCGAGGATATCCTCAACAATCAGAACGGATTTCCCGCGAAGAAGGGGATCCTTTTTGGGAAGACCTCGAATTTTTCCGGTCGATGCTTTTCCTTGGTAACTTTGGACCCGCCAGGTTTCGACGAGTGTCTCGGGAGGAAGTTGTCGGACGAGATCGACGAGAAAAAAGATGCTCCCGTTCAGAAGTCCAAGAACGACAAAGGGAGTTCCCTGGTAGTGACGGGTGATTTGACGGGCGAGAACAGAAACGCGGGTGGCGATTCGCTCTTGAGAGATGAGGGGGCGGAGTTCGCTCACGTTTTCAGACGAGAGAGCTCTTTTTGAATCTTTTCGCCGAGGGACGAATTCTTGCTCAACTGAAGTCCATTTTGCCAGGCGACACGGGCTTGATCCGGTTGGGAGAGTTGTTTGTAGCTGAGGCCGGCGTAATAATAGATCGCCTGTCGGGTATCAGTGGAGAGGATCTGCTTCGGATGGGGATCCTCAATTTGTTTCACTAAGATTTGAAAGTCCTCGCGAGCATATTTGCGACGATTGAAGACAATGGGGAGATTGTAGTTATTCATCGCTCGAATGAAACGTGCGGAGACGTTGGTCGGGTCTTTATCGACGGCGAGGTCGAGGGTTTTGATTCCATCCTTGAGGTACTGTAGTTTTCCAGGACCAGGAAAGGCATCACGACTTCGCAACGTATAAGCGCTGCCGAGGTAGGCGAGGAAGAGCGTCTGGTTCGGTTGCTCTTTGGTAAGGCGTTCCAATTCGACCACAAGTTTTTTGACGGCATCTACGTCGCCAGCGACCCCTTTCTCATGCTGCTCATGGATCGATCGAATCTGGGGGTCTTGAAATGGATCAGTGGGTGCGGTGGTATCAATCGGAGGGAGGGGATTGGCTTCCGGGTGAACGGTGGTTTTAGACTCTGCGAAGAGCATCGCTGGGATCAAAAGTAAGGCGAGTAGGTAGTTTTTCATCCGATTTGAAATAGGGAACTCATTTTCCTCCCTAAAAGCCGGGAGGCAAGCAAAAGTGTAAGGGCCATAAAACCCATGGCTAGGACCCCAAGGGCCGAGGCAAGGGAGGGGGCGGTAGGGGTAATTCGTCCCATCAGCGAGTAAATGGCCTTCGTGAGCGGGTAAAACGGAGTCTCTTGGGCGAGAATCATCCCGGTGCTGACATCGAGAAGGCAGAAGCTGAAAGTGAGAAGTGCTCCCCCGATCAGACTGGAGAGAATGAGCGGAAGGGTGATTTGAACGACGGCGCGAAGGGGAGAAGCGCCAAGATTAACTGCCGCTTCTTCGAGAGCGACCGGAATCTGTTCAAATCCGGCCAGGGCAGTTCTGACTAAAAACGGAATTCGGTGCATGGTATAGGCCAGTACGAGAAGAAGCATCGGAGCGGATCGCGGGTCAACGAATCGATTCCAGAATTCCTGAACGACCGGGTGTGTCATTGGAGCGTGCGAAAAGGTGACATAATAGGCAAAAGCGAGGACCAATCCCGGGAGGGCGAGCGGGAGGAGGGAGAGGAGATGGAGTGCAAATTTTCCCGGGAAGGTATGACGTGCGAGAAGGTAGGCGATCAGGACGCCGAGGATCAGATTGATTCCGGTCGCCAGGAGCGAATAGAGGAGGGAGTTGGTCAGGCTGGTGGTGGTAATCGGGAGGGAGAGGACTTCGCGGTAGTGATCGGTCGTGAGGCTTTCGGGGAGAATGGTCATGAACCAATGATCGGTGAAAGATTGTGCAACGACGCCGAGGTGAGGGATCAAGGCGGCGAGGGAGACTCCGGCGACGATTCCAAACGCGAGAAATGCGCGGATTCCGGAGAGGGATTGGGCTTCGGAACGCGTCGCTCCCCGGGAAAGAGTCGCGAAGGTTTGTCCTCGACGATTTCGGAGTTTTTGGGCGATCAGAAAAAGAATGGCGACGAGTAACAGAGTCAGGGTGACCAACGCATAGCCGGTCGGTTGATCGGTTTGAGTGACAAGATTGAAGATCTGGGTCGGGACGGTGGCTTGAAATTCAAACATCAGCGGCGTTCCAAGATCGGTGAAGGCACCAATAAAAACGAGCGTCGCTCCGGCAAAAATTCCAGGAGTGGCGAGCGGGAGTGTGATGGTGCGGAGTCGGTGCCAGGTTCCAGCCCCCAGAAGATGCGCGGCGTCGTGAAGCGAAGGATCGATCTGGCTGAGTGCGGATTGGGTGGTGAGGAGAAGGATTGGATAGAGATGGAGGGTTCCGAGAATGATGATTCCTAAAAAGCCACCGTTCCCGAGCCAATCCGGCGGGGGATTCAAATCGGTGAGTCCACATTTTTCGAGTAGAAGATTAAAGGCACCAAAACGGGAAAAGAGTTGTTTCAGGCCGATCGCTCCGACAAATGGAGGAAGAATCAGGGGCATGAAGAGAAACGGCTGAAGGAGCGATTTTCCGCAAAACTCGTAACGAAGAATCAGGGCGAGTGTTATTGCGACGATCAACGTGAGAAGAGTGGTTCCTGCGGCGATGAGAAGACTGTTTCGGAAGCACTCGAGATAAAAGGGATTGGAAAGGAGGAGGGTGAAGGATTCGAGCGAGAAATGACCTTCACTCCAAAAGGCACCAGCCAAAAGTTGACCGAGCGGGTAGATCAGAAAGAGGGCGAAGAAGCCGAGAAGGAGTGGCGGACAAAATCGCGCCATGCGCTTAAGCCTCGAAGGAAGTTCCGCAACCGCACGTCTGCTTCGCATTCGGATTCGTAATGCGGAACCCGGTGTAGGCCAATCCATCGGCGTAATCGATGAGGGAACCCTTCAAATAAGAAGAGCTCTGTTCGTCGAGGAAAAAGGGAACCTCGCGATCGGTGAGTTCCAAATCCCCGTCTTTGCGCTCGCTTAATTCCATTCCGTACTGAAGCCCTGAGCAGCCGCCGGCTTCGACAAAAATGCGAAGACTTTTGCCGGGACTCGTCGTCGTCATCTTTTTGATCTGCTGCGCGGCTTTTTCGCTCAATTGGACAGTGGCGGTTTCAGTCATAAGAGAAAGATAGTTCAAATCGAGTGGGGTGACAATCCGTTTTATCTTGAGTGGAGTTGTTTCACGCGAAGCTTCAGTTCCCGTACTCGTGGGGCAATCGACGGAGAGAACAGGATTTTAACTCTCGCCAAGTTTGCCAAGGCGCGAAGGGTTGAATTCCGATTTAAAAATAAAAGAGGGTTTCTTGGCGGCTTGGCGAACTTCGCGAGAGAAAACGACTTAGCCAGTTTGTTCTTTAAGAGGAACGAAACCACCAAGGATTTTGGTCAATTTAGGTTTTATAGGAACACATTCCGACGGACGGTTGTATTGAAAAATCAGAATTGCGCCTTACGGATATTCCGATAACTTAATCCCATGAGCGCGAAAGAAATGGTTTTATCTGCACTCCATCGACTTCCCGACGATGTTGAGTTTAAAGATATTGCGGAAGAGATTGCTTTTCTTGCGGCCGTTAAAGAGGGGCAAGAAGACGTTCAGCAGGGTCGAGTTATCTCCAATGATGAGTTGAAGAAGAAAATTGATTCATGGACTACCGCATAATTTGGACGGAAAAAGCATCAGACGACATCAAAGCCATCATTCGTCAAATCCGAAGGCACAATCCTCAGGCGGCAGTTCAAATCGGGTGCGGGATATTTGACAAAGTTCAGATTTTATTGAAATTTCCAGAGGCCGGATCAGTTTTAGAAGAGTTAGGTAGTCCGAATATTCGGAAGCTCATTTTTCGAAATTGGAAGATTGTCTATCAACAATATCCGGCGGACAAAATCATTGCAGTTCTTCGAGTTTGGCATGCTGCTCGTGGCGAAGTTGAAATTTAATTTATCTCCGTGGACTCCGTGCTCTCCGTGTGAGAAATTTCCCTCAATTTAGCTTTGCTTGCGATTCGCGAGCGAGCTCGTTAGGGTTTCTTCTCTATGAAGTCGACTCCTCTTGATGATTTTTTGACGTTTCTCCGTTTTGCCAGTGTTTCAACGGATCCGGCGTATGCGCCTCAAGTGCGAGCGTGTGGCGAGTGGGTTCGAAATCGTCTATCAGGAATGGGGCTTCAGGCTTCTTTGGAGGAGACCGAGGGACATCCATTGGTTGTGGCGCGAAATGAGCATCGTCCCGGTCGTCGCACGGTGATGATTTACGGGCATTACGATGTTCAACCTCCGGATCCTCTGGAACTTTGGACTCATCCTCCATTTGAACCTCACGTTGAAAACGGAATTGTTACCGCCCGTGGCGCAGCCGATAACAAAGGTCAAATTTTGGCGCATCTCCTTGGAATTGAGAAGACGCTTCAAGAAAAAGGAGAACTCCCGGTCAATTTGATTGTTCTGGTTGAAGGAGAGGAGGAAATCGGAAGTAAACATCTCGCCGCGTACTTGGAGAAAAATCGGAAGGCCTTGGCGTGCGACGTGATTGTAATTTCAGATACGTTGATGCTGGGAGCGGGAATGCCGACGATGACCTATGCGATGCGAGGGATTTCAGCGGTGGAGATTTCGGTCAAAGGCCCGGCTCGGGATTTGCACTCGGGATTATTTGGCGGCGTGGTGGCAAATCCGCTGAAGGTATTGGTCAGTTTGCTCGCGAGTCTGCACCGCCCAGATGGTTCGGTTGCGGTGGAAGGATTTTATGACGGAATTCAAACGACCCAAGAATGGGAAAAAGAAGCGTGGAAGAAGCTTCCCATTACGGAGGAGACCTATCGTGCTCTGAGCGGAGTGCCTCAGTTGGATGGAGAGGCCGGGTATTCGCTGCTGGAGCGACTCTGGATTCGCCCCACTTTGGAATTCAACGGGATCTGGGGTGGTTATCAAGGCGCGGGAAGTAAGACGGTGATTCCAAGTGAAGCGCATGCCAAGATTACCTGTCGTTTGGTCCCGGGACAACATCCCCCCCGGATTGGCGAACTCATCGAAGCGCATTTTCGAAAGTGGGCTCCGGCCTCGGTTCAAATCTCCGTGAAGCGCGGTCATGGGGGAAAGCCATACGCGATGGATCCCCAAGGCGTAAACGGCAAAGCGGCACAGAGAGCGATGCGAATGGCCTTTCAAGCGGAGCCTCATCTCATTCGAGATGGAGCGACAATTCCTATTTTGACAACCTTCCAAGAGATTCTCGGTGCGGAGAGTCTTCTCATTGGGCTGGCCCTTCCCGATTGCCAGATTCATTCCCCGAATGAGAATTTTCCCGTGGCAAATCTGGAAGCGGGAATGAGACTGAATCAGGCTATCTTGGAGGAACTGGCGAAGGGGTGAGGTGGAATTGCCTCACACAAAGGCACAAAGCTCACGAAGTTTTTTGTTTGTAATACAGTGAGGCTTCATTCCTCAAAAAACTTCAAACAGATCCCCTTTGTGGCTTCGTGCCTTTGTGTGAGTCGCCTCCCTACCTAGCCGTCACAGTCCGTTCTATCGACGGTTGCTTTGTGTGAAAGCCCGCTTTTTCCAATCGCCAATGGGGTGGTTCGTTCCTTAGAATCGCCGGATGATGCTTGGAATTGGAATCGTGATCGGTTTGCTCGTTGGAGGGCTGATTCAGGCGTTGCGTGCTTCTCAGGCAATGCAAACGGAACGAGTCGCTCGTGCGCAGGCAGAAGAATCATCGCTGCAGGCGCGGCGTCAATTGGAGCAACTTCAATCGGAACGCGAAGGACGTGAGCAGAAGGTGCTTGAGTTGACCGGGACCTTAAGTCGTTTCGGGGCGGAGCGTCTGGCGATGGAAGAAAAACTCGAGACGCGCGAGAAGGAGTTCATTTCGCTTCAAGAGCGGATGCGGGAGCAATTTCAAAACCTGGCGAATGAAATTCTTGAATCCAAGAGTAAGCGTTTCACTGAGCAAAATCAGGAGAATATTCAGGGACTGATCACGCCGATCCGGGAGAGTCTGGAATTGTATCAGACGAAGTTGGGGTTGAGTGAAAAAGCGCAGGCGGAGGTTCTCGGGCAGGTGAGGGAACAGATGGAGCAGCTTCGCACGGGGAATCAGGCGCTCTCTCAGGAGACGGAGCAATTGCGACACATTTTGAAGTCGAGCGCGGCCCGAGGCCGATGGGGGGAGGCAACTCTGCGGCGAGTGGTCGAGGTGGCGGGGATGAGTCCGCATTGTGATTTTGAAGAACAGAGCTCCGGCGCGGAGGGAAAGCCTGACCTCGTAGTTCGTTTGCCGGAGGGGCGGAAAATTATTATCGATAGCAAAATGCCGGACATCGAGTGGGTGCGACATCTGGATTCGACGGATCCGGTCGCTCGACAGGAGGCGATTCAACGTCACGCCAAGGTTGTGAGCGAGACCGTCCGTCTCTTGGCTCAACGGGAATACCACAAAATGGAAGGATCGCTTGATTATGTCGTCTGTTTCCTTCCGGCAGAATCGATTTTCAGCGCGGCTTTGGAGGGGGATCCGGATCTGATTTTGAGTGCGGCCCGGCAGAATATTATTCTAACGACGCCCTCTTCACTCATTGCATTGCTACGCGGCGTTCAACTGAGCTGGCAATATTACCAACAGACTCAGCAAGTTCATGAGATCGCTAAAGCAGCGCGGGATCTGTATTCCAAGGTGACGGTCTTCATGGAGCATTTCGCTGAGGTAGGTGCGGGATTGGAGAGGGCGAGTCGTGGATTTAATAAGGCCGTTGGGAGCTATCAACGAAGCGTAAAGCCGGTCGGAAAGCGATTGGTTGAATTGGGAAGCGATGCGTCCGGGAAGGAATTGCCTGATATCGAGCCGGTGAATGATCAGCTGCGAACGGATGAGTTGAAGTTGCTCTGATTTTGGTAGGGACGCCTCTCCGTAGGCGTCCCTACCATTTTACTTAAAGGGTCGATTGATTTTCCGATTGCGACACTCGGCAATTCCTTTACGCTCCCTTTTCTCAAAGGAAAAAGAATGAGCGAACGATTTTTTATCACAACGGCGATTGATTACGCGAATGGGAAGCCGCATTTCGGTCACGCCTACGAAAAGGTTCTGGCGGATGTTTTGGCCCGATATCAGCGGAGTCTCGGTCGCGAAGTTTTTTTTCTGACAGGGACGGATGAGCACGGGCAGAAAGTCCAGCAGTCGGCCCAAAAGCTGGAGCGTGAACCTCAGGCGTATGTTGATGAGATTACAGCTCAATTTGAGGCGTTGTGCGGGATGCTTCAGATTACACATTCACGCTTTGTTCGGACGACGAATCCGATGCACAAAAAGTTTGTTCAGGACGCGCTTCAAAAGCTTCATGACCAGGGGGAGATTTATTTTCAGGAGCACGAGGGGTTTTACAGTACGCGTCAGGAGCAGTTTGTTACGGAAAAGGAGATGGTCGATGGAAGGTGGCCGGAGATTTATGGCGAAGTCGTGAAGACGAAGGAGCCGAATTATTTTTTCCGACTCTCCAAGTATCAGGGATGGTTGCTCGAGTTCTTGAAAGAAAATCCTGACTGGGTCTTTCCGGAGTTTCGTCGTAATGAGTTGATGGCTGCGTTGGAAAAACCGCTCAATGACCTCTGTATCTCGCGTCCGAAATCGCGTTTGAGCTGGGGAATTTCGCTCCCATTTGATGATCAATATGTGACGTATGTCTGGTTTGATGCCTTGATCAACTACGTCTCGTTTGCCAACTTTGGAAAACCGGAGAACCGGTGGCCGGCCGATGTTCATGTGATTGGAAAAGATATCATGATTCCGGCGCATGCGGTTTATTGGCCGATTATGCTCAAGGCGTTGGGCTGGGAACTTCCGAAGCGGCTGGTGGTTCATGGCTGGTGGTTGAATCGTGGCGACAAGATGAGTAAGTCGATTGGAAATGTGGTCGACCCCGTTGAGTTCGTGAAGAAATTGGGGAGCGATGCGTTCCGTTATTTTGTGAATCGTGAAATGGTGCTGGGTCACGATGCGGATTTCAACGAGGAGAAAATTCTTCAGAGATACAAGAGTGATCTCGGGAACGATCTCGGAAATTTGGTGAATCGCAGTCTCTCGATGGTGAATCGTTATCGCGAGGGGGTGGTTCCTGCGTATGCTCCAGAGGCAGTGACGCAGGTTGAGGCGGCGTTGCGGGATGATGCCGTGATCGGACGCTATCGCGAGTTGATGGGCGGGTTGCAATTGCACCTCGCGTTGCAAGCGATCTGGACCTTGGTGCAGCAAGGAAATCAGTACGTCGATCAAACGGCCCCATGGAAATTAGCGAAAGATCCCGCACTGGCGGGACGTCTCGATGTCGTGCTCGCGCATTTGGTGGAGACCGTACGTCGTCTGAGTGTATTGATTGATCCTGTTTTACCGGAGAGTGCCCGTCGAATTCGAAAAATGCTTCAACTTCCAATGGAACCTGCATTGCTTTCTGAGGCAGCTTTTGGAAGTACGATGACCGGTCGAAAAGTCGAGGCTCCGGAAGTGCTTTTCCCGAAGTTGGAAGAGCCGAAGATAGAAGTGGATTAAGCTTAAAAATTACTTAAATCGCTAGGTAGTTGCGAAGCGCTTTTATTCGATTCCTCGACACAATAGTCGAGCAATTGGCTGACTGAACCATAAAAAACCTATTCCAACAACGCGAAGCTGCAGAGTTGCAAATCCTTTTAATGTCATAATTGCTTTAAACGTAGTTTCACGATCTCGTTAGTTTCCATTGAGGTCACTTTAACTTAATCCTTCGGTCGAGCCAGATAACGAATTCGGACGGTATATTTTGCGGCTTCGTCGGTGAGAGCGGTTTGCGTGTAATACTTCGTTTCATTCGGAGTGAGGGCGAGGGTGTCCCAGGCCGGTTCATTTCCATTACTGGTGTAGAGGACTTGCCCGCTCGAGTCTTTGAAAAGCGTTTGAGCCTGAACTTGAATGACTTCTTTCCCGGTTCGATTTCGTAAGCCGACTTGAATGACGAGTCGATTTTGACCATTTCGCGAGACGATTGGGTTTTTGTCGACGGCAATTGTGCGTTCGAGGTCTTCGTCAAGAAGGACGACCGGCTTGCTGACAGCTTCCGGCGAGGTCGCGTCTGCGGTCGGAGTGTATGGTCCGGAGGAGCAGGCGATGAGGCTGAGTGCGAGGAGGGGGAGGATTAGTTTTTTCATAAATTTAAAATCGGAGAAAGACGACGTTGAGTTCTTTCGTGGTTTTCGGGAGTTGATCGGCTGGAATGGTTTGGGTTTGAATGACCGCTCCATCCGACCGTTCTCCTTGAATCAATAGTTCTGCCGTTCCGGAGGGGACCGTCAAGCCGAGAAGATAGACCGAGTGCGGGAGGTTATCCCACGTGCGTGTGTCCGCCTCGGCGCGTGTGGAGGCGGAAGCGATTCCGGTGCCAATCGCTGCGAGCGCCAGGATTCCGGAGCTGATTCCAGATTTATCAACTTGAGAGGCGGCGACGGCGCCACCGGCGAGTCCGATCGTTGCATTTCCTGTATCTTCCTTAAACGAAGCTTTTTCGCCGAGAATTGCGTCGACTTTTCGAGTTCCTCGCGTCGTGGCTTGAAAAAAGAGATTCTCCGCTGGAGCCGAGACGATTTCCGGCGAGCTCTTGACTCGGATTCGTTGAATTCCGGGAGCTTCCTCGCGAAACTTCAAGAGCTCGTTGAATTTCCCCCCGGAATACTTGATCGGGGCGCGACCGACTTCAACGACGACGAGGAGATTGTTCTCCGGTTGGGGAGGAGGAACGACCCCTTGTTTGCTGGAAAAGCTGGTGGCGCGAGCAAGGGCCTGATCCGCGGTGGAGGAATCATTTTTTCGCCAGGAAGCGAGAGCCAAGGCGAGTTCGTCCGAGTACCAGTCTCCGGAAAAATTCTTAGCGTCGTCACCGGTGAGATCCTGAATCTGGGAGCGTTTAAAACAGGCGGCTGCATTTCCAGCATCGCCTTCTTTCAAATAAAGCAGTCCCCGGTAAAAATAAAGTGCGGATCGTTCATAGGATTCTCCTTTGAACCATTTTTCCCGTTCGCCGATGAAATTGCTCTTCGTTCGTTCTGCTTGCTTGGCGCCCTCTTGAAGCGCTTCGACTTCATGAATCGCCTGGTCGAGAGTTTGTTTGGCGAGGGTCCACTCTCCGAGTCGAATCGCCCCGAGTCCGCCGCGCATGGCATGAAGCGTTGAGTTGGGACGACCTTCCGCGTAAAGGGAGAAAAAATACTCACGTAATTCCGGACGGATCTGACGTCGGGCGACTTCCATTTCAGCCCGGCGAATCGTATCGGGTTCAATCGCCTGTCCGGAAGCGGAGTGAGGTCCGCTGGAGACGCAACCCGAGATTAAAGCCAAGGAGAACGCAAGCAATGCGATTCGGTTCATTTTAGGGGCGTCCGCCCAAGCAACGATCTATTTTCTCGCGCAGAGCTCGCGGAGTCCGCAGAGGGAGAAGTTTTTGTTTCATGCCATTCATTAGCTGTTTAAAGTTTAGTTCACAGCGGGCACAGCGTCCTCTGCGCGAGATCATCTGAAGCAATCTGCTTGAGACTAGCGATAAACGGCACTCTCGCGGCCTTCCTTCTTAATTTCGTACTGGTTTTCCCAGACGAGAACGTCGCTGTAATCAACAAGCTTGAAGGAGATCAGGAAATATTCGCTCTGACCTTTTCCGGAACTGGCGGAAATTCCCTGAAGTTCAGCGGTGAGAAGATAGTCGTACGTCGCGCCCTTGCGTCCAGAGGCAGCGGTTCCTCCTCCTTGAACGGTGCCTGATTCACGAAGCTCCTGTTCACGTTCGTTGGTTTTGGCGGAAGCGTCACGTGCGAGGAATTGCACTTTTCCGGAAGTATATTGCATGAGGGTTCCCCGGAGTTTTGTGGTGTAGAGGGTGGTATCGATGGGGGAGCTGCTTCGATTGGTGACCGGAGTGATCATAATTAAAGGAGCTTTTCCGGCATGAGCGATCGCGGGAGTGGAAAGAATCGATTGTGCGGCTTTTTGAGCGGCGGCGGCAATATCTTGGGATTCGACGCCTGTTCCTGCGACTTTACCTTGGGATCCGGGATCCACATAAGAGACGTCCGATTTTGGGGCCGAGGCGCAACCGATGAGGAAGATAAGGACGACCGAAAGGGGGAGCAAGTGCTTCATGAAAGTAAAACTAAGAGTCGTTATTAGGGAGTCAAGCTTCGGAAGTTTGTCACGGATTTGTTACAAACGCTGACATTGCACGATGCCAGATTCACGTCTAGGGTGGTTTTCAGTTTATGGCAACCCAACGAAAAGTTTTGGTGGTAGATGATGAGGCAGATGTAGTCGACTTGGTTCAAATGGGGCTGCGGGGAGCAGGTTATTCGGTGACCAGTGCGGACAATGGAAGTGATGCGTTAATCCGAGTGAAGAACGATCCTCCTGATTTGTTGATACTCGATTTGATGCTTCCAAAGCTCTCAGGCTTAGAGGTTTGCAAACAGCTTAAAAAGGACCCGACCACTTCGGCGATCCCGATCATCATGTTGACGGCGAAGTCGGAAGAGGTTGACCGGATTGTCGGATTGGAGCTCGGTGCCGACGATTATGTGACGAAGCCGTTTAGCCCCCGGGAATTGATCCTTCGGGTTCAATCAGTCTTGCGGCGCGGAAAGGAAAAATCCCAAGCCCAAGAAAAAGTGACGTGGGGGGGGATCTCACTGGATCATTCTCGACACGAAGTTTTGCTGGAAGGGGAAGCACTCGAATTGACCGCGACGGAATTCAAACTTCTCGCAATCTTGTTGGAGCGTCGGGGCCGGGTGCAGGGTCGAGACCGTCTTCTGAATGATGTCTGGGGTTACGAAAGTGTGATTGATACCCGAACGGTCGACACACATGTTCGGCGTCTTCGCGCGAAGCTCGGAAAATGTGCGGACTACATTGAAACGATTCGAGGCGTCGGCTACCGGATCAGCGACGCGCTTCCGGAGTAAATCGGTTTTTTCTCAGAAAATCCTAATTTCTCGCCAAGGCCGCCAAGGCGCGAAGTAGAAGTGTTTCTGAATCCAACTCAAAGTAATCGCTTAGCGTCTTGGCGAGCTTAGCGAGAGACTCAACCCTCGATGGTATTCAGTTCAACCGGTTCAACTTGAACGCCGGCGGCTTCGAGCCAAGTGATGGCTTGTTTGATAGTGGCGCGGTCACCATTAATTTCGAGGGCGATGATTCCGATCTCTTTCGTGACGCTTGCATTGCGGATAATGAATGAGATGTCGAATTGTTTTGCCAACTGGCAGAGCAGCGGTTTTTCGCACGCTTCTGGTTTGAAGGTGAGCCAAAGGCGTTGAGTTTCGTTTGCCATGGGATCAACCTCCCGCAATCGCCGGAACGATGCTGATTTCGTCAGAATCTTTGACGGGAGTCGTTTGGTTTTGAAGGAATCGAATATCTTCCCCATTGAGATAAAAATTCACAAAGCGTCGGATTTCGCCATTTGCATCGAGGAGGCGTTCGCCAATCCCGGGAAATTTAGCTTCAAGATCCTTGATGACTTCGCCGACTGTGGCTCCATTGGCTTGGATGACATCTTGATTTTGGGTGAGGTTACGGAGCGGGGTGGGGATGCTGACGGGGATGGGCATAGATTCCTTTCGAATTAAGGGGTGAGGGCTGGGGCGTTCGAGAGCAATTGATCGAACTCCCGGAGGCTCGGGTTAATGCAGCGCGCCGCGCCGACATGATCGGCGACCGCTTCTGCCGTCTTGAGTCCGTTTCCGGTAATACAGAGCACAATGCGCTCGTCTTTCGGAATCTTTCCGGTCTCAATTAATTTTTTCGCGCAGGCCATGGTGACGCCGCCCGCCGTTTCAGCAAAAATTCCTTCGGTCTCTGCGAGTAACTTGATGCCGTCGATGATTTCAGGATCGGTGACATCTTCACACGCTCCTTGGGATTCGCGAATGGCGTGCACGGCATAGTAGCCATCCGCCGGAGTTCCAATCGCGAGTGATTTTGCAATCGTCTTCGGCTTTGGCACTGGTTTGATCAAATCGGTTCCACTTTTGAAAGCCGCTGAGATCGGGCCGCAGCCGGTCGCCTGAGCGCCATGAACGGAGAATTTTCCTTCGGGGATAATTCCGACCTTCATGAACTCTTGATAAGCTTTTGAAATTTTCGTGAGGAGAGATCCGCTTGCCATCGGAATGACGGTGTGTGCGGGAACTTCCCAGCCGAGTTGTTCGACGATTTCAAATCCCATCGTCTTGGAGCCTTCCGCATAATAGGGACGGAGGTTGACATTGACAAAGCCCCAGCCATATTTCCCGGCGATTTCTGAGCAGAGACGATTCACTTGATCGTATGGACCGTGAATTCCAATGACATTTGTTCCGTAGACGAGACTGTTGAGAACTTTGCTTTGTTCGAGATCGGCGGGAATTAGAACGTAACTTTTTAACCCCGCACTGGCGGCATTGGCGGCAACACTGTTCGCCAGATTTCCTGTGGAAGCGCAGGCGACAATCTCAAAGCCGAGCTCCCGGGCGCGCGAGAGGGCGACGGAGACGACCCGATCCTTGAAGGAGAGGGTTGGATAATTGACCGCATCATTTTTAATGTAGAGCTCTTTAACGCCGAGCGCGCGCTCGAGATTGTGAGCACGGATGAGCGGGGTAAAGCCGACCTTAGTGCCGACCGTCGGTTCATTGTCAATCGGAAGAAGCTCGCGATAACGCCACATCGTCTGGGGGCGGGACTCAATGACTTTGCGGCTGATGGCTTTTTTAATCGCATCGTAGTCGTAAGCTGCTTCGAGGGGGCCGAAGTCGAATTCACAGACGTGAATCGCCTTTTTCGGATAGAGACGTCCGCATTCTCGACACTTTAAGTTACTAAAATATTCTGTCGCCATACACGTTTCCCGAATCGAGGGGTTGAGTGAGTGAAGGCGAAGGAAGACGACAGGGATAGCTGTCGCGCTCCTCTCATCCTTCCCGGACCAAAGGGTCCAGCTGGGTTTGGCACCTCGACGAAGTCTTGTTTCCAAGGGCTTCCGGTTGCCGCGGCTTCATAGGGCCAGTCCCTCTGCCGCTCTCGATAAGAGTCGATTGCAAGATATCAACGGATCAAGATTTGTCAATGGGTTTTTGGAATCTCTCTTTTCGCGCGGAGGAGCGGAGATCGCGGAGGGTCGCATTTGTAGTAAGTTGAGACCTCTGCAAAAGTGGTGAAGTGGCGTGAAAAATGCTTGAGGAAGAGATG
>CAZKRU010000040.1:0-39783 GCA_964555235.1 uncultured Verrucomicrobiota bacterium
AATCAGATCTGGCCGACGGAAATGGGTTTTTACAATAAAGTCGCGGGTAAGAAGCATCTCGGAGATATCATTCTTCGCTGCTATCAGTCCGCCGGTCATGAAGCAACGGTCATTGCTCTGGATAAGCTCAAGGAAGTCGGTTTCACCGAGGCCACCCATGCGGGGGTTTCGATCGGAATTGATGACATGATCATTCCTCAGGAAAAAGAGACGGTTATTGCGAAGGCTTATCAGTCGATCACCGTAGTTGAGAAGCAATACCGTTCCGGTGCGATCACCGACGGGGAGCGCTACAACAAAGTCGTTGATATCTGGACGCAAGCGAACGATGAAATTTCAAACGTGATGAATCGCACGTTGGAATACAATCATGGGAAAGAAGAGTTTAATCCGCTCTTCCTCATGGTCGATTCCGGTGCGCGAGGAAATCGTCAGCAGATTCGTCAGTTGTGCGGAATGCGCGGTTTGATGGCGAAGCCCTCCGGCGATATCATCGAACGTCCGATTATTTCGAACTTCCGTGAAGGTTTGACGGTTCTCGAATATTTCATCAGTACGCACGGCGCCCGTAAGGGATTGGCCGATACGGCTCTCAAGACGGCGGATTCCGGTTATATGACGCGTAAGCTCCATGACGTCTCCCAAGACGTGATCGTCGTTGAAGACGATTGTGGTACGGTCAATGGAATCTGGGTCAAGTCGATCTACGAAGGTGACGAAGAGGTTGTTAAGCTGAATGATCGTATCGCGGGACGTGTCTCGTGTGACGACATTAATGACCCGGTTGGTCGTAAGGTCGTGGTCAAGGCGAACGAAGTCATCGACGAAAAGAAGGCGGCGGACATCGTTCGGATCGGGATGGAGCGTGTAAAGATTCGCTCGGTGCTGACCTGCGAAACGAAGCGCGGTATCTGTTCGTTGTGCTACGGAATTAATCTCGCAGCGAATCGTCTGGCGAAGCACGGGGAAGCGGTCGGAGTCATTGCGGCTCAATCGATCGGTGAACCGGGCACTCAGTTGACCATGCGTACGTTCCACATCGGTGGTACGGCGTCACAGGTCTTCAAGCAGCCTCAGATTCGTGCCCGTAACGACGGAACGATCCAGTTCACGGATCTCCGAGTCGTGAAATCGCTCGAAGGAAATTACATTGTATTGAATAAGAACGGTTCCGTCAGCATCCACGGGGATGATGGACGCGAAATCGATCGTTACACGGTGGTGATCGGCTCGGTCATCTCGGTGGAAGAGGGTGGTAAGGTCAAGAAGGGCGAAGTCTTCGTCCAATGGGATCCTTACAATGTTCCGATTCTCACGGAGAAGGGTGGAATGGTTGAATTCCACGACATCATTGAGGGAGTCACGATGAAGCGTGAGCTCGATGAAGATACCAAGCAGGTCGGAACCGTGATCATCGAACACAAAGAAGATTTGCATCCGCAGATTGTTATTCGTGACGAGAAGAAGGAGATCATTGCTTCCTACAGTATCCCGGCCGGGGCTCACGTCGAAGTGAAGCCTGGAACGAAGATCCAAGCGGGTCAGCGTTTGGCGAAGACGCCTCGAAAGGTCTCCAAGACGAAGGACATCACGGGAGGTCTTCCTCGCGTGGCAGAACTCTTCGAAGCACGGAAACCGAAGGACGCGGCGGAAATCGCCCGAATCGACGGTGTGGTGGATATCGCGGGAATCGTTCGCGGCAAGAAGCGTCTCATCGTCAAGGATTCACAAACCGGCACGGAAGAAGAACATCTCATTCCGCTCTCGAAGCATCTCATCGTCTACAAGGGCGATTATGTGCGTAAGGGACAGCAGTTGACTGAAGGACCGGTGGTCCCGCATGAAATTCTCGAAGTCTGTGGACCTCAAGAGTTGCAGGAGTACCTGGTCAATGAAGTTCAAGAAGTTTACCGTCTGCAGGGCGTTGAAATCAATGATAAGCACATTGAAATCATCATCCGTCAGATGCTCCGCAAGGTGAAGATCTTGGAGCCGGGCGACACGAGCTTCCTCTGGGGCGATCAAATCGACCGTCTCCTCTTCGAAGAAGAGAATCGCGAAATCGAAGCCAAGGGTGGAAAGCCTGCGGAAGCGGTTCCGGTTCTTCTCGGAATCACCAAGGCCTCACTCGAAACCGAAAGCTTTATTTCGGCGGCGAGCTTCCAAGATACGACTCGTATCCTCACGGATGCGGCGACCTTGGGCAAGGTGGACAACCTTCGCGGCTTCAAGGAAAACATTATCATGGGTCATCTGATTCCTGCCGGAACCGGGTTCCACTCGAATCGTCTCTTCAAGCTCAAAGAGCTTGGCGAGCCCGTAGGCGAGCCTCTCATCCAAAATGAGAACAGCGAAGAAGAGCAAGCCGCTGCAGCATCGAAAGCTGCGTTGGCCGCACTCTAATCGATCCAACATTAACTTAAAAAAGGCGCAGGGGGATTTTCCTTCTGCGCCTTTTTGTTGCTGTGAATATGGAGAGGGTCAGTTCAGATTTTAAGAAGTCGTCGAAGGTTTTGGACGCTCTGTTGCTGGGTTTTGAAAAAATCGGTTAATCGAGGGGAGTTAAACTCGCGGCTTTGCTCGAGGATGACCAGGCCACTCCAGTTTCGTTGGGTCAGAAGCTCTGCCCAGCGATGATAGTCGATGTCGCCTTCACCGAAGATGGGGCAAAAGAGACCTCCGATGGATTGACGGATGTGAAAGGAAACGATTCGGGAGAAGGTCATTTCCAAAAGATTAAACATCGCCAGTTCGCTGTTGCCTGAACCACGATAGGACCAATGGGTGTCGAAGCAGATTTTAACCAGACTGGGATTTGTATGTTGAATCATGTGCAGGACTTCCCGTGCGCCGCTCCTGAATTCGGGGTCATGCCAGTGATAGGCGAGCTGCATTCCTTCTTGGTTGAGTTCTTCCGCGAATTTCTGAAATGCCTCCGATTGGGTTTTTAATTGATCATCCGTTTTTTCCTCGGGGCTATTCCATTTGATCGGATTGGGGTTGGAGACAATGAGGGAAGCTCCGAGGGATTGAGCGCGTCGGACGGCCTTCATGAATTCGGGGAGGGTTTCGCGCCAGTTCGCCTGATGGAAATCTCCACCGACATAGGCGGAGGGCATTGATAGATGGTGACGTTGAAGGGTCTCCTTCAACTCGGTTGCTTGGGCGTCGTCGTCGGTCAATCCCTCCCAAATCTGACATCCGGAGCTGGAGTAGTGTTGTAGCGTTTCATCGAGAACCGCCCAGAGTCCTCCGGGTTGATCTTTGAAGTGTTGAAACGCGGGCCAGTGTTGAGTGCCGATTTGGATTTTATTCATAAGTTTACGAGTGGAGGTGGATGGTGTTCGGGGTTTGGGTGGTTGCGGTTCGGTAAATGGCGTGAAGGGTATCTAAAAGACTGGCCGCGTATCGCCCGGAGATACAGGAGGCCGGTTTTCCTTCAAGAAGGGCGGCAAGCGAGTGAAGCGGGCGGTCATGGCAGCTCAGGCCGTCATCCGCAATCTGGTCTTCATTGAGGATCGGCTTTCCCGCTTCGGTTTCATGAAAGTGTCGGATCGATGAGCCATTCCAATCGATCCAATCCCATTCCAGAGCGCCACGCTCTCCTTCGATCTGCATGACATTACCGGTGGCTCCATATGCGGCGCTGGATCGTTCGTAGGCGAGTGGGATGGTGCTTCCGTTCCGAAGATGGAAACGAAGGGTTGCGGTGGCTTGATGTTCGACATCGCACTTTACATTTTCAGGAAGGGGAAGTCCTTGCTGCGGGGCTCCGATCCAAGCCGTGTCAATCGTGATGGCGACGGGTTGAAAGACTTCTGATAAGACGGCAAGATCGTAGCAACCCCAATCCATAAGAACTCCTCCGCCTGCCTTGGAACGATCGAGAAACCAACGGGAGTTGGGCTGGTATTCAATTCCGGGGCGACCGTTCGAAGTCCGGACTTGCCAGCGGATTCGAAGGGAGTTTCCGAGTTGAGAGAGGCGCTTGCGGACTTCGCGGGTGATCGGGCGAGAGGAGAATCGAGAGCTGCAGCAGTGAAGGTGGAGTCCGAGAGTGGCCGCGAGATCGGCCATCAAGCGAGCCTCCGTTGGATTGATGGCGAGCGGTTTTTCGCAGAGGACATGACGACCGGATTTCAATGCGGCAATGGTTTGTGTCGAGTGAAGCCACGGAGGGGTGGCAATAATAACGACCTCATTTTTTTCAGGGATCGGAGCGAGAAGTTCTTCCATGGATGTGAAGAGCTCTGCTTCCGGAAATTCCTGAGCAAATGATTCCCGGGTGGTCTGATTGGGGTCAGCGACTTTGAGCGCTGGTGGAGGATTTAATTTGCGAGCGGCTTCGGCGTGTTTCCGGGCAATCGCTCCCGCCCCGATGATCAGTAGTTTTGAGAGATTCATGTGTTAGTAATAAATGAGCAGAGTATGAAATGAGTACAATCTCGACATCTTGTTGAAAATGAGCATTTATAGGACATAAATGAGCAAGTATTATGAAGACCTTCAATTGATCTCAGGGGGAGAGGTACCCCGATGTCGGATTCAGATTCAACGGGATTTTGGAGAGACGGTTGTGATTAATTATTTATGGCGAGGGAAAATTCATTTTGCAGCGTCGGGAGAAAAATCGACCATACTTGAAGGGCCGATGGCGTATTGGACACTTCCTCGGACTTTTTATATTTATGGGGATTTACCGAAGGAAGAATGGCATCAGCTTTGGGTTCTCGCCCGCGGGCCGCGATTAAAGCGAATGATGGCTGGCGGTTTAATTCCGTCGACTTCACATCCCTGGGTGCGACCACCTGAGCCAGAGCTGTATTTGGAGAAAATGCAAACGTTGATTCGATGGGTGCGTCGCGGTCGCGTTTCAGATCAGTCGCGGAAGGCGGCATTATTTGAGCAGCTTTTTGTCGAACTCACTGGAGAAGTCGAAGAAGAGAAGGATGGGGCGGATTCGCGAAGACGTGTGGATCGTTTAAGTGATCGAATCGCCGCAGCGCCTGAAAAAGAGTGGAATTTTCGAACGGAGGCCAAGAGCGCGGGGATTTCCTACGATCATTTAAGACGGCTCTTTAAAGAGCGAACCGGCGCAGGTCCCTTGGAGTACTTGTTGGATTGTCGAATGAGAAAAGCGGCAGAGCTTCTCCGGTCGGGAGTCGCTTCCGTGAAAGAGGCCGCTTACCGTTCCGGATTTAGGGATCCGCATCATTTGGGGAGAGTCATGAGATCCCGATGGTCGATTTCACCTTCGAGTTTAAGCTGAATTTTGGATTTTTTTTCGCGCAGAGTTCGCTGAGAACGCAGAGGTTTTTAAATTTCTCGACCTCCCCTGCGAACTCTGCGCGAGGACGGATGGCGGATTTGAGCGCTCCTTTGAGAGGGAAAATGGTGGGCAGAATAGGATTCGAACCTATGAAGGCGTAAGCCAGTAGATTTACAGTCTACCCCGTTTGGCCACTCCGGAATCTGCCCGTGGGGGGACATTTCTACAGGTGTCCTTGAATCGCGCAAGAGGAAAATTCAAAATGCCGCCGCCGCGGAAGTTTAAGAGCCAATCAAATCCTGCTTGGCGTGATTCAATTCTTGGAGTATGATTGATAACAATCACTATGAAAGCTTACCTCTCTCGGAAACGAAGCCGCGGTTTTTCGTTGATTGAAATCATGTTGGTGCTTGGGATTATTTCGGTTCTCGTTGGTGCAGCCATCGGGCTTTTGAAGGGAAATGTTGAGGAGGCTCGAATTCTCCGTGCAGAGGCAGATATCGGATCCATTGTAACGCAGCTCAAGACTTATGAGATGATGAATCTTAATGTGCCGACACAGGATCAGGGTTTGGAAGCTTTGGTGAAAGAACCGACATCCGAGCCCAAGCCCCGTCGTTGGCGCCAACTTCTCGAAAAGGTGCCCGATGATCCTTGGGGAAATAAATATCAGTATCGTTATCCCGGGAAAATGAATTCTCAAGCATTTGATCTTTTTTCTCTCGGTCCGGATCGGGTGGAGGGAAATGATGATGTTGGAAATTGGGAGCCGCATCGGTAGTGATTCCGGTGAGTAACCGATCCAATTTTTTTCGGGCGTTCACGATTATTGAGGTGTTGATTGCTCTTTGTATTGTGAGTTTGATTTTCGGGGCGGTCATTCCTTCTATGAGCGATATCGTGGCAGAGAGATCGCTTTATAAGGCGATGACGGATCTTGAGGAAGTGGCGCGTGCGGGCCGGAAATCTGCGTTAGAAAATCAAACCCCTTATGTCATTCGATTTGAGAGCGGAGGGGTTACGTTATCGGCAGTGACCAATCGTGAACCCCTTTACACGCGGCAATGGCCAGGAGGCGTACAGGCGATGATCCCGGGAACTAAGGCGAAGCTACCCGAAGAGTGGGTATTCCATGAAAATGGACTCTCGGCTCCGATTCGAATTCGATGGACTCGAGGCCAAGCGTGGCTCGAAACCGGTTTTCATCCGGTTACGGCGACAGCGGAGGATCCCGAGTACCGGATTCAGTAATCACTCGACTGCATCTCTCACACAAAGCTTCAGCCCCCGTGCTCGTGGGGCAATGAGTGGAGATAACTTTTGAATCGTGAGCGGGTTCACCGCAGACCTTTCACCGCGACGACCCTGCCCGCAACGCTTCGCGTAGCGATGCGGGCGTGGCGCAAAGACGCAACGGAGGAGATTTGATTCCCAAATCCAAGAGGTTGGTGCGTTGAGGTCTTCGAGTCGTTGCGGTTCAAATCCGTTTTCACCCCCGGCTGAAAAGACTTTTCCTTTCGGAAGGGTTTTGTGTGAGAGAAGGACGGCTCTTCAAGTCGTAGGATTTACTCGTAGCGCAGTGCTTGAAGGGGGCTGAGCTTGGAGGCGTACCAAGCGGGATAAAGGCCAGCAACAAATCCAACGATGAGTGCAAAACCGAAGCTGATGAGTACCGCGTCCAATTCGATGATCGGATTATTTTGGGAGGGGGCAAATGAGATGATGGCATGCGAGAGCCCCCAACCGACAAAGACTCCAAAAAATCCTCCAAGCGTCGCTAAAACCATGGCTTCAATCATGATTTGAATAAAAATATCAGTGGCGCGGGCTCCAACGGCACGGCGAATTCCAATTTCCCGAACCCGCTCGCTGATACTGGCGAGCATGGTATTGGCGATTCCAAGGCCTCCGACAAGAAGGCTGATTCCGGCAATCACGCCTCCGGTCAATTTCATCGCATAATTTTGATCCTGAATGGCGGAAAACCAGTCTTCCCGGGTTTGGATGCTGAAGTCGTGGATGCCACGGTGTGTGAGGAGCAGAATGTTTTGGATTTGTTCGATTGCTTCGCGAAATCGGCTGAGATCCTTGATTTGTACCGTAAGGTTGTTGAGTTTTCGATCGGGTCCCTGGTCGACGCCATTTTCAACCCGGGATGACTTAAAGACAAGTTCCATGGTGGAAAGGGGAATGACGACGGTTCGATTTTTTTGCGAGAACGGATCATGTTGGCTTTTTTTGCCACTTTTCTGCTGTTGAAGGGAATCGGATTTCCTCCCTTTGGGGATTCTTGAATCGCGTTGGTTTGTTTGAGTGGTATAAAGATCAAAAACACCCACGATCTCAAAATATTCTCCATTAATTCGGATCGATTGTCCGACAGGATTGGTGGGAGGGTTTTCCCAAAGATCCTCGACGACTTTACGGCCGATGACGCAAACGCGGTTGGAATACTCGATATCCAGCGGGGTAATAAAACGTCCATAGGCCATGACATGTTTTTCAATGTAATACATGTCCGGTTCAACTCCCAGTACGCGCGGTTTGCTGGATCGATTGGATTGGGTGAGCTTGGCTCCGGACAATTCCATTTCAGGCGAAACATATCGGACCTGGTCGGCATTTTGACGAAGGGCAACCGCATCCAAATAGGTGCGTCCCGGACTGAGTTCCTGCATCCCCTCTTGCGAGGGAGGAACGGGCGCATCGTTGATTCCGATTCGCTCCAAGCCCCCCACTTGTTGCAGGACTTCGCGACTGCCAACGATGGCTCCTGCGGTCAGCGCGAACATTGAGAGGAGTGATCCGACGCCGAGGATGATCCCGAACATGGTCAGAAAGGATCGAAACTTGTGAAAATAAATTTCACGCAGCCCTTCCATGATTCCAGTGGTAAAGTTCATCGAAGTGAAAAATTAATGAAGATGGAGCGTGGCACCCGGTGCAACCGATCGAGGTTTTTCTTTGACGGTAAACCAAACTTCCGATGCGCTCGGGTTATAGACCATTTTTCCATCGACAGAGAATTCCAGGCGTCGAACCGCGGTCAGGTAGTCGCAAATCTCGATATTCGTGGCATACCAGATGGAGGAATCCTTGGCGACTTCCTTGGCAAAGTTTTCGATCAGGTCCCAATTATTTTCCCGGGCGAATTCAAAGCTATGTCCCCAAACATAAAAAAGTGCGGGCCAGCGGAGGTGGCTGTTGACGTTCCGAAATGATTCCAGTTTGAGCATTAGATCATGTTTGTGATGTGCGGTGGGATGCCAAAGGTGGAAATTACCGGGGCAGACAAATTGGTTGGTAGATTGAGTGGTTCGGGAGTAATGGATGCCGAGCTGAGGCAGAAGGCTGACAATCGTCTCGTTATAAGCGCCAAAGGGATAGGACATTCCTCGAACCGGGTATCCGACGAGTTCTTCCAATTGATGACGATCCTCCAGTAATTCTTGAATGGCCCGGGTCGGATGGATGCGATCGAGAAATGGATGAGTGACCGAATGTGCGGAGACCTCATGATTTTCAAAAAGTTCGCGGATCTCGGCTTTTGCGAGAAAGTTCTCACGATCCAGAATTCCCGCGTTTAGATGAAAAGTGCCGCGAAGCTCATGCCGGTTGAAGATTTCGACCAGTCGGCGGTCATGAATTTGTCCATCGTCATAGCTGAAAGTAAGAGCCTTATTTTTCCCTCCTGGAAAGAGACTGAGGCTGATGATTTCAGGGAGCATTCCGCTATCATTCCTGATCCCAAGAAAAGGAGCAATCGAAAATCTTCCCTGTTGCCAAGAGGCCGACTGAGAGGTATTTCTCCCCGGAGATGCCTTTTCAATTCGAAGAGATTGTGGAGCGGTTTAAGTATTCGATTCAGGGGAATCGATTGGCGCATGCCTATCTGATGACCGGAGGCCGCCGCGAGGAACTGGAGCGACTGGCTCGAAATCTTGCTGATGTGGCATTGGAAGCTTCGCATCGAGAGAATCCGGATTTTTACTGGGTGCAGCCGGAATCGAAATCACGGCGAATCCGGATTGAACAGATTCGGCAACTGGAAGGAGCACTTTATCTCAAGGCCTACCGGGCTCCCCGAAAAGTGGCGGTCATTTTGGACGCCGACCGGATGTGTATGGGGCAAGCGGAGGCGGCGAATGCTTTTTTGAAAACGCTTGAAGAGCCTCCGGTCAAAACGTTGTTATTGCTCTTAACGACACATCCTCAGGGGTTATTGCCGACGATTCTCTCCCGATGCATTCGGATGGACCTCCAGAGCACCGGGGAGAATCCCGTAGATCCAGTCTGGGAGGAATTTCTTACTGCTTGGAAAGAGATCGGGGGGAGTCCGGCAATCCGGGCCTATCGTCGCTCCCAGTTGCTCGGGGGCTATTGGCAGGGGTTGCGGGAGCAGGTGGAGGAAACGTACAAGGAAGCTCTCAAAAACGCTGATGACGAAGAGACGGAGAACGGAGTGAAGGCGTTGATTGAGGCGGAATCTTTAAACGCGAGAAATCAATCCCTATCTGATTTGCAGCGTTGGTATTGGAGTCAAGGGCAGGGTCGGCTTCAAGCAGGGGAGGATTTATTGGAAGCGGTTCGTGGAGTGGAGTTGCTGTCGCAATTGCAATCCGCATTGCAGGGGAATTTAGATGCAGGCCTGGCGTTGGAACGCGCACTCCTGGCGATGGAAGGGGTCATTCCGGTGGCGTGGCGCTCCGGAGTTCCCGCCTAGAGCATTTTAAGTAATCGCATGGCCTCAAGTAAATCTGGAACTCAGGAACTCAAGAAACAAAAAAGCAAACAGGATCACCCTATTTTTCCTGAGTTCGTGAGTTCCTGATTCAACAACACGCGGCTACCGTTTTTATCAACTTGCTCTAAAACCGTTTATTTTGGATCCGGTTTCGGTTCCACAGGCTTGTCGCTCGCGCAGCGGAACCCAAGCCATTCGGAGCTGAGCTCGGGGGAGAATTTTCGGATGCGAACAATCAGTCTCGGTTCCTTCTGAGTGGTGAAGCTTCCTCCCCGGGCGACGGGAACTTTTTCGGATTCGAGTTTGGCGCTTCCTGCCCAAGTAGAGGTCCACTCGCTGACGTTTCCGTTCATCCCGCCGACACCAAAAACGCTCAGGTCAGTCGTTTTTTCATTGACCGGATTTACGGTTTGATAGCCATCTTGTTTTCCACCGAGATCAGGTTTTCCCGGGGCGTAGTCCATCCCGAGGTTGGCGTTATTAATTCCTTTGTCGTCATTTCCCCATGAGAAGAAATTTCCTTTGAGTCCGCGCGCGGCCTTTTCCCATTCTTCTTCGGTCGGAAGCCGTTTTCCCGCCCACTTGGCGTAAGCATAGGCGCTCCACCAATCGACATAAAAAACCGGGCAATCCAAAGTGAGTTGTTGGCCTTGATACGGTTTGTAGTTGCGAATAGAAGTGATGATCGCATCCCAATGATTCGGGACGTAGCCTCTCTTTTTGTCGGGCATATCGGGGTGGGCGAATTTTTCAGCCCCTTCTTTTTCCACGGCCTTCAAAAATTTTCGATATTGTCCCATGGTCACTTCATACTTATCGATGTAAAATTCACCCGTGCTGGCCGTTGTCTCCTGATAAATGAAATCGCCAGCGGGAATCTTGATCATCTCGTGAAAGTCGGTCATCGGGACATCCAAAAATCGGAGATAACGATAGGCGATCGGAATTTTACCAAAATAGATGAGGAGAAAGAGGGTGATTGTG
Source organism: uncultured Verrucomicrobiota bacterium (assembly GCA_964555235.1). Classification (GTDB taxonomy): domain Bacteria; phylum Verrucomicrobiota; class Verrucomicrobiia; order Methylacidiphilales; family CAMAQI01; genus CAZKRU01. The sequence goes on from CAZKRU010000040.1 coordinate 10,998, forward strand.
ATGGAGAGGGATCCTCCCAGGAGCCCCTTCAAAAGTTTTTTACGTGCGTTTTTTTCGTCTTCAGCAACTTGATCGGCGGCGGAGCGCTTTTTGGGAGGGGGTGTCGGATTCGTGGATGGAGCATTTTTTTGCGAACTCCCCTTTACCGCAGTTTTAGGTTGCGGTGAGGCCTTCGGTTGAACGCCTCCCTTGGCGGCCGCACTCGGGAGCGGTGAGGGTTTTTGTTGCGGAGGCGGCGATTGTCGCGCGGCAGCGATTGCTTGAACCGACCCTTTCGGAGGAGGGGGAGGAAGGGGGGAATGAAACATTTTGGAAAAGCAATGATCCAAAGCATCCGCATCATGCGGAAGTAAAACCGCAGGGAGGCCTTCGAGATGAGAAGCGTAGTCGCTCAGATCGTAGCAGGTTGCAACGAGAATCGGGCAGCGAGGTCGGCGTTGACGAAATTGAAGAAAGGGGGTGAGGGCATCGATTCCCTCCACATAGACTTCGGCGATCAGAAGATCAATTTTCTCCGGATCTTGATACAGAACTTCGATATCACTCAACTGGGAGGGAACGATGATGACGACCTCGGGTGCGTATTTGGTCAGTTTATCGCGAATGATTTTTTGGATCTCGGGATTCGGATGCTGAAGGAGAATGCGGCGGCTCATTTTTAGATTCTTTCCAGATTATAGCGGGGTGACGTTTTCCCAGGTTCCTGATGTTTGCGAACGATAACAGGCTTCCATGACGGCAACCTCGTGCAGGGAGTTATCGAGATCGGTGGCGAGCGTTTCCAGGGTGACCTTGCCATCAAGAACATCGAGAAGACGGTCGATTCGCGTTGGGAGGGCGAAGGTGGGAGAGACAGGAGCGGGATCGTTTCCTGGAACATAAATCATTTGCTGAAAATAAGAGGCTTTGGTTCCTTGAATTTCTAATCCTCCAGGGCCTCCTTGAAAAATCCACGAGGCTTCAGCGACTCCAAAAATGCCGGATTTGAATTCCAGAAAGGCGATTCCGTGATCGTCAATGGGGGAATAGATTCCAGAGAGATTCGAGATTCGGGCGTTGACTCGAACGATTGGTCCAAAAAGGGTGATTAAGAGATGGATGGCGTGACTTCCCAAGTCCATAAACGCCCCCCCGCCGGCCAGTTTGGGATCAAAAAACCATTTTAAATCCGTATGGTTAAACCATCCCCCATAGGCGGCATGATGCTCGTTTCGAAAACGGACGTGAGTGACCGTTCCCAAAGAGTTTTCTGCCAAAAGAGTGAGGACCGCTTGACGGGCCCCATCAAAGGGCATGAAATAACCGGTGTGAAAAGGGGTTTTATGATGGGAGAGAAGGGTTTTGATGCGTTGGGCGTCTTCCGTGGTGGTTGCGATCGGCTTTTCGCAGAAGATTGCTTTTCCCAAGGGTATTATTCTCTCGAGAAGCGCAAGATGCTTGGTGTTTTCGGTACAGACCAAAAATCCTGCAAGGGTGGGGTCATTGAGAGCGACTTCAAGGTCGGGCTGTAAGGGGGCATTAAATTCTTGTGCGTAGCGAGCTCCTCGATCCAAGTCGTCGTCCCAGATGACGGCGACCTCGGCTTCCGAGATTTCTGATAGTTGCTTCAGAAAATTTCGGGTGTGAATGTGGGCGGTCGAAATGACTGCGATCCGATGCATGCGGTTGTTTTCCCACAAGGGGAGGAGGTGTCAATCGTGAACTACCACTTGATGATTCGAAGGAGTCCTCCGCTAATCTCGGTGGCCTCCTCATAAGTCATCCAATATTCGTCAAATTCTTTTCCCCATGAGTCCGAAATCGCGATCTCTTTCGTATCCGCATTATACCCGATGATAAGTCGTAAATGGCCGCCGCTGGGGTTCGCGCGAAACGAATTTTTTCGAATCTTTTCAAGATCTGCTTTCCAAGCTTCCCAATCGGTCGTTTTGAGACGGATGGCATTGCGCTCCAAGAGAGGCTTGGTTTGCATGCTATGACTGACCATGCAGGCCCACATGATTGGAACGCCTTTATCCAGATATTTGGAAAGATTTTTGGTGGTGATTTCCGGGTTGATCCCTTCGATTTTTCTTCCGTACAACGAAGCTTCCTTATCCACACTTTGGAGAAGAAGGTCGATGCTGGTGCCACCGCCGAGGCCCGTTTGTCCGGCCATGGCGAGGAGATCACATGTCCGCCGGGATTCCCATCACTCGCATGACCCGTTCCAAGGTGGCAGGAACACAATATCCTTTCGGCCCCTGATCGACCATCGGGATATTGTGAATTACAACATCCCCTTGGGATCGCTTTTCAACCTGGTTTAAGAGAATTTCTCGCAGTTCGCTGTCGGGAATTTGAGACGTCTTTCCATTGTTCTCTGCGGACTGCGATGACATCAGACGAAGTGAAACATATTCGCCTTTAGGGGCGGAAAGCAGAAAGGCATGTCCTTTCCAATCCCATCGAGAGAGGGTTTCCTTGGTGGCTCTCGTAACGAAAAAACTCTGCCGTGGTTCTCCCAAAAGAGGGGTGAGCGTGTTGATAATTGTTTCGGCATCTGCCTTAACATGTTGGTCGAGAAGTTTTTGCGTTTGCTTGAGCTCTTTCAGAATTTTATCCGGATGCACTTCTATCGATTTATTATTATCCTCTTGAGCGGCATCGGATGGGTTCGCTTCCTCAAGATCGCCTTTATTGGCAAACATGAGGGAGAGTCGTGTCGTTTTCCCCGGTTCTCCGTAGAGGGCGACGGAATAGGGACGAGCGCCGAGGCAACGCACGTCCGCTTTCGTGTATTTGCGAAAACTAATCAAGGTCGGGGTCTTTCCCTCGACGGACCATCCGAGTCGTTTGCCAACCTCTTCGGCATCATCATCCCAAAGGTTTTCATCCTGAAATAACTTGTATCCCAAGGCGTCGTTTAAAGACTCGGGAGTGGCATTCCCCTCTTCCGCCTGAAGACTTAGGACGAAAAGTCCAAAAATTAAAAGGAGGAAACTGCATTTCATTTTGAATAAACTCTCACGACTCGGTTCCCGATGCCGCATAAAATTTCGTAGGGGATCGTCCCAGTTTGAAGCGCGAGATCATGGGCAGTGATGAGATGTTTCCCTTCACGTCCGATGAGCGTCACGGTGTCGCCCATTTTGGCGCGCGGAATCCGTGAAACATCGACTAAAATTTGATCCATCGTGACCCGGCCGCGAATGGGAGCGCTTTGGCCGTGGAGGAGGACGTTTCCTCGATTGGAGAGAAGTCTTGAGTAGCCATCCGCGTAACCGACGCACAAGGTTGCGAGCCGTTGACGTTTCGGAGTGCGATAAGTGGCGCCGTAACTCACACTTTGTCCGGCAGGAACTTTTTCGATTCGGGTGATGCGACATTTCCAGCTCAGGACCGGTTGGAATTGAGAATTCCAAGCGCTCAAGGGAGGGTAGCCATAGAGACTGATGCCGGCTCGCACCGCGTGAAGGTGATGGTCTTTGGAACGAAGCATTGCAGCGCTATTTGCTGCGTGAAGGAGAAGATGGGGAAAGCGTTTGGTCCAAGGAATAAACTGGTTCCATTGACGTTGGGTGAATGAGGAATCGCTATCGGCACAAGCGAAGTGCGTCCAGAGTCCGGTCCATTGAAGATCGGAACATTTCTGTAAGAAAGAAATGAGCAATTCGGCTTCAGCGGCGGAAGCACCTAAACGATTCATTCCGGTATTGATTTTCAAATGAACGGATGCGCGCTCTTTTAATCGGCGCGAAATCTTAGCGATTTGTTGGGCCTCTTGGAGCGAAGAGAGGGTGAGAATGAGTCGGTTTTGAATCGCTTCGGGATATTCCGAGGGAAGCGCGGCACTCAGGAGAAGGATGGATCCCTTAAAACCTGAGGCTCGGAGGGGAAGTGCCTCGGAAACGGATGCGACTCCAAAATGACGAACTCCTTGTTTCGCGAGAGATTGAGTGATGGGAATCATTCCATGCCCGTAGGCATCGGCTTTGACGACTCCCAAAACAAAGGTGTCCGGCGTCAGTTGTTGGCGAATCGTTTTGAGATTCTGAGTCAATGCCTTGAGATCGATTTCCGCCCAGGTCCGAAGCGAGGCGGGATTTACACGATTTGATTTCAAGCTGCCACCGGGGTTCGAAGATAGATTGGTTCCAGCGGTTCGGTTTTGACCCAATCGTCGAAGGAGTCAGGAAGCTGTAGAAAGTCTTCTGCACGAGGGGCGGCCCGTTCGGGAATGAAAGGAAGCTCTTCGGCACTGACCGCCTCGGTGAGTTTGGAGAGATATTCTTCCACCGCTTCATTTTTCAGCAGGAAGGAAGCGCGTTCGAGAGTTCCTCGGGAGAAAATCGTGAGATAGCGTTCACCGCGCCGCGCATCGGCAAAGACTCCGAGCCGGGTGACCGTGGGACGTTGAAGAGCGATCGACCAAGCACTGCAGATTCCGAGGAGCTCGGAATTTTTGACAAGGGCAATCGCTTGCGCCGCTGCAATTCCCGCACGGATTCCCGAAAACGATCCAGGGCCAATTCCGACCAAGAGACGTCTGACCGGTCGCTTGGGGAGATCCAGTTTTTGTAAAAGTTTAAAGATTCCTTCCGAGGGTCGTTCGGTTGCTTCCATGGCATAGCGAATGACTTCACCCGTCTCTGATTTCCAAGCGATACTGCCACAGGGGGAAGACGTTTCAATGGCGAGCGTACTCATCAAAGGGGATTTTTGACAGGATGCCCTCAATCGACAAGATTTTGTTTTCGCTCGGATTCAACCATGTCCAAAATAAACTCCGATGGGAGAGGTAAATTTGGATAGGGGGATTGAATTGGAGGACTTTGCGGTTTTGACCTGCCCGCATTGCTACGCAAAGCGTTGCGGGCGGGGGTGAAATCGGTATTTTACCACAACGACTCCAAGGCCTCGAAGGAAGCCCATCAGTGACGGGTAATTTCAATTTCAGCCAATTTTCAATCGAGGCGTGTTCGAGGTCGATTCTTTGCGATGCACGGGAAAACGAATCCGAAACTCGGCACCTTTGCCTTGATTTTTACAGAGTTCGATCTCCGCACCATGTTCATTTAAGATGGATCGAACGACAAAGAGACCTAATCCCGAGCCTTGAGGCTTGGAGGTGTAGAAGTGATTAAAAATATGGTTCCAATGAGATCGTTCGATACCTGGGCCGCTATCCATTAGACGTGCTTCGACTCCGAAATCCGAGTTGGAGAGATAAACGTGAATTTCTCCTCCCTTCGGCATTGCTTGAATGGAATTGATAAAGAGATTTAGAAAGACCCGCTGAAGTAACTCGCTTCGTCCGCGGATTTTTGCGAGATCTATCGGTGCCTCGAGATGAAATCGAATACTGACCAATTTAAACATTCCCGACAGCAGTCTGCCTGCCTGACGTGCCGCGTCTTCCAGTGAAACGGATTCCATGCGGGAACTTCCGCTCCGATTTTGATCGAGACAATCTTGAATCCTCCCCTCGGTTTTTTGAATTTCCTCGAGGGAGAGATTGATCACGTATTGGCAGTGTTCGGGATCATGCAAATGTTCGGACATCACCTGCAAGAGGGTTTTGAGCACACAAAGCGGATTTTTCATTTCATGAAAGGTGGTCAGATAAATCAACTCAGCTGTGTTGAGACGATCAAGTCGTCTCAGAATTTCTTCCCATCGATCCTTAGGGCGGGCTTTCCGTTTCCAAAATTTTGGAAGGACGGGGGGCTTCAATCGTGGAATCCAGTCTCCAACCGACGACACCATTTGAGCCAAGGGAAAACCTCTTAGCTCTTTAAATGGAAACTTCACCCAGATACCCCTCATGATCCCCCCTAAGTTTTAGGAGAAATAAGTAGAAGATTTTAGAAAACGATCAAATCTTTTTTTCGATAATTTTCCACTCCAGTCCAAAATAAACCCCGATGAGCGAGGTGAAAGAGGAAGAATTCAGCCCGCCTCCCACTTGGGATTCTTACGTTTCGCGGGCAAAATTCCTGAATTCCTCGTTTCCTGGTTTCTTCAGGCAAATCCTTTACGAGAGAATGATCTTTTTCCGGATTTCTCTGGTGGAAAATTCATTGGACGCTGAAGGCGTAAGATCCCTACGCTTTGACGTATGGCGTTGGTTCAAAAAGAGGCAGAAGTCGCATCGAATGATCCCCGGGGATTAACCCTGGCGATCAATGAAATTTTTCATAGTATTCAGGGGGAGAGCACCTATGCCGGGCGTCCCTGTGTTTTTGTTCGGCTGACGGGGTGTGACTTGCGCTGTACCTACTGCGATACTGCCTATGCATTTTACGAGGGAAAGAAACAGACGCTGGAGGAGATTCTCAAAACGGTCCTTTCCTACGGATGTCCGCTGGTCGAAGTGACCGGAGGTGAGCCGTTGTTACAAAAAAATGTACATCCTTTGATGACGCTTTTGTGCGAGTCCGGTCATGAGGTCCTTATTGAAACGAGCGGGGCTCATGACATTGGAGGGATTGATTCCCGGGTGAGGCGCATCATGGATTTGAAGTGTCCTGGGAGTGGTGAGTCGGATCGCAATCGAATGGAGAATCTGGCGTTGCTCACGAAGCGCGATGAGGTGAAGTTTGTAATTAGTTCGGAGACAGATTATTTATGGGCTCGTGCAAGAGTGATGGAGGGAGATTGGGCGAATCGCGTGAATGCGGTTCTTTTCTCTCCGGTCTGGGGAAAAATTACTCCGTTAGAGTTAGCCACCTGGGTCTTGCGGGATCGTCTCCCGGTTCGATTTCAACTCCAGATGCATAAATTGATTTGGAAACCGGATCAACGAGGGGTCTAGGAGTTCGGAGAATGCAGCGCTTTCACGCTTCTCGGTTCTTGTATTTCTCAGAGTTAACGAGAATGGCTTTTGAGAGGGTGGAGTCATGAGCTTGTTGAAAAAAATAGGATTGGGCGTTGTGACGCTGGCGATGTTTGTCGCGTTTCCCTACATGCTTGCTGCGCCGGATGGGGAGTCCGATGGTGGGTTGGGACGTATCGCCCAAATCGTTGCGGCGTTGGTGGTTTTTGTTGGAGTCATCGCTTGGTCCTCCTGGCTAGGAACCATCTTTGTTCATTGGGCTGCTGATTTGATGGTTGATTTCATCTACGGAGCGCGAGGAAGTTTTGTTGAAACGCCGATGAAGTGGCATCACAAAAAAGAGACAGTAGATCCTAGTAGGGACCGATCTCCTGCCTGTCCCGAACGCTTTTCGGAGAGCGGTCCGCTCCCCGAGCCCGGTCACCCGCAGAGAGATGCCCCGACCGAGCACCCAGAGTAATGAGAGTTTTTTATACGCCCGCTTCACTTGAGAAACTTCCTCGATCGTCATCAGACGAAATCTGGGTGGTTATCGATGTGCTGCGCGCGACCTCGACGATCCTTGCGGCATTTGATGCCGGGGTAAAATCGTTACGACCGGTTCGAGAAGTGGAATCCGCCCGGGAGTGGAAGCGTCGTTATCCGGAAATCATTTTGGCCGGGGAACGGGGAGGTCTTCCGCCGGACGGCTTTGAATTGGGAAATTCACCTCGAGAGTGGACAAAGGAGCGATTGGAAGGCCGAGAGGTGGTAATGACGACGACGAACGGAACTCGCGCACTCGAGGGATGCCAGGGCCGGGGAACCGTGGTGGTGGCAGCGTGGAGAAATCGTCGTGCGCTTTGCGATTGGATTCGTCTCCAGAAACCATCCGTGAATTTAATTTGTGCAGGAACGGGAGAGGATTTTTCATTAGAAGATGCCTTGGTGGCAGGGGCCATTGCGGAAGAATTAGCGCCGCAACATCCGGTGGCATCAATTTACCGAGCGAATCGGAATCGAGTACGTGAAGTTTTTCGTCAGACTAAAAATGGAAAGGCCCTGATAGAGAAGGGACTTGAAGCTGATATTGACTGGTGTTTGGACGAGCGGGACTTGAATTGGATTCCGATTCTCAATGAAGAGGGGCTACTTTTGGCGGGGCAAGAAAGGTAGGGACGTCTTTCCGAGAGATTCGCTGCTAAGAACTCGGACGCCTGCGGAGAGGCGTCCCTACTATCAAAATTTATCGTCCGCCCATGGCACCGCCGAGAGCGCCACCGCCCTCCCATGATTGCGGTTTATTCCAAGGAATATTGGAGACGTTTTCCGGATTAGTGGCGTTGGGATCTTTGGTCGAAGCGCAGGCGCCGAGCACCAAGGAGACCGCTGGGATGAGAAGAAGCTTAATTAAAGACTTCATCGCCAACCTGAACGGGCATTTTGCTCATCTCGGGAATGATATCCGCCACAGCCGAATGGGCATCCGTCGAGACCACTTTGACCTTGCCGACGAATTCCTTGCCGCGATAGACCACTAAAATTCCATTTTCAACGACGCCATCCTTATCGCCAACATTCAGGACGACAAAGTTCCAAGACTTGTTGACGGTGAGAATTTTACCGTTAATGCCAGGAGGCATTTCGCCGGTTTCTGCACGCTTGCGGAGGTCAAGGAGTCGAGCGACTTCGGCCTTTTGAGCGCTGAGATCGTCTTCCAGTTTCTTCTTTTCGCCCGTCAGACGATCAACGTCAGCTTGGGATTTCTTGATCGTATCTTTAAGTTGTTGGGGAGTGGAACCTGCGAGAGCGCCTTCAATTTCCTTGAGCTTGGCAGATTCTGCCGTGGCCTTTTGATTGGCTTCGCTCAGCTTGCCTTCGAGATCTGCAACCTTTGCTTTGGATTCCTTTAACGCGCTTTCAAGGGATTCCCCTTTTCCGGTTGCTGCGGTCAACTTGCCTTCGAGATCTTTCACCTGGGCTTGAGCCGCAGTGAGATCCTGCTCGGTCTTCTTTAAAGTGTTCTTGGTGCTTTCGAGTGTCGCAGAAGTGGTATTGTACTTCTCGATGTAATCCATCTTTTCGGTATTAATCATGTACCCGAAGATGCCGGACGCAATCGTTCCGATGAGCGCTATCCCTAAAAATATTTTGGCAATCCCAGACATGTTCGTATTCCCTTGTCGTTGTTTTTCTGTATTTAAGCGTAAAAACTCTCAAAATTGTTGCTGACTGTCAATCATGTTTTTACGTTTTTAATAAAAAAAGCGTATTTACTACCATTTTGCCTGCTTGCGGACGGATCGGAGGCTTTCATTTAGGGAGGTTTGGGCTCGATTAAGTTCATCTTCAAGCATTTCGGGTGAAAATGTCATTGCGCCCAAGGAGGCAACGGTCAATCGTTCGGCCTCATCTGCGGTCACCACCGTGACCTCTGAGGGATTTTCTGCCTGGCCGACTAAACGCTCAATAATGCTATCCGCGGTCGCTTGCTCCGGGGCATAGAGAATCACCATTCGACCGGGCTGATGTGGTTCACAGGTTCCTTGCTTGCCATCGAAGACTAACGTCACGCGCCATGAACTGCTGTCGTGAAGTGTCTCGAGAACTTCAATCAATGCACCGCGCGCGAGCCGCGGTTGGCGACTGTGGAGAGAGCGGAGATGGGGAAGGGTGAAGATGACGCTATGACCATCGACGACCAGAAAGCGGGCCATGAAAAGCCCTGGTGCTTAAGCGCGCGGAGCCGCGGCTTTAAGCTTTGCGTTTTTACGCTTGGCGTAATTAAGACGACGACGTTTCTTGATTTCTTTGTTGTACTGCTTACCCATAGTTCCTTTCTTGTTGCGTGAATCCGGGAGTTCGTCAAGATTGAATTGTATGAAAGCAACCACCCACGAGGGGGAAAGGGGCGTTGTAAAAATTGGCGTGATCGCGGATACGCATCAATTCTGGCATCCCCGTATTGTGGAAATATTTTCAGGTGTGGATGAAGTTTGGCATCTCGGCGATGTCGGTGACGCGCGAATTCTTGAAAATCTCCGTGCGATTTCTCCTCGACTCTCGGTTGTCGAGGGAAACAACGACTATAATCTCACCCTTCCTTCCTCATTGACCCTCGAGCGGGAGGGGGCGCGATTCTATTTAATCCATATCGATCTGATTCATCCTCCGAGTGAAATTGATTGGGTGTTGCACGGTCACACGCACGTTCCGCGTCAGGAACAAGTCGGGCGAGTGCGTTATTTTAATCCCGGCTCCGCAGGAAAAGCGAATCGAGGGGCTCCCTTGAGTGTTGGCCTCTTGATTAAGCGCCCGGGGACATCCTGGGTGGAGCAAGTCATTCGGCTTTAAAAAAGGTGTTTCTTTTTACGTAAACTTCTGTTCGTCAATCTAAAAAGAATCAATTGTAATTTTTTTAAAATAAATCTGGCTTTTGGGCTGCATTTCTTTTAGATGTTTTGACATTCCACGGTCCCTCTGGCGAGGTTAACTATTGTTCAGAGGGGAAACTAGGGGATGTATAGTTTTTATCTTGATAACACAACCGGTTGTGCTATCTGTTCTTTGAGACTGTTTTGGCTTCTTGCGTTTTTGACGTGAAAAGTGAGGAAACGAGGGCGGTTTCGCCAGGGTCTTGGACATGATGTCCGGCCTCGTTTTTCACTCGAAAAAGAAGAGGCCAGCACCCGTCATTTTTGACCTGTCGCGACCCCTTGCGGCACTTGAGAATGAGGTGTTAATTTGAAGTGAATAAAGGGGTGGAGACGCGCGACTATGACGAACGATATTAAAGGCCAGTTGATGATGGAAGGGGTTGATCCTCTCCACGGAAAAGAATTTACCGTCCAAAAGCGTGATGGACGCTTGGAGACTTTTAACGAAGCGCGAATTTACCTCGCGATTGAGGCGGCCTTTAAAGCGGAAGCGACTGAGGAAGCTCAGACGTTGGACGAGGAAAAGCAGTTCACGGTGAAGACCGTGGCAGAAAAAGTCGTTCAAAAAGCGCTCGCACTCGTTCAGCAGGGCGAAAATCTTCACGTCGAGCGGATTCAGGATTTGGTTGAAAATCAGCTCATGCAGGAAGGGCAGCACATCATTGCCCGTCGCTACATTCTTTATCGTGAACATCGTCGCACCGCCCGCGCGCTCCGTGGTGAAAAGACGATGGAAGGTCAGCCGCAGGTTCAACTCGTCATGACGCGTCCGGATGGAACGCGTGAAGCGTTGGATCCCCAGCGGATTCGTCGTAAAATCATGCGTGCCTGTCGTGGGCTGGAAGCGGTTTGCTCCTGGCAGCAGGTCTCCGAAGATACGCTTAAGGATATGTACGACGGGATTCGTTCCGACGAAATCGAAAAAGCGGTCGTCATGGCGGCAAAGTCGAAGATCGAGCGCGAACCGGCTTACACCTTTGTGGCGGCGCGTCTTTTGCTCGATCAGATCTACTCGGAAGTGTTGCCGAAGACCGATGCCTTGGCGGACTTGACCGATTTGACTGAGAATCACCGGAAGTTTTTTAAGAGCTATCTTCATGATGGCGTTCGTCTCGAATTGCTCTCGCCCGATATTTTGACCTATGATATCGAGAAGATTGCGGCCGCCATTGATATTGAACGTGACAAAAAGTTTACGTTTGTGGGGCTTCAGACGATCTATGATCGCTATTTGATTCATAACAAGGGCCGTCGTATTGAAACGCCCCAGTATTTCTGGATGCGGGTTTCGATGGGCTTGGCGATGAATGAAGGGGCCAACAAAGAAGATCGTGCGATCGAGTTTTATAGCGTTCTTTCGACCTTCCGTTTCATGTCTTCCACGCCGACCCTCTTTAATGCGGGAACGCGGCATCCGCAGTTATCGTCCTGCTACCTGACGACGATCATGGATGATTTGGAGCACATCTTTAAGTGTGTTTCCGATGACGCGAAGTTGTCGAAATGGGCGGGGGGACTTGGAAACGACTGGACGAATGTTCGTGCCACGGGCGCGCACATCAAGGGAACGAATGGCGAATCCCAAGGGATCATTCCGTTCCTAAAAGTTGCCAACGACACGGCAGTCGCGGTGAATCAGGGTGGAAAGCGCAAGGGAGCGATGTGCGCTTATCTGGAGACTTGGCACTTGGACGTTGAAGACTTCCTGGAGCTTCGCAAGAACACGGGAGATGAACGTCGTCGGACTCACGACATGAACACGGCGAATTGGATTCCGGATTTGTTCATGAAGCGGGTGAAGGAAAATGGAAGCTGGACGTTGTTTAGCCCGAGCGATGTTCCTGATCTGCACGATCTTTACGGGGCCTCTTTTGAAAAGCGTTATGCCGAGTACGAAGCGATGGCGGAACGTGGCGAAATTGCGCTCTCCAAAAAAATCGAAGCAGTCCAGCTCTGGCGCAAGATGCTCTCGATGCTTTTCGAAACCGGACATCCTTGGATTACCTTCAAAGATCCGTCGAACCTACGCTCCCCGCAGAGTCACATGGGCGTGGTGCACTCCTCCAATCTTTGCACGGAAATCCTGCTCAACACCTCGGCCGAAGAGACCGCGGTTTGTAATCTCGGTTCCGTCAACTTGGTGGCGCATATCACCGATGGACAATTCGATGTGGAAATGATCGAGCGGACCGTTCGCACGGCGATGCGGATGCTCGACAGCGTGGTGGATATTAATTTCTACCCGACGATCGAAGCGAAGACCTCGAATCTGCGTCATCGTCCGGTCGGTCTCGGGATCATGGGATTCCAGGATGCGCTTTATCATCTCCGAATTCCGTACGCCAGCTTTGATGCACTGGAATTTGCGGATCGCAGCATGGAGGCGATCTCCTACTACGCGATTCTTGCCTCGACGGAACTTGCGGCAGAGCGTGGACCTTATCAGAGCTACCGGGGTTCCAAGTGGGATCAAGGATTGCTTCCGATCGATACCATTGACTTGCTTGAAAAAGAGCGCGGCGGGCATCTCCGGATGGATCGTTCCACCACAATGGATTGGTCCGTGGTCCGTGAGTCGATTCGTAAGAATGGAATGCGAAACAGTAACTGTATGGCGATTGCGCCGACGGCGACGATCTCAAATATCACCGGGGTTTCGCAGTCGATTGAGCCGACCTACAAGAATCTCTATGTGAAGTCGAATCTCTCCGGGGAATTCACGACGATCAATACGGCCTTGGTCGAGGATCTGAAGAAGCTCGGACTTTGGGACGACGAAATGCTGGATGATTTGAAGTATTACGATGGATCGCTGCTCGAGATCGAACGGGTTCCTGAAGCCGTACGCGAGTTGTATCGCACGGCATTTGAAATTGAACCGCAGTGGATCATTGATTGCGCGAGTCGCCGTCAGAAATGGATCGACATGGGACAGTCGCTCAATCTTTACCTCGCTGAACCGAGTGGAAAGAAATTGAATGACATGTATCTCTACGCATGGGAATCCGGTCTGAAGACGACCTATTATCTCCGTGCCCTTGCGGCGACGCAGATTGAGAAGTCGACGGTGGATATCAACAAGCGCGGAATTCAGCCTCGCTGGATGAAGAGCAAGTCAGCGGCATCGAGCGTCAAGATCGACCGTGAGACGGCTCCGGTCGCGGCAGTGACGGATGAAGTGGCTGTGGTGCCGGCTTCTGTCCCGAAGGCGTGTAGTATTTTGGATCCCGGCTGTGAAAGCTGTCAGTAATTTCAATCGAATCTAAAGGAAGAAGGAGGCAACCATGTCGTGTTGTAATGTTGGAACGGAGCGAGCCACGCTCCATGATCTGTCGAAGCGCATTAACCCGGACAGTAAACGGATTATCAACTGCGCCCAAGTGGACGTCAATCAGCTCATGCCGCTGAAGTACCATTGGGCTTGGGAACACTATCTCAACGGTTGTAAGAACAACTGGATGCCGACCGAAGTTTCGATGCAAAAAGATATCGAACTTTGGAAATCAAATCGCCTTTCCGCCGACGAGCGGCAGGTGGTGATGCGGACGCTTGGTTTCTTCAGCACGGCGGAAAGTCTCGTGGGGAACAATATCGTTCTCGCGATCTTCAAGCACATCACGAACGCCGAGTGTCGTCAGTACTTGTTGCGTCAGGCGTTTGAAGAGGCGATCCATACCCATACATTTCACTACATCTGTGAGTCGTTGGCGTTGGATGAGCGCGAGATCTTCAACATGTATCACGAGGTGAACTCCATTCATGACAAGGATATGTTCGAGATGAAGTTGACTGCGGACATCATGAAGGACGATTTTAAGACAGATTCTCCGGAGAACATTCAGAAGTTCATCAAAAATCTGGTCGGTTTCTATGTCATCATGGAAGGGATCTTCTTCTATAGCGGATTCGTCATGATGCTCTCGTTCCATCGCCAGAACCGGATGACTGGAATTGGAGAGCAGTTCCAATACATCATGCGGGATGAATCAACCCACCTGAACTTCGGGTTGGACTTGATCAATACCCTTCGTGAGGAAAATCAAGAAGTCTGGACCCCTGAGTTCCAAAAAGAACTTCAGCTGATGATCGAAGAGGCCGTGGAACTGGAAATCACCTACGCACAAGACTGTCTCCCTCGAGGTATCTTGGGATTGAACTCCGGACTCTTCCGGGACTACGTTCAGCACATCGCGGATCGTCGCTTGGAGCGTATTGGCTTCAAGATGAAGTACGGTTCCAAGAACCCGTTCCCGTGGATGAGCGAAACGATCGACTTGGGGAAGGAAAAGAACTTCTTCGAGACTCGAGTCACGGAATACCAACAGGGTTCCTTAGCCTGGTAAAAGACAATAGCTTATCAAAAAGCGCGGCAGGGATTCCTGCCGCGCTTTTTTGTTTTTAGACTTAAAAAATTGGTAGGGCGACCTCTCCGAGGGCGCCTCCCTTACTTCATTTAGTGTTATCTCTCTGCAGGTGGCTTTGAAGAGATCAGATAGCGCAGGGCATCGAATACCCCAGAAAACTTTTTCTCACGGCCGAGATAGTTCTCCAGCACGTAAAAGAGGTAGTAGTAGAAGCGGCAGAAAGCCCAGATAGACACGGTGAGTAATGCGGCAGTTTTGAGAGTTGGAATTTCGATGAAAAGAAGGGTTCCGGCTGTGATTCCAAGGATGACGAAGAGGATTCCTTTGGTGTGAATCATCCACGGGTTTTTGAGGTCATCACTGAGTTTCATGGAAGATCCCGCTTGCTGAACATTAAGTCGCTTTTCCAGTTAAATCGATTGACGTTACCGTCTTCGGATTGCTCAACAATGACTTTTAAGATCATACTCAATCTTTGTGTGGTTGACTTATCGGTATGTAAGTTATAGGAGGCGTGTGTTTTTTGAAGTGTGATCTTGTTTCTTTTCCTAGTTTTCTAAAGGCTTCCGTGGTTATGGCAAAACCGGTTGCCTTGAGAAGAAACATTGCATTCACGTCTGATCCCAAAATATCCAATCTCTTTTCCGTTTTAGTGCCAAGCCCGCCCATCAATACAGTTCCAAAGTGAGCGCGAATATGGTGGCGGCAGGGAATACCTCGAGTGGATAGATAGAGGTCTCCTTCGGTCTGCAGCGAAAGTAGGGCCATTACTCCGGAATCAACTGATGACTCAGGAAACACCATGAGGGCGGCATCTCCCATGAATTTAATGACGGTTCCATTTGCGGGAGCTACCATGTCGCCGACAAATTCATAATAATCGGAAAGGAGACGAAAAATCGCCTCTTCTGATTTTGAATTTGTGAGTTTGGCATAGCCTGTGAGGTCTGAACAGGCGACAAGACATCTAAGTGATTTCATTTTGATCCCTTTCGTATTTGGTGTTACAGCGGTCCGAAGCCGCCTGTTAGGGATGAGTCGCCAGTCCGTACGTCTGGCAGTTAGGGTTAAAATACCAAATGGCGGAGGAGTGTCAATTTCGTTGCCGAATAATTATTCAACAAAGGCAGCGTGCTTTGTTTGGTGGGGCCAATCGTCCTCGATGGGCCTGGCTCAGGGTGCAGGCCCGTCCGGAGGACTGGCCCTACCAAACGAGTATATCTACTTAAATTACAGCGAAGCGCGGGCGGCCTTGACAGCTTCGACCATGGCTTTGGCGGTGGCAGTGAGCTTTGCCCAATCTTTATTTTTCAGGATCTCTTTGCTGACGAGACTGCTTCCTGCTGCTACGGCAACGCAACCGGCTTTGATGAAGTCCCCACAGGTTTTGACGTCGACGCCTCCGGTCGGGATGATTTCTAACTGCGGCATCGGGGCTTTGATCGCTTTGATGTAGTTGGCGCCGAGTCCATCCGCGGGGAAAATTTTGATGAAGTCGGTTCCCATTTCCAGGGCGGTCATTGCTTCGGTTGGGGTGTAAGCACCAGACATGACCGGTTTGCCATAACGACGGCAAAGGGTGATGACGGTGGGGCGAAGGACCGGGGTGATGACATACTGGGCTCCAGCTTCGATGGCGAGCCTGGCGGTGACGTCGTCGAGAATACTGCCCACGCCAATGAGCGCGTTTTTGCCGAATTTCTGACTGACCTCGCGAATGACTTGAAGGGCATTGGGCGTTGTCATGGTGACTTCAATCGCTCGAACGCCGCCTTCGATCAACGCTTTGCTGGCGTCGATGAGTTGATCGGATGAATCGGCGCGAATGATGGCGATGACGCCCGGTTCCAAAAGTCCTTCGATAATTTCACGTTTTGTCATAAAATCCTTATTTTTGGTAGGGACGCCTCTCCGAGGTGTCCGCAGACCGCTCGGAGAGCGGTCCCTGCCAGTTTTACCGCTGAATTCTTCCCGATCCGTCGCCGCCGATCAAGGCTTTGACTTCGTCCAATTTGACGAGGTTGTAGTCGCCCATGATCGAATGCTTGAGGCAGCTGGCACCGACTCCAAATTCAATCGCTTGTTGCGGGGCTTGACCGTTGATGAGGCCGTAGATCATTCCCGCGGCAAAGGAATCGCCTCCGCCGACGCGATCGACGATATCGATTTCGTAACGACGACTGAAATGGGCCTGACCTTGAGTGTAGAGCATTCCGGACCATCCGTTGCGGGAAGCAGAGAAGCTTTCGCGCAAGGTAATGGCCACGCCTTTAAACTTAAAGCGCTCGGTGAGTTGTTTGGCGACATCGACATAACGCTCATGATCAATTTTTCCACTGGTAACTTCGGAAGCTTTGATGCCGAAGACCTTTTCCGCGTCTTCTTCATTGGCGATGCAGTAATCAACGTGCTCGGCAATCTTGGTCATGACTTCCTGCGCTTTTTGTGGGGTCCAGAGTTTCTTGCGGTAGTTGAGATCGCAACTCACAATAATTCCCTTGGCTTTGGCGGCTTTCGCTGCCACGAGCGTCGCTTCTGCGGCGCGATCCGAGAGGGCAGGGGTGATTCCGGTAAAATGAAACCATTTGGCTCCTTCGAAAATCGCATCCCAATTCGCTTCCTTCGGATCGATTTCCGAGATGGCGCTGTGGGCGCGATCGTATGTCACCGTCGAGGCACGTTGAGAGGCGCCATGTTCGAGGAAGTAGATGCCGACGCGTTCTCCGCCGCGAATCACCTTGCTGATATCCACTCCGAGTCCTCGAAGTTGATAGAGGCAGGTTTCGGCGAGATCATTTTTCGGAAGTCGGGTAATGAATCGTGCCGGGACTCCCAATTGAGCAAGTGAGACGGCGACATTGGCTTCTCCACCACCGAAGGTAAATTCGAGTGACGGGGTTTGCATAAAACGGAGTTTCCCGGGAGTTGCCAGCCGGATCATGACTTCACCAAACGTTACCACACTCATTATCGTATTCCTCGTTGAGATTGGAGTGGAAGAGGCCCCCTCATCGATGGGGCCCTGCCAAGATTATTTTAGGTTTTCGAGATTCACCCAAGCACGCTTTTCCCAGGACTCAATTCCTTTTTCGGCGAGCTGAACGCCCTTTGCGCCTTCGAGGAGACTCCAACGGAACGGCTCATCTTTCACGACGTGACGGAGGAAGAGTTCCCATTGAATCTTGAACGCGTTGTCGTAGGTCTGAGTATTCGGAACCTCCTGCCAGGCTTCGAAGAAGTTGATCGGACTGTCAATGTCCGGGTTCCACGTCGGACGGGGAGTGGCGCTTCGATGTTGAGCCCAGCACTTACGAAGTCCTGCTACGGCCGAGCCATGAGTTCCGTCCACCTGCAAGGTGAGGAGGTCGTCGCGACGCACGCGAACGGTCCAGGAGGAGTTGAAATGACAGATCACATTCTGATCTGTTTCAAACGTTGCATAGGCCGAGTCATCCGCCGTGCATTTGTACGGTTTGCCCTGTTCGTCCCAACGTTCTTCGACGTGAGTGGCTCCAAGGCAGGAGACGGCTTTGACATTGCCGAAGAGATTGTCGACTACATAACGCCAGTGGCAGAGCATATCAATGATCATTCCGCCGCCATCCTGCTTACGATAATTCCAAGAGGGACGTTGGCCGGGCTGAAGA
Organism: uncultured Verrucomicrobiota bacterium; assembly: GCA_964555235.1. Classification (GTDB taxonomy): domain Bacteria; phylum Verrucomicrobiota; class Verrucomicrobiia; order Methylacidiphilales; family CAMAQI01; genus CAZKRU01. Next base: position 29,242 of record CAZKRU010000040.1, read on the forward strand.
TTGCCTTCAAAAACCCAGTAACCGAATTCGCCGCGCACCGAGAGGATCTTTCCGAAGAATCCGGAATCGATGAGGAGTTTCAATTTCACAAGACCGGGGAGCCAGAGTTTATCCTGAACCACACCATTTTTGACGCCTGCCGCGGTTGCTTCTTTGTAAAGGTCGAGAGCGGTTTTGGTGTCAACGGCGGTCGGTTTTTCACAATAGATCGACTTCTTGGCGGCAATGGCTTTACGAACTCCTTCGGCGCGACGATCGGTCGTTTGGGAGTCGAAATAGATCTGATTGTAAGAATCTTTGAGAGTCGCATCGAGATCCGTGCTGATTCGTTCCACGCCGTTGGCTTTGGCAAGTTCGCGAAGCTTGTCTTCATTGCGGCCGACCAAAATCGGATCGGGCATGATGATTTCATTCGCGCTTAATTTCACGCCACCTTGCTTGCGGATCGCGAGGATCGAGCGGATGAGGTGTTGGTTGGTTCCCATGCGTCCTGTGACGCCGTTCATGATAATTCCGACTTTATGTTCTTTCATCGATTTCTCCAGGTTAGGGGTAAAAGGTTGTTAACTGTGGTTCAGATATGCGTGTTGGATTTTTTTCAGGAATTCGTCCTGATCCGTCGCCCAGAGGCGATTGGAAAAGACTTCGACTTCGTTGAAACCATTGAATCCGTTTTCCTCGACCCAGCCACGAATTTGGCGAATCGGAATGCATCCTTCACCCATGAGACCTCGGTCATTGAGGAGATCGGTCGTCGGAGTGCGCCAATCGCAGATGTGAAAGGCCGAGAGGGCTTTGAGTTTGGCGCAGCGACGGATTTCGCTTTCCAAATTCGGATCCCACCAGAGGTGATAGACATCCAGGGCGACGCCAACGAAGCGGGATTTAAGCTGCTCCACCATGTCGTTGGCTTGACCGAGGGTGTTCACGGCCGAGCGGTCATCCGCATACATCGGGTGAAGTGGCTCAATGGCAAGGGTGACTCCGGCCGCTTCGGCATGAGGAAGTACGGCGGCGATTCCGTCAACGATTTGCTTGCGAGATTCGATCAACGATTGGCCGGGAACACTTCCACAGACGAGAACAATGATCGGAGCGCCCAAGGCAGAGGCTTCATCGACGATGCTTCGATTCTCATCAATCGCCTTTTGTCGGGCTGCGGCATCCTTGCTGGGAAAAAAACCGCCACGACAGAGGGAGACAATGGAGAGTCCTGCCTGACGAATCTGATTTCCGACCGTTTTCGGATCGCGTCCTTCAATGGCTTGGCGCCAGACGGTGATTCCTTTGACGCCTGCTTTGGCATAACGTTCCACCGCCTGTTCCACGGCCCACGGTTTGGTGGTGATGGTATGAATGCAGAGTTTTGAGTAATCGGTAAGAGAAGAAGCACTCATATTAGAGGAAGAATTGATACGGCTTTTTTCCAGTCGCCTCACGAAGAACGATCAATGCCAGCTCACGCGCATGATAGTCACCCCACATACAGGCTTCCCCACAAGGGACTTTCTGTTTGGGTGGAATGTAGTCCCATCCATTCGGGCGGTGATAAACCGAGTGTAGTAAGAGTCCTTCGTGCTTTGGATCGGTTGAAAGATAGAGATCGGAGAAGAGGGTTTGAGCCACGGTGAGCCCGGCTTGATAGTAACGTTCTCCCCCCTTTTTATCTCCATGCTTTTTGAGATATTTGCCAAGGCGAATTAATCCTTGAGCGCTGATGGCCGCTGCAGAGCTATCGACCGGTTCGTGATCATTGAACGGCTCGGCGGGACGGTCCAAATAATCACCGAGGTTTGCTAATCCCGGAGCACCGGTATCCCAATAAGGAACGCCGCACGTTGGAGTTTGATTGAGATAAAAATCCGCGACTGCGCGGGAAACTTCTTCGAAACGTTTGAGGATTTTCTTTTTTCCGCCGAACGGAATAAGCTCTTTTTCAGAAAGCGTTTCGATGAATTCCATCTGTTCCGGATATCCACAGAGAATCCAGGAGAGACCTCGTGTCCAAGTGGAGAAGGGGGCGTATCCTTGTTGACTGCTGGGACAGCGATAGCTGCCATCGTTCAAGTTGAAAATCGATTCGTGGGCGACCCGGCCTTTGAGGTCATAGAAATCGCGCCCTTTTCCGAAGTAGACATTGAACTGAGCTGTGGTTTCAGCGTGTTGAAGGACGCGCTCCAAGAGATTAATCTTCCGATCGCGCTCTCCCATGAGACGGTGACCAAGTTGATGACTCACCGAGAGCGCACGCATCGAGCGAATGGTGTCAGCAAAAAGCGAATGGGGTCCATTGAAGGAATAAACATAACCAAGTCCATTGGGAAGATCGGTCCAGCGCGCGGCTTGGATGGCTCCCGTGAGTTTGAGGGCGAGTTCGTAGAAATTTCGATCTCCGGTATTTTCCGGAATGCGCCCTTCGTTCATCAGTCGCAAAAGATTGCCGTAAGTGCTGACGTTGTTGAATCCGTGATCGTGAACGCCGATGTGACTGATGTGGGGCGCCATCCAATCGAGGGTGTTCTTTTTGCCCGCTTTGAGAAAGGATTGATCGCCCGTGGCATCAAATTGGAGAATTTCGCTTCCAAATTGAAACCCTTGGGTCCACTCGGTCCACCCCATTGCCGTGTATTTTCCTTTGATCGTGAAAACCGGAGCCCCTTTGGAGGGATGATAACGTCGATTGAGATTTCGAATCTTGGGGGCAGAAACTTCAAAGACGCGTTCAGCGGGTTTCTTGAGTTGTGCGGCGGTCAGGGTGGAATCGATGTTGATCATAAGCTTGGAGAGCCAGGGGTTAGGGGTTAGAGGCGACGAAGATGAAATCCGCCATCAACGGCGATGACGTTTCCGGTGGAGAAGGGATAGGCTCCCTCAAGAATTGACTTAACGGCGAGCCCGATGTCATCCGGCTTTCCCCAACGCTTTTGGGGGACTAGTCCTTCTTCGATGAGTTTGTCGTATTTTCCTTTTACGCCGGAAGTCATATCGGTTTCCATGATCCCGGGGCGAATCTCGAAGACCTGAACTCCTTCGCTCGCGAGACGAACCGCGAAGAGTTGAGTCGTCATGGCGAGCCCCGCCTTGGAGATACAATACTCGCCGCGATTCACGGAAGCAGTGTCCGCCGAGATGGAAGTAATGAACATCAACTTGTAACCGGAGGCGATCCGGGATTTTCCGGAATTTTGAAGCCAGTAACGGGAGACGAGTTGGGAGAGGAAGAAGGGGCCTTTTAAATTAACGCCGAGAACTTCGTCAAAGCTCTCTTCGGAGGTCTCTGTGAGATCCGCTCGAACGCGTGGAGCCATTCCGGCGTTATTGACGAGCGCATCAATTCTTCCGAGTTGAGAGAGGGTCTGATCGACAATCTGCTGGCGGTCTTTGGAGCTTCCGAGATTTCCTTGAACGATTGCAAATTGTTGGGTGGGATTGGTGGCAAGATTTTTACAGCGGGATTCGGTTTCGCGTGCTGCCGCCTCATTCCCGGCATAGTGAATGGCAATGCTGTAGCCCGCTTTCGCGCAAACTTCGGCAACGCCCCGTCCCAGGCCGCGACTGGCTCCGGTGATCAGGACAACGGCAGGTGATGAACTCATGGGTTTAGAATTACCATAAGATGAAGAAAGGTGTTAGCACAAAAAATGAATAATTTAGCATAAAAACGACATTATTTAATATGGATTTGAGCCTCTCACACAAAGGCACGAAGCTCACGAAGTTTTTGTTTTGGAGGATGGGAATAATTTGAATTAAATCAAAAGGAGGGCTTCCTTTGTGAACTTCGTGTGTTGTGCCCCCCCTTCGCCCCCGCACCAAACCAGTCACGCCTCCGGCTGGAAATGCTTTTCCTTTCAGAAGGGTTTTGTGTGAGGAAGGATTTTATTTAATCAACGCTTTCGCAAGGGCTTCCCACTCTTCCGGAAGCGGGTCCGAGCAGGGGGGCTTTCCCGCGAGGGAATACCAGTAGCGTGCGTTTGACGGGTCTCCTTCCACTCGATGAAGATGAGCGTGAATCCAGGCGGCTTCGGCAGTTTTTAAGTCCTGAACGATCTGATGGGCTTTTTCCCAGTTCCCTTTTCGGGTCCACCAGAGGGATTGAAGTTCAGGGGATGCGGGCGGCGGCGTGGATCCTGAAAGTGATTGAATGAAAAAGTCAAGGGGGAGCATTAGTTTATTTTCAGAGGATAAACATTTTCGTGGGAAAATGAAGAAAAAATGCTTTAATGGGATGGGGAGTCAATTTATGAAGTACAATTCAAAGGTCGGTTTTAATTTGATGAGTCTGTTTTTGATGGGGGAATTGACGGGGAGATTGCATGCAGTTACCGCGCAGGAAAAATTAGAAAATGTTCTTTCGGAATCGATCTGGCCGGCGATTTGTATTTTTGCGGTCGGCATGGCGTTATTCAACTGCGTGGTTTACTACTTAACCAAGCAGCGAAGTCTTCACACCCGGGTTTTGGGAATGGCGGTCGTGATTGTCATGGGGACGAATTTCTTCGGAGCGATCATGCATTACAAGTTTAATGCAATCGAAGAGGAGATGGATCGAACCACACAACATCTCTTACCTGCTGCCAATTCCCTTGCTTTGGCGGAAAAGCATTTTCAGAGGGAGTGCTCGATCATTGAAAAGCTTCTCTTATCGGGAGAAGCTTCAGCCGAGGGAGAGCTTCAAAAGACGGCGGAACTATCGAAGCACGCCTTAGTTGAAGCGGTTGAGGCGTTCACTTCCCTCAAGGTTGAAGCGGTTCGTGATGAGGATAAGGCGATGCTTCGTCGTTTTGAGGAGCTGAAGGATTTGCATGATCAACATGTTCAGGGAACGCGAAAGTTGATTTCGATGGTGAAGTCCCAAAGCGGAGAGCTCGCTCGTGAAAGTAAAGCGGCAGAAGATCTCCGAGTTCAGTTGAAGGATCGATTTTCTTCATACGTGACTCAGATTCAGAAAAAGAACGAAACCGATTCAACTCGTGCGTTTGCACTGGTGTTGGCTACTGCCAAGTTTGACCTTTATGTTTCAGGGATGTTGATCTTTATGGGGGGATTTGCATCGCTCATTGTGAGTAAATCGATTTCGGATCGAATCACTGCAGCGACGGGCAAAATGCAGGGGAGTGTGGAGCAAACGACGGAAGCGGCATCCAATGTCTCGGATTCGAGTCGAATGCTCTCGGAAGGCGCCAGTCAACAGGCAGCTTCCATTGAAGAGACCTCCTCTTCGCTTGAGGAGATGGCGAGCATGACCAAGCGCAATGCGGATAATGCGCAGCAAGCCAAGGAGATTGCCCAACAAACTCGCGAGACGGCCGAGGTGGGGGCGAAGGATATCGTTGAAATGACACAGGCGATGGATGAGACGAAGGCTTCGAGTAACAATATTTCCAAGATCATCAAAACGATCGATGAGATTGCCTTCCAGACAAACATCCTTGCGTTGAACGCGGCGGTGGAGGCGGCCCGTGCGGGTGAGGCGGGGCTCGGTTTTGCGGTCGTTGCGGATGAAGTTCGCAATCTCGCTCAGCGCAGTGCACAGGCCGCACGCGAGACGGCGGAGAAGATCGAAGATTCGATTGCGAAGAGTGAGCGAGGGGTTGAGATCAGCGGCAAGGTGGCGCAGGTGCTACAGCAGATTGTGAGCAAAGCGCGCGAGGTGGATGATCTCGTTGGTGAGATTGCGATGGCTTCGAAAGAGCAAAGCCAGGGAATCGAGCAGGTAAACATGGCTGTTTCAGCGATGGATAAGGTGATTCAATCCAATACTGCCAGCGCCTATCAGCAAACCGAGTCGGCAGAGATGTTAATGCGACAGGCCGCTTCGTTACGTGAAACCGCACAAGTTTTGATCGAGGTCGTGGAAGGAGACGGAAGTAGTGATCCTTCGGTAACCATTCGCCAGGAAAATGTAGCGACTCCGAAAGAAACCTTGAAACCGGTTGCGACTCCGGTACTGAAAAGTGCGGATTCCTTCGAGAAAGCGTTAGCGCTTCCGGCAAAAACCACAAAACCTTCGAAGCCGACGGTGGCTTCGGGAGATTTTGAGAATTTCTAGAGCGGAAGATTGCGGAGACAGAGACTCTGGATGTAGGCGAGAAAATCGATTTCACCCAAGGCTCGAAACTTGGGAGAGTCTGGGGTTTGAAAGAGATCCCGAGTCATATCGGTTTCAGTAATCTGGTGTTGAGCGGCGAGCAAAAGTCTTCGGTCATTGAGGATTTGAAGGAAGGTGTCTGCTTCAGCAAGTGGAAGTGACCAATGGGAGGCCTCGGGGGATTTTGCCAATTCTTGAACCCATCGCTCTACAAATATCTGCCGTTCATCGCGCCAGTGTTGGCGGATTTCCTCGAGAAAATGTTGTTCGGTTTCGAGTTCTGATTTTTCTTCCGGAGTCATTCCAATCTTTCCCTTCCAGTAGCGCTGAGCTTCGGGGGGAAGTGATTCAAAAGCGATTTCATAACTGTCGCGTAAGGCAAAAAAGCATCCCGCGAGAACTTCTCGTTCCCATGGCTCTATTTCAAAAGAGAGCTGTTGATCGTTTCGGGTAATTTTCACAGGGATTGAAGAGTGGCTTGAAGCCCAAAGGCTTGGAGCTCGTGGACGAGATGTTCGGCACGTTCGTGGGTTTCCTGCGCGACGAGGCTTTTTCCTTGATGATGAACCTCGAGCATATGTTTTCTCGCCTGGGTTTCGGTCATGTGAAGGACTTTTTGAAAAACATAAACGACGTAATCCATCAGGTTGATCGGATCATTCCAGACGATAACGCTCCAATGCTTGTCGAAGGCCTCGTTAATTTCGGTGAGGGGGGTCGGTTCAACAATCGTTGAGCCGCATTTGGAGCGGACCTCTCCCCGAAAAACGTTCGGGGCAGGCGGGAGAGACGTCCCTACCAATGGGTGACTTTCTCGCATAAGCTGAGGATCGGTTTCCAAAATCAGTACTTTGGAACGGTGGGGTCGATCTGCTCGCTCCACGCATCGATTCCGCCGGCCAGGTTTTTAATTCTCCGAAATCCGGAGTCATAGAGGAGTTTCCAGGCCTTGGCGCTTCGGATTCCCGATTTGCAGGAGAGGACGATTTCGCGGGCGCTGTCGAGTTCATGAACCCGCCGCGCCAGTTCTCCGGCTGGAATCAATCGAGCCCCGGGAATTTTGGCGATTTCGTACTCCTGCGGTTCACGCACGTCGATGTGATCGAAGTCGACGCCCTGGTCCATCTGTTTCTTTAATTCCTGAACCGTCATTTCCGGTACGGTGAAATGTTGCTCTGGAGTGTGACCGACGCCGCAGAACTGTTCGTAATCGATCAGTTCGTGAATCGTACGATTCGCACTGCAAATCGGACATTTTGGATCCTTGCGGAGTTTGAGCTCACGGAATTTCATCTTAAGGGCATCAAAGAGAACGAGTCGACCAATCAGAAGATCGCCACAGCCGACGATCAGTTTGACGGTTTCAATGGCCTGAATGACTCCGATGATTCCCGGGAGTACGCCGAGAACGCCTCCTTCGGCGCAGCTTGGAACCATTCCGGGTTCTGGAGGCTCAGGATAGACGCAACGGTAGCACGGGCCCTTTTCGCCCCAAAAAACGGTGGCCTGGCCGTCAAAGCGGAAGATGCTTCCGTAGACATTCGGTTTTCCGAGCAGAACGCAGGCGTCGTTGACCAAGTAGCGCGTTGGGAAATTATCCGTTCCATCCACGACGATGTCATAATCCTTCATGATCTCCAGTGCGTTATCGGAGCGGAAGGAGGTTTCGTAGCGCTCCACTTGAACGTACGGATTGATCTCTTTCATCGTTTCAATGGCGGAGTCGATCTTTGGCTTTCCGACGTTCTTCGTTTTGTGAATGATTTGACGGTGCAGGTTTGAGTAATCGACCGTGTCAAAATCGACAAGACCGATCTTTCCAATGCCGGCGGCCGTGAGGTAGGCGAGGAGCGGGGAACCGAGTCCTCCGGTGCCGATACAGAGGACTTTTGCGGCTTTGAGCTTTTGTTGGCCCTGGAGGGTCACCTCGGGCATAATTAAATGACGACCATAACGCTTGATTTCGTCGTTAGAAAAGGCCACGTTAGCAAAAGACTCCTGAATCCGCGGGATAAAACTCATGGGAGTGATATTAGCGGCTTTTGACGGGAATCAAACTAAAATTCGCTCGGAAGCGAGAAATGAGTGGTAGGGGGCTGCGGCGGGTTCGTCGAACCGACCCTACCAAGAACGGAATGGGAGAAGATGAAAGAGCAATGGATTGCAGATGATGCAGGAGTGGCCGCTTTGGCGGCAGCAATGGAGTCGGTTTCCGTATTAGCGGTGGATACCGAGGCGGATAGCTTGCACCACTATCGTGAGCAATTGTGTCTGGTTCAGGTGGCCGTCGGAAAAGATTCTTATCTGGTCGACCCTCTGGCGCAAATTTCGCTGAATCCTCTCTGGGAGAAGATGGCGAGTCGTGAATGGATTTTGCAAGGGGCGGATTATGATATTCGAATGGTGCGGCGAGGTGGCGGGCGTCCTCCGGAGCGGATTTTTGATACCTTGATTGCCGCGCAACTGCTCGGGTATACGGGAATGAGTTATGCCGCGCTGGTCGAACGGTTTTTTGGGGTCGTGATTTGCAAAAAAAATCAGAAGGCCGATTGGTCGATTCGGCCATTGAATGAGTCGATGCGCGAGTATGCGGCGCAGGATGTGATTTATTTAGAGGAAATCAAAGCCCGGCTTGAAGGGGAGTTAAACGAATTAGGCCGTTTGGAATGGCATCGTCAGAGTTGTCGTCGGACCCTCGCGCAAGCGACAAATGCCGTGGAAGAGACCGATGAAGAGCGTTGGATGCTTACAGGACATACCAAGCTTTCCCCCCGAGGACGAGCGATGCTGAAGAGTCTTTGGCATTGGCGGGAGGTAGAAGCTGAGACCGTGGATCTTCCCGTTTTCAAAGTGGTGAATAACGATTTTCTGACCGACTTTTCCTTGCAATGGGATCAGACGCGGCGATATCAAATTCCGCATTATATTCGAGGCCCGCGGAGGGAGAAATTTTTACAGGCCATTGTTCGTGGGGAAAAGTCGGAGGAGATTCCATTTGAGAGACAGCGGAGGGAGGCTCGCGACTTGGCAATGGAACGACGTTTCGATGAGATTAAGAAAAAACGGGATGAACAGGCGGTTGTTTTGAAAATCGATCCAGGAGTTCTGGCTTCCAAGAATCTTCTCATGGACCTGGCTCGTAACCCTGAAACGGCGCCTCAACGTCTGATTCAGGAAAATCGGTGGTGCCTATGGCAGGCAGAAGTTTTGGGATGTCAGACCCGTTAAGCTGAGGAGCGATTAGGAAGCGTCTGCTTTTGCGGATTCAGCACGATTCACAATTTGGTCACTCTTGAGGGTGTCCAATTTGTAGAGCTTGTGGCGTTCCATGATGTTTCGAATCGCATCCAAATACGTTGAGTCCGGGCAATAGCCGGAGCGGAGGAGAATGGAAACGAACTCCACGCCATTGTGGGCTTTGAAAGCTCGATCATAGCGATCCGAATTTTTTAGGAAATACGCATAACCGTCAAAACCGGCAGAGAGTGAATCATAGGCGCGGAAATCAGCGGTGGTTACAACGCCGCTATCCCGAGTCGTCATATCGACCGCACGTTTGCCATCCCAATTTGAGAAAGCCTTCATTCCAAAGTAGTTATGGTGCTCGCGAGCGAGCTTGCTCTGGCCGTACTGGCTCTCATAAATTGCCATCGCCACACAAGCGGAAGCAGGAACGCCTTCCGTCAATTGAAGGCGCAGTGCTTCAGGAAGTGCCTCATCCAAAAAATGCGCTTGCTTGCTGGTATCTGCGGTGGAATAGATCTCTTGGATCGTCTTTGCTAAACTGATCAGATCCACGGTCGTTGAACTATGGAAGGCAAGAAGCTGTTCGATCTTGGCATCCCGTTGTGCAATCGACTTGGCATTCTCAGCTTGAATTTGTTCTAACTCGCTCTTGAGACGCATGATGCGATTTGTCAGCTTCACGCCGAACTCCATGGAACTCATGGAGATGCTGATAAAAAGAATGACAAAAAATGACCAGAACGCATTGGAGATCCAGAAAGAAGTCCAACCGCTGACGCGCTTTGGGTTGTCCTTATAGAAGGGCCGCTGAGCGATCGTACTGGTTAAGTTAATGGTTCGTTTCATATTATTTTCGAAGTGCGAAAGATCCCAGAATTTCGAGAGTTGTCAAATTCATTGTAGCGATTTATCTCTATCATTCGAAGTTAAAGTGAGCATTTGAATATTTTATTTTCAGTAAATGGTTTTCATTATTCAATTAAATAACATAATGTCAATTATTAATATGCGTTAAGTATTATTGTTTACATTTTATGACATATATTTTTATTTTATATGTTTTTACGTATAAATGAGTCGGAATGCCCTTTTTCATACTCATCTGAGGAGCAGGGAGCGTTCCAAATTAAGAAATTGATTTCGTCGATACCTGAATCTCCCGATGTTGTCGGGTAAGAATGCCCTGAGCTTGGAAGCGAAACCCT
>CAZKRU010000041.1:0-38400 GCA_964555235.1 uncultured Verrucomicrobiota bacterium
CCATGGGATGGAAGGGGGCTCGGAAGGTAACGCAACAGGCGGCGGCGCAATGGGTGCCTCCGGCATTGACCTGACGCTCTCCGGGACTTTCGTCTCAGGCAGCGGAGGCGGCACCTCTTCAGAAGGAATCTCTTTCGAGGAAACCGGCTCCGTCTTCAACGCTGGGATCGGCGCAACAACCGCTTCCTTCAAGGGAGAAATCACGGGAGTTACTATCGGCTCAACGACTTTTTCTTTCGGAAGCGCGGCCAAGACCGGCATTTCTTCGAGTCGCTGGTTTTTCTTCGCTTCCAATTCAAGCGTGCGGATCCGAGTTTTTTGAGCATTCAACTCAAGCGTCAGCGCTTCAATCTCCGCCTTTCGATTTCGAATTGAAAAATAAAGCAGCACGATCCCCAAAAATGCAAAAAAGAGTCCCATAGATTTTATTTTCCTAATCGTGTCGCCAGAATTACTCGGCCTTTATTCCTTGATTTTCTTCACTGGTCTCTGTGGTAAATAATTCTCTCCCGTTACCACTTTTTTCCCAGTCTTTGCTTCAAGTTCCAAGCGCGCGCGTTTGGCAATTTTCCCGCCGCTCTTGGCGGCCTCTTGGTTTTCAGCCATACCGGTGGCGTCGGTGGTCTCAGCAATCTGACGAGTGGAAAGTTCCGCAAGGGCCGTGAAGATGAGTTCAGCCTCGCTCATATGGTCGCGGAGATTTTGTGTTTTAAGACCCTTGAAATCTTTATGCGCCTGAACACTGACATCGCTCCATTCCTGATGGATCAGGTTCGTGAGAATGGCATATTCGTCGCCTTTTTTGATATGGTGCGTGGCCCAGTAGTCGGTAAGTTTATTGCGAGTCTCCTGCCCCGTCATCCGTTGCTGAATCCACTTCTCGCTGCGGCCATGTTTTTTCCAAGTCTCCCGGGCTCGTTCAAGAGCGCGGGCCGGGTCGGACATTTCTTGCATCCGCTCGTAACCAACTTTAGCGAGCCAGAGCTTGATCGGCTCGGCCTTGGGACTGGGCACGCTCTGAACAAGACGTAGCAGAGTTTCCGCATTAGCCACGTCGGTAAGATAACTTTTGCCGTCAGCCGCAGGCAATTTCAGTTGGTTACAATTTGTAACCAACTGAGACCCCTCGTTTTTCAGTCGGTGTTTCAAAACTTTCCAATAGTTTTGGGCTGCCTTGTAACTCAACTGTTGTGTGAGGACTTGAATAATATCCACCACAGAGAAAAACCAGGTCTCCGTGGTTTCATCGTAAATCCGACGAATTTCGTGTTCCTCAAAAATAGCTAGGTCTTTATTCATTCAGATCTTTTTAATGACTCCCTTTTCACCATGATGTAAGCGGCTGTTATTAGAGGCGCGATCTTTTTCGAGACCGAATTCGCACCAAGTTTAGCGAAACGGATCAACTATTTGACAATTATACAGGAATACAGTAAACTGTATTACATGAAGGCAACGCTTGAGATTCCTGACGATCTTTATCGCCGCGTTAAAGCGCGGAGCGCGATGGAGGGTCGCCCGTTGCGGTCGGTCGCCATGGAACTTTTTCAAAACTGGTTGGATACGCCAAAGCCTCCCCCCTCAACACCCGACCCCGCTCCATTGAATCGCAAAGTGACTCGTTTTGACAATGCCTCCTGGCTCTCGATTACAAAACGTCACCTCAAGCCCCACATGAATCACGAGATGGACGAAATCCGCGCGGCGATTGCCAAAGGGCGCGGTGACGAAGTTGCCGAAAAGCTCGACTTAACCGCCCGGACCGAATGACCCCGACCTCCTCCAGTTTCTCCCTCGATACTTCGATTGTTCTGCGACTCTTGATCCAGCAACCGGCCCCGCTTTACGACTGCGCCGCTCTTTTTGTCGAAGAAAAGCTCGCCGCCAACGAAGTCGTCTCGATCAGCGATCATGTCCTCACCGAAGCCTATTTCGCGCTCCAATCTTTCTACCAAATTTCAAAAGCGGACGCGCTCCTCATGCTCTCCTCCCTCCACAAAGAGGCGGGGCTCCAGATTTCCAATATCGCCCAAGAAGTTTTCGCAATCCCCCAACTCGCCTCCGCCAAACCGGGATTCGTCGATCGCCTCATCCACGGCACCGTCCACGCCTCCGGTCAAACCCTCGTCACTTTCGAAAAAGCCGCCAAAAAACTCCCAAGGACCGTGGTCCTATCGGTCTGAAAAAATCGCGCGCGTTTTGACGAGACCGAGTTCCCTTCAAAACAGTCGAATGGTGAACGGATACCGATAGGGAATCCCCTCGGAGACTTTGATCGCGGCGACGATCGCAAAGATCACCGAGGCGAGACCGATCACGAACAAGGAGACAAACCCAATCAGCACCAGACAGAGGGGGATCGAGATCAAGGCGTAGAGAAGACAGGAGAGATGAAAATTAAGAGATTCCTTGGCGTGATACGTGACTGTCGGATTCTCATTTTTCATCGCCAGATAAACAATAAACGGCAGCAGAAACGGGACCCCGATAAAGAGGGAAAGATGGCAGAGCAAGATCCAGACTTTATCATTTCCAGAATAAGAGCTTGGAGTCGGGGCTTCAGCGTTCATGAGATTTTATAGCGGGACACAGAAGGAAAAGCAAATCACGAAGCGATTGATTTCTAAAATGCCGCTTCCCTTGCCATGATCGGAAAAGGATTTTTTGAAGAAAGGAAATACGAAGGGAAGGCATTTTACCTGCGCCACCCACGCGTCTCCCGCTCAAGACCTGAGATTCCATCGCGCGAATCATCAACTCCGAAACCCTCTTCGTTTCACGTCGCTTTTCTTCGATTTTATGGAGATCGATGCTTGAGTCGAGAGCCAACTTAACGCCTCGGGGTAACCCTTCCACGCCAAGCACAACGATTCCGCAAAACAATCCGCCTCCTCACTGCTGCTAGGAGCATACACTCCCGGAAGTCGCTTGGGAAGACGTTTGTGCCCGCTGATATAAAGTTCTGCGTGCGGGTTCTGTTCCCTCGCCTGTATCAGCGCGTTTTGGGCACCGGAAAGATCCCCGTTGAGAAAGCGCTCCAAAACTCGTCCCCAAGCAAAGACCGTATTGAATCGGCACTCGTCGTACTTCTCGAATAACTCGGCAGCTCGATCCAATCGTTTCAATGCAAGATCGCATGCCAGAAGCCCATAGCGTAGACCTTGATTATCGTTTGGATTTAACTTCAGCATTCCCTCCAACTCCTGAATCTCCTCCTCAAACCGCTCAGACTTGTGCAACGCTTCCGCGAGTTGCAACCGTGCCCGCATATAAGGTCGCGTTTCGAAGTAACCCCAAAAATGCCCTGCAAACCCCTCAAACGCCTGCCTCCCCAATCGTCGTTCCGCCAGTGCCACGATTTTCCGCAGCAATTCAATCTCATCCCCGGGCAACACGAAATGATCTCGTAACACCACCAGAAGTGCGTCCACGTGACCCGGATCCAATTTCAGCACCTTTTCAAGGAGCGCCGTGCGCGCCGCCTCCGTCGAGGCTTCCATCGCATCATAAAATAGCTCTTGGGCTTCCTCGGAAGGCTCGGTCTGTTTCACCGTAAACTGCTCTTCCAATGATCGCATCAAGGCAAGCACACTGAACGTATTTTTGCTGAATTGGATCCTCATAATTTTTCCGCTTTTTTAAATTCCTTTTTCATTGGGCCTACTCCCGTGTTTCCTTGTGGAAGAATCATCCTCAATTCAGTGCCGGAACAATCATCCCGCCGCTTTTTTCGTCTTTGTACGGCTTTGTTTTAGGCGGCTGATCTTGTTTCGATTTTTCCATGAGCTTTCGGTTTTCTTCGTCACGTTTTCTCACCGATTCTTGAAAATCCGCCTCGGCTTTACGAAGCCTCTCTTTGTTTTCCTTAATCGCCTCCTCCCGCTCCTGCACCTCTTTTTGACGCCGCGCTTGCTCTTCGAGGCTGACGTATTCGATTTTCTTCGCAGGATCGTATTCCAAATTTCGGGAGCCTGGAATTGGATTGAGATAGGATTCAACTTCAAAAAAATGCGCTCCTCCCGTGGTAAACCAAAACTTGAAACGCGCATACGTTCCATCAGGAAGCTTAGCAAAATACTCTTTATTAAACCGGGGTTGCCAATTTTCTACGACACTCTGATAGCCTACTTCATCGAACTCACGATAAACCCCAGTAGGAGCTTCAAAATCAAACGGTCCAGTTCTTTCTACCAATCCACCTCTTGGAATTGAGATTCGGCACTTCCAATCGTAATGACTTTGAGCGTTCTGTACTTGATCGTTTGTCCATGCCTCAACCTTCAGTTGACCGCTGGTAGATACTTTCCCTGTCTTTAAATCTAAGGTAACACTCGAGCCATCCTTGCTAATCCTGAATGAACGGCTTTCAAATGCCATTAATGGCTCGATCTCTCCCATTTTCTGGAGCACAAAAACAAATGGATTGTCTTTTGTCGGAGCGGGATACTGACCGCTCGGAGTTCCATAGCTAAAAGACCCCAGCGATTTATCCGTCCGATAATAACCGATCTTGTTAACTTCAACGTAAAGCGTCGCTCCCGTCAAACCAGAGACTCTAACGTTGCCGTCCGCATCACCTTGCGTTGCACTGTTCTTACCCCCCTCATCCATCACGCTGGTAGCCGCATTGTAAATGACCTCAGGTTTCGGTACTGGATTTCCAAACTGGTCAACGACCTTACCATAAAACTCTATCTTCGCCGAAAACGCTCTCGCCGCGAATTCGTCCAACGTCAGTCCATAAAATTTATCTTTCGTTTTGACAGGTGGTTGGTTACTCGATGGTTTTTCATTGGAAGCAACCGGAGAGCCAGAAGCATGGCTACTTGAAGGCGCATTTGTTTCAGGCCGTTTTGCTTTTTCCGAAAGCACCTTGGTTGTTATAGAACGAAACCAAAACCACAGGCTGATCACGAGTAAAACCAGAATCGAAAATGCAACAATACGGCTACGGCTCATGGATTACGCTCAATGTCAAATGTTCTGAGTAACTCATTATAAAACAGCTTCAATTGTTGAATGCTAAAAACAAATTCTGCACTATGCTCAACTCTAAAATTCATCCCAAGTTGATTCATATCCACCGAGATCGGCGCTATCGATCCTCGCGTTCTCGGTTCCGCACCGACCGCCTTGGTGCGACTCTGATTGGCCATGGTCATGACTTCGAACGGCGTTTGAATCAGTCGCCCGGCGGAAAGTACAAAACTCAGTTGAATTTTTGAGCCCGCAGCTCTCTGGGGGTCATAGCTGTAGCCCGTGAATCCCACCAAAGGCGGGATCCCTGCAAACCTCATCGGTTTTTGTGCATACTGATTAAATTCCCATGCCGTTGTTGTTGCTTCATCCTGAGGCAGGTAGAAGTTGACCAAATTTCCCGAAACTGATTCCAATCGGCCTCGATATGCCAAGGCTCGCGTCCCATCATCCGGATCGTCGTCCGGGGTTTGATACCCCCAATAGGTCAAGTTGGGTAAGAGACTCCCAGCAGGATTTGGAACATTTGCATTGATCGGCTGATAAAGATCGATACGGGTATCATAGCAGCTTGCGGACACGGCTCCGTTTAACAGCGCATAACTATTAACACTCATTCCCTGACTCAATGCTGAACCGGCAACGATATTGCCCATGCTGTGAGCAACAAGATTTTTTGCATAAGCCGAAGGCAATCCATCAACATATTGCTTTAATAAAGCTCCACAATGCCACGCTCGATATTCACTTTCGTTAAATTTGGCGAGGTAAGCGGAAACCTCCCGAATGGGAAAGTTATTGAAATAAGTCGGCCACATAAAGGCCGCAAAACGACCTTTATACCCGCGATGCCAAAGTCGCTTGTACATCGTTTCTGAAAAATTAATCCTTTCTGAATAATCCATTCTCCAACCATGCACAAAAACAATGTAGTTTTTATGAGTAATGTCTTCATTCGGATCAGACTCAAAAGCATTGGAGCCACTGTCATCTTGAAGAGCATAATTTAAACTGGGCGGATTATTGCCTGGCCCCGTATAGTCGTAAGGATCTGCAGAATTTTCGGGCAGTATTCGAACTCGCTCGTACATCGTCTTTATATTCTTTAAATCCAGCCAAACCCCTGATGATTGAGCAATATCTTTATTTCGATTATTTTTAATATTGATGGCCAGCTCCCCGCGTCCCGGGGTCATCGCTTGAAAAAGCGCGTACTTTCTTCCGTCGGCGCTCACACCGCACATGGAGAAAAAATCTTTTTGAAGTGCTCCTGGGAGTGTCGAATTCAAGATCACTTTCGTGTCATTTGACTTTTCAATGACTTCAGTCGCTTCGGTTATGCTTTCAAGGTACTCCGTTGTCCCTTTCTCATGAGCATGAACGACCAGTTTCGCGCCTCCATTCTTCCACTTGAGTTCGACCTTCGCCTTTCCCTGTTGCATGATCGAATCCAATACTCCCAGCTTAAAATGAATCCGAGCGTAGTCCTCCAAGTTGCGCGCGCAGTTCATTGAGATTCGCTCGGCATCACTGAAATCCGATGGAACCGGATCCCACTCTTCATCATTCACATCCGCATCTTCATTCACCCAGAACCGGTACGGTTTCTCGGCACTGGTTTTGTCTGAACCATCATCCAAGATCGCGCCATCTCGATTGCCGTCGACGAGGATTTTTGGATTCACCACGGTCATCGAAACCACTTCGTGTTTCTGTTTGAATCCGTGATACTCTTCACCTTCGGGTGGCGTATAGGTCATGACTAACTTCGTCCCCTGTGGGTCACGGCTCTCGGCTTTGCCTTGTACAAAAAGCATCGATGGAAGCTTGTCGAGCTCGGTGGCGACGTCAATCTCGAAAGGAAATTTAAAGGGCTTTGATTTTTTGTTGTCCTCGAAAAGTGCCACACGACTTTGATCCCCTTCAAGATCAATTTTGATTTTTCCCTTTGCCATTCCTCCGGATTTATAGCTGACTTTCACTGGATAAAGTTTGGGCGGCTTCTGGGAGTCTTGAAGGCTCGGATCGATGGGCAGAATCGCTCCAGGATTTTCTTCATTGTAGTTCTGATTCGTCTTTTCGTCTTCCAGCTCCTGCATTTCGAGATCCACCTGCGGATTCATCGGAGTGAACTGCCAGAAAATTCCCTTCGTCGAAGGCCCGAACCCGGCGGCATATTGAAGCCCTTGCAGGAGTGGGGAATTGTCCTTCATGACGATCCACGGAATGTCCGAGGTCAGTGTCTCGGTTCGAAATCCAATTTCATACTCATCGGAGTCGCTGGGCCCACGACCAGGAGTCGGATGGGGGATATTCTTAAGCGTAAACCGCACGGGATAGCCTCCCTTTAAAATAATCGTTGGCGACCACTGCACCGGCTGGGCATTGGA
This sequence comes from uncultured Verrucomicrobiota bacterium, assembly GCA_964555235.1. Lineage (GTDB taxonomy): Bacteria > Verrucomicrobiota > Verrucomicrobiia > Methylacidiphilales > CAMAQI01 > CAZKRU01. Next base: position 7,368 of record CAZKRU010000041.1, read on the forward strand.
GGCCGTGAAGTGGAAGACTTCGGAGCCCTCTCCAAATTTTCCATTCTTTTTGGTATCAACCGCCATTTTAACGATCCATTCGTCGTCGTTATTCCAGGTGTTTCCATCTGGATAAAATTTAAGCGGGTCATGCATCCCGATCTTGATTTTGATGATGTCCTCCTCAGGAGGAATTTCATTCGGGTTTTTTGGGTCCGAGGCGTAAAGCAGAGAGCCAAACATCACCACGGAATAGACAGACCACACGGAAAAAAGAGATTTCATCGATTTGTTCATGACGTTAAATGGTGACCTCCACCCAGTCGCTGGCGCCGTCGCCATCGGTATCCCAGTTGAGAGGGTCGGTGTGATAAATTTCGAGCTCCTCTTGATCGGTCAGCCCATCGCCGTCGGAGTCCTTGTCGTGGGGATTGAGTCCGAGCGAAATTTCAACGCTGTTTGGAATTTCATCTTGATCCCAATCGAGAATAGCGGGATTTTCATAGTTGGGACTCATCGGATTGTTGGGATCATCCGGTCCGAGACTTCCGTCATCCGGCGATACCGGAAGAAGCGTGGTTCCATTAAAGTTCACTTCATCCGCACCGAGCTCCGGGCTGCCATCCCGCTCCTGCCCATCCATATCGAAACGCCCGATCAATGCGACTCGAGGCGTAAAGACCGGCCGCTGGAATTGTCCCCTCTCACCAATCGGAAATTGAATGGAATCACTGGGCACCGAGTAGAGTCCTGAGGAATGCCCGTCGCTCCCGACGAGGGTTGTCGGATTGGATCCATCCGCAAGAACATGAAAATCATAAATCCCCAGATTTTCTTTCTCGGCGATCGTATAAAAATTTCCCACAATGGAATTGATGAGATTGGTCGTGTTTTGACGGGAAAAATTAAGCTGCCAGATACGGGCGTATAAATTTCGCCGCCCCGTTCCCGTATTTCCCGCGATGGTACAGTGAATCAAATCAAGACGCGTCTCCGGTGCGGTTCCGTAGATCGCAATTCCGGCCCCTTCACCTTCATTCGAGTTATCAGTGATCACACAGTTCACTAAGCGATGAAATCCATCCAGAATGCGAACGGCACTTCCATTTACCGGAGTCGGGCCAAAGAGTTCCGCCATCCAAGGATCTTCAGGCGCCACACTCGTTCCGGTCATTCCCTTGATCGTGATATTTTCCAAGGTGACCGATCCATGAAGATAGAATCCGTACTGATCTGGAATTTTTCCCCCATCAATCACCGCATTCGGTTTGCCTGGCTCGGAGAGGATCAGGGCGTCAATCGCAGAGACCGCGAGATTGGCGGATCCGGGACGGCCGTAGACTTTCGATTTAAGCAAGACGATTTGAAAGCGGCGGAGTGAGTGATTCAGCTCATCAATCGCTTCCTGGAGTGTGGAGAATCGCTGTTTCGCGGAAGTTTCGGAATCGAATCCAACGGCAATATCCGGAATCGGAAGACTCGAAGGATCGGAAGCCAAAGTTTCGTGCGTGTATTCAAAAATATTCGGGTACCCATCCCGATCGGCATCTTCATACTGATCGAAGGTCCACGGAAGAAGTCCATTCGCGACCTCGTACCCGTCCGGCATCTCATCATGATCGCAATCTTGAATCCATGGATCGGTCCCCGCTTGAAGCTCCTCCGCATCATTCAAGCCGTCCTGATCAAAATCAGCCTCAAGCGGCTGTGTTCCTGCGAAAAACTCCTCTTGATTCGTCAATCCATCTCCGTCCCAATCGTCGGCGGGATTCATCAAGGAACAATCGCTGGCATAAATTTTCTCCCACTCATCGGGAAGCCCATCGCCGTCATCCTCACGAAGTTCTTCCACCCCAAAATGAATCGCAGGAGAACCGACTTGTTTAAAGCCGTTCGGGTTCAGCTTGGGATCATCCGCGACCATCAGATTTTCAGGAGTCACCGAAGTTTCCTGGGATTTGGAAAGCATCAGACCATTGGCAAAAATGAGGCCGCGATATTTCGCCAGGGAGGGAGTTCCTGAAATTAAATTCGTCGAAATTGCACGACAGGCCAGTTCATCCATACTCGATCCGTGAAAAATGGAATTCGCAATCTGAATCGGCTCAGAGAATTTGTCGTAATAATTCCCTCCAATTCCTGAAACAATCGTTGCCTGTGCCACGCGATGAAAATCCGAGTCAATTTTGAATCGAGCCTCTGTCTTGAGCGTGTTTGAGGGATTTTTTTGTAAATTCCAAACCGTACAGGACTCGATCTTTTGAAATCCGCTCAAGGTCGATTCTCCCGAATGATTTAAGACAAAACAATTTTGAAGTTTTCCCCCAGCGCAATGAATCGCCTCACTTCCGTTCTGAAACGTCAGTCCACTGACGATGAGAGGAACCGGAAGATTCAATCCGCTCATCGTTGTGCGCATGGGCCGATAGTCGGAAGTGTAGTGAACCTTCACTTCCGGATTTGAATTTTTTTCAAAATGAGGCCTCCACTCTGCATCGAAAACCGTCTTCGCTGCCCCTTCTCTTCCGTGAATCATCACAGGAATTGTAAATCCGGCTAATTCAATTTCGGGATCGATATCATTCGGATTCGGGGCCAGATGAATTTCGGTATTTTGTTCTCCGGTATAACGTCCGGGAGCAATTTCCACGATGGCGTAAGGCACTCCCCTCTCTTGAACCGCAGAGAGGGCTTCAAGGAGCGTGCGATGGGTTCCATTCCCATTTTGATCGAGTACGACGTCAGGATCAGGACGCGAATTTGGATTATTCGAGGCGGTGTGATGGTAAAACTCAACAATGTTGGGAAAGAGGTCTCCATCCGGATCTTCAAAACGATCGTCCCGTTGGGGATTCAGCCCATTCGCGATTTCATACGGATCGGTCATTCCATCCGAATCGGAATCGAGCAGCGCATCCGAAGCGGGAAGCGGAGTCGTGACCGGAATTGCAGCAACAAACGAGCGATAACGTTTCTCATTTAGAAACGCGACGGTTTTTGCTTTGATGACCCCAGTTCGTTGGATCGAAATTGGGCCGGCGTATAAAATGGAGCTCTCGGTCGGCTCACTTCCATCGGTCGTGTAGTAAATGTTCGAAGTTTCAAACTCCGTAAATCTTTGCGCCAGCAAGAGCGTTGGATGATTGGGATCCGACAAGTTTACGACACTCGCCGGAGTGGGGATCACTTCGGCATCGTGCTCGGCAGTTGCCCCAAATCGAGGATTTCCGAACTCATCGTAACTGACGCCCCGAGCCCGCAGTCGAACCGCATCCGTGAGTGCAATCGGTCCCGAATACAAATGGGATCCCTGATTTGGATCGCTTCCATCCAGCGTGTAACGAATCTCCGCATTTTCCACCCCTTCAGGCAAATAAAGATGGAGCGACCGATCCTCCGGCCCTGCCCCCTCCTCGCTGACATAGGGAGCATCATAAAGATTGATTCGATATTGATCAAAAAGCTTTCCCTCGATTTCTTGCCGGGCTCGAGGGTGTACGGCATTGGGAATTAAAATGATCTCGCTGATTTCGCCTTTGAAATTTTGTGCGATTCGATTGAGATCCCGCCTGAGAATGGAAGGAAGGTCTTTCTCGGTCTCATAGTTCCCCTCATGATCTGCCTTCAAAAAGGTTCTCCCTCCCTCCATATCCAAATACATCTCAACCGCCCGATCGATTCGATGAACTACCGAGAGAACCTTAAATCGCGTCGAATCTTGTACCCCTCTCCACCCCTCCCCGTAAGTGAACGATCCTTTGTCGATCCAGTACGAGGTTGGATCCATCGAATTTAAAATCGTGATAGAATCTCCATAGAGCGAGGAACGAAGTTCAAAAAACGTTCCATCCTGCGGAACGGTCATTTCAGGACGCACCACAAAAATGGCGGTGAACCCCGCCGAAAAATCGTCAAATCCACTCACGGGAATTTCCAAGCCCCCTTCATTCATCATTCCAAAGCGAATCGTCTTCACCGGAATACGAGTCAAGGATCCGAGCCCATCGGACTCTGTTTCCACGACTTGAATCACGGCATTTTCGCCCATGGAATAAGCATCATTCCCATTTCCGGATCGATCCGACCACTTCATCAGACGCCCTTCGGAATCACTGAGAACTCCCTGATCTGCCGAGAGCCAAAGTTGGGGCCGGAATGCAGAAAGATCGGAGGGCGCACTCGATTCCTGGATTTCAAATTCAACGGCCTGATCCGCCACCGTGGCTTTCACTTTGAAAATGCCCGTAAAGGCGTTGGTACGCTGAAGGTAAACCGCCGCCTTTCCTCCCGGATTCGTCATCTCCGTTTTCGCTTCGACAAATTCCGTGAAGTCATCGTTCACGATTTCTCCTTGCGCAGGATCCACGGAAAAATCGACGGGGACATTTTCAACTAGATTCCCTTCCTGATCGAGTACCTCAACGATCAAGGGGATCGGGAGAACGCTTCCTTTTGCAACCGATTGATGATCCCCCCGCCATTTACGAAGGGTAAAATTCTGTCGCCCCCAGGCGTTGAAGACCACGGATTGATTTAGCGCGGTCGCTTCAACCCAATGAAAATGAACAAATTCGTTGGAAACTCGAAAGCGGATCGAAGCCCGCCCTTGAGCATCGGTTCGAAGGGGCGCCGTCATGGCATTTCCCTGCAAATCAAGAATCTCCCCCGCATCCGCATTCAGATGGATCGGGGCGTTGGCATAAACGGTTCCGTCGGCGTGTCGGAGTCGTACGACCAGAGGCTCTGCCAGGATTTCTCCCGCCATCGCAACCTGCCGGTCTCCGGAAACATATTCCAAGATCGGCTCCACTCCGTTGTAATAGTCCGAGGGATCGGTGCCATTGATGAGTTCATCGAGATCTGAAACACCGTCTTCATCCGTATCGATAACCACTGGCATGGTGATTTCGAAGGAAAAAACCGCCTTCACTTGACCGCTATTGACAAAAGCAAAATCATCCGGGCTCGAACTGGATCCCGTCCATGGGTATTGCGTATTCACGCCCACTTGCAACAGGCGTTCGTAAAAAAGTTTGGCGACTCCCTTGACCTGTCCGGTATTGACCAAACGATAGTCGTCTCGCGGCGCACTCAGATTGCTCCAACCGTTGATGAGATCATGAATCGCTGCGCCGGCGCCGCCCGGGAGTTTGGCGTCCATTTCCAACGCCGCCTGTTTGGCGATCTGCTTGAGCTGCCCTTCATTCACCAACGCGAAATCGTCTGCGGTTTTATTCGCATCAATCACGCCACGTTCTGTCCACCATGCGGGTGGCGCTGCCAAAAGCAGTCCAGAGAACGCGTAAAAACCACAAACTATTCTCGCCACAGAAAGCACAGAAGTCACAAAAGGGTTTCCCTTTAAAAAGCCGAAAAAATGAAGTCCTTGTGTGACTCCTGTGCTTTCTGTGGCCCCCGCTTCATCATAAAATCAACTTTTTAAATTCAACTCGTGGCGACCCAAAATTCACCAGCAAGGCATGTCTTAAGCCGGAACAGCGCAAGTAACCAATTGCTTGGGCAATATGCTCATTGGCCAAAGTGGAGGTGGCTTTGACCTCAACAATCAACTCGCCCTGCACTAAAAAATCGACGTGGAACTCGGCCAAGCAATAATCGTCGAAATCTTTCGCCACAAGCAATGCTTGCTCTTGAAAGCGGATCCCCCCCAATTCAAAACGATGGGCGAGTCCCCGCTGGTAAACCCTTTCCAGATGTCCATGACGCAAATGGGTATGAAGCTCAAAACAAATCTGGCGGACTTCTCCCACCAGCTTCATGATCGCTTCGTTATTTTGGGCCACAGGAAGCACAGAAGTCACAAAATCTACCGATGCATTCTTCGTTATGTGGTTTTTGTGCATTTTGTGGCTCATCAAGGCTGTGTCCCAGCCGTAAACTCGCCCATCGAAAGATCCCCTGCTGGATTCATGCGCGCCACTCCGGTGAGTGCAAAGTCTCCATAGAGTTTTGTATTTCCGTTCTTTTTAATTTCCAGTGCGTTGGAGCGTTGCGTGTTACTGGCACCATTCCCAACCGTGAAGAGGAGTCCTTGCGGATCCGAGGAGTTCCCGTTGGCGATGGCTTGATTGTATCGTCCGACCACGGTTTCTCCCGCTGTCTGAACCGTCATTCCCTCTCCAAAACAATATCCACTGATCGCTGTCACAGAATTTCCGTGACCCAACGCATAAGAGAAGGCCGCCCCGACGGCCGTTTGTCGTCCCAGCACAAAGGAGTCTGAATATGAAATGGCATTATCATTTCCAATCGAATAACTCAGTTCCCCTGAAACCGTCGTATTCATGCCGATGGCTCCGGAGCCATATCCGGTTGCGTGTTGATTCCCTCCCACGGCGAGAGATCCATCGCTTTGCGCACTACTCCCGCTCCCGATCGCTACAGCCCCTGATCCTAAAGCCGTAGAGTCCTGACCCAGACTAAATGATCGAAATCCACTTGCGTAAGCAGCGCTCCCCAAGGCAAACGACTGAAACCCAGTTGCTTTGGCAAAAGACCCGACGGCAACGGAGTTTTCTGTTAGCGATTCCGTGCTAATCCCAAACGCGAGAGATCCGTACCCGGTCGCCTTGGCACCATATCCAATCGCCATCGAACCTCCGGCGTTTGAGAGCGTCCCCAGCCCAAGCGCTAAGGCGGTACTGTTGGTGCTTGATCCCAACGGAATTTGATCCGAAAAAATCACTCTTCGCCCATTCACCTGGATGAACCCTTGGCCCGGATCCATTTGAATCATCGCACTGCCACTGCCAATCGTCAGCACATTGGCCGGATCCAAACACATCTGAGTCTGGATCACCCCATCCGCCGTTTTTTGCCAACTCCACCGAGCGGCTCCTCGCCCCTGACGAAAGAAAATTTTCCCGTTGGCCCCCACTTCTTCGTAAAGCACTCTCAATCCCGGAACCTCCGGAATATTCGAAAAATGTCCCAATTCCAACGTATTTCCCCAAACACTCGCGTCCCCCAAGACCTCCAACTGCTGGTTCACGGTTAAATTCCCGTCCACCACCAGATCCGCAGAACAGAGGATCGACGTCAGACTCACCCAGAGGATCAAGTTTTTCCAATGCTTCATAAATGGCCTTTTTTTAAGGTTTTGGAGACTATCGCCCGAGCGTCCTATCATCGCACATATTAAACACAAGTATTATTTTGTAACAAATTTGTCATTTACTTGTTTTATTGGTTCTGGCATCAGAACGCCTCATGCGACTCCTTTTCATCGCTTTGTACCTCATTGGGGGACGCGCGGTCATTGCCGAGACCGCTCAGGAGCTCTTTGATGCGGGAACTGCCGCATTGCAAGCGGGAGCACCGCTTCAAGCCGTGGAGCCGTGGGCGAAATTGGTTCAAGGCTACAAAAATCACCGCGACGCTCAGACCGTCATGCAAGAGGTCTTGCCCCGGCTCACCGCGCTTCAGATTCAAGAAAACCATTTTCAAGAGGGACTGGAGGCCTGCGACCAAACCCTCCAAAAATTTCCGAACACGCCTCACCGCGCGGAACTCTTGCGACTTCGTTGTGTCGCTCTACTCGGCCTCGGAAAAGTGACCCCGGCCGAAAAGGCGATTGAATTTTGGAGCAAGGAGTTTTCTCCGGCTCCGACCCAGTTGCTCCCGCTCCAAGGCCGCCTGCGACTCCTTCAAAATCGTTTCGCCGAGGCCGCCACACTCTTCCAACAATGGCGAGAGACCGGAACCCCCGGCGCTCCGCTTCTCGAATTTCAAGCCCGACTCCAAGCTCGTGATTTTGAGGGAGCAGAGCGGGTCCCATTGCCAGACTCTCCCGAAAGTCGCTCCCTTCAACTACAACTCGCCCAATCGTTTGCTCAGTCCGGAAAAACTCGTTCGGCGCTTCGCCTTTGGCACTCACTTCGCGCCCATCCCGAATTGGAAACCGTGAAATCCGGCCTGCTCGACCTTCAAATCGCGCGCGCTTTTCTTGAACTTCATCGCCCTTACGAAGCCGCCCTCCTCCTAAAAGATTTCTCCGTGCGCTTTCCAGGCTCCCCCCACTCGGCAACTCCCTTGCGCGCCCATGCCCTTCTTGCTTCTGACCGTCCGGAACAAGCTTTGGAAGTGATTCGCAAAACCGCCAAACGCGACCCCCTCCTCGACCGACTTGAACTTGAAACGCTTCTCAAACTGAAAGAAGTTGAAGGGATCATCACGTTGACCCGGACCCGCCTTAAAGAAAATCCTCCGGACGCCGCTTATTACCGATTTCTCCTCGGTCAAACCCTGGCCCAACAAGGTTCCAGCGAGGAAGCGCTCACGGTCCTGCGAGAATGCCTCTCCGGAAAAAATCCGTATCAAGAAGCGGCCGCCTTTTGGATCGCGATGACCCTCTTTCTCGATCGGCGTTATCCGGAAGCGGAAACCGCGTTTGCGGATTACACCAAACGATTTCCCAATGGCGCATCCATTCAGGAAGTCCGTTTTCGGCTCGCACAAATCCCGACGTATCAAAAAAATTATCCCCTGGCGATTTCACGCCTTCAAACGTTTCTCTCCAATGCCACGGTTCACCAAGCTGACGCGCAACTACTTCTTGGCGATTCCCATTTCTCACTCGCTCAACTGGATGCAGGACTTGCGGCCTATCGAAAAATTCCGATCTCCGCGGGACCCGTCTACGATCAAGCGCAATTCCAAATCGGCTCCGCGCTCCGACAGCGAAAGGAGTGGGAAGCGTTGAGAAATCATTTCGCGCACCTTGCCGAAGCTCGTCCGGAAAGCCCGCGCCTTGCCGAAATGCTCCATCAAGCCGCTCGGGCCGAAACGGAATCCGGTCACGCGGACCGAGCGATAGAACTTTATAATCGCATTTTGAAACGGCATGGAAATGATCCGCGGCAGCGGAATTTCGAAGAAATCCTCATCGCGGCAGCCAAACGCTCTTCCGAGCCTCGAGCGGATCTCTTCAAGCGTTGGGAAACTGAAACCAAGATCGCCGTTAAAAACCGCGAATCCCTTCGCGCGCTCCGCTGGACTTGGGCACGGGCCGAACTCCTTCGAAAATCGGATCCTGCCTCCGCACAAACCCTTCTCCTTTCCCTCAAACCAGATCCCGAAACGGCACCCCCTCGGATTTTGGCCGCCATCGGAGACGCATTTCGTGAAGCCGGAGATCTCCGTCAATCCCGTCGCACTTACGAAGCACTTCTTCGCTGGAATCCGAACGCGATTGAAAAGGAGCGGGCTTACGCCGGCCTCGGACTTCTCTGCGAAGCGGAGGGAAATTCACGAACCGCTCTCAAATGGTTTTCGCAATGGGAGTCGTCTTTCATTCCTTCTCCCATGGAACCGGAAATTCGTAAGTCGCAGCTCCGACTTTTCGCCTCGCAGCGTCAATGGAAGTCTGTCGTTGCCTGTGGCGAAAAACTCCTAAAATGCCGGGGAGTTTCCGGTGCTGTGCGCGCTGAAACCCTTGCCGCGATTGGCGACGCCTATCGAGAGCTTCGTCAACCGGATCTCGCCATTCCCTATTACCAGCGGCTCTACGTCATGTACGGCTCCTGGCCCGACCCCGTCGCGCGCGCCTATTGGGGAAGCGGTCAATCGTTTGAAGAACTTGGAAAAACCGATGCCGCCCGCAAGACCTATAAGGAATTGCTGGCGCGCGATGATCTTAAATCCCGCAACGAATATCAACAGGCTCGCACGCGCCTTGCCGCCATGGAGGTTCAATGAATCTGCTCCGAACACTTCTTCCACTCTTTCTGGTTTTCACTACATTTCTCGACGCCGACACCATTCGTCTCAAATCGGGAAAAGAATTCCAAGGCCGGATTCTTCGACTGGAAGCCGAGCGACTTCACTACCGCGTGGAGATTTCCAACGGTCACGCTGAGATGTCCACCTCGCTCGTTGATTTGGAATCGATTGAGTTTGATCCCTCGGAACTTTCTCGACTCACTTCGGAAACACCGCTTTCAGAATTTCGTGCGGCGTGGATTCGCCAGAAACCGTTTCTCGCGCTGACCGGATCCGATGCGGCGGAAGTCGGACTCCGTCTCTGCCAACAATTGCTCCTGCTTCGACGAACGAACGAGGCTCGCGAAGCTTTGGAGATTCTACCACTCATCGAGCGACACGCTCCACTTCCTCAAGCACGAACCGAAGCACTCGTCTTCCGATTGGAAGCTCTGGTCCTCTGCGATCGAATCACCGAAGCCTCCACCTTGGCTCAAACCCATCGCGATTCGACAGATCCGCTTCTCAGAACCGCCGCACAATTCACCCAAGGCCTCATTGCTGCAGACCAATTGTACGCCCTTCAGAAATCTCATCCCCGTTGGTCCGAGGTCTCCACGCTGAAACGTCAGCACCGGAAGCTCCTTGGCGAAGCGCTCGACGCCTTCCTTTATCCTGTCGTTTTTTATCCGAACCAAAAGTCGGCGTGCGCGCGCGCCCTCTGGCAAGTTGCCGAGTTGTATCGACGAACCGGACAACCTGATTCCGCTCGAATCGCCGCACGCGAACTTCTGCAAGAATTTCCTGATCCCCGTTATCAACCGCAGGCCGAACGCCTGCTCAAACAACTGGAACCTTCGACATGAAAAAGTGCTTTCTCCTGCTATTCATCTTCTCCTCCCCACTGCTTGCCGCTGGTTCTGGAACTCCCAAAGAAAAATCACTCCTGGATCTCTATCGCGCCGGCGGTTTTTGGATGCATCCCATTCTTGCCTGCTCCATCGGCGCGGTAGCAGTGACGGTTGCTTGCGGACTTCAGCTCCGTCGTGCAACCTTGCATCCGCTACCTTTGGCCCAGCAGCTTCGCCAAATCCGAGAGCGGGAAGTCTTTTCTGAAGCGATTCCCTTTTGCCAGCTTTCCTCATCGCTCCTCGCACGGGTGTATACTGCAGCGCTCGCACAATGGCGTCCCGATCTTCTCAACGTCAATCGCCCGGAAATGGAAGCGGTCGCCGGAGAAATCCTGGCCCATGAAGAAGACCGTTTGATGAATCTGGTGAATTACCTCAATGTTTTTGCTCAGCTGGCTCCCATGCTCGGCCTTCTTGGAACGGTGGTTGGAATGATCCAAAGTTTTGATCAGCTTTCAGCCGGCCACTCTGAACCTGCAGACCTCGCCGGAGGGATCAGTGTCGCCATGATCACCACCGCCGGAGGACTCATGGTCGCAATTCCTTCGCTTTTCCTCTACTTTGCCTTTCGCGGACAATTGGGCACACGCATTCGCGAACTCCAACAAGAGCTCACGAACTTGCTTCCGCCAGTGATTGCGCCTCAATCCGCAGAAGTGGAATCGGCCGAGCGACTTTCATGAGACGTCGCCGCATCCGGGAAGAGGAAGCCCTCTCTTTTCCGATCACTCCGATGATCGACATGGTCTTTCTGCTTCTCATCTTTTTCATGGTTACCAGTCGTATCACTCAGGAGTCCCGCAAAAAGGAGATTCGCCTTCCAGAAACATCCATCGCGCAAAAACCGATCTCCCAGGAAAGTCGGGAGCTTTTGAATTTGGATGAGAAGGGGGTGATTTTCATCGGTGAAACCGCCACCCCGGAGCCTGAATTAAAAAAATATCTGATGCAGCGCTTGAAAGATCATCCTCCTTTGAGAATTTATGTGCGCGCCGATGCTCAAACTCCGGCAGCAACCATCAAGCGCATCGTTCGTATTTGTGCAGAGACCGGAGCCATCGATATTGGATTCGGGGCGTATTGTAAATCTCCGCCTCCTTAACTTCATGGCCCTCCGCATTCGTCGTCGTCCCCCTCCTGCCGCAGAGCTCTCCATGAGTTCCATGATCGATATGGTTTTTCTGTTATTGATCTTTTTTCTCGCGACCGCACGTCCGATGAAATCCGAAGCGGATCTGGGGATGAAGCTTCCTGGAACGGTTGAATCTTCAGTGCCCATCGAAATTCCCGATCCACAACGCATCGAACTTCGAGCGGATGGATCGATCCTCCTCAATGACTCCCCGGTCGGAACCCGCAAAGATCTGCGCTCCCTTAGAACCATACTCACGCGCTATCGGGAATCGTGCGTCGCCAACCAGAGCGCTCCACTTTTAACCCTCTCCGTAGAGGATGCCGTGCCTCATCAATGGCTCGTCGACATGCTCGAACTTTGTCATCAGGTCGGAATTCAGGGAATTTCGTTCGCGAGCGATGGAGCGGAGGAATGACTTTTCAGATCGGACGGATTCTCGGCATTAGTCTCTTGGTTCATCTCATCGGAGGCTTGATTGCAGGGGGGGTGATTGTCGCGAAAATTTGGATTTCGGAACCCGCTCCGACCTTTGTGATACAACCCGTAGAAAATGCCATCTCTCACGAAGTCATGGAGCCCTCACGAGCCTCCTCGGAATCTGAAGCTGCGATGGGCGCGCCTCCTTCCGCGAATCTGATTCAATCCACACGCGCCTCCGATTTTGCCCTCCCGGAACTTCCGGCAATCCCGATGGCCTCGCTCACCCCTTCTGACCGTTCGGGAATTCTCGGAACCTTTGGCGTCGGGGCAGGGCAGGGGATGGATGCCGGATCACTCGGAAGCACTGGGGTATTCGGGGGGAGTGGAATGAATTTTTTTGGAATTGCCGATCGAAGTGAATCCGTCGTGCTACTCCTCGACATCTCCGCATCGATGTTCACGCGATTGGGGCCCGAAGCCTTTGAAATCGTAAAAGATCAGGCCCTTCGCCTCATCGACGCGCTCGGCGTGAACTCGCGCTTTGGAATCGTTGTTTGGGGCGGTACCGCCGGAAAATGGAAATCTGAATTGGTTCCTGCGACAGATGCGAATCGCGAAGCCGCACGCGAATTTGTCCGAGTAAAACTACAGCCCCGCGCCTATCAGAATATCCCACGCATTACCGAAGAAGTTTTACACGAAGGCGAGGGGGGAACCCGTCACGATCTGGCCCTGCGTCTCGCTTTTTCCTTACAGCCCGAAGTTCTCTATCTCCTCTCCGATGGAAATGCCCTGCGCGGACGTGAAGTGATTCCGACCGCCGAACTTTTGAAGTTGGTCCAAGTCCTGCAATCGGAACGCAGCGACCCGGCGCGACTTCACACGATCTATTTTCTCACCGGCCCCCAAAAGCCCCAGGAACGCGAGCTCCTTCAGAAACTTGCTACGCGAAATCAGGGGCAGTTCACGGAATTTTCGCCGAAACAATCCGCGGCGGGGTCATCGACCCCGCCCTACCAAGACCCCATTCATTGACAACCATTATGGTTGTGTTATGGTTTTATTATGGCAACGATTACTTTGAAGGATATTCCGCGTCGCGTGCATCATGCGCTCAAGCTTCGCGCCAAGGAACATGGCCGCAGCCTTAACAGGGAAGTGCTTGCTTGTTTGGAAATGTCTGTCCTCCCAAAGAAAGTGGATCTCTCCGCCCTCCTTTTGGATCTCCGCCGACACCGCGACTCGCTTCCCGGACAACTGACCGATTCATTGCTCGATGAAGCCAAGAATTTCGGGCGCCCGTGATTGTCGCCGATTCAAACCTCATCGCTTACTTGTTAATTCCTGGAGAAAAAAGTCTTCTTGCGGAAGCGATTCTCCGAAAGGACTCCGACTGGATCGTTCCTCTGCTCTGTCGTTCGGAACTCCGCAATATACTAACCCTTTATATGCGTCAGCAGCAAATGTCGCTGGCTCAGGCGAAAACAACCCTCGAAAAGGCCGAAGCCCTTCTCCACCACAAAGAGTATGCCATTCCTTCCGATGCGGTTTTGGAACTCACCTCAAAGCAGAAACTCTCGGCGTACGATGCTGAATTTGTCGTGCTCGCCATGCAATTTGAGATCCCGCTGCTGACTTTCGATAAACCGCTGCGAAATGCCTTTCCGACGATTGCCATCGATCCCGAGTCATTTACGCAGTAAAGCCAGCCTCCAGCGGCGCGAATAACCCTGCACCTCTCGAGCCTCATTTACAAAATGGTCGAGTCTTAATTCCAAAATTGATCTTTAGGTCGCATTATTTCGTGGATGCAAAAAACCCCAACGCCCCCCGTAATAAATTCTCTCGTGACGCTGTTGCGCCATTGACGGATTGATGAACTGAGGGGGATTCAGAAAATGCTCATACGCTAAACCCAATTGAAGTGCTGCCTCAAGCGAATCCACTCCGCCCGTGCCCGTACAGAGTCCGGGACAAACGAGCGATTCGATCTTCCGTGATTCAGTACGATTATGACGATATACCGCCGTAAGCGCCGCCCACAAAGCCAGATAAACGTAATCAGTCCCTTCAACATTCATCGGTATCCGCATCGTCGGGGCATGCGCCACAAAGGGGTGCGCCAAATGATCTGTCGGGACAATAAGACAGGTACCAACGGGCTGCTCTCCGAGGTAATCCTCTAAAATCTGCTTTTGGATGCGCTCCATCACGTGTCGTCCAAAGAAACGGACCACCGCCAAATCCATCCCTGCATCCATCAATCCAAATGAATTCCCCGCAGTGACAACACAATCGAATACGGGCACATCTTCAAATCGCCCACAAACGATCTGAACCTCTGGATGAGAGCGAAACTGCCAGCGAAGGACCTCACAGAATTCCTTCCCTTTATCCGCAAAAATAAGTCGCATTATTTTTCCTTACCGAATTACCGTTGGTGTGGCTTCATGAACGAATTAAAGCTTCAATCCCCAATTCGAGTGCCCGTATCCACGTACACACGGCAATCATTGCATACATAGAATAAGCAATTTTGCTCCCCATTTGCATCTTTTAAGGTTCGCCCATTAATAGTCATTTTGATCCTTCGTCACGCCAGTAGACTCCACCCGTTAATGAGGTTTTGCAAAAAACGAGCTGGTGCCGCCCCTTCTGATCGACATAGAGAACACGGTACTGGCGTTCGTTTTTCTCGAAAAACCATCCTTGAGCGAATGGCTCCCAGGAAATTTCGATCTTCGACCACCCTTTGGCCTCAGCAGCTGATCGAATCTCACGCTTATCCAGAAAATGAAAGCCGACTCTGATCCCGATTAATGCACCGATGATCAGGGTAACAATTAACGCATCCATGAACTGATTTTTACAGAATTCATTTTTCTCCAGCAATATCAATCGGTAAGGGTCTGCCCGGAGGTCGGGCGACACCAAATGTGAGAGGAGGGGCAGCGGAAAAGCAAAGCATGGGAGGACTTGCTTAACCGGGAAAATTGCATTAACCTTTGTACATGAAGTTTACCGCAACATTGGCTCGGGATGAAGATGGGGTTTGGGTGGCTGAATGTCCCTCAATCCCCGGATGTGTCAGCCAAGGAGCTACCCGCGAAGAAGCCATTGGGAATGTAAAAGAGGCAATTGCGTTGTGTCTTGAAGTGCGGGCTGAGCAGGGGATGCCTCTGACGGTCGAGACGCAATAGGTAGAGGTTTTGGTTTAATGGCATTGCTTCCGGTGCTTAGCGGTCGCGAGGTGGTTCGTGCGTTTGCCCACGATGGCTGGGAGCAAGTGCGACAGCGAGGCAGTCACATGATTCTCATCAAACCGGGTCAAATGGTAACCTTATCGATTCCTGATCACCGCGAAGTCGCTCGTGGGACATTGCGCAGTTTGATTCGTTCCAGCGGTTTGACAGTGGATGCGTTTGTCGAATTATCCCACAAGTAAATTGGGGATTAATAATCTGGTTTTTATGAGAACCCGATTTTCACTGCAGAATCTTGAGATACGTCCCAAAAACTATTTGAACTGCTGCGTTATGGTTGACCCAAATAACTGCCGCTCTCAAGCGTGCAAATTAGGCCCCACTTTTTAGATAATCCAAATACATGAGCTTCAAAGTGGCCCAACAAAGTTCTTGATGCTCTATCTATTTCTTTCACGTCGGGCGTGACAACCATCGTAAATTGATGGGAAGGAATTGGCTCTATATCCGTAATGATAATGCTCTTATCCCCCCATTGTTCGCAGAGCCGTTTGATTTTTTCAAAATCTGATCCTGTTAGCCTCAAGCAGGTGTCAAGACGCTCTACAGACCATGATGAATCACGAAATTTGCGCGCCTTCCAGTCTTCCTGAAAAACCATCTGATGCGCTTTTACGACTTCCTCAGGCGATATTTTTGGATTAACCGAGAGATTATTATTTGTCATCGCGTCATTTAATTTGAGGGGCTCTGAGAAGTCTTTCGCGGGTACAGCACCCCAAACAGCCTCGCAATTGATTGCATAAACGAGCTGCCAAAATCGACTTTGAAATCTGAATCTGGGCATGATGCCATTATCCTTCTTTTAGCTAACCAGTAGACAATTCCAAGGAATTTGACTCCGCTTCGATCTACAAGGCTTGAAAACGCCCATCCGCCCGCCCGGAGGTCGGGCCCCACCAAGTAGAGGCGGAAGCTTAACAAATCTTAACAATTTTCATGGCGGATTCAAATGGAGCCTTTACATTTGTCTAGTAGGTTTTTTCTGAGTCGATCCATTTGAAGAGGAGTAAGATGTCACAAAACCACGATTGTATTTGTTCGGATCAGCACCGCCGGGAGCATTCGGTTACGCTCGAAGATCTCTGCCTGAGCCGTCGTGATTTTTTGCTGAAGGCCGGGATGGGGATGGGGGCTTTGACGCTCTCTTCGATTTTTGGATTGGATCTCGTCTCCCGCGCGGAGGCTGCGGGAGGAGAAGTCTCGAGTGTTGCCAGTGGACTCCTCACCCCCAAGGCCCCTCATTTTCCGGCAAAAGCCAAGGCGGTGATTCATCTTTTTGCCGCAGGCGGACCTTCGCATGTCGATACGTTCGATCCGAAACCCTCTCTCATTCCATTCGATGGAAAACCGATTCCAGGAATGAGCGGTGTGGCGTATCCCTCTCCTTTTGCTTTTAAAAAATACGGGAAGTCGGGAATTGAGGTTAGTGATGTTTTCCCGAAGTTGGGAGAATGCGTTGATGAAATGGCGATCATTCGCTCGATGTGGACCGATATTCCGGCGCATGACGTCGCTCAGCGTTTCATGAATACCGGTTCGCTTCAAATTCCGAAACCGAGCATCGGCTCCTGGGTTCTTTACGGGTTGGGAAGTGAAAATCAAAATATGCCGGGGTTTATCACCTTGGGAGGGGATCCCGCGTGGCGCGCTGCCAATTTCTTACCCGGACCCTATCAGGGGTGCTCGGTTAATTTTTCGGCCAAATCACGACCCGAAGAAGTGATCAAAAATATTCAAAGTTATTTTTCGCCACCGGAGGTTCAGCGGCAGCAGATCGATTTTGCCAAAAAGATGAATGCGCTTCGGGCCAGCACCTCAAAAGGGTATGACCCCCAGATGGATGCCCGAATTGAATCCTTTGAGATGGCGTTCAAGATGCAGACGGAAGCGACGGATGCGTTTGATCTTTCCAAAGAGCCGGAGAGTATCCGTGAACTCTATGGAAATACGGATATGGGGGCCAAACTGCTCGCGGCGCGACGATTAGTCGAACGCGGAGTTCGCTTTGTTCAAGTCACGGCGGGGGGATGGGATCACCACAATGACTTAAATACCCGACTGCCAGAAGCGGCCGGAGAAATTGATCAACCCGCTGCAGCTTTAATTAAGGATTTGAAGCAACGCGGAATGCTCGACTCCACATTGGTGATTTGGGGAGGGGAGTTCGGCCGCACCGTGGTGAAGGATCGGAACGGAAATCAAATTCCGGGCCGCGATCACAACGGTCGCGCGTTTAGCACCTGGATGGCGGGGGGGGGGATCAAAGGGGGGACGGTTTACGGAGCGACCGATGAATTTGGCGCGGCAGCAATGACGAACAAGGTTCATGTTCATGATCTTCATGCGTCGATTCTGCACCTGCTCGGATTCGATCACACGAAACTGACGTATCGCTATAATGGACGGGATTTTCGACTGACGGATAACTACGGAAAAGTGATCAAGGGAGTGATGGCTTAATTTTTGGCATCGCTATTATCTATGATCTCCATTCGTCATGGCGCTTTGATTCCTTTTCTCGCAGTCTCGCTCGCTTGGGCCGATCCGACTCCGGAGCAGCTCCAGTTTTTTGAAAATAAGGTTCGTCCCATTCTGTCTGAGAATTGTTACAAATGTCATAGCGTTGAGAAGGGGGCCGCCAAAGGAGGTCTCACCGTTGATTCCGCCCAGGCAATGCTTCAGGGGGGTGAGACGGGCCCCGCGCTCGTCCCCGGGGATCCAGAAAAGAGCCTCTTCATTCGCGCGATTCGATACACCGATCCCGAGTTGCAGATGCCAAAAAAATATCTGTTGAAGGATGACGAAGTTGCAACGCTGACCGAATGGGTGAAAATGGGGGCACCGGATCCTCGAAAAGCCACGGGGCTTAAACTTTCCGGCCTCAATGACGCTGCCCGAAAACATTGGGCTTACCAACCGGTCACCTCCAAATCAGCCCCGATGGTAAAGAATCCCGGGTGGTGTGAATCCCCGGTGGATCGCTTCATTTTGTCCAGATTGGAAGAGAAGTCGATGGTCCCCTCCCCCCGAGCGGATAAAGAGACCCTCATCCGACGCGCTTATTATGATCTGATTGGATTACCGCCGAGCCCCCAAGAGATCGAAACCTTCAGGAACGATAAAAATCCCAACGCCTTTGCAAAGGTTGTGGATCATCTTCTCGACTCCCCGCATTACGGTGAACGATGGGGACGTCACTGGCTCGATACGGCACGCTATTCCGACACCGTCGGGGCGAGCGTGAATATCAAAAAAATCCTCAACGAGTACCGCTACCCTTATGCCTGGAGCTACCGCGATTATGTCATCCACTCGTTCAATCAAGATAAGCCCTACAATCGATTTATTATCGAACAACTTGCCGCCGACAAACTGCCCGAAACTTCCAAGGATCCGACGCTTCTCGCCGCCCTCGGGTTTCTGACCGTGGGGGAACGGTTTGATAATGTTCAAGATGAACTCAACGAGCGAATCGACACCGTTTCAAAAGGATTTCTCGGCTTAACGGTTTCGTGTGCCCGCTGTCATGATCATCCTTTTGATCCAATCCCGATCACCGATTATTATGCGCTCCACGGGGTTTTTTCCAGCACGATGGAACCGCGCGATAAGCCGCTCATCCGAGAGCCCATGGAACCCGAGTACTCCGAATTTCTCAAAAAACTCGCCGTACTTGAAAGCAAAAATCAAGAGGCTTATTTACAGATTGTCTTAAAGCTGAATTCCCTCTTTTTGAAAAACGCTCCATCGTACCTCAAGGTCTTGGCGCAGAGCGCTCAATACAAGAAATCGCTGAAGGATTCCCCCAAGGATCTTCCCCCCGAGCTCCGAGGGACGGCAGAGGCGGAGTTTCTCAGAGTGTTGAATATTGAAGTTTTCAGAAGATCAAATGATGATTCGGTTTTCGGACCCTTAAAACTCCTCGCGGAGATCCCCGATACAGAATTCGAAAGAAAAGCTCCTGGAATGATCCAAAAATTTCTTCTGAGACGAAGTTCGACTTCCCCCATCAATCCCCGTCTTGAAGCGGCATTGAAGCTCACCCCCCTCAAGAGCCGTCAGGATTTGATCGCTCTTTATGCCAAACTTTTTGCCGAAGCCGCCCCGCTTTCCGAAAGCGTCATTCGAAATATTTTTGCCGGAACGCCCCTGGAAGGAGCTTCCTCAGAGGTCGCGCCCTTTCTCCAGTTTCCGCTGACCATCTATCCGGCGAAACAGTTGACCGCGGAAGAACTCCGACGCCTGGTCCGCCACTTTCCTCCTCCGTTGGAAAAAATGCTGAGAAAAATAAAACCGATGATCAACCTCCCCGCCATCAGCTATCTGGAGCTTACTGATCCGGGATCCCCCGAGCGGGCCATGACCGTAACGGACGTCCCCAAACCCCACGATGATCCCGTCTTTATTCGGGGGCAGGCTCAGGTGCGCGGCGAAATCGTCCCACGCCGCTTTCTCACCATTCTCACTCCCGATGGAAATCCGAAACCGTTTCGTGAGGGGAGTGGACGCCTTGAGCTGGCACAGGCGATCGCGAAGCCAGAGAATCCACTCACGGCGCGGACGATGGTGAATCGGGTCTGGATGTGGCACTTCGGCGCGGGCTTGGTCCCAACCCCTGATAATTTGGGAACTCAAAGCGAGGCCCCCAGTCATCCCGAACTTCTCGACTTCCTCTCGGCCTCATTTGTAGAAAATGGATGGTCGATCAAAGCGCTTCACCGTCAGATCATGCTCAGCAGTGTTTATCAACAAAGTAGCGACACCAACCCCAAGCAAGAAGAATTGGATCCGCAAAATCGCTTTCTCTGGCGTGCCAATATCCGCCGCCTCGACTTCGAATCGTTGCGCGATTCGTTAATCGCCTTTAGCGGCAAAATGGATGCAACGCTCGGAGGAAAGCCAGTGAATCTTGTCGATGAGCCGTACAGTTATCGGCGAAGTGTTTACGGATACATTGATCGCGGAAATCTTCCGGAACTCATGGCTCAGTTTGACTTTAGCAATCCTGATTCTCCGAACTCCCAGCGAAACTCCACCGTCGTTCCCCAGCAGTCGCTCTTTTTTATGAACAGCCCGATGATTATCGGAGTGACCCGGGATATTTTAGCGCGACCTGAAGTCGCTCAATCCCGAGGGGAGGACGAGAAAATCACCGCCCTCTATCGGATTATTCTTCAACGCACCCCGCAACCTCAGGAAATCGCACTCAGCCGACAATTCTTACAATCCCTGAAAAATCAGGCATCCGACGCGAAGCCGGCCCCCCCCTCAGCCTCCCTGGATAAATCAAACCGGAAAATCTATAAACGCCCCAAGGAGACGATTCAAAATGAGGGGACGCTGGTCGTCAAAAAATCCCTCAGCCCTTGGGAAGCACTGACTCAGTCCCTGATCTTTTTGAATGAAATGCTTTATTTGAATTAAAGCCTCGCTTGCCATTCCGCTGGAAGCCGCTTCACTGCCAGCAATCTCAAAATAGGAGCCTCTTATGGAATTCACCCCCGGCAAACTTGGCAGCACAGTCTTCATCCTCATCGTTGGCGCAATTTTCTTCTTCGGAAGCTTTCATATCGTTCCCCCCGGACATCGTGGCATTCGAGTCACGCTCGGGAAAACGAGTCCCACCGCATTAACAGAGGGATTAACTCTCAAAATGCCGTTGATCACCAAAATTTATGATATTCCGATCAAGCAAATCACGACCGAAGGGACTGCAGACTGTTTTAGCTCCGATCTTCAATTGGTGAAAATCCGCTTCAATGTACTCTACGTCATTCCGGAACAGTCCGTCGTCACGCTTTTCCAGGCCTACTCTGGAAATCCATACCAAACCCTCATCGAGCCCCGCGTTCAGGAAAATCTGAAACAGATTACCGCAAACCATCGTGCCGAAGATCTCGTGAAAACACGCGATAAGATCAAAGGCGAAATCGTTACTCGCATCCGAGGTGCCGTCGGGGACATCTTAGTCATTCGGGACGTCGTCGTTAACAACATCGATCTCTCCAACGACCTCGAGCACGCGATCGAGCAGAAAGTGGTAATGGAGCAACAGGCGCTCACTAAAAATTTCGAACTTCATAAAGCTCAGAAAGAAGCGGAAATTACATTAGTGAATGCCGAGGCCGAAGCCAAATCGGTAAAAATCAAAGGCGAAGCCCTGAAGGTCGCCTCGCAAGTAATTGATTTGGAAATCGTCAAAAAATGGAATGGGGTCGCTCCCGTCTCCGTCGTCACCACTCACGGTGGCGCCAATATCTTGCTGCCTTTGAAATAGACCCTTTAAACGAACACGGCGGCGAGGAACATCTCCCTGCCGCCGTGCCGGTTTAGATTAATAAATTTACGACTTATTGCGGAGCGGCTTCTTTCTTTTCGCCCTCTTTCTTTCCGGCTTTTTTCTTTTCCGCTTTTTCTACGCACTTCGCGCAAGGCGCTTCCTTCGTGCAACCTGCTTCGGTGCATTTCGTCGGCTTACCTGCATAAGAAGCAACTGGCATGAATAGAAAACCCAAACAAACCACGAGACCAATACACATGATATTTTTCATACCTCATTTTTGCCGCTGCATTTAACCCGTCAAGAAAAAATTACGCAATCATTGCAACAGCGACTTTTGCGCCACTTTAACCCAAATTTTGCGTTAGCCCACGCAAAATTTGTTTCGGCGGTGCCGAAACCGAAAGCATTCGGGGTCACCCCGCCACCAAAACTCTAACACTAAATTGGTTGTGAGTTTTGGCGGAAATCTCGGCCCCGCAAATCTCTCTTTCCCCAGGGAGATCTGACGGGGCGGATTTTGCAATACGGACTTATTGCAAAATCCGGGTTTAAGAAAGTTTCCAATACTCTTTTCGAAAGTGGGAGGGGGGATGTCCCGTCTCAAATTTGAAAGCTCTCGAAAAGGCGGCCGTATCCGAAAATCCACATTTCGCCGCAACCTGCTTCATCGAAAGCAACGTTGAGCTCAATAAAACACGCGCCTCCCGGAGGCGACGTTGAATCAACCACTGCCGAGGCGTTGTTTGCAGATGCTCCCGAAAGACCTCGTGGACGTGGGCAATCGACCAACCTGAAATGCGCGCCAGCTCTTTCATCCGGCACGGCTCTTGATAGTGACCATCCAGATGTTCGATCACGGCTTGAAGCCTCGGCGAACCCTCTCCCCGTTTCGTGGTCGTGTGATAGCGCCTCACTTGGAACAACAAACGTCCCAAGAGATAGTGTCGCAACAATTCTTCTGGATACTGATCTGAAACATGGGCCGCCACCATTTCACGCGTAAAATCATGAACCTCATTGAGCTCCATCCATTTTGAAAAACGGGGAACTTTCATTCCTTCTTTTTGTTTTGATTGAATCGTCACGGCCAGGCACTGGTACGGATTGGTAAAATCACTTCTTCCAATGGTGTCGTCCCCAGGTCGGTTCCAAATTAAATCCCCCGGAAGCACTTCCCGCCAACTCCCGCCCTCTTCGATCCAACCCCGACCGGCCGTCATCAGCTCCACCCGTTCAAAGTAGTCCGGAATTCGATGCGCACGGGGATGGGTCCCTTTTCCCTGGCAATAAATCACCACACGCTTAATCCAGAGCGCTTGAAAGCTATCCGCAAAGTCAAAAGCCTCCGAAGTTGAGGATTTCACATCAGATCCGATGATTTAACAAATTTTCTGATTCGCATTTCTTTTTCACCTAGGCTTAACTAAGCTTATTACTATGAATTTACAAACTAAGAATATTCCTGCCGCTGCTCCTGTCAACTTTGGGTTTCTCGGCGCCGGTCAAATTGCCTACTCCAGCGCGGATGGAATTCAAAAACATCCCCGGGGCAAAGTCCTCGCCGCCCAAGATTTGAGCCCCGAGCGTCTCAAGACCCTTTGCGATGAAAAGAAGATTCCAAAATCCTATGCAACCGCCGAGGCGCTGCTCGCGGACCCCGAGATTCATGTTGTTTACATTGCGGTCCCCAACAAATTTCATATTCCGTTAACCCTTCAATCCTTGAATGCGGGCAAGCACGTGATTTTGGAGAAGCCATTTGCCATGAATTATCGTGAGGCAAAGGAAGCCGCAGACTTAGCCAAGAAAAAAAATCTGATCCTGACGCTTGGAATGAATCAGCGCTTTAACCAATCTCACCAGCAGACCAAAGCACTGATCGAAGCGGGCACTTTGGGCGATGTTTATCATGCAAAAGCCTATTGGTTTCGGCGGCGCGGAATCCCGAAGCTCGGAACGTGGTTCGGAAATCGTGCCATGTCCGGCGGCGGGTGTCTCTGCGACATCGGCGTTCACGCGCTCGACCTTTGCCTCTATCTCCTCGGAAATTTCAAGCCGGTCTCCGTTTTTGGAGCAACCTACACGAAATTTGGGAATCGTGGAATGGGGGAGGGGACTTGGGGGAAATCGGACCGAAGCGAGATTCCTTTCGACGTTGAAGATTTTGCAACGGGCCTCGTTCGTTTCGAAAACGGAAGCACCGTCACTCTCGATGCCGCTTGGGCCTGTCACAATGGAACAGGATCCGACTTTGATGTCCAACTTTTCGGAACCGAAGCCGGTGCGCTTGCCTCCAGCTGCCGCCTTTTCCGCCCTCAGGCTGACGGTGCCAGCTATGTGACCGAAGACGAATTATCTCCAAAGATTCGCTACCCCCATCGGGATCGTTTCCACAACTTCATCAATCACCTCACCGAAGGCGAGGAATTATGCGTCAAATTGGAAGAAGCCCTCGTCGTTCAGAAAATTCTGGATGGCATCGCGGAATCCGCACGAACCGGACATGAAGTCCGTCTCGATGTTTAAATTAAACCGACATACGTCAAGGACCTCATGAGCACCTCAATCGATTTTGGAATTCAAAGTTACTGCTTCCGCAATTTTAAGGAAAATCCGATCGTCGCCAAAAAAGTACGCGCCCTCGGTCTCTCCAAGTTGGAAATTTGCGGCGTTCACGCTGACTTTAACGACACCGCCGCATTCAAAAATGTTACTAAAATTTATCAGGACGAAGGGGTTCAAATTGTTTCTCTCGGGGTTCAGACCTTTCAGGGCGAGGATCGCGAGCGTGATTGGTTTGAATGTGCGGCAATTGCGGGCGCAAAACATATTTCCGCTCACTTAAAAATCGATTCCTTCACCAAGTCCGTTCCCAAGATCCGCCAGTGGAGCCGTGAATTCGGAGTCCGTGTTGGGATTCATTGCCACGGCGGCTATCAGTTCGGCGGATCACCGGACGTCCTGCAATATCTGATCGACTTGGGCGGGCCCGAGATTGGTCTCTGTATTGATACCGCATGGGTGATGCAAATTGGTCCTCGAAAAGGAAATCCGATCGAGTGGGCCAATCAATTCAAGGGCCACATCACCGGGATTCATTTTAAGGATTTTACCTTCGAGAAAAATGCCGCCTGGAAAGATGTCATTGTCGGTACCGGAAATTTGGATCTCCCCGGATTTGTCGCAGCCTTGAATGCCGGTGGCTTTAACGGGATGTCCGTCATCGAATACGAAGCCGACCCTGAAAATCCGGATCCCGCGCTCAAGGCTTGTGTTGATTCGATGCGCAAGGCGCTTGCGAGCTCTCATTAGTATAAAACTTGATCTGAAGAGCCAAGCTCTTTCTTGTCGAAAGGCTGCTTTTGAGGTGCACCGCCTCGCGCCGCACTCAAAGCGATCCTTTTGTCGTCGGCTTTCTCATTTGATTATTTTCAGCGGGTTTACTGGTGTGAGCAAAGTCCTTGTTCTACCGTCCGCAAAGCGGACGCTCACACGTTGTCCTTTTGTATTTCTCTGATAAGTAATCGTAGTGCCATCGGGCAAGGGCATGTCCCCAAGAAATAATGTATCCAACACCGTTCCTTCTCCCCACTTTGGTTCTGATGGACACTCCACGATGTCTCCGACCTTCAAAGTTTGAGGTGCCCAGTTCATTTGTTTGTCGAACGACCCAAGCTCAGCGCATGGTTAGGTGTCATAAACGTCGTCTCACGGCTCTAAACTCTGCCTCTATCAACTCAAGAACCGCCGAATAGTCTGGGTCGGTGGCATACTCGGAATCCCCCATCCCGCGTGGATGAAAATCAATCTGCATCTGCTCCAAGTATCGCATCCTATCTTCGTCAGCGAGGCGACTCCATCCCGGGCCGCTCAATCCAATCAGCAAATCTGCGACAGTCTTCAGGTAGCCAAAGTGCCGACTCTTGACCATCTTGGCGGCAAGACTCTCCAAGTGCGGCAACATCCGCTGCTCCCAAGTGATGGATGTGGTGGCGCTCACGATGACACCTAACAGTTATTCAATCGACAGGTCGGTTGTATCTACTCATGGGGACGTGTCTTAAAGTTTAAATATTACGCCACCGGCCTCTTCTAATTATAACCCTCGATCGAACAATATTTAAATTTTAAGACACGTCCCCATAGCATACCCGCTCCTCGGCCTTGTTGCCCCTTCCATTTATGCTACCCATTTGATTTGGAGTTTGCGGTGCGTGCGAACGCAATCGCGCAAATATAAATTGATTAGATTTTGGTAGGGCACGCCTGTTTGAGAAGCCATGTCCTTAAAATAATCAATGATATCAACACCCATGCGGATCGTGAGCTGCTTCTTCAAGCGCTTTGCATAGGGATTCTTCCGACTGCGCATGTTGGCTAGATCATATTCTGCTTTCATTGTTCTCCTCCTGGATAAAATTGTTTTTCTTTCTTGGTCGCTTTTCTCGCTGAAATAATTCTTATGACATTATCAGCTCCTCGGATGCAGTGTGAGATCATCAGAATCCGAAAGCTTGTGCTCAATCCCAACATTAAAAATCTTTCTTCGTCTTTGGAATGAGGGGCATCAAAAAATTCAACGGCCAAATCATCATAAAAAACAGTCTTAGCCTCCTCAAATGAAATTCCGTGCTTTTTCTGATTTTCCTTATTTTTCGACTCATCCCAGTCAAACTTGAGTCGATCCATAACTACACTGTAGTTACAACGTAGTTTTCGTCAAGAGGGATTTTTAGTGGGCCAACGACCCAAGCTCAGCGACCGCGGAGTGCGGCGCGGCACCTGCATGGTGGGCGGAAAGGCGGCGGTGGAAACAGGTGCCGTGACGCACGGAGCGGTTCGCTGCAGCGCGTTAGGCCACGTTGCTACGATACCCATCCGCCCTCTCCCTTCTTAATTTGGAATCCGTTCTTGGTGATACGCACGATGTAGAAGCCACCTCCGGCAGCAAGGGGACCGTTGTAGGTGGAGTAATGGACGTGGAGTGTTTGTGCGTCCAGATACTGAATGTGCGAGATGTAGAACACGTAAACGCGCTCGCTGGTCTTTGCTGATTCGATCCCTCGGTAAGTCTGTCCTTTGGGGTCTTTCGGGTCGCGCTCATTGTCGGTTGGGAAGCGGAGTCCACGCAGCGGGACATAGAATTTGGTGGCGGTGCCGAGGCTGGCTACAATCGCTCGTTCAATGGCGGGTTCAATTGGGTCGTATTTCTCATTGCGGTCGCCGGAGACCTTCGCGATGGAAAAAGGAACTTCTTGTTTGTCGGTTGCAAAGTGGTGCTTCGTTACGGCGTCGATAGCTTTGCCGATGGTTGCGAAGTCGGCGGCAATCGAGGTTCCGAACGGAACCAACGCCGAGAAAAGGAGGATTAGAAGGCGTCTCATGGCGTGAAGTGGCCTAACAGTTATTCAACCGACCGGTCGGCTCCGAAAGGGTTCGGAGTAGATTGTTACAATAAAATTCGAAACTTTTACCCTCATGCGGGGTTTAAATTGTCAGGGAAAACCGACCGCTTCAAGGTTTATCCAAGGACCGCCCTCGGGAAAGCACATTTTCACCAGGGCAGACGCATCTAAATTTCGGTGTGTACGCGGTTTGCCTCCCCTGATGAGGTAGAAGCGGAATAGAACCGCTCCCCCTCCCGAACTGGACGGGCGGATTTCCCGCATCCAGCTCTCCGATTGGTGATTCTCCTTACGAAGATTGAATGATCGCCTTTTGAAGTTGCGTTAAGGAAAGCAACCCTTGGGCGTGGAAGTAAGCATTGGGCCATCGTTGATGATCGATCCCTCGACCTCGTCCTTTGCGTCCGGCTCTCTTACGCAAGGCACTGCGCAATCGACCTCGGACATATCCATCGACTCTCTCCAGTGCATTGGTCTTACTGTATTTGAAGTATCCAAACCAGCCTCGCAATGTCAGGTTGAGATTCTTGCAGATGGTGCCAAGACTGTCTCCCGATGTGCGCTTGGTCTTTTCTCGTATCGTTTCCGATCCACCCATGGGGACGTATCTCATTTTTCATTAAACAACCTCTTTATCATTACCCCGACACTCTCTCGCCTACCTGGCTCCGCCCTTCTCGTCGATCATTGTTTAATGAATAATGAGATACGTCCCTATCGTATAGTATCCATGATAGTTTCCGCCCCGAAACCTACTTCATGAAATCAGTTTTGCAACTCGCCGCAAAAATCGCTTGCCACTCCTGTCTTCCTGCTCTCCTCAGAAATCTCTCTTGGATCTCTCTCCTGCCCCATGGCACTTCTTCCGCTTCTTCCCGCTTCCGCAGGGACACGGATCATTCGGGCCTGCATCACGCCATTGTTTTTCGCTGTCATCTCGCTTCACCATGGCCATTAACTCCGCCGGGGCTCGGTTTTGGCGCAATAATCCGGCCATCGTCTTCATGTACGGATCAATATGATTAAAATACCGCTTGTAGCCCTGACAAAGATAATTAAGTCCCGCTTCGCCATCCGGTGTTTTGATAAATCGATGCTTGGGACACTCCCCATTGCAGGCAAATTTGACTTCGCAGCTCTTGCAGTATTGGGGAAGCGTGTCGCGTTTGGCATCGCCAAATTGAATTTGCTCCGGAGAACGAACGAGCTCGCCCAACGATTGATTCAAAATATTCCCAAGCTTGTAATTGGGGTAAACGTAGTGATCGCACGAATAAAGGTCGCCATTGTGTTCCAGAACCAGCGCGGCGCCACAAGTCTCCCGAAAGACACACAAGCTCGCGCCATATCCCGCCCAAGTTCCGAGGGAGACGTCAAAAATTTGGACAAACGTCTTTCCAATATCGTTACGAACCCATTCATCAAAAATCTGCACCAAAAACTCGCCGTAGTCTTTCGAAAGAACGCTCCACTTCGTAACCGGGATTTTTTCAAATTCGCCGCTCACCGGAGGCTCCGCATGATCCAACCCCAGCTCCTTCGCCCCAGCATCCGGAAGTCGTTCGACGAGCGGAATGAACTGCATGAATCCGGATCCGATTTCCTTGAGAAATCGATAAACGTCGAGGGGCCGCTGCGAATTCGCGCGGTTCACCACCGTCAGGGTATTATATTCCACCCGATGCTTTTTTAGAATATCGAGCCCTGCCATCACCCGATCGAAGGTCGGCTTCTGCCCCTTATCCACGCGATAGGTGTCATGCAATTCACGAGGTCCATCAACACTCAACCCAATCAGAAATCGATTTTCCGCAAAGAAGCTCCCCCATTCATCATCCAAAAGCGTGCCGTTCGTTTGCAACGCGTTTTCGATCTTCTTCCCATTCGCGTATTTCTTTTGAAGCTCCACCGCCTTACGAAAATAGTCGACTCCCATCAAAGTCGGCTCGCCCCCCTGCCAGGCAAAACTGACTGCATCGGTCTGTTGCGATTCGATGTATTGCCGGACATACGAGTCGAGCGCCTCATCGGTCATTTTAAACTGCCGCGTCTGCGGATAGAGCTTTTCTTTCTCAAGATAATAACAATACGTGCAGTCGAGATTACAAATCGCCCCGATCGGCTTCGTCATGATGTGAAACGCAGGGTAGGCAGTGTTCATATGATTTCGTTCTTTTGGTAGGGACCGCTCTCCGAGCGGTCCGGGCTCGGGGAAAGGACTCCTCCTTGAGTCATTCCCACCAAATCAACTCCCTAATGCTCCAATGCCGCCAGATATCGCTCACAATCGAGCCCTGCGGCGCATCCTGTTCCCGCTGCTGTGATTGCTTGTCGATAGACCGTATCCGCCACGTCACCGGCCGCAAAGACTCCCGGAACCGAAGTTTCGGTTCCTTTTTTCAACAGAATGTACCCGGCCGCATCCAAATCGATTTTCCCTTTGAACGGCTCCGTGTTCGGCACATGGCCGATCGCGACAAAAACTCCGGCACAATCGAGCTTTTGTGTTTTTCCCGTTACCAGATCTTTGAGCTGAACTGCTGTCACTTTGTTTTGAGAAACATCGAAAATTTCTTCAATGGCGGAATTCCAGATCGGCTTGATCTTTGGATTCGCCAGGGTTCGGTCTGCCATGATTTTTGAAGCGCGCAAACTGTCCCGCCGATGCACAAGATAAACCACGGTCGCAAAGCGGGTCAGGTACATCGCCTCTTCACAGGCAGAATCTCCACCACCGACCACGACGAGCGGCTGATTGCGAAACTGCGGAAGCGCGCCGTCGCAAACGGCACAATACGTGACCCCTTTTTTGTCGAGAAGCTTTTCGGTCTCAATTCCCAGGTGACGATGCCCCGAACCGGTCGCAATAATCACCGACTTGGTTTCGACCACTTCTCCATCAATCGTCAAGGTGTACGGCTTTTTGGTGAAATCGACTTTTTCCAGCGTCCCGTATTTGACCTGAGCGCCAAATCGCTCCGCCTGCTGCTGAAGTTTCATCATCAGATCGGTTCCATCAATTCCCTCCGGAAATCCAGGAAAGTTTTCGACCGTGCTCGTCGTCGTGAGAAGCCCTCCCGGCATTGATCCGGTGAGAATTACCGGTTTGAGATTGGCGCGAGCGGTATAAATTCCTGCCGTAAGCCCGGCGCAGCCGGTTCCAATAATGACCACATTTTCCATGACGCGAATCGTAACAGTCCCGCGCGCTTAGACAAGTCTCTTGGAATCCGCACATTTGGTAGGGCGGGGTCGATGACCCTGCCGCGGCTCTGGGATAGGACGCGGAGCGGCGCCCTTATCAAGGTCGCCCTACCAAAATTAGTGCGCGAATATTTTCCACTCGAGGTCAAAAGTCCGCACGGCTTCAAAAAGAGGGCTGCTCTCGATGGGGAGTCGAAGGGATTGGGCTTTTCCAAGACCCAAGGCAAGAATTTTTTCGCGATCATTCCGATTCTCATAGGCAATCACCCAAGGAATCGCGTGTGCGTTCAGCGGAGAGTACCAGGCACTTGACCGAGAGGCTTCCCACATCGCAATGGCAAAAAGGGGCGCCAGTTCTGGTTTTTCTTTCAGAAATTGACCCGCCAAAATCGGAGATCTAAATCGGAACGTCGGATTCGAGACTTTATCCCGAAGGAGTAGCTTCTCAATCGCCACTTCTAATTCTTCAGAAAATCCGATAATCAGGATCGGCGCATCATTCATCCTGAAATCGTGGATTTTTTACTGCCCTTCGACAAGTCGGATCGTAGAAGCTTCCACATTAGTGTCCAAAACAGAAATGGCCCTTCACTGAGGGTCTCCCTGCGAGCCCTTGGAGGCTTTGAGGTCGATCCGGATCGCTGAAGTTTCCACCGCGACGACGCAAAAGCTCAAAGGAGGAATTTTGTATTCAGATCCAAACCAACAAA
>CAZKRU010000042.1:0-37625 GCA_964555235.1 uncultured Verrucomicrobiota bacterium
TAGACATCCCCACTTTTAAGCCGGTGCCATTCCACTGAAAACGGGAAGGAACCTTATTTAACACGTTAAAACTTTGAGGATTTGATCTACTCGTTCGGCCGCTAATGACCAAGGCCCTCACCGGAAATTCAAAAGGCACTGAGTGCTTTACGCCCTCAGTGCCTTTTAGGATAAAAACCGTGGATCCTCCAATCAGGGCGATCCGCAGCAATCCGCGACGATTATTCTCCCGCCAAACGACCGGAAACGGTGATCGTGACCTCTTTTCCAGCAGTGACTTGAATCATTTGCATCACGGGAGTGGAGAAGGTTGATTTGAGATAGAAAGTTCCCGAGGCGGCTTTAATCGGCTCACTCACCACGATTGCCTTTTTACTGTTTTTGTCAGGAACCAATTGCCATCCTGAAATTTTCCCACCTGCCGCTGTCTCGAAGTCACCGTTATTAATCTCAACCCCAGTTCCTACCGCATTGTCGATGTAAACGGATGCTTCACTCTCTTTATTGTAGGCACCACTCAAACGAAATTTAATGGAAGTATCCACGCTCGATTTGAAGGTCACGCTGAATTCCTGCCATTTTTCCGTATCAACCGGCCGTAAAATCACCGCTCGATTCGCCCCACTCCCGACATTCGATCCCTGCGCAGCCCCATCCGAGAGCTTGACGATCTCAAGCACCGCATTATCTCCTGCAACCAACGTAATACAGGCCTGATTCCGATTCGTTTTAGAATCTTGCGCAAAAACCGAAGCTCCCCAGAATGTCAGCGCCGTCATACCGACAACAACAAAAGCATAAATACGTGTGTGTTTCATAAAAACAGCTTAGTCTTTTTTTGGGAAAAGACCACTTACGTTTTATTTAACACGTTAAAGTCAACGCACTTTTCGTAAAGTCGTCCCGCGTGCCCAATCTCCCTCAATTAAGACCACTTGCGCATGGGTCGGAACCCCACACTCGTTCCGCTCAATTTGAGCAGAAACTAAATCCATCGCAGTCATCCCGGATTGATGCGTGTTCTGATCAATGCCGGAAACCGAATCCTTGTGATCGGCACAATTCAAATCCACATAACCCAACTCTTTCGGAATGCGAATTTTCAATCGTTGCAACCAACTCCAAACATCGTCCGAAGCGGAGATCACGACCTCAGGTTTGTATTTTTTCAACCAACCCTCAAACTCACTCTTCCCCCATTCATTCAGCCCAAAAATTGAGACCTGATCCGGTCCACATCCCATATAACGAGCCGTTTCCAGCGCCGTAAGCCATCCGTAATCCGTGCGCTCATGCTGCATCGCCGTAATCGCAACTCCCAAATGACGGTATCCCATCTGTTTTAGTTTTTTGAGAGCCAACAGCATGTTCTGAATGTGATTGCTACTGACGCAAACCAGTCCCGGCTTACGCAAGGTATAGCCGATCGCGACCGAACTGAATTTTGAAAAGTCCAAGTCCATCACTTCCTGCGCGGAAGCCATCGGAGCAAAAATGAGCCCCCGCATTCCTCGATTCCAAAGAATTCGAGAAGCCTCCTTGGGCCCCATCCCCGCCTCCCTCAACCAAACATGCTCGACTTGATATCCAAGTTGAGCCCCCCGCTCACAAGCTCCATGATACCAATCTGCAAAAACGCGCGATTTCATCCATCGATCCCGTTCCAGAAAATTGGTCACAAAAGCCACCGTCGTTTTAAACGAAGGTTGGCGGGAAGCCCGTACGTAAGTCATCAGAGAACTCACCATCGGGTTCGGTTGATAGTTCAACTTCAAAGCAATCTCTCGAATTCGCTTTCGAGTACTTTCGGGCAAAAGCGGCGAGTTACGCAATGCCAACGAGACGGTGGCCTTCGTCACCCCCGCCTTATTTGCGATGGTCTGTTGAGTCGGCTTTAAAGACTGGGACATGGTGGCGAAATGCTATTCGATGAGTCCAAATTTGGCAACCCCTCCCTTTCAAGGTAAAAGACTCGCACTTCAAAGCCATGAATTCCCTTAAATAAGGAAACCACAAGAGGTTACATGGATCATTAAATGTATTCGATGCCAACGACAGCGCCCCATCTCCTGAAGGGAGGAGAACCTAGTGTAGTACACCAAGCAGATAGCATATTATATTCCCGCGCAGAGTTCGCCGAGTCCGCAGAGAAGGTTTTTTGTGAAAACCCTCAGCGGGCACTGCGCGAAAACGGCTTTCTTATTCTTTACGAGAACTCAGGGGCCTCCGCGTTCTCCGTGTGAGACAATCTTCATTCTGTTTGACGGACTACACTAGGGGCGATAAACTTGAACCTGTCCTGTCAGGGAATGAACCGAAACCGCTGAAAAATTTTTCGGGAGCCCTTTTTTCTGGAGCAGATCCTTGAAATCCATTAATACTAAGGTCCAAAGTTTTTCCGGATTGGCGCTTTCCGGACTGGTTGCTCCATTCGGGCGAAATTGCAAATAATTGTATCGAACTCCATCCTGCCCAGGAATTTCATTACTCAAAGCGGTTGTCGGACTCTCTGTCCAATTCGAAAGGGTGAGATCTCCTGAAGCAATCATTCCCTGCGGAAATACCATTAACTGCGTGAGCGGAAGCCACGAATTGTCATCCTGAATAACAAAGGCCTTGATCGCGCTAAATTCAACCGCCTTACTTCCCCCTAAGGACAACTTATAAAGACGTACTTCAACCATTCGATTTTGAGAAATCGCCGTTTGACGCGCTTGGTTTAAAATTCCCACCACCATTTGTGACACCGACTCCAAACGAGTCGATTTCGTCAAGCCATCAAAAGAACTCACTGAAAAAAACGCAAGAATGGAGACAATCAGAATCACCATGATAATTTCAACCAACGAAAATCCACGAGAAGACTTGCCATTGCGAATGTGAGGTAATATCGACATATAATAGATCTAGCAGCATTTTCTTTTAAGTCACAAAAATAGCAAGCCCAGGATGCGATCAAACTCCCTCTATATTTAACGGATCAAATAAAAAACATTCCCTCATCCAATCCATTTTATGATATTCTCTTATCATCCTAAGAAAGGCTGACATGACGAAAATTGAACTCGTTCAACGAATTAATTGTAAGGATTTTGGTGAGATTGCACTGATGGCGGGAGACATCAATGGGGACGGAAAAATCGAATTAATCATCCCTCAAAGCGAAGATGGTCCTAATAATAAAGGCTCTGCCGGAGGGTACCCTCATGAGAAGACCAATCGTTGCCTCACCGCACTGGATCTTCAGGGAAATATTTTATGGCAACGCGGGACTCCCATGGGTTTTGATCGACACAAGCATCACGGGGGCCCCGCATGCATGGTTCATGATTTGAATCTCGATGGAAAAGACGAAATCGTACTCATGACCGAACGCGATCACCTGACTTATGTACAACTCTTTCGAGGCTCGGATGGAGCCCTCCTTGCAGAGCGTGAGACGGGCGCAAATTATAATATCATTCCCGCTGACTTGCGAGGACTCGGAGCCAAACGCGACTTCGTCATTGGAACAGGTCTCAGCCTGGTTTTTGCGTATGACGAAAATCTCGAGCCAATCTGGGAATGGGCTTTTCACTATGGCGGCGGCCACGAGCACGCCGCTGTCGACATCGAAGGCAAGGGCCGTGATGACCTTTTTATCGGAGTCAGTCGTCTGGATGCCATGGGAAATCGCATCTGGTGGCGCCCTGATCTCAGTGATTCCATGGAAGGAATGAACCGTTGTCCCCATATCGATCATATCTACGTGAGCCGATTGCACGCCAATAATCCGAACTATCAAACGCTTTGGTTGGGTGGGCGTGATGCCGTTTGTTTGGATGCCATTAGCGGACAAACGGAATGGATCATTCAAGGAGATCACCTCCAAGAAGGTGCGATTGGAAGATTTGATCCCGCATCAGCAGATCAACAGATTTTCATGCTTGAAAAAGGTGCCAGCGGAATGGATCGAATGGTTGACGCCAACGGAAAAACCCTCTGGGAACGGAAGATCGGTCGATGCGAAGCTTTACCCGGCTGCGGTCAAGATGGAAGCGATCTCCTCGTATGCCGAATGCCTTCTGACGACGGCCCCCCTTGCTTAATTAATCATCTCGGAGAAATCGTCGGAAAATTTGATTGTCCCTATGAACCCGCGACACGTCCAGTCGCCAAAATTTCACATTTGGCACCACGACACTCAGATCGAGGCTATGGAATGCATCTCACCATCCACGACGTTGATGGGGATGGACGTCCCGAAGTCCTCCTCCACGATCGCCAATGGATTTACATCTATAAAGTCAGCACCCAGTGAGAAAAGCATGAAGCGGTGGGCTTCCTCTCGCCAAGTTCGCAAAGCGGAATGTCTGCATTGAAACCATTCCCAAACGTCCCCTTAGCGTCTTGGCGAATTTTGCGAGAAACAAAGAATTATTTAGGAACCGCCAGTGCGCCTGCTGCCCAAAGCAATCCGGCTTCCGAAGGCAAAAGTCCGGAATCAAAGCAGCGCTGAAAATCCGTATCGATCGAAGGAATTACAGTTAACGCCCCTGAATCGGTAGAAATCGTTCTCTTAAAGTTTTCGGGAAGATCCACAATCTCGCTTTTTGAATGGATCATTTCGATGCACCTTGTTTGAGCCTCCGCATGAGCAATTTGTGCGACTGGGGCGGAACCTCCTGACAATTTATCCAAGATCCCCTTCCACATCAAAGCTCGCCTTTCCAAGGAGCCGATCAGGGGAACACAGAGTTCTTTCTTATCTTCAATCCACCATTCAGCACTTTCATCACATATCCACTCGAGGCGACCGTTTTCACCATCGACATTGATTTGAACCGATCGATGCTCCCGACAACTGTGTGTCGCAAACATCATGACTTCAATTCCCTCGTCCGTTTGAATTCGGATCGCCCCCGTATCAAAAGTTTCAATCGGCTTTGCTCGAAAAAGCTCCGCCTCTACACAGTTCGCTCTGGCACTCAACTTCAGCTTTCCGCCAGCCCAAAACATCGCAAGATGGAGATAATGCGCCATCGCATTGTTCATGGGGGAATCAAAAACGACTTCACTTCCCAACTTTAAACGTCCTGCCCAAGCCGATCTCTCGTAATAAGAAGAGGCGCGCGGCCACATTCCTAAAATTCGAATTCGGCGAATCTTTCCAATTTTTCCTTTTAATAATTCTTTTTTCGCCTCCCACACCGCCGGATCAAATAAATCCTGAAAACCGATCAAAACCAAACGACCGGACGTTTTTTCCTTTTGACGAATCCGTTCGATCGCCTCAAGCGAAGGGGCCAACGGCTTTTCCACGAGAACATTCATTCCTGCCTCAAGGGCAGCAATCGTCATCAACTCATGCAAGTGAATAGGGGTCGGAATTACACACAAATCAATCTGGTCGCGTTCTTTTCGAAACATCTCCTTCCAATCCAGATAAATTTCTGCCCCGGCTTTTTGAAGGATTTGAAGCGCTTCAGGATCCGTCTCTGGATTGATGCAAACTCCCGCCACTAATCGCACTTGTTCGGTAGCATGCAAATTCGAGAGCGTGTTCAGATGAATTCGTGCGTAGCCAGAAGTTCCAATGATTGCGACACGCAAAGGAGTAAACGCTCTCATAAGACTGCCTTCTTTCGTGAATTCCATCTGTTATTGAATAAGCCAAAAAACAGGAATCCTCCCACGATCCAAGCCTTCCCAATCGACGGCTCGGGAATTGTCAAAAGTGTGATTTCAACATTTCCTCCACTAAAAACAATTCCACTAAGCGAATAAAGAGAAGCCGCGGCAGAAGATAATGCAAAATCCGAAGCATCTAATCCAGAGGATGAACCGTAACTCATTACTGAAACTGCAGAGCCTGTCGTAAACCCACTCGATAAGTCCAAAATGATTCCGCTCGAAGCCGTAGAACCCGTCAATAATCCTGTGATACTAAGGAGCTCCCCCGGATCCATCTGAAGTGTAAATCCGTTTGCTGCATTGAGCGCGCCCAGCGTAAAAGTACCCGTAGGATTAATCCCACTGGTTGCTCCTCCCGTAGTCACCGTATTTCCAATGCTTCTTCCCGTCACGTCGCTCGAAAGCGTGGCAGCGTTCAAAGCCACTGTAACCACTGAAGAGCCAAAAACTTGATTCGCCGCCACTTGAGTCGTTCCTGCATTCAGCGTAACCGCCCCTTTATCCCAAGTGGATAATGAGTTACCCGATAAGGTCCATGTCGAACTTCCGTTTTTAGTTAAATTAAACGTTCCCCCTGCCGTCGCCCCTCGGGAGAAAATCCCGGAGTAGGTTGTATTACTGTGTTCATTGACGGTTAGAGTCGCCACATTCGCCGCTCCGGCCGAGGTCGCAATCACGGCGTTGGCATTTCCCGTTAATGAACCAATCGTGAGATTAATTCCATTTCCAATCGAGATACTATCTCCTGCACTATCAGAGTCATTAATCGTCACCGTATGATTCGCACTGGATCCATCCCCCAAAGCACTTCCGTTGGTCGCCGTGATTTTATCTGCAGTCAAGCCGCTCTTGATGGTCAAATTTCCCGTATAACCGGTGTTTGAATTACTGATACTCAAGCCGCCGCTAGAAGCTGCCAATAGTGATAAATCGATGGTAAAATTACCACTTCCGCTAAATTGATTGCTCGTTGTCCAATTTTGATTCCCGTTTGTCGCCTGAAATGTTCCCCCTCCCGAATTAATCACCAGCGTACGATTCCCAAGCGCCGCATTCTGTCGAATCAATGCGGTCGCACCATCCAACGTAATGATGCCTGGTAATGCGTTACTCACAAACTGTCCACCCGCTGAAGCCGCCAAAACGCTCCCAGAAGTAATCGCGAGCCCCGCCAAACCGGAGCTTCCTCCTCCCCAAGTTAAATCGCCCACTCCTGACTTCGTCAGAGTGGCACTGCCTGAAAACACAAAATTACCATTGGTCCCATTGGTCACCTGTAATCCTCCACTCCCAATGGACCAAGTCTGATTCGTATTCACTTGCATGGTAATCTGACGCGTCGAAGTCGTTCCAGTTCCCAACAAAGTAAATAGCTGACTTCCCGTATCAATTCCAGTTGCTCCCAGATCCACCGTTCGATTGGATCCTCCCGCTGAAAATGTCAACGTCGGAGCGTAACTATTCCCACTCATAATCCCATCGATGACATTCGTCGCTCCCAAACCCCACGTCGCAGGATTTGTTTCAGAAGCACCCGTAAAGGAAGCCTCATCTCCCGCCATCGTTAATGCCGGCGCCACTCCACCCACCCAATTGCCATTGGTCGCGATGTTTGTGGAACTGGCACCATTCCATACGATCGTAGCAGCGGAGGCTGCGCCCATACAGACTCCCGTCAACACCACCAGGATCCATGTCTTTCGTTTTGTGCATCTCATAGAAAGTCCAGATCTTCCTTCGAAGACTGAATGCACCAAATCTACCGGCTTCAAATTCAAATC
This sequence comes from uncultured Verrucomicrobiota bacterium, assembly GCA_964555235.1. GTDB lineage: Bacteria > Verrucomicrobiota > Verrucomicrobiia > Methylacidiphilales > CAMAQI01 > CAZKRU01. The sequence goes on from CAZKRU010000042.1 coordinate 7,455, forward strand.
ACAAATGGGATTAAATTTAACACGTTAAACTTTTTCCACCTCTACCCTTGGAGAACGTCATCCGCGGGAACCGCTGATTGCGGTGCCGCACAACAAAATTCAGAATCGCCAGAATCTGGAAAACCTCCAAGGAATTCCGTCCTGGTTAATTTTGACGCATTAAGAGTAAACGGTATTTTTTAACCACGGAAAACGATCCGAATACACGGAACATTAATTTTTTTGGTAGGGCGACCTCTCCGAAAGCGCTGTTCCAATTTTTTAAACTTTAGATTTTCGGACTTTTACTTTCGGAAAGAGTTTTTAGGGTTTCACGTTCGTACAACGGAACCACTGACTCTGGTGTGTAAACAACGAAGATTGAATTTTTCTTCTCTTCAGGATCGATAATCAAATTTACAACACCCCATGTATATTCCCGTTGTCCTGATAAGTCTTTAACGATAACGCTCTCATGAAAAGCTTCCCTCTCAGCGTCGCTCTCAGATGGAATATCATAAAATGCATGACGATGCCGCAACATCACGACTCCAAGATGACCGGAAGAGATAGAGACCCCCTCAACTTCAAACTCTCCATGATCAGAGGAATGAAATCCGAGCAAATGGCGGTGCCATTTTGGTATTTTAAACGATACTTTTTGATAAGTATCGACATCTTTCGCATGCGTCGATGGGCCAATAGCGAATCCATCCGAGAAATATAAGAAACCTGTTCGTGGATCAATCATCGTTTTGATCGTATCACAGAATCAAAAGCATCTCTTTCGCGGGTGGATCCCAACTTACATATGCTGGATAATATTCTGCCCAAACTCCGAACACTTAATCTCGGTAGCAGACTCCATCTGACGTGCGAAATCGTAGGTGACTCGTTTGGATCCGATGGCGCCGTTGATCCCTTTGATGATCAAATCAGCGGCTTCGTTCCAACCGAGGTAACGGAACATCATTTCGCCCGAAAGCACCACCGAACCGGGGTTCACACGGTCGAGATCGGCATACTTCGGAGCGGTTCCATGGGTCGCTTCAAAAATGGCGTGGCCGGTCTTGTAATTGATATTTCCACCGGGTGCAATTCCGATGCCACCCACCTGAGCAGCAAGAGCGTCAGAGAGGTAATCTCCGTTCAGATTGAGAGTCGCAATGACGTCGAAATCTTCGGGGCGTGTGAGAACCTGCTGAAGCGTGATATCCGCAATCGCGTCCTTCACGATGATCTTGCCGGCCTTCTGCTCGGCTTTCATCTCAGCGTTCGCTGCTTCTTCGCCCTGAGCCTTCTTGGTCTTTTCCCACTTCGCCCACGAATAGGTCTGAGCCGCGTACTTGGTATCGGCCAATTCGTAACTCCAATCACGAAACGCTCCTTCAGAGAATTTCATGATATTCCCCTTGTGAACGATCGTCACCGATTTGCGTTTCTGAGCAATCGCGTATTCAATTGCCGATTCCATCAAACGTTGTGTTCCCAATTTGGAAACTGGCTTGATTCCGATTCCGACATTGATCGCCGCCTCGCCCGCACCAGCACCCGCAATATTGAGATACCCTTGAGCCTTTTCCGCTGTTCCAAAACGAATCTTCGCAAAGTCCTTTGGGAATTCCTTGGCAATGAAGTCGAGGATCTTCTGAGCTTCGGGTGAGCCGCCTTTGTATTCAATCCCGGCGTAAATGTCTTCGGTGTTCTCGCGGAAGATCACCATCTCCACCTTGCCCGGATTTTTCACCGGAGAAGGAACCCCGGTGAACCATTGCACGGGACGCAGGCAGACATAGAGATCGAGCATCTGTCGAAGCGCCACATTGAGGGAACTGATTCCGCCACCGACCGGCGTGGTCAAGGGACCTTTGATTCCAACGAGGTAATCCTTGAACGCCTGGACGGTTTCATCCGGAAGCCAGTTATTGAATTTCTTGAAAGCAGATTCTCCGGCGTAGACTTCTTTCCATTCGATCTTCCGTTTTCCCGCATAAGCCTTCTGCACTGCGGCATCAAAGACCGGCTGCGAGGCGCGCCAGATGTCCGGACCCGTTCCATCCCCTTGGATAAACGGAATTGTCGGACTATCCGGAACGTTCAAACGACCATTGGAAATCGAAATCTTCGCCATACGAAACTCCTTCTTACTTACAGACTTTTGACAAATTCAGCAATCCGCTCCACGCCCTTCTCGACATTTTCCATGCTCGTTGCATAGGAAAGACGAACGGTGGCATCATCGCCAAACGCGATCCCAGGAACCATCGCCACTTTCTTCTTCTCGAGCAGGCGCTCGCAGAATTCAGAGGACTTGAGTCCGGTGCCGCTGACATTGATCAAAACATAAAACGCCCCTTCCGGACGCTGGAAGGTGATGCGAGGAATTTCCTTGAGCATCTCCATCACGCGTTTACGGCGACGATCAAATTCCTTGAGCATCTCCTGAACACACTCTTGAGGGCCTTTGTAAGCGGCCAGTGCCCCTTTTTGAGCAAAGGAGGTCATGTTCGAAGTGCTGTGGCTCTGCATGGAATCAATGGCCTTCACCACCCACTCCGGAGCGGCAATGTAACCGAGACGCCATCCGGTCATCGCGTACGGCTTGCTGAAGCCATTCACGGTGATCGTCATATCGTAAACACTCTGGCCGAGCGACGCGATGCTGACATGCTTCACGCCATCATAAGTCAATTTCTCGTAAATTTCGTCGGAGAGAATCAGAATCTCCTCTTCCAAAGCAACTTCTGCCAAAGCGGCCAATTCGTTCTCGGTGTAAACCGCACCGGTCGGATTGCCCGGAGTGTTGAGAATGATCATCTTGGTCCGGGGTGACATCGCGTCGCGAAATTGATCCGGGGTAATCTTATATCCAGTCTCAACCGTTGTTTGAACCACGATCGGTTCTGCGCCGGCCAACTTCACCATCTCCGGATAGCTTAACCAGTAAGGGGCGGGAATAATCACTTCGTCATCAGGATCGACCAACGCCATGATTGCTTCGTAACAGGCATGTTTGCAACCAGCCGTCACAATGATTTGCGAGGGCTTATAATCCAAACCGTTTTCAGTCTTCAGCTTTTCGCTGATCGCCGCGCGCAGCTCCGGAATTCCAGAAGAGGGAGTGTATTTGGTAAATCCTGCATCCAAGGCGCCCATCGCGCTGGCCTTGATATGATCAGGGGTATCAAAGTCCGGCTCGCCGGCTCCAAAGTTAATAACATCAATTCCTTCAGCTTTCATCGCTTTCGCCTTACTATCAATAGAAAGACTCAGAGACGGACTCAGTAGTTGGCAGCGTTGTGCAGTTTTCATAACCCGAACCTTTTAATGATTGTTCTGTCAGGAGGCAATCATTTACGAAAAAAACTTTCGCAAACCGATTCCGCACAAACTTCCATTTCCATTCATTCGATTGAAATAACAGGGGCACTGAGCGATCCTGGAACTGTAAAATAATCGTTTTTTATCTCTTTGCACCACGGTCAAAATTGTCTATCGTTGTGATGTGTCTTTCAGTACCACCCATTCAGAAACCGGCTTTGTGCTCATTGTGGATGATTCACCGGTAAACTTAAAACTCGCCAACTCCATTCTGGTCGGTCGCGGATTCAAAACGCATCTCATTTCAAACAGCCTGGAAGTCGTTCAATGGGTCGAGCAGAACCAGCCGGATCTGATTCTTCTCGATATCATGATGCCTGATTTGGACGGACTTCAGATTTGTCGTCTTCTGAAAAAGAACCCCAAAACCGAGACGATTCCGGTGATTTTTCTTACGGCAAAAACTGGCCCACAAAATCTCGTTGAAGGCTTTGAAGCCGGCGGCTCCGATTATCTGGGAAAGCCATTTCAAACCGAGGAACTGATCGCCCGTGTTCGAGTCCACATTCATCTCCAACTCCTCCAACGCGAATTGAAGGTAAAAAATCAGACTCTCGAGGACTCTCTCGAGCACATTGCCAAATTAAAAAACGCCGTGCTTCGGATTTGCGCTTGGACCAAACAAGTGAATGTCGACGGCAAATGGATTCCGATTGACGAATACCTCCACGCCCACCTGGGGCTTACCCTGACTCACGGAATGAGCGAGGAGGCCATCGAATCCTTCACGGCAGAAGAAAATCCGACTTCCAAGAAAAGGGTTTGAGTTTCCGCAGCGATCGTGGTTAAAGTACCCCTTCGCAGTCAAAAAGCGTTCAGGACAGGTGGCTGAGTGGTTAAAGGCACCTGACTCGAAATCAGGAGTAGGGGTAACTCTACCGTGGGTTCAAATCCCACCCTGTCCGCACGCTTCATCCTGACGAATCTTCCTTCTCAGAGGATATTAATTGCGGAGGAACTCCAGAACTGGAGCATTTAATGAATCGTCACGGTTTCGTTGACTTTTTCGCATTGGCTCGCTGATAATCATCAATCGCGTTCCGGATCATATCCCGCTTTCCCTCAAGCTTTTCAGCCACTTTGTTCCCACCAAAATATACCTCCGTCAGTAATCCGTAATAGATAATCCCGCCCTTATAAAAGGTGCCGGAATTTTTGGCTTCCATGGAACGAAACTCAACCTCTCCCATATCGATCTCTTTTTTCTCTCCAAACTCAAGATTAATCCCCTCTTTGCGGAAAGCTCCCTGAACCATGTGCAATCGCTTGGCGTCCGGTTCGTAGTTATTTTCAACCCCAATGACATAAAGCCGAATCTCAAGCCCATTCAATGGTTCCATCGATTTGCTCTCGACTTGAGCCAGAAATCGCCGCTTCTTCACACTCTCAACCGTATTGCCCAATTTATCATCCAAATGGGCGTTCTTGTCGACCTCCTCATCTTTTTGGATTTCAATTGTGACCGGCGAATCTTCCGCGTGACTGGGAAGTAAAAAAAAGCCTCCGAATACCGCCAAAATTAACATGGCCTCCTGAAGTCGCGCCCCGAGTGTGCTCAAAATTCTTTTACGCATATTTATTTCCTTTTAAGACTCAAGAAGCGCTCTGATTACTTCATTCAGTTGACTCTGACATGAGAGCGAATCAGAAGCTCATTTGCCCACCGCTTGGTAGAGCAATTATCAATCCAATCAAGGACTTATTTGTGAAATTCTCGCGCATAAGGAATACCCCCCAGCGTAGTCCGCCTACAAAAAGGCGGTGATTTCACGCAGAGAGTACAGAGCCAAGAGGGAATTCACACAAGCGACAGAAGGGTTATCAATATGTAACACCGCTTCGAAGAGAGCCGCTTCGCTTCTCACTCTACGATTCTTTTTAGTCTCAATTTTGTAAAGAATCCCGTCGCCCCCACGAAATTGGCGCTTTGCTTGAAAGCACAGAGAATTTGGATCTTGTTCGAATCGCCGCTCTCAAAATCAATCGATACTTTTTCCCATTCGGAATGAGACGTTTTGGAAAACCGAGGCTTAAAGCTCCCTGATGCACTAACCGACTTCACGATCAACTGGCAAAGTCCATTCTTAGAACTCCGAACCATTCCCTCAAGACGATAACGAGAATTAAATTCGATCTTAATCGTTTGGTTCACTGCTCCAGGGAGATTCCCCTCCACCGCTTCACGAGTTTCAACTTTGAGCGCCGTATCAATACCGTCCGCCGCCGCATTCGTGATCTGCGAAATAATTACCCCTCTTTCAAAGGAAGACCAATCCTGTGGCTTCCCCTCTTCCCAAAAGAAGAAATCGCTGTTTCTCACGAGGTTTTCGTCTGTTGGATCCTCGCAAAAACCTGCACCTGCAAACAAAACAAATAGAAATAGAAGTGTTTTCATCGCTTGTTATTTTGCGGTGCTTGGAGAAAAGAAGCCGTCTGCATGATGCCATCTTCCACGAACCGCATCCATTGCCCAGTTCTTTTTTCGCCAACGCGCTACTGAATCCTTTGCTTTCTCCCTACATTCATCTGACTAACACGAAAGTACCCCCTCCGCTTTCTCTCTCACTGACAATCCAAGCACTCGAGTTCCCCAAGTCAGCAGCCCCAAGAAGATTAATTTTCCGCAAAGGGGCCACATTCCTTTCAAGAGTGTCGCAATGATTGCCATCGGAACGACTCCGACTCCGGCAAGCGCAAGTCCCACGAGCAAGGCGAACCCACCCCAAAGGTTGTATGTCGTTGAAAAACTGAGCGTCCAGAGAGTGAACCCAAAGAGATACGAGACAAAGATCAACCCCCTTCCCGAAAGCGATTGAGTCCTCCGAATGAAGCTCATTGGAAACAAAACGACCACACCGATTGCCAACGCCCCCGTCGAAAGCTGAAGGAGGAAGGGACAGAGCAACTCACTCACCCAAGCGCCTCCTTTGATTAACAAAAGCCCCATTGAGAGAAGTACGGCAAAGATCAGGATCAGGACGAAGCAGCCGCCAAACGATTTAAAAACGATTTGCATCTCGGTTCTTTCTCAAGGGCAGATCCTAGGTGGATCACGATTCGTTCGACAACTGTAAAAAAGGCGCCTTCAGAGTCTGCCATCTGACGGATCGCCCTTCCCCATCGTGAGTCGATTACGCGAGACTCAGGAAGCCTCAAAAGGGAGGGTTGCAATCCGAAGAAAGTATGTTTACTTTATCCGCCCTTAACCTAAACTAGAGAAATTGCCTATGAGCCTTGTGATTCGTGACTTACGTGTGAATATTGGAGACCGCGAGATCCTGAAAGGATTGACGTTGGAAGTCGATCCCGGAAAGGTCTATGCGATCATGGGCCCCAACGGCTCCGGCAAGAGCACGCTCTCCAAGGTCATCGCCGGTCATCCGGACTACACGGTCGTCTCAGGAGAAATTCTGCTCGATGGGGAAAATATCATGGAGATGGCCCCTGACGAGCGCGCTCGTAAAGGAATCTTTCTCGCCTTCCAATATCCGAGCGAAATTCCCGGCGTTACCAATGCCAATTTCCTCCGTGCCGCCGTTCAGGCACGTCTCCCCCAAGGCCAAGTCCTTGATGCGGTTGAGTTCTACGAGACCCTTTATCAGAAAATGGATCTGCTTGAAATGAAACGCGAGTTCACCTCACGCGCGGTGAATGAAGGTTTCTCCGGTGGCGAAAAGAAGCGGAACGAAATTCTTCAGATGGCGATGCTCAACCCGAAATATGCGGTCCTTGACGAAACCGATAGCGGTCTCGACATTGACGCGCTCCGGATTGTCTCCAACGGGGTCAACAAACTCAAGGGCCCGCACATGGGCGTCTTGGTGATCACTCACTATCAGCGTTTGCTCGATTATATCATTCCCGATGTCGTTTATGTTTTAATGAATGGCCGGATCGTCCAGACCGGCGGCAAGGAATTGGCCCTGGAATTGGAATCAAAAGGCTACGATTGGATTAAAGAACCCGATCTCGCTGCGGTCTGAAACAAGGAGTTCCCATGAGCAATTCAACCCCTCCCCCGGATATCGATATCGACCGTAGTATTGGCGATTTTCATTACGATACCAATTACGAGTTCGATGCCGGAATCGGTTTAAACGAAAAAACGATCGATTACATTTGCGACGTCAAAAAGGATCCGGACTGGATTCGCGAGTTCCGCAAACAGGCCCTTCGTATCTTTGAACAAAAACCGATGCCGACGCATTGGGCGACGAAGGATCTGGAAAATATCGTTTTTGAAAACATTCGCTACTACCTCTCGACCGGTCAGCAATCCAAACGGACCTGGGAGGAAGTTCCTGAAGATGTCAAAAGGACCTTTGAACGGCTCGGAATTCCCGAAGCGGAACGCAAGTTTCTCGCCGGAGTCGAAGCTCAGTTTGACAGTGAAGCCGCTTACTCAAATATCCAGAAAGCAGTCTCCGATCAGGGAGTCATTTTCATGGGAAGCACCGAAGCGCTTCACAAGCATCCGGAAATTTTCCGCAAATGGTTTGGCAAAGTCATTCCGACGACCGACAACAAATTCTCCGCCCTCAATAGTGCCGTCTTCAGCGGGGGAAGCTTCATCTACATCCCGCCCGGAGTGAAGGTGAAACATCCGCTCCAAGCCTATTTCCGAATCAACGCGCAGAACTTTGGTCAATTCGAGCGGACGCTGATCATCGCTGATGAAGGAGCCGAGGTGATGTACATGGAAGGGTGCACGGCCCCCAAGTTCGAGACTGCCACGCTTCACAGCGCCGTCGTTGAACTCGTCGCCCTCAAGGGAGCGAAGATTCAATATGTGACGGTTCAAAATTGGAGCGCGAATGTCTTCAATCTCGTCACCAAGCGCGGTTTGGCGATGGAGGATGCCGAGATCAAGTGGATCGATTGTAATATCGGATCCCGTCTGACGATGAAATACCCGGGCGTGATTCTCAAAGGCCGTAAAGCTCGCGGCGAAGTGCTCAGTATTGCCCTCGCCAATTCCGGTCAGCATCAAGATACCGGCGCGAAGATGTATCACCTTGCCGATGAAACAACGAGCAACATCGTGGCGAAGAGTATCGGGATCGGCTCCGGTCGCTCCAGCTACCGCGGCATGGTCCATATTCCAAAGCATCTCAAAGGGTGCAAGAATAACACCGAGTGCGATGCACTTTTAATCAACACGACCTCTCGCACGGATACCTATCCGGCCATTCAGGTCCGTGGAAATCAGAACTCCGTTCAGCATGAAGCAAGCGTCAGCAAGGTCAGCGCCGAACAGATTTTCTACATGCAGCAGCGCGGATTGACCGAAGGTCAGGCAATGAGTTTGAGCGTGAACGGATTCGTCAACGATCTTGTACGCCAATTCCCTCTCGAATACAGCGTCGAGCTCAAACGATTAATTGATATGGAGATGGAAGGGTCCGTCGGTTAAGCCGGCCCTCCCTTTACCTTTTTATGGAAGTCTTGGATCAGCCCATGCCGCAAGCCGTCAAAAACAAAAACCCGGAACCTGAACTCAGTCTTCAGCCTCCCGTCCCCTCACCCAAACTCCCTGAGTGGTGGAAGAGTTCGCAAGCGGATGCATGGAAGGCCTTTCAAGCAGAACCGTTTCCCGCACGAAAGGATGAACGCTTCCGTTTCACCGATTTTTCAAAGATTCGCTTTGATGGACTCCGTTACGAAAGTCGGATCGGCGAAACCGCACGTCAGGAAATTATTCAACGTTCGTTGAAGGCCCGTGAATCCAAACCTTCTTCAGGTCGATTTCTTTTTGCTAATGAAACTTTGGTAGAATCGCAGCCCTTGAGCCAGGAGCTTGCCCAAAAGGGTGTCGTCTGGCTTCCTTTGGCCGAAGCGATTGTGAAACATCCCGAGCTCGTGAAGAAATACTTCATGACACAGGATCCAACACTCAGTGCTAAGAAATTCATTCATCTACACCGGGCTTTCTGCGCCGCAGGCTCTTTTCTTTACGTTCCGAAAAACGTCAACATTGAGCATCCCCTTGAAGCACATTACTGGTTGACCGAATCCGATCTGACCCTTTTCCCGCATACCTTGATCGTCACCGAAGCGAACAGTCAGGTGGAGATGATCGATTTCTATCAATCGCTCGATCCTCAAGCCTCGGGTGCTGCATTTGGCGTCACCGATCTCCATGCCGGAACCGGCTCAAAAATTCGTTACGTCGCCTCTCAAAACTGGGGCTCGAACATGATCTCCTTTCAATCCCAATCGGTCACCGTGGAACGCGATGCTTCAACCGTCGCACTGAATTTGAATCTCGGCGGCGCCTATGCTCGTCTCGAAAGTAAAAGCCGGATGGTCGGTTCTGGAGGACGGAGCGATATGCTTTCGCTGACGCTCTCCACCGGCAAACAAGAATTCGATCAACGAACCTTTCAAGAACACGCGGCGCCTCACACCACCAGCGATCTGCTTTACAAGAATGCGCTTTGCGATGATTCCCGAACGATTTTCTCAGGCATGATCGAGGTCGATCCGGTCGCCCAACAGACCGACGCCTATCAGAGCAATCGGAATCTGCTTCTCAGCGATACTGCCGAAACGAATTCCCTCCCCGGTCTTGAAATCAATGCCAACGACGTTCGCTGCACCCACGGTTCAACGAGTGGGCAGCTTGATGAGAGCGAAATGTTTTATCTCCTCTCCCGGGGAATTCCGAAAACCGAAGCGCGGCGTCTTTTCATTCTCGGCTTTTTCCAGGAAGTCCTTCTCCGTCTCAAAGATGAACGGATCGAACAGGAACTTCTCGAATTGATCGATACCAAATACATTCACACGACAAAATCATGAGCGACGAATCCATTCGCCTGCTTCGCGATTGCGAAGCCATTCAAATCCCGAGCGGAACTAAAATCACACTCCCCAAGGAGACCGAAGTCTCCATCACCCAGTCGCTGGGCGGAACCTACACCGTTGTTTATTCGCAGGGACTCGCCCGGATTGATGGACACGACGCCGACGCGCTTGGAATGGAAAAGACGGCAAAGCCCGAAGGCCCTGCCGATGGCTCCAGCCCCGTCGTCGATGCCGATGCTGTTAAAAAACGTCTTCGTCTGGTTTTTGATCCGGAAATTCCGGTCAATATTGTCGATCTCGGTTTGGTCTACGCCACCGAAATTGTGCCGGTCGAGGAAGGTTCCTACAAAGTGAACATCCAGATGACTCTCACCGCCCCCGGCTGTGGCATGGGCCCAGCGATTTCCGCCGATGCGCAGAAACGCGTCATGGAACTCCCCGGAGTCACCGAAGCCAATGTCGAACTCGTCTGGGAACCGGCCTGGAATCAAGAGATGGTCAGCGAAGTCGGCAAAATGCAGCTCGGCTGGGTTTAAAGCCCCTAGTAGGGAGACTTCGATGAATGTTGTCCACCGGGAGTGGACAACATGGATCCATCCAAAGGATGGACCCGAAGGGCGGAGCTCGACGGGAGTCGAGGCCGTCAACGCGCCGCTCCGCGTTCCACTTACATCCCAAAGCCACGGCGCGCTCATCGAGCCCGCCCTACCAAAATCTCCTCCGCTTGAGAGAAATTCCAGCGGATAGACCTTGAGTCAGGTGGACTTCCATGATAATCGAAACTCGAGATGAGAAAAGAAATTATAAAAGGAAGACCGAGTTAGTTCGGACATCCGGTTGTATCCCATGCAAAACGCAGCAATGCTCTGGACCGGCGGCAAAGATTCTGCGATGGCCCTGTATGAAGCCAGGCAAACCGGTTATTCGGTTCGGACGCTCATCACCTTTGCACCGCCGGAGCCTCATTTTTTAGCGCATCCGTTAAGCTTAATCAAAATGCAAGCCGATGCGTTGGACCTTCCACACTCCGTGTTACCGATCAGCGCACCGTTCGAGAAAAGTTATGAACGCGCCCTCTGCCGCTTACGGGATGAAATGGGAATTCACTGCGTTGTGACCGGAGATATCTCTGAGGTAAACGGAAATCCGAATTGGATTCGTGAGCGATGTCGCGACACGGGGATCGACGTCCAGACGCCTTTGTGGGGACGCGATCGAATGACCCTGCTTCGACAATTGCTGGAGCGGGGATTCAAGGTGAATTTTTCATGTATTCATACCCGCTGGCTGGATGAGCGCTGGGTTGGCCGGGAATTAAATGAGGAGGCGATTGCCGAACTGCAGATCATTCGCGAGCAGAACGGCCTGGATCTCTGCGGTGAAGAAGGCGAATATCACACCATGGCCGTCAACGGACCACGATACAAACAAGGCATCGAGATTTGCTCTTATTCGAAACGCATTCTTGATTCGTTTGCTTACATGGAGATCCACGATCTGAAATTGCGTTCGGAGATTGTGGGAGAATCCTTCGGAAATTTGAAATCCTCGGCGCCCTTCGAGAAGTCGCCCCACCAGGAGTGAATCGATTCGATGAGGATCAAGCTGAAGGCAAGATCAGTCGAATCTCCAGTCCTTTCGGACTCCGGTTTTGTGCGGTGACAATTCCTCCGAATGATTCGAGACAGGTCTTCACGATCGTTAAACCAAGCCCGGTTCCACCGGTTTTTCGGTCGCGCGAGAGATCAACTCGATAGAAGGGATCGAAGATTCGTTGAAGATCGGCTTCCGGAACTCCGGGACCTTGATCCGAAATCGTCAGGATCACTTTTCCTTGATCTTCTGAAGCACTGAAGTGGATCGGACCTGCTTCCCCACCATGTTGAACCGCATTACGCAAGACATTGGCAACCGCACGAAGCAGCGTGTCGGGATCAGCGCTCACTAAAAGCGTTTCTGGAATCGCAATCTCCAACTCTTTGCGATCTGGGAATTCACGACGAATCGCTTTGTTCACGATTTCCAGAAGCGAAACTTTCTGAACGTTCATGGTTTTGGCTCCAAGCGATGCCTTGGAAAAAGAAAGCAATTCATTCACCAGATCGGCCATCTGTCGGGCATTCTCCGCAGCCGTTTGAACGTATTTTTTCTGCGATTCATCTCCACGATTTTCCAAAATCTCCAAAGCCAGCTGCAGACGGGAAAGGGGCGAACAAAGTTCATGGGCAATATCCCCAAGAAAACGTTTCTGTCCTCCCACAAAATTTTCCAAACGTGATGCCATGTGATCCACCGATTTCCCCAACAGCCCCAGTTCATCCTCACGTTTTGCATCGACGCGAACGTTAAAGGATCCCTCGGAAATTCGTGCGGTAACATCCTGCATCTGAACGATCGTTTTTGTAATCCTTCGAACAAACGGAAACCAAAAAATCGCCGAAATCAAAAGCCCTCCCACTCCCATCATCACCCATGGCTTGTAATCAAAGAGAAGACCTCCCGCACTTAACGACTCCGACATGAGAACTAAAGTTACTCGCGTTTGCTTGTTGCCATTCGCCTGATTGACCCGTGTACGAATCGGCAGCCAGTAGCGGGTCGGATCTTGCGTCCAAACGACCATTCGAAAAAGATTTCCACGCGGCCCTTGAAATGATGCCGTTCGATCTGCAGTGGGATTTTCAGGAGTAATCGGACGTCGCCTCCAAGTCGCCATCTCGACAATCCTCGCAACAATCTCTCGAGGAAGCTCCGGAGTACTTTCTCCAGCAATCACTGTCCCTTGCTCATTCACGAGGAAAAACTGCACTTGGTAAGCCGTCCCCAAACGCTTCAAAATTTCATTCCATTCGCTCTGAGGTCTCAGATTCAACTCTCCGACCACCACGTTTTTTGTCGAATTCACTCGCTCGCTGGCACCGCTGGAGATGATGCTTTCCAATCCGAACCGGAATTCCGTGTTTAACAAAGCGGCAAACAAGATCGTAAGGAGTAGGAGATTCAAAAAGAATAACCCCAGAATCTTGAGGTAGAGTGGAAAACGGGGTTTCATCGCTTAGGGCGCATCCGGGTTAATCAGGAGATATCCGATGGCTCGAACTGTTCGGATATATTGTGGATTTTTGGGATCGTCACCGAGTTTTTTTCGGAGTGACCAGATATGAACATCGATCGATCGATCGAAGACTTCGTAATTACGTTGTGCCACCGCATCCATCAATTCCTCCCGCGATTTAACTCTCCCGCTCGCACGGGCCAAACACGCCAGAAGATCGAACTCCAACGCGGTCAACATTACCGGACGATCGTCTAAAACCACGGTACGGGTCTCCGGATGAATCCGTAAAGCGCCGACGACGATTTCAGGCTTTCCCTGATCGGCTTCATTGGGAACGGGCCGAGCGGAGCGACGCGCGACGGCACGAAGTCGGGCTAATAATTCTCGAGGAGAAAATGTTTTCGGCAAATAATCATCCGCCCCAACTTCCAGTCCCACAATCCGGTCCGCTTCATCTCCTCGCGCGGTGAGCATCAGAATCGGCACCTCTGAATCACGACGCAGTTGTTTGAGAACTTCAAATCCGTCCATTCCCGGCAACATGACATCCAGAATCACCGCATCAAATTTTTCCCGCTTGGCGCGTTCCAATCCCGAAACCCCATGATGCTCCAAAGTCATTTCATAACCCATCGGCTCCAGATAATCCCGAATCAATGCACAAAGCTCGCGATCATCGTCGATCAAAAGCAGACGCATGGAGTCCCCTTTCCCAACATTGAAGCCCTGTTGGAATTTGCTCTCAAATCACTCGCCATTCGCTCTGAAACGATCATCCAGTCGGCAACATAGGCGAAAACCGATGAAAAAGCCTTAAAATTAACACTTCCTTAACAATTTTCCTTTCCAATCAAATCGGATTTTAACACTCTTTCGCTTCAATTATCGCTATGAAAACCCTCATTCGTTTGGCTCTATTTGGCATGATGTTGATGACAGGAACCAATTCTCACTTGTTTGGACAAGATCAGGGAGGGGGAGGAGGTAATCGTCGCGACATGTCTCCCGAGCAATTTCGCGAAGAGATGGAAAAGCGAGTCAAAGCTTCGCTCAAAGCAACGGACGATGAATGGAATATCATTCAACCGCGTCTTGATAAGGTTGTTACTGCACAGCGAGAAGCCTTCTCCGGACGAATGGGCGGATTTGGTCGTACTCGAGACAACAACAATGCATCGAGTGCCGCAACGCCTTCAGGAACTCCCGGCACGAGCGAGAAATCGAGTCGCGATTCAACTCGCACTCCGAGTCCGGAAGCGGAGGCATTGAAAGCGGCTCTCGAATCGGAAGAGACTCCCGCCAAAGAGATCAAAACCAAATTGAACTCACTACGCGACTCCCGTTCGAAAAAACAAGACGATCTAAAAGTCGCCCGTGAAGAGCTCCGAAAAGTATTAAGCCTTCGCCAAGAAGCCACGCTCGTCATGCAGGGAATTCTGGACTAGTCTCGCTCATGTTAGAATCCCCGACCGTTACCGCCAGCGCGTCCAGACCGGAACTCTGGACTCGCATGGTGGGCAATCACCAACTCTCGTTTGGAGATATGGATCTTCTTGCTCGTTATTGCAAATCGAGCGGAAAGACGATGAACACCGAGGAGGAAGTCCTTCAATGGTTGGCAGGGGAATATCAACTCACCTACACTTCGCTTGAGAATATTGAGCCGGATCGGGAACTTCTCTCGCAATTTCCGGCTCGAATTTTACTCAAGGAAGCGCTTCTCCCCCTTCGGGAAAAGGATGGCGTCCTGGAAGTTGCCGTCAGTCGTCTCTTCGCCAGTCCCGGACTTGATAGTTTGGGCAAGGCAACGACCCTTCGCCTGCAAGCGGTTCTTGCTCCGAGCGAAGCGCTTCAACGAGAAATTAAAAAGCATCTCGGAGTCGGCGCCGATACACTGAATCGTCTGGAACAGGAAGCCGGCTTTCAAGTTGTTGCCGAAGACTCGAGTGCTCCGGCGGATCTCGATAAAGCGGCGGAAGATGCGTCGATCATCCGTTTCGTCAATCAGGTCTTGGGCGATGCCATCTCGCTCCGAGCTACGGATATTCACGTCGAACCGTTTGAGGCGGAACTGAGAATTCGTTACCGGGTCGACGGGATGCTTCAGGAAATTCCGGTCCCCGCCCAGATCAAACAATTTCAACCGGCGATCGTTTCCCGTATCAAAATTCTGAGCAATCTCAATATTGCGGAAAAGCGACTTCCACAAGACGGTCGCATCAAGATTCGCGTGAAAGGAAACGATGTCGACATTCGCGTCTCGGTGATTCCGATGATTCACGGAGAAGCCGTCGTCATGCGTGTCTTGCGTCAGAATAGCGGATTGATGGGGATGAAAGATCTTGGAATGGCAGAAGCAGACCTCAAACGACTGAGCCATCTCCTCTCCCTCCCCCATGGCATCGCCCTGGTCACCGGTCCAACGGGAAGTGGAAAAACCTCCACCCTCTACAGCGCCCTGAACGAAATCAATGATTCGATTCGAAAGATCATTACGATTGAAGATCCGGTCGAATATCAGATGAAGGGAATCAACCAGATTCAAGTTTCAGAAAAATCGGGACTCACCTTTGCCCGCGGATTACGCGCTGTCTTGCGTCACGACCCCGATGTCGTTCTCATCGGAGAAATTCGAGATCAGGAAACCGCGCAGATCGCCGTTCAAGCCTCCCTCACCGGTCACTTGGTCTTTTCAACCTTGCACACCAACGATGCTCCGAGTGCCCTGACCCGACTCGTTGACATGGGCGTCGAACCGTATCTGGTCGCTTCCTCCCTGGAAGCCGTCATCGCCCAACGACTTGTCCGACTACTTTGCCCCGCGTGCAAACAGGAAGATACCTCACCTCGAGCGCAATCGGTTCGGGACAAAGTTCCAACGCTCCAGAAGGCGGTTCTCTATCGTCCGGTTGGTTGTAAAGAATGTCGGAAGACGGGATTTCACGGACGACGCGCCGTCTTTGAATTAATGACAATGTCACCTGCCATCCGCCAACTTCTTCTTAAAAATGCGTCCAGCCTTGAGATCAAAGAGATCGCCATAAAAGAGGGAATGAAGACCCTGACGGATGATGGATGGCGGTTGGTCGCGCAAGGAATCACCACCATCGATGAAGTCCTCCGCGTTTCGAAATACGAAGGTTCCAACGATTTTTAACGCTGAATCCCAATGATCACGTTTACTTACCGAGCCATTCAATCCGACGGAAAGATCGAGGAAGGATCTCTTGATGCGGAGGGAAAGCAGGATGCCCTTCAGCTTTTGGAGGGCCGCGGTTGGACTCCGTTGAAAATTACGGAGATCACGGGAGCTGCCAAAGCCGCAACGAGCGCAGGCGCCATGCCTTGGAATTCAAAACGCGTCTCTTTTGATGATCTGGAAGATTTCACCCGATCCCTCTCCAGCCTTCTGGCCGCTCACGTTCCCCTCAGTCGAGCCTTGACCGTTCTTTATCGGGAAACTTCCAATGCCGTCGCCGGAGCGAAATGGAAATCCCTGCACGACCTCGTCATTGATGGAGTCCCGCTCGCGCAGGCGATGGGACGCTCTCCGGATGTTTTCCCTCGAGTTTATATCGCGATGGTCGAATCCGGTGAGGCGGGTGGATTTCTCGAAGTCGTTCTCGCGCAGATCGCCGATTTTCAAGCGCGCGAAAAAGAACTGCGGGCCAAAGTCCTGGCCGCCATGATGTATCCGGCGGTACTGCTCATGCTCGCGGTCACCGTTTTGATTTATCTCCTCGTCTTTTTCATTCCAAGATTTCAGACGCTCTTCGAAGGATTTGACGCCGCCCTTCCGTTGCTCACCCGTGTGATTGTTCTCGCGAGCGATCTCTTTCGTCACTACGGATTCTTTCTCGTCGGAATCATTGCCTTGGGATTTTACTTCGGGAGAAATTTTTTGGTCACCGAACGACATCGTCGTCAATGGGAGATGATTCTTTTCAAAATTCCCCAAGTCGGATCTCTCGCTGCCAAGATTGCGGCTGCCCGTTTTTGTCGAATGCTCGGAACTCTCCTCTCGGCGGGGGTTCCCTTGATTCAATCGTTGGACGTCGCGAGAAAATCCTTGGGCTACCAAATGTTGATTGATCTGGTCGCCGATTCGACGGATCGCGTAAAAAAAGGAAAATCTCTTGCCTCAAGCCTTGCGAATTGTCGCCTGCTCTTTCCGGGATCCACCTTGGAAATGATCGCCGTCGCCGAGGAGAGCGGACGCCTGGAAGAAGAGCTCATTCGCCTGGCGGGAGTCACCGAATCCGCATTGGACCGCCAAT
This sequence comes from uncultured Verrucomicrobiota bacterium, assembly GCA_964555235.1. Lineage (GTDB taxonomy): Bacteria > Verrucomicrobiota > Verrucomicrobiia > Methylacidiphilales > CAMAQI01 > CAZKRU01. The sequence continues at coordinate 24,954 of CAZKRU010000042.1, forward strand.
TGAAAACCACCGTCGCGCTGGCGGAACCGCTCATGCTTTTCGTCATCGCCGGATTTATCGGACTCATCTTTATCGGGATGGTCATCCCGATCTTCACCATACAGGACTACATCAAATAAAACCGACAGGAACCGAACCAACCATGAAAACAAAACCGTACGCATCAACCTTTCACCGACAAAGCCAACGGGGTTTTACCCTTGTTGAAATGCTTCTGGTCCTGGTGATCTTAGCAACCTTGGCCGCCATTGTGGTTCCCAAAATGACAGGGCGAAGTCAGGAGGCCAAGATCACGGCAGCCAAAGCCCAGATCAACAGTTTTGAACTGGCTCTGGACGCCTTTGAAATCGACAACGGCTTTTATCCGAAAGGAACCGATGGCCTCAATGCCTTAATGGAACAACCGAGTGGAACGGTAAGCTGGCATGGCCCCTATTTGAAAAAAGGAATTCCTTTGGACCCTTGGGGAGGCGCTTATGTCTATGAGTGCCCGGGAAAACACCAAGTGGATGGCTACGATCTCATGTCACCGGGCCCCGACGGTCGCGCAGGCAATGAGGATGATCTGACGAATTGGAATGACAAAAAACATTAATAGCCGCAGTTCCCGCAACGGCTTCACCTTGGTCGAATTGATTCTGGTGATGCTCTTGCTTTCAACGATCGGTGCCTTGGTGGCGCCTTCGTTGTCGAAGTCCTTTCGCCAACAAGCATTGGATCGCGAAGCGACGCGCTTTTATTCCTTAACCGAATACGGGCGAAGTGAAGCGATCTCGCAAGGGGTTCCAATGGTGATCTGGATTGAGAAGGAGACACGACGCTTTGGGGTGAAATCCAAAGAAGGCTATGCGACGGGAGCGACCCGCAATCTAGAATACGTCCTCGATCCTGAAGTGCAATTTGTCACCACGAGCTTGAAAGATCCCAACGCAACGGATTTAATCGAATTTGACCCCGAAGGATCGATTACTCTCGAAAGCACTCCAACGATTCAAATCCAAACTCGAACCGGTTCAAGTCTCTGGATCACCCAAACTCGGGACGGATGGGGATACCAGATTGATCGCGAAAACAAAGATGTACTTCAAACTCCATAACTCTTCCCTCTGGAAACGCGGATTTACCTTTGCGGAAGTCTTGGCCGCACTCGTCTTTCTGGCGATTCTGGTTCCCGTGGTCGTCGAAGCGCTCACTCTCTCAATCTCTGCGGCGGGAGTCACCGAGCGTTCCTTGATCGCCGTGGAGTTGGCCGAAAATCAACTTAACGACATTGTGATGAATCGCACATGGCAGACGGGGACGACTCACGGCGATTTTGGAACGGACTGGCCCAATTACCAATGGGATTTAAGTCAAACCAGTTGGTCCCAGGAGAACATGATCCAACTGACCCTCCAGGTTCATTTTGAAGTTCAAGGTCGAGGTCACAATGTTGTCCTCTCAACACTCGTCAGCAGTCTCGCCCCATGAAGAAGCTCTACTCCATCGCTTATCGCAAAAAGACCCGGTCCGGATTTACCTTAATCGAGGTACTTCTGGCCTCGGTGGCGATTGGAATTATCTTTCTCGCCGTTCAAGGACTTTTCTCGCGTGCCGTCAAACTTCGGGACAAGGGAACCGCTCACGTTCGGGAAGCCACGGTTCGTTCTCGTGCCACCGGACTGATCCGGAGTGATCTTTCCAACGCGTTAATCTCGGGCGGCGTCATTGCGGGAAGTCTCACGAGCAGTGCCCGCAGCCCGGATGGACATTTTCCCGGTTATCTCAAATTCACCACCACCTGCACCCCTCAACCCTCCGAAGCCGTACCATGCGATGTTCAGGAGATTGAGTATTTCATCTCCGCAGATCCGCTTTCGACCAATCAAAATTCCGGAATTCTGACCCGCACGATCAATCGAAATCTTCTTACTTCCGTCCAGCAGTCTTCCCAAACGAATCAGATTCTTGCTAATGTCGAATCGATGGAAGTCTCCTTGAATGATGGGGTCAATTGGGTTTCAGAATGGAATCATGCGAGTGGAGAGACGAATATTCCGATGGCGGTACGAGTGAGAATTCAGCCAACCGCACTTCCCGATCAACCGAAACCGGCCCCGGTGGAAATATTGGTCCCGTGGTCCTCCCAAGTTTTTTTAACGACGAGCACTGTGACGACGAATGGAGCGACTCCATGAGTTCGGCTCTTTGTGTGACCTTTCCTTTTGAAGTGAGACGTCAGCAGCGAGGATCCGTTTTCATTATGGTTCTTTGGGTCTGTCTCGCCCTCGTCTCCATTGCCCTCCTTTTTGGTCACAGCATGAAAATGTCCTTGCGAGGCGCTGCTAACGACACCGCCGGACACCAGGCCCAGCAAGCTATTGAGGGAGCGGCACGATACGCCACCTACCTTCTTTCCAATCTCGAAACGCGAGGAGCGCTTCCTGCAGTGGGATCCTATTCCGCCGAACAGATCCCCATTGGAGATTCCTATTGCTGGTTCCTGGGAAAATCGATGGATCAAACCAACGATCCTCAACCGGTTTATGGGCTCATCGATGAAGCATCAAAATTAAATCTGAACACAGCGACCGCTGAAATGCTGCAGTTACTTCCTGGAATGACTCAGGAATTAAGCTACGCCATTATCGATTGGCGCGACTCGGATGACGAAATCACCCAGAACGGTGCGGAATCCGAAACCTATCTTCGCCTCAATCCCGCACGCCTCTGCAAAAATGCGGCCTTTGAATCTCCGGGGGAGCTTGCCCTGGTCTCCGGAGCAACTCTTGAAGTTCTGGAGGGAAATTCCAATAACATGATCAATGGAATTATTGATCGAGGGATTTCCGATTATGTCACGGTTTTCAGTCGTGAACCGAATACTCGCCCGGATGGTTCGGCTCGTATCAATGTGAATACCGGTGCTACCGATTTAAATGCCCTGATGACCGATTCCTTTGGAGCAACAAGAGCCTCGCAGATTGCACTGAACTTACCGAGACGTCGAAACTTTCAAAGTCTTCTTGAGTTCTTTATTCGCTCCCGAATGACAGAAGCCGAGTTCGATAAAATTAACGGAGAGATTACCGTGAAGGATGGTTCTTACCTCGTCGGACTCGTCAATGTCAACACGGCCAGTGAAACCGTTCTCTCCTGCATTCCTGGAATTCTCGCAGAAGATGCATCCAAGTTAGTCGCCGCACGAGCCGCGAGAAGCAGTGCCGGGATCGGAATCGCTTGGGTCGTAGCCGCTATTGGTGAAGAAAAAGCGACTCAAGCCGGCCCTTACTTGACCGGACAGAGCTGGCAGGCCACCGCAGATATTGCCGCGGTTGGAAAATCAAGTCGCGGTTATCGGCGAACCCGCTTTGTTCTCGATAACAGTACGGGCCAGACACGGATGATCTATCGTCAAAATCTCGCACGCTTAGGTTGGGCGTTGGGAGCGGACGTGCGCCGCAAACTTGCCACTTTGGGGAATCAACCATGAAGTTAGCCCCGATTAACTTAAAGCAGTGGCAAAATCTCTCCCGATGTGTCATCACTCTGGAGCGTGACCGGATCCTCGTGGAAATCGTTCGGCTTCAACAAAATCGCCTGAACGTCCTTCAATCCTGGGAATTGCCATTCAGTACGGAAGAGGCGGCTGAAAATCCACAAAAAGTGGGACTCGAACTTGCCAAAAGTCTTCAAACCCGCCGTATCCGGGAACGGCGCGCCATGATTTGCCTCCCCCTTCACTGGGCCCAGTTTACTCCAATCCTCTTGCCCGAAGCTGCGACGGACGACCTCTTGAGCTATTTGGAATTGCAAGCGGATCGAAAATTTTCCATTCCAAGCTCCGAGCTCAAACTCACTCAAAGTTCCTACGTTCTTCCCAATGGAAAAAAAGAAGCCATCCTCGCGGCGATTCCTCTCAAAAAGCTCACGGCCGTTCAGATCATGTTAAAAGCGGGAGGATGCTCGGTAAGTTCCATCTCTCTCGGATTGGATTCGTTCCAGAACCAAAGCATCCCATCCAAGTCAGGGCTTCTCCATCTGATCTTCAACGGAGATCAAATTGATTTGATCTCGACCAATCCGTCTGGAATTCTCGGAATCCGGTCGCTCTCGCCTCGTTCTAATCCTCAGGCCCCCGGATTCGATCTTGCCTGGCTCTACCAGGAGATTCGAATGACCCTCGGAAGACTTCCCGAAGGAAGTGCCTCTGAAATTCGGGAAGCCCGCTGGATCAATGCCCCGGCCACGTTTGAATCTGCTGCCAAAGAGATTTCGGAGCTCCTCCGCAAGGCAGGAATTCAAAAGAGTATTTTTTCAAAATCTCAAGGTCAGGAACCGTTAAAGTCAACGACCACGACGGAAACCGGTTCTCTCACCACCGCCGAGCTTCACCTCAAAAATCAACCCGTTCTCTTCGAATTCTTCTCACCTCAAACACAACCCTACGAAAAAGCGTTGCGATGGCTCGCCCCGAAGCGCAATCGTTCGATCCTCTGGGGAGTCATCGCCTTTGTTCTTCTTCCAACGATCGCTTTTGTCTATCAAGCGCAAACCGAAAGCTCCCTTGAGTCCGAATGGAAATCGATCAAGCCGGCGGTTGCAGAGGTCGAAATCTTACAGAACAAGATCCGTCAATTTCGTCCTTGGTTTGAGGCAACCCCAAAAAGCCTTCAGATGATGAATGGAATCATCGCTCTCTTTCCTGAAACCGGAGACGTTTACGCCAAAACTCTCGAAATTCACGAGAACTCAAAAATCGTCTGTTCCGGATTTGCAAAGAAACAGCCCGCGCTTCAAGAATTTCTCGATCGTTTGCAGAAATGTCCCCAAGTGACTCAGCTCCAGACCCAACAGGTTCGAGGGAATAATCCGATCCAATTTTCATGCACATTCATCTGGAAGGTCTCCCATGAAAATTGATCGCTCTTCTCTCCTGAAAATCGTGGCGATTGGAATGGTGGCCCTTCTGGTGCTCGACCACCTTGTTTTCTCTCCCCTCCTCCAACGCTGGAAGGAATCGAGCGAACGAATCGATCAACTACGCAGCACCGTAGCACGCGGCCGACAACTCCTGGAGCGCGAAGACGGGATTCGAAGGAATTGGGCTCAGATGCTCGAGAAGGATCTCCCTGCCGATCACTCCTTGGGTGAAAATAATGTCATGAAGGCGATCGCGCGTTGGGTCAGAGAGAGCCGCGTGACCTGCTCCGCATTAACGCCCCAGTGGCAGACTCCCGAAAAAGAGTTTCAGCTCTTGGAGATGCGCGTCAGTTTAACCGGAGATCAAGGCGCACTCTTCCGTTTTCTTTACGAACTGGAAATCGATCCTCTTCCAGTGCGTCTCAAAACCTGTGAATTTTCAACACGTGACGACAAAGGTCGTCAACTGATGCTCAACGTCACCTTTACCGCTTTGGCATTGGGCCCCACCGAACGGAGTAAGCCATGAGCTTCGCATTTTCTTCGGTACGAGTCGTTGCGAGCTCCCTTCTCCTCATGGGATCTCTCCTTCTCTCAAGCCCCTCATTTGCAAAGGAAAAGCCTGCAAAGGAGAAACCCGCAAAAGACGGTTTCGATGCGTTTTCGCTCTTGAAAAAGCGCCGTATTTTTGACCCCAATCGACAACCAGGACGGACTCCAAAAGAGAGTGAGGATTCGTCCGATTTAACCGGCAACTGGGTACTCACCGGAATTCTCATACAAGGAGAGAAAGCCCTGGCATTTTTCACCGAGATAAAAACCCAACGTTCTCAAGTTCTCAAAGTACACGGATCCCTTTCTGGCGCAGAAGTGACCTCCATCCAACAGAATCAAATCGAGCTTGTGCGGGAGGGAAGCGCCATAACGCTCAAAATCGGCAAGGTACTCCCTCTGCAAAACGGAGTGACTCCCGAAGATCCACCTGCTAGGGTGGAACGATCCTCTGCCGCTGCCCTTGAAGAGAAGGGACCTTCGGGAACTCCAGAGCCCTCCGAAGAGTCTGATGATGCCGTTCGAAAAATGATGGAAAAACGTCGAAACGAACTCGCTGAATAAATTATGAAGACCCTCACGCGCACTCTTGCTCTCATCGCCATTTTTGTTTCGGGAATCGTTCAAGCCGAACCAGCCGCCCCGAATCCGGAAGGGATTCGTTTGAATTTCAAAGAGGCGCCCCTCTCGGAAGTTCTCAATTATTTAAGCGAAGCCGCTGGATTCGTCATCGTTCAGGAGTCTCCCGTGACGGGAAACATCAGCGTCATGAGCGCACGACCCGTGAATGCAGACGAGGCGGTCGATCTCCTCAATGCCGTCCTTCTGGAAAAAGGTTTTGTCGCCATCCGAAGTGGGAGAATTCTTAAAATCGTCAGCCGGAAATCCGCTCCCAAACGGGATATTCCCGTTAAAACCGGTTCTGATCCAAAAGGCATTCCACGCAAGGACGAAATGGTGACACAAGTCATCCCTGTCCACTATGCGGACGCTGCCAAGCTGGTTGAAAACATCAAACCGCTTCTCGCGGAGGAAAGTAATCTCTCTTCCAATCAAAGCAGCAACGCGATCATTTTAACGGATACTCAAGCGAATGTCCGCCGCATTGCAGAAATCATTCAGGCACTGGATACCAGTATTGCCGATATTGGAGAAGTTCGCGTCTTTCGACTCAACCACGCGGATGCGAATGAACTTGCTGGAATTTTGAACGGACTTTACGCGGATAACAGCAATTCAAATCCTGCGCTTGGAGGAGCTGGAGGCAATGCGTTTCAACGCTTTATCAATCAAGGGGGAAGAAGCAGTGGTCAGAATAATCAGCTGGTCTCTCAGCCCAATGAACGTGCATTACTTCAGTCGAAGGTAAAAGCCGTTGGAGATCCTCGAACGAATTCACTTTTAGTGACGGCAACTCGCGAAACGATGGCTCAGATTGCTGATATGGTAACAAGACTCGATTCCAGCGGAGAAAAAAAGCAAAAGGTCTATATCTACTCACTCCAGTACGCCGACGTGAACAATGTCGCCTCCATCCTGAAGGGAATCTTTAACCAACAGACCGGAGCGGGAGGACAAAATAATACGCAGAATCAGGCGGCAGGATCCAATCGTTTAAACCAGCGATCCGCCAACGGTGCCGCCAATCAAGGCAACACCTCCTCCTCCAACAACAATCGAAATGCCAATCGGTAAATGCTGAAAACTTAATTCCTCTTTTCTATGCATCTAAATTTATCCTCCGTCGCAAGACCGATTGCATTTCTCTCCCTGGCGATCTCCCTCTACTCGCAAGCAACGCCGGGAGCGGCTGCCGCGAGCGGTTCCAATTCGTCGGTCCGCCAATACCGCAGTAACACTCAAATGGGGGATGCCCTCATTGCAATCGACCCGGAAACCCGGACCCTGATTATTACCGCAGACGAAGCAACCAATTCCGAAATTGCCAAGGTGATTCAGAATTTGGATAAACCGAAGCCGCAAGTCTTGATCAAAGTCCTCTTCTTGGAGGTCACCTACAACAAAAATCTCGATCTCGGAGTGGAAGGAAGTTACACCTTCAAAAATCAAAATAATGGGACGCTCTCCTCCGCTTTGGGTTTGGCCTCCGAAACCCAGGGAGGCTTTTGGAGAGTCTTAACCGATGATTGGTCCGTCACTTTGAGAGCGATCGCCCAGAATGGAAAACTCGAGGTTCTTTCCCGTCCTTCTATTTTAGCTCGAAACAATCAGGAGGCCGTTATTACCGTCGGTCAGGAAGTTCCGATTATTACGAACAGCCGGGTGACCGACACCGGACAAACCCTCAATACGATCCAGTATCAGGACGTCGGAATCATCCTTCGAGTCACTCCGTTTATCACTCCGGAGGGAATGATCGAAATGATCGTCGCTCCTGAAATTTCCACACTGACCGACCAGACCATTCCGATCTCCTCAACCACCAACTCCCCTGTCATCGCCAAACGCTCTGCTGAAACGGTTGTGGTCATTCCCAATCAAAAAACGGTGGTCATCGGTGGATTGATGGAAAACAAGAAAACCGAGAATGTTAAAAAAATTCCGCTTCTTGGAGATATCCCCTTGCTCGGAAATCTCTTTCGACGCACGGTCAAAGACTCCGCAAAAACAGAACTTTTGATCTTTTTGACGCCGACGATTATCGACAGCAATGAGAAACTTACGGAGCTTTCAAAAGACGAATTGAAAAGCGCCGATCTCAATCCAAAGGCATTCACCCCAAAGGATCTGGAACGCGGACTCGAGGGATTACCCTATGAAGCGCCCGCAAAGAAAGCGACCTTGGTCAATCCGTGACGCTTTTTCCGCGAGTCGTCGCCATCCGATAAGCCTTTGGTGTCGTCGATCGAAGCTCTTGAAAACGACGATTGAAGTTTGATAAATTTTCAAAGCCCGAATCAAAAGCAATCGGGGAGATCCCCTGATCCGTCTCCAGTAATTGCCGACAGGCAAAGGCAATTCGAAGTTCGTTCACAAAACGGGTAAAAGTCCGATTTGTCGCCCGTCGGAAAAACCGACTAAAGGCTGGCGGAGAAAGATGCGCTTGGCGGGCTGCTTCCAGAAGCGTGATCGGTTCCCGGTAGTGCGCAGCAATCCAAGCGCAGACGCGCTCAATCCGTTTGCTCTGACGCTGATTCCATCGCGGCTCAAACAACTCACTGGCGAGCACTTTGGATTTTCGCATTTTTGAAATCAGAGCGAGCGCTTCCATGAGCAGCGTCCACCTTCGCCAACTTTGGGCTTCGACCAGACTTTCCATCACACGAACCAACTCCGCGCGATTCGATCCGAGTACTGCCACTCCCCGCGCTGCACGGATCATCAACGGAGCGAATTCTCGACACTCGGGCGAGGAAAGAACTCCCCCCGCCATCTCTGGTTTAAATTGAATCACAATCGACTCGACCCCTCGAGGGTCTGGACGACTCCCGGGTGTATGAAAATAGGTATGAGGCAGATTCGGCCCCATCAGCACAATATCCCCCGCTTTAAAACGATCCAGATGATCTCCCACAAGTCGCTGCCCCTCCCCACGGACAATCAGCGTCAATTCTGCCTCCGGATGATAATGGTAGGGACAGGTAAACCGTTTGGAACGGTAGCGACGAACATAAAAGGAGTGAATTTCCTCGGGATGAATCTGTTCGAGAATCGCCTTCACTGGCATTAAATTAACGTAGTTTCACACTGATGACAACGTTTTAGTTAAAATAGTATCAGAACTGGCAAAGCGCGAGGTAGAGAATCGCTTCCACTTGAGATACCTTACTCCCATGAATAACACTCTCTCACCTGCCGTTGATATTGATTCTTCTTACACGATCCAGCCTGAGCAGATCGCCCGATTCCATCGGGATGGATATATCAAGCTCAAGAATATCTTCACCTTTGAACAACTGGAATATTATCGCCATGAGATCACCCGACTTGTCAAAGAACTGAACCACCAGAGCCAGCCGATCGAACAGCGGACGACTTATGGCAAAGCATTTCTTCAAATTCAGAATCTCTGGTGCGAGAGCGAGTTGGTCAAAGAATTCGTTTTCGGAAAACGCCTTGCTCGGATTGCAACCGAACTTCTGAAAACCGAAGGGGTTCGACTTTATCACGATCAGGCCCTCTACAAAGAGGCCGGTGGTGGCTATACCCCTTGGCATGTGGACCAATTCTACTGGCCCCTTTCGAGTGAAAAAACGGTCACCGCCTGGGTTCCCTTGCATGCCGTTCCCCTTGAGAACGGACCGCTCTCGTTTGCAGTTGGAAGTCAGCAGATTCAGTTTGGACGCGATCTTGAAATCAGCGATGAGAGCCAGAAAAAAGTGGATGAACATCTCAAGCTCTCGGATTTTCCTGTGGATGAAAGTCCGTATGACCTCGGTGAAGTCAGCTTCCATCTCGGATTCAACTTTCACCGCGCCGGCCCCAATCAGCTCAACTACCCACGCGAAGTCATGACGATCATTTATATGGATTCCGACATGCGCCTCGTAACCCCCAAAAACAAGTCACAACAAAGCGATTGGGAGAAATGGTGTCCCGGAGCAAAGATCGGTGAAGTGATCAACACTCCGATTAATCCGGTTCTCTTTCAACGGTAATTCAATGAGCGCACGATGTATGAATCGATGTGGCGCCCGACACCTCTGTACCGGTTCAGGAGCGGCATGCCTCGGAAAACGATCTCTCTTTAAACCGGTCTCCTCCAGTGAAATGGAGGAGCCGGTGGGGAGTCAATCCATCCAGAATCAGCAGCCAACTCGTAGCAATTCCATCAACGATGCGGTCGGCTGCCCTGCACCAGCACCTTAATATCAGACGAGGCTGGAGCTGACAAAGCAGGTGACCCAACGCCACCGATGACTTTTCTCAAATCCAAGACCGCTCCCTGCAAGGTCTCGGAAAGATGATTCAAGTGACTTGCCGATTGCGCCATTTCATCGGCCTTACCTGCAGCTCCTTGAGTCACCTTGTCCATTTCAGAAATCGCAATATTGATTTGCTCCACTCCCTTGCTCTGCTCCTCAGAAGCAAGCGCAATCTCTGCCATGACCTGATCGACATTCCTCACCTTCAAAACAATCTCCTCTAAACTCTTCCCCACTCGATTCGTGAGATCCCCACCTCGATGACTTTTCTCGATTGCTTCCTCAATTTTAGTCGATGTCTCGCGCGCTGCTCCTGCCGCCCGTAATGCCAAATTTCGAACCTCATCCGCCACCACTGCAAATCCCAACCCATGCTCTCCGGCACGAGCCGCCTCCACCGATGCATTCAAGGCGAGTAAATTCGTCTGGAAGGCAATTTCATCGATGGTTTTGATAATTTTGGCAATTTCCTTTCCGGAATCCTGAATGCCCGTCATCGCCTCCTTAAGTTCCGTCATTTCTCGCACCCCATTATCTGCGGAATTTCGAGCTTCATTCGCCAACGTCTTTACATTTTGAGTGTTAGCTGAGTTCTGACGCGTCATGCTCGCCATTTCTTCCAATGAAGCACTCGTCTCCTCCAAAGAAGCGGCTTGTCGAGATACGCCATCCGCGAGTGAAACACTTCCCTGCTGCAGACGAGCGGAAGACTCAATCACCTCACGTGACGTCTCCCCTAAAATTTCTGCCGTGTGTGAAACGGGAATTGCGACGACTCGGTCTCCCACAAATGCCAAAAACAATACTCCAACCCCAGCGAACCCCAAGATAACCCAGATTCCCCAAAGTGTTGCCGTCGCCTGACTTCCTGTTTTTTCCCTTGAAAGATTCGATTCTTTCATGATGAGCTCCTCCAAATCACCCATCTTTTCCGCAAGTCCTTCAAATGCGGTTTGAAACCCCGGAAGGGATTGATGCACTTTTGCTTTATTTCCTAATCGCGCAAAATCCAAGATTTCACGAATGGCATCCAAATAGTTCTTGAGCTTCGGACGAACTTGATCGATCTCACCGCGAACGGAATCTGACAAGTTTAACCGGTCCAAGGTTTGGAGCGACTCGTTAAAAATATCAGCAGCCTCTTTGAACTCCTTTTGCGACTCTTCGATTTCTGCCGCATCCTGCTTCTCCATCGCAATGACCGCTCGGTAGGCGACCGCGCGCAATTGATCATGGGCCATATCTGCCTCCAAGACCGTCTTCACCGCCGGCATCGCCACTCCACCTAACACCTCAAAGTTCTGGATCGTATTGCGAAGGGAAAAATGACTCACCGTGGTCCCTATCAAAAAAATGAAGAAAATACCTCCCGCGCCAAGAAGCAAACGTATGCGAAGTGTCATGGAATTTTTCTGTATCATCCGAGCTCTCCTAGCTTAATCAGGTATTATGCCCTAGGTGAAAATGTTGCAAGCAGATATTAACCAGTATCTTATAAATTCTCAGTAAAGCGATTTTTCAGCGAACCAAATCACTCGAAACCATCCACGCAAGTCCCACAATCCCAACAATCATGAAAATGATTCCGGGGATGAGAAAATCCGTACTCTTCACCCCGCCTTCCCCATTCACCATGGCGTTTGCAGGCGTACTAATCACAAACGGTCCCCCCAATGAAGCCGCCAACGCGACCAACATCGGACCTCCCATTCCTGAATCAAAAGTAGTCGCAATAGGAACCAGCATCGTCGCCGTAGCCGTATTACTCAAAAGCGCCGATAAACCTGCACTTCCTGCCGCCAACACCAACGCTCGCTCAAAAGGACTCAAGCTCGACCACGGAATTTTTCCCACAACAAACGCCAGGAGCCCTGACCGCTCAAGCAATCCCCCTAAAGCGAGTCCCCCCGCGATCAAAAAAAGTGTCGACCAATCAATTTTCCCCAAATCCTCACGATTTAAGAGTCCGGATCCAAAAAGCATCACTCCCCCTGTCAACGCGACGATGGCAGAAGAAACTCCATGCCAAGACTCCGTCAGCCAGCCGATCATCATCAAAGCAAAAATCATTCCGACCCCCCATCCCTCACGATTCAACTTCGGAATCATCAGCTCTGGAATCTTCAAGCTTCCAGAAACCCGATAGCGAATCATCAAAAAGCCCAGCAATCCTGCAATCATGATTCCCATCAATGGAACCCCCCAGATCATCCATCCTAAAAAAGTGATCGGCACTCGATTCTCTAATGCGGCAAAAGCAATCGCGTTCGGACCGCTCCCAATCGGAGTCGCCATTCCTCCGAAATTCGCTCCAAATGCGACGGCCATCAAT
>CAZKRU010000043.1:0-36318 GCA_964555235.1 uncultured Verrucomicrobiota bacterium
GGCCAATCATTGGGTCATTCCAAAAAACTATGGTCATCTCGCCCATGGGTATTGCGTCACCTCCTACACCTCGCAGGGCAAGACGGTGGATGAGGTGTTGATTGCCCAGGCCTCGCAATCCAGTCGGGCAGCCTTTCGAGAACAGTTTTATGTCTCAGCCAGCCGTTTTCGGGAATCCATTCGGATTTACACGGATGATAAGGAGGCTCTGGGATCTTCAATCGTGAAATCCTGTCGGCGGGTTTCCGCGCTAGACTTAATCAAGGGTCTACGTTTGGGAAAAGTAAACCTGACGCCCCGCCAGTCCCTCTGGCGGCGCATTTTTCAGGTATCGCGGAAATGGTTTTCGGAAAAACTGCGGGTTCCTATTGATCAACATGAAGCAGTAACTCCACGTCACACCGATATATTTTTCCGTCCTAAAGTTATTAAACCTCAACACCGCAAATCCTCTTTTGGGATGAGAATGTAATTATGATGCGAACCACAGAACAATCAATGTCCTATCAGACAAAATCAAGCGGAGCTTTCATGCTGGATGTGCGAACCCCGGAGAGGAATTGGTTATTTCCTTATGTTCATTTCCTGTATGCTGAATGGGGGCCTTCAAAAAATATGATCGTGATGTTTGCCACCCATCAAATTCAAATTGCCGGCCAGAATTTAATGCCGATTTATGAGGCGCTTTCCAGACAATCCCTGACGCAAGTGGAGTTGAAGCGTTCCCACACTTCCATCAAAGATGGAGACACGTGGATTGATAACATTCGTGTCCTAAAAACTACTGATTTAGATGAATAAATGGATTTGAAGGATGAAGCTGATAAGTGTTATTAAGGCTGGAAAGGGTTCGAGATCAATCCGGAGACCATTGAGAAATTTAAGATAATTCCGGAAATTCTCCGCTTTCCGGGACCGCCTGTAATTCCCAAAAAACAATTGAAAGCAACCGCTGCTAATCAACTTTCTGATCAAAATAGGGGAGAAGTGTTTAAAACCATTGAAAAATCAATCTGAAGCTGGCGTGTGCAAGGCCGAATCAGGCAAAAACAATGGGGGAAACCTCACGTTAGCCGCCTGAATCTTGAAATAGACCGTTTTAGCCTCCCGCAGCTCCCGAGAGGGATTTGATGCGTTCTTTCAATCTGTCTTTTGGCGTCTGATTTACGACTCAATTGTCCTATTTGCAATTGACTCAACCAGCCCAAATGGATGTATTTGAAAGCCGCTCTATTCATCCTGATTGGGTTATGCTGCTTTACCCTTCTATGGATTGAGAAACTGAATCAACTGAGTCAAGGATGGGTGAGAGCTTTCCAATACGGAAACTATCGACCAACATTTGAGCAACTGGAGGATTATACCCGACAGAAACTGCGAAAATGGATTCACGATGGGAATCGACGATATGCAAAGAGCTGAAACTAAATCGAGAAAGACTAACGGAGAGAGCCGGATGCGGGAAATCCGCCCGTCCGGTTCGACGGGAGTGGGAGAGAAACGGTCATTGGCTTTGTGCCTCTCAACCCGTGATCTTCTTCCTACCCTACATGGCACACTCCTCATAAAGAAAATAGTCGGTATCCTAAAGAAAGATGTTGTAACTAAATATTAACAAAATATGGTTTTCAAATGCCTCGAAAAGGAGATAAGCACTCACAAAAAGTAAAGAGTACACAACCACTATTTAGATGGGCAGGAAGTAAAAGAAAACTAATCCCTCGCCTCGCGACATTAATACCAGAAAAATTTAATAGATATATTGAGCCTTTTGTAGGTTCTGCATGCTTGTTTTTTGCCATAAAGCCAAGTAATTCAGTTTTGGGCGATATCAATCAAGATTTAATAGGCACATACCATTTAATTAAAAAGCACCCTCTTAAATTAGCTCGCTTAGTGAAAAGCTATCCTCAAACAAAAGTATTTTATTACAAAATACGGAGTAAACATCCTAAAGATCTATCAGCGCTTGAACAAGCTGCTAGGTTTATTTTTCTGAATCGATTTTGTTTTAATGGATTGTTTAGAACAAACATGAAGGGTGAATTTAATGTTCCCTATGGTACGAATACCGGATCTATCCCTGATGAAAAAGAATTTTTAAAAATTTCAAAAATCCTAAAAAACGCAAACTTCGAATGCCGTGATTTTGAAGATACCCTAAAATTTGCAAAAAAGGGTGATTTTGTTTATTTAGATCCTCCTTACGTTGATTCAAAACGCATTGATAGAAATGAATACGGAAATGGGAGCTTTTCATCTACTGACATCGGGAGACTAATTAAAGCTTTAAAGAAATTGGATGATAAAGGAATTACCTTTTTGCTCTCTTACGCAAGCCGCGCTGAATTTATTAAAGTTTTGCCTAAATGGAATATTAAAACTATTTGTGTAAATCGACATATTGCAGGTTTTGTTAAAAATAGGCGTATTGCTCGCGAAATTTTAGTCTCGAATAACTTAAAGTTAGATCATGCCAGTAAATCATAAAACTTCACTTACAATTGCAATTGTAAGCGATCTCCATGCTGTAAGTAGCGACAGCAAAGATCACGAAAATACTTATTTAACAAGCTCCATGGCAGTAGCTAATGATAAGAATCCTGTAAGCAGTTTGTGTCGATTAGTAGACGAAGAAAACTTAAAAGCCGATGCTTTAGTTTGCTGTGGTGATATGGGAAATATTGCAGACGCTGGAGGTATTCGCTATGCTTGGAAGCAGATTCATAAAATCAAAAATCATCTTAAAACAAAGAATTTAATAGCTACATGCGGTAATCATGATGTTAATTTAAAAACACCTTCGACTCGTTGGAAAACACTCAAAACCCTAAATCCATTATTTCCGTCTAACAAATATAAAACCCGAAATTCGTTTTGGAAATCGCATTATTTCATTCAGGAAAATAAAAATTATCGTTTTATAGTATTAAATAGCGCAGCACATTGTACAAATGAAACAGAACTAGGACATGGATATATTTCAGAAAATGTAATTCAAGAAATAGCTTTTAAATTAAAAAGAAAACCAAAAAAGCTTATAAATATTTTTGTTTGTCATCATCACCCACATAAACACATGGAAAAGGATTTAGGTGAGTATGATGAAATGAGAAATGGCCAACTATTATTAAAACTATTAGGCGATTCGGTAATCGGAGATTGGATAGTAATTCACGGACACAAACATCATCCAAAAATTCAATATGCCTCAGGAAATTCAAGTGCCCCCACTGTATTTTCTGCTGGCAGTCTTTCTGCCAAAATTAACTGTAAACTTGGTGTGCGCAACCAGTTTCATATTATAAAGTTTCCATTTAAAGATATTCAGTCGCTCGGTCCGGTGGGGATATTTAAAACATGGGAATGGGGTTATACCGAAGGTTGGCGTCCATCTAAGAGTGAATCAGGATTGCCTTATATTGGGGGATTTGGCTTCAGAAAATATAACTCTCTGGCAAAAGACATTAAAAAAATTTTAGGAAGAAAACCATTTATTTCATGGAATGATATTAAAAAAAAGATTCCTCAAGTTCAGTATCTATTGCCGGATGATTTAAAATCACTTTTAGAATCTCTTGAAGAAGTTTATAAAATTAATTATCTTCTAACACCAGATTTAGAAGTGGCTCAAATTGGGAGGTTTCCTCGTGACTAATATTACTCAAAGTCCTTTTGACTCATTCAATGCAAGACCTTTATCACCACAGGCAGTCGCAAGACATTTTATTCCCTCTCACCATTTTGATACTCTCTCAAGAAAAACACATACAATTATAGTTGGTCCTAGAGGAAGTGGAAAAACAAGCCTCCTTAAAATGCTACAAACCGAAGCCATAGAATCATGGGATCACGAAAGATCTCAAGACTACAGATCAAAAATTGATTTCACAGGCGTTTTTATACCAACGGATGTTAATTGGAATGAACAATTAAAAAATATTGGCGTTGAATATCTTACCGAAAAGCTCAGACATTTGGTTACTAACACAACTTTTATTACTCACGTTCATCACGCTTTGGTAAAAGCGATGATAAATAGATGTCAAAAATATTATCTTAAATCAAAAGGATCAGAACCACACAGAAGAGTTAATATTTCTGATAAATATGAATCTGAAATTGTAAAGGCTCTTTCAAGAATATGGAATATTTCTCCCAAAATTCCATCCTTTTTAGCTTTGAAACATGAACTTAAACTTAGAATTCAAACAATTGGAGAATTTGTTAGTGAAGAAGAATTTCGTGACCCTAAAGATAGAGAGCAAAGATTTTTAGATAAATCCATTTTTTGTTTTAATCTTGTCACATCAGTCTCAAGTGCGATCGAAGTCTTTGATGATAAAATTTCTGATCCACATGGAAGTTGGGCTTTGTTATTTGATGAACTTGAACTAGCCCCTATTCAAATTATTGAGCTTATAATGAAATCATTAAGAAGCTCTGATAATAAAATTTTATTTAAATTATCTTTAAGTCCTTTTGCAAAACATATACCAGCTCTTGAGAGCCCGACATCTCCTTCAGCAAAAAATGATTTTGAAACAGTTCGACTCTGGTATACCCATAAAAGATCGAGTTATTCATTCTGTTCCGAGCTGTTAAAAAGCATTGTAAAAGATAAATTCGGTACAGGGGCTAAATTGGAGAAAATCTTTGGCCAATCTGTATTTGAAGGCAATGATGAAAGTGAGGATGCAATTCCCCCTTATGCACCCGGCTCCTCACAACATACGCTTTTATTGAAAATGGCTAATAACGATAGCTCGTTTAAAAACTATTTGGATAAAAATCACATCAATCTATCTAATCTTAAAGATTTAAGCGAAACAAATCGAGCTTCACTTATTCGAAAGATTTTGCCCACACTTATAGTTAGAGACGCATTTCGGACGAGCGATATATTGAGAAATAAATCTGGCTTAAAGACTCGTAGTAGAAAAAGACCGAATATTTACCATGGAATCCCCGCTTTATATGCAATCACAGAAGGCAATCCGCGTTGGTTAATAGGATTTGTGAACAGTTTGCTAGATATTTATAAAACCCCCGAGAAAATCCCTAGTAGGGTGCAAGAGGAGGAACTTTGTAGGGCAGCACAACAATTTATTTCTATGCTCAGAACAATTCCGGTTAGCGATTCAACCAGCAAAAATTCTTCCAGTCTTACCGATGTTTTAGATAAAATTGGAAAATCAATCTATCAATCGGTAGTATTAGACAATTTCAGCTCTGAACCTTATGGGGAGTTTGTTATTAATAAAGATTGTAGTGAGCCTTTAGTAAAAGCTTTAGGTATCGCATTAAATACAGGGGCTATTGTTTATATTCCAAATGCCTCTGAAAGTGATATTGCCTATGATATAAAAGGAAAAACATTTAGACTGTCATATTTACTATCTCCATATTATCGAATTCCGATACGAAAAGGCAGTAAAATCTCTATCAATAGTATTATAGATAATAAGAGAATATCAGTTTCTAATAAAAAGACTGATTTTGTACAAGATATTTTAAAATTATGAACAAAATCTTTGTCGATAAATTTATACCTACTGACTTTTATTGTGATCTTTTTTTGGCATGCTGCAGTCAAGAATCAAGATGCACGTATGCCTTAAATAAAATAAACATTTCCTCCGGTGCGAGTTATTTTATTGATTGTGAAAATAAAAGTAAGGGTTTTGAAAAAAATAGAAAGTATTTTTATAATAAAAAATTTAAATCCATTTCCTCTAAACTTCAACTGCACGGTGAACTGCTGAATGTAATTAACGAATTAAGAAATCAAAAGAGTGTCTTAAATATTGGCATCGATATTACCTGTTTTACACGTGAAATAATGGCTCAGATAATTTCAATTTTTTGTAAAACAAAAAATATTGGTTTTGAAATTCACTTCTTTTATTCCTTAGGAGCTTTTTCACCTCCTCCTGAAAGCATTGGTTTAATTGAATATCGAGGTCCGGTAACTTCGTATTTTTCTGGGTGGGCTTCCGACCCTTCTTTACCAACCACATTAATTCTAGGCTTGGGTTATGAGCCGGATTTAGCTCTTGGATTTATCGAACAGTTAGAGCCTCAAAACACTTATGCTTTTAGACCTACCGGGCATGATCTAAAATACACAAAAGCTATTGATATTAAAAATAAAGCACTCCTTTTGCCTAAACCGAAGGCCGCTATAATTGAATACGATATATCTAATTTAATAGATATGTACGTTAAACTGGAAAATTTAGTTTATGAAAAACTCCCAGATTCTCGAATTATTATAGCCCCTTTTGGATTGAAATCTTTGGCTTTAGTAAGTTTTCTGGTGGCAGTGCAACATTATTCCAAAGTTTCAGTCTGGAGCGTTAGACCTGAACCATCTCAATCGCTAACTGATAGAAAGCCTTCGGGAAAATTAGTGGGGATTAAAGTTACTTTTAACAAGTAGCTTTGGCAATTTTGGAGAAAATAATTGACAGCTCGCGATAAATTGACGTGAAACGAAGGAAGTTCTTCAATCAAAATTAGGTCATTCTGATGCGGGGTGGTAATTTTGGGCTTGTTGAGAGTCTCTTTTGTGTGCTTTTTTCTTTTAATGGAATCGCCTGAACAACCCAAACCAGTCGTTTCGCCGTTTGCTCAAACGACCGCAGCACTTCCAACGCAAGGTGGGGGTGGAAAATCAAAAATTGGAATGTGGGTGGGGATTATTGTTCTGGTTCTGGCGATTGGAGGGATGGGTTCGTTTTTTGCAATGCGGCATCTCAATGATCCCTACCGGACCTTGGAAACGTTCCCAGTTGATAAGTATTTGCTCGATTTTCGTTCTCTGTCGGGAGCCCGATTCAAAGGAGTTCTCAAGGTTGAGGCAGACCTCGGTTGGAATGCAGACACCGGAAAGCTAATGGTCTTTAGTAGCGCGAACGGAGATTCTCGCCCCTTTGTCGTTTTGGTTCCACCCAAGTTTACGACGATTGCTTTTACCAAAGGCCAAACCTACATCGCCGAACTTGAAGTGCGCGAAGGAGGACTCATTTATGCAAATTCCTGTGAAAAAAATTAGTCTTCTTTTTTTGATGGTTGCCTCGGGATGGTCTCAAGATCCTGCCGCCGCAGCCGCAGGAGCTGCGACGAACGCTCCCGCAGCACCGAAGGAGGCAGACAAAAACGCCTCGCCCGCGCTTGATTATCTTTTCAATAAAAAGCCGCAGGACGGAACAGCCGCGCAAGTTGCCGCTCAGGCAACGGGCATCATGGGTAATAAATTTAAAGCGGCGGACGCTTTTGGACCACAGGGATTCGCCGATCAGCAAATGGCGGCACGGTTTGACAAGTTTTTGAGTGTGGTAGAAGTACCATCGGCACGAGTCAAGCAGTACACCCAATTGCACGCCAAGATTGTTGGTTTGCTTAAAGAAAAGAAAACGTTTGAGGCGTGGAAAGAGCTTCACGTTTTGGGTGAATTTCAGGAGATCGATGCAGGAATCAGTCGGGAATTGGCCAACCGAATTGAAACGATTTGGAATGCCGATAAAGCAGCCCAATCGATGCAAAAAAAGAACAGTGAGCTCAAAGATCAGATTCAGCAAAACAACTGGAACGCAGATGTGATGTCTGATTCGATTCGCAGCAAAGAATTGGAATATCAAAAAAGGGCCAACGAGCATAAGGGCAGCGGAGCCAAAGGAGGAGCTAATCCCGCCGGTCCTGGAGCTCCTTCAATGCCGTCTGCTCCCGATGTTTCAACCCCCGATGTTATGGGGGTTCTCGGGAAACTTCAACTTACGGAAGAATACCTTTCCTCTCTTGAGGGAAAAGCCCGTATCAAACTCAATGAAGTGAAGGTGGATAAGCTCTACGAGCAAGTCAGAGCGGACTTTGGAGAGTACGTTTCGACACTTTACGGAAGCCGCCGCTATTCTCAGGTGATTCTTGCGGCAGACTTTTATCGCAAGATTTTTGATCAAAGCGAATACCCTGTGGCGATGGCTAATCAGGTAAACGCCTCTTTGGAAATTCTTCGAGATGTGAATGCGGCAGTGGACGTTTTTCAATACAAATCCGAAAAGGGTGAAATTTCCAATGCAACCCAGCGCCTTCAGGAGGCATTCGCCGCTTGTGAATTTACTCCTTCCCTTTTGGAAGTTGAACGCAGCAAAAAAGAAAAAGTGGCGATTTATCTGCGGCGCATGTCGGTCATGCAAAACCTGATTGAAGCCCGTGAATTTGGAAAGCTTGAAGAAGAAATCGCCGAAGTCAAAAAGCTCGCTTCTGATTTTGACGCCTCCAAAGCAATGGCATTGGTCAATGGAGTAAAACTCGAAAGCAAGATGCGTTTGGGGAAGGCGAAACTTGCCGCCCAGCAAGGGAATCAGCAGGTGGCGATGGAAGAATTTCAAGCAGCGGCTCAGGCGTGGCCCGGAAATCCGGATCTTCAAACGGCGGCAAATTTATTTTTTGATTCTCAAGATTTTAAAAGTCAGTCTCTAACCGAATTTGATCGTTTGATTGCCGATCAGGATTATCGCGGCGTTTATGAAAAACAACTCGGATTTTTACCAGCAATAAAAGGGGACAAAAAACGGGAAGAACAGATGAAGGGCGTTCTTGAAAAAGTTAAAATTGCGGAAACGGCCAGTGAAAAAGCCAGCATGCTCATGATTGCCGGGGATGTTTTTGGTGCATGGGAGACGGTTGAATTTGCAGTGAAGGATCTTCCGGATGATAAAAAACTCAATCGCCTTCGCGCAGAACTTTCTGGGAAAAGTGCGGAATTTATTGCTTCCATCAACAAAGCGAAAGAGGCTGAAGCGAAGAAAGAAATTGGATACAGTCTGACATGGTACGTGAACGCCCAGCGTCAATACCCCGCCAGTCAAATTGCCAACGAGGCGATTGAACGCTTGAGCAAACAGGTATTGGTTTCCTCGAAAAAGTAGTAAAGGAAGTCCGTGGATCAGTCTTCTGCCATCTACGCACGAACCCTCAATTTGACGGTCAGAGGCGAGAAGGGACCGAAAAGCCTCCTTTCAAACGTTTCATTTGATATTCCCACTGGGAATTTTGTCGCGGTCGTTGGCGCATCCGGTTGCGGGAAAAGCACACTTATTAAGACACTAGCCGGGCTTTATGAGGCGACCTCTGGCCAAGTGCTGCTTGGAGGACACCCCGTTCAAAATCTGAAGGAAGCGTTTCCACTGGCGGTAGGGTATTTGCCACAGTTCGGGGCCTTCCATGATGATTTAACCGTTGATGAAATTCTCAATTATGCCGTTTCGTTCCGACTACCCAAGACCGTGCCGGAAGCAGTGCGCCAGCAGTGGAAAGAACATATTGCTTCACTCGCTCGACTCGGACCCTTCATTCACCAAAGTTACAAGACTCTTTCAGGCGGACAAATGCGACGGGTGGCACTCGCAGAGGAATTGATCGGGGATCCTCCTTTTCTGTTTTTGGATGAGTTGACGAGCGGGTTAGATCCTTACTCCGAGCAGGAAATGATGATCTGGCTTAATGAACTGGCCCATACCCATCATAAAACCATATTGCTTGTGACTCATGCGGTGACGAACCTCCACTACTGCGATTCTGTGCTTTTCATGCATAAGGGGCATTTGGTTTATCATGGGGATTCACAATCACTTTTGGCGCACCATGGGGTGGCTTCCATTGAGGAACTCTTTCAGTCATATCAGGTCGGCGACCGATCTGCCTTGCAGCAGATCGAAACGCAGTATGCCGTGGTTCCAGGGAATGAAATTCCAGTCCCTCAAGCGTTGCAAACGGCAAAGCCTCCGGGCGGTTTTTCACAGGTGGGAACTCTGATGGTGCGACAATTCACGCTTCTCATGCGAGACAAAGGACAACTTTGGTTGCAACTCATGCTTCTCATCATTTTCCCGGCACTCGTGGCAGTTTTTGCGACTGAGGGACTTCCTCAAGTTCGTAATTTGAGTTTGAGCATCGAAAAAAATATCCTTCGAACCCTTCAGGAGCAGCTTCTTTATTTGAGAGAATCGTTCAATGCGGCCTCGCTGATTTCAGGACTCACGATGTTTCAAGTGATTTTGCTCATGCTCATGGCATCCAATAATGGAGCGCGTGAAATCGCCAAAGAACGAAATATTCTGAACAAAGAGCTTCGAGCGGGTCTTTCGGGTTGGGCGTATGTTTGGACTAAATCCCTACTCGTTTTTCTTTATAGCCTGATCCAAGCCTTCTGGATGACCTGGTTTGTGAAGAGTGTCTGTGGTTTTCCCGGTCAATTTACAGATCAATTCTTGGCGCTGTTTGTTCCGACCGTCGCGATGAGCATGACCTGTCTTGGAATTTCGGCGGCGGCGCGTTCCCCCGAGCGCGCCTCACTCCTCGCCATTTATCTGGTTGGTCTTCAGTTACCGCTTTCAGGAGCGGTCTTGGCCCTTCCAGAATGGCTCAGTTGGATGAGTCGACCCTTTATTGCCGCCTATTGGGGCTGGAGCGGTTACTTGAAGAGCCTCGAATCATTCCGTCACTACGACATTGTGAAGCAATCGACCGACACGTTTATTGCGGGAGCGGATCTTTGTTTAGGAGTGCTCCTGATTCATGTCCTCGCCGGAGCCTTTTTCTCGTGGCTTTTTGTGATCCGAAAAAAGAACGAGGTATGAAGCTGGTTTTGACTTTGTGGATGATGGTGACACTGGCAAGGGCTGCGAGCATCGAAACCATCGAGCGGCCTCCGACCTCGGAAATTTCCCGACTTAAAATTCATGTAATGCGGGTAGTTGCCAAGCCCAAAGCGGTGTTGATCCTCTCCCCCGGAGTGAATGGAGACGGTCGGGGCTTTGTGGAATCCATAGTTTGGCAGGAATTTTGTCAAAAGAACGAGTTGGGGCTCGTTGGCCTTTCTTTTGCCTCGGCGACGAAGGATTTAACATCGATATCGGGAAGGGGATATTACCATGTTAGCAGGGAGTCTGGAAATCTTCTCCTGGATATGGTTGATGAAGCTTTTCCCGGCGATCTGCCGCTCATTCTTTATGGGTTTTCAGGAGGAGCGCATTTTAGCAGCCGCTTTGCGGAGTGGAAGCCGGAGCGGGTGAAAGCATGGTGTGCTTATTCTGCCGCATGGTGGGATAAACCTCAAAAATCCGAGTGCATGCCACCGGGACTCGTGGTTTGCGGAGATGAAGATGCTAGTCGCTACGGCCCTTCCCTGATTTACTTTAAGCAAGGACGTGCATTGGGAAAGCCGTGGCTCTGGATCAGTGTCCCCAAAAACGCCCATTCCGTTTCGGTTCCCATCGATAAATTTGTTCGATCCTATTTTGCATCAATCCTCGCAGGATCAGCCGGAATGTGGGTGGATATTGATATGAAGACTGAAACGGATGTGAGCAAAACGCCTCCATCACTTACCGCTTGGCTACCGGATCGGAAATTGTTAAACGACTGGTCGACTCTTCACGAACCATGAAAAATTTACTTTTCCTTCTATTATTAGTCGTCTCCGTCAGAGGAGAGGATTTCTTTACCATTGAAAAAATCGCATGGCATAAAAAAGCCCCTCAAAAGGGACCTGTGGTTTATCAGGAAGACCAGCTTCCCAATCGGAATCGCAAATTGACGGAAAAGGAAAAAACATTCGCCCCCTGCCTCGAAGTTCAAATCAAAGTCAAGGAACAGACCAAAGCCAGCACGATTTCTTTCAAAGCTTACTTCTACGACCAAGATAACAACCTTTTGCAGACGGTTTCTAACTTGGCTTTGGCGGATCGTGGTAAAAGCAAGGTTTTCGCCTGCCCGATTTTTCTGCCTAAAGATACAGTCGAGCCGGTTTATTTTGTGGTTCCCGAAAAATTATTGGATCAACAGTGGAAGGCGGTAGTGGTTTTCGGTGATAATGCAGGAGCCGCTGCTAAAATTTATCCTTCGTCTGAAAACCTCAGTTCAATTGACTACCCTGAAAAAGTATTGGTAGAAACAGCTAAAGAGATTGAACGCAAGCCAGCGCTTGATCCATTGATTGAGCAGGTGATGAAAACCGGTAATCCCAAACAACCTCAGATCACCCTTTTCTTGCGGCCTCCACCCGGAATGAAAGATGCCTCGGAAGCGAAAGGGGTGTTGGCTTATTGTGTTTTAGCCCAAAACGTCGAAGAGCTTAAACGCAAACTGCAGGGACTTGATTCAGGAGCGGAATTAAGTGGACTTCTGAGATTTGCCCAACAACAAAATTTACTGATGCTTTGTTGGGGCTCCACTCGACTTTGGAATCCAGGTAAGAATTGGGACGAGCAGAGCAAAGAAGTGACCAAAGCGATGGATGAAAGCTTTGATGATGTGGCAAGAGCTTGGAGCAAAGGGGTGGATGAATTGTCAAAAAAGTATGGATTTCCCAACCGGAATTTTCTTTTGGCTGGGCATTGTGGGGCCGCGCAATACGTCTGTCGTTTGGCATTGAGAAAACCGGAATATTTTCATGCGATTTATATTCATATTCCGGGAAGCTTTGATCAGCCAACGCCCGAAGC
This sequence comes from uncultured Verrucomicrobiota bacterium, assembly GCA_964555235.1. Classification (GTDB taxonomy): domain Bacteria; phylum Verrucomicrobiota; class Verrucomicrobiia; order Methylacidiphilales; family CAMAQI01; genus CAZKRU01. Next base: position 12,510 of record CAZKRU010000043.1, read on the forward strand.
GAACCGGATTTTATGGTGTCTGACAACGGGCGAAGTCTACGGCGGCTATGAGCGATCCCGGCACTTTTACAAAGAGTGCCGAAAGTTGGGATATCCCATGGTTTACAAGGCTTTTATCGGATTGGGTCACTCCGGATCCCCCGACGCAGAAAAATTAGGACAATGCTTTTTTAAATACGCCCTGACGGTTCAGGAAAAAAGGGATGCCTATGAACAAGAGCTAAAAGAATCGGGCATCAAGACTTTAGAGAAACCAGTGCCGTGGTTGGACTCTTTTCGAGAGCCGCCTTTTGTGGGTGATTACTTGAATCAAGAAGTGGTTCCATGGGAAAAAAGAGAGATGGTCCCTGCGGGTTTTCAAGTATCCCTTCCCACTAAAGAAATTGCGGACACGTGGAATAAATAAATGGACATCTATTTTCAAGGAATTTGGAGAATGGATTGGGGTCTTGGAAATCCCAACAAAACCGCAACACTGATTGCGACATTGCTCGTTGCGGTTTGGGGGCTATGCGCGATTCGCCGTTTTGGGTTTTGGATTGCTTTGGCCCTTTTTACAGGGCTCGGGGTTTGCGAAATTCACACCTTTTCGCGGGGAGGAATCCTCGCAGCGGCAGCCGGGCTTTCGATTTTACTCTGGAATATTCCGCGTCCATGGCCAAAGCGAGGAATGATTGCCGTGGTATTGTCCATTTGGGTAATGACGGGAATCACGATCTATTTGCAGGCTCATGAACGTTTAGGGAAAGGGATTGTCCAAGAGGACCGTTCCATTTCCAACCGAATTAAAATTTGGAAGGACGCCCCCAAAATGATGGTGGATGCACCTCAAGGTTGGGGGCTTGGAAAATCGGGTTCGGCCTACATGCAGTGGTATCAAGAACTAGGGAGAAATGAAGTTTATCGAACCTTGGTGAATAGTCATTTGACTTGGATGGTGGAATTCGGATGGATGGGACGGTTTTTCTATCTGTTTGCTTGGGGTGCGGTCTTGCTGCTCTGTTGGCCCAAACCCGGATTGTGGGCGATACCGTTTTCCGTTTGGACAACGTTTGGGGTCGCCGCGTGGTTTAGTTCCGTTGCGGAATCTCCATGGCTTTGGATCGTTCCATCTGGAGCATTGATTGCAGCAGTCATAAGAAGGGTTCGTAACAAAGACTGGCCACGCAAGAGGAGTTGGATGGCTGTTCTCATTATTTCATTGCTCATCTTACTCGGGATTTGTTATTTGGGCCGAGGAGAGCGGAATATTCCGGTGGGAGGAAAAGTGATTTCAAAGGGAATGATATGGGTTCTGAATAATCCCAAAGTCCAAGGAAGCAAAGCAGGAAAATCGCTTCGAAAGTATTTAACGGAGCATACCGATGTTTCAATCAGCATGGTTGAAAAACTTGAAGAAATCAGCAGCCTGGATGGGAACACCTTGATGATCTTGGGAGAGGTTTCAGCAGAAAACTTGACACTCATCAAAGCGACCTACCTCAAGTTGGGACGTTTGATTTTGGTAAACCCAGCATTTTCTCCGGAAGAGCTGCCGAATCTTGATAAATGCACTGTGTATTATGGGGAGTTTAGTCAGTCCGAGTATGCGAATGTTTGGCGTGATAAGGCTCGCGTCATCAAGCTTGAAGGTACTGGCGATTTTGTTTCAAATTGGATGAAGTTGCTCAAATGAAGCAGGAACTAATACTTCTCTGGATTTTAGCTACTGCATCTCTCTGTGTGGGGATCGCAATCAATCAGTTTCGAGATAATCCGCTCCCATGGATTTATTCTTCAAAAGAGGCAAGAATCCAAGCTGCGGTTTCCAAAATTGCATCTGACTACTCTTCTATTCCTGCTTCGGATCGAGTGCAAAATTTGAATCTGGCGGAAATGCGTGAGTTTATCGAAAAAGGGAAGGGAATCGTTTTAGATGCTCGTCCAGAAATTTTTCATCGATTGGGGCACCTTCCAAATGCGCTAAGTTTATCGCGTGAGGAATTTGAACGCGATTATGAAAATCTTAAAATCATGTTATCAAAAGATAAAAATCAACCGATTGCGATCTACTGCTCGAGTTCTTCATGCGCGGACAGTCATATGGTGGCAGATGCCCTCATTAAGTTAGGGCATAAACGGGTTTTTGTCTTTTCTGGAGGTTGGACGGAATGGGCTCTCGCACGTTTACCCGAGGAAAAGCAATGAACGCACTGCTTAGAAATAGATATTTTTTGATAGTAATTCGTCTAGTGATTGGAGGATTATTCGTCTATGCGGGATTCCTAAAGGCACTCAAACCGCAAGCATTTGCCGATAGCATTGTAACGTTTCAGATGCTTCCAAAACAGTTAATCAATGTGATGGCCATGGGGCTTCCTCCATTTGAAATTTTAGTTGGTGCGATGCTTATTATGGGAATTCGAACGAAAGCAGCATCGTTGGCGGCAATTCTCATGTCGGTCATCTTTTCAATAGCAATTCTGCAGGGATTAATTCGGGGACTTCAAATCGATTGCGGATGTTTTGGTTCAGGAACTCCTTCAGCAATGAAAAACTGGCTTTCTCTTGGACGCGATCTTTTGTTAATTGCGGGTGGAGTTTTAATTTATCGTGATGCTCCATCGGATTCGGATTGAATGAAAAATTTGGTGGAAATTAAAAATTCACAATCCAAATTACTCTATCTGATTCGCTCGCACCCTATCCTTCTGGCGATTATTACATGGGGATCTGTTTTGCGGATTTTTGTGTGTTTAAATCATCATCCGATGGATTATTTGTGGTCGGATCCGGGGCGGCATTGGGATAATGGGAATAATTTCTTGGGAGAGACTTTTTTTGGAGCAAGCGACCCAGTTGTCTATCAGGCTTATGTATGGCTTCTTCGTGCCGTGACTGTCGATAATCGATTGTTAATCGGGATCGCTGTATCAGTGCTTTCTGTGTTCATGCCATGGATCTACTACCGTGCTGCCCGTGAATTCGGGGTTGATAAAAAGTCAGGATTAATGGCATGGGCTATTTTGAGTTGGGTTCCTTCTCTTTTTGTCATTTATCACTACTTCATGATGGAAACATTGCTTTTGCCATTGGTGGGATTCGCGCTTTGGATGACGGGCAGAAATCTACGAAAAAAGACTCAGATGAGTTACTTGGTCAGCGTGATTGTCTGGATGATCGGGATTTTAACCAAACTCAGCGTTGTTCCGCTCGCGGCGGTTTGTTTGGCTTACAGTTGGTGGCAAATGGGTAGATCATGGCGATTGGCATGTCTGGGCGTTGGATTGGCTGGACTCATGATGATTCCGAGCGCAATTCGTTCTCATTCTTATTTCGGTTTTTATGCGCCTTTTGGAAATTTGTGGATTCATAAAATCCTCCATAGTTCGCAAAAGGAAAAGTTGCTTTTAAATGCTCCGGAACTGAAACAGTTATTTTTTGTCAGTCCTTCCTCAAGGCAAATGCCGCTTTTCCCAATAAGCCACTGGAGTATTTTACGTTTACATGAAGTTGATCCATTAAAGATTATTGTCGATTTTAAGGAGGGAAGTCGCGATTGGGAGGACGCCTACAATCAAATCGAGCTTCCTTTTTCAGATCGGTTGAGGCTTCATTTTGAAAACGTCGTGCTCTTTCTGTTTTCGCCATCGTGGCCGGATTCAGATCGAAAGGAATGGGATGGGTGGTTAAACTTTTGGACACGTTGGATGTGGGCACCCCTTATTTTTTTCGTATTGAAATACAACACTATGGCATTTCAAAAAAATGAATGGGAACTTTTGCCTCTGGCGACAACGCTCTTTATTCTTTTTTTGATGTTTCAAAATTCTGTAACGATGGAGGGACGATATCGGAAGCCCCTTGAGCCTTTGCTTATTTTAAATGTGGTATGGATATTCCGAAAGAACAGGACACAGGAGTGAAGATTTTAGAGAAATATCACGCCTTTTTTTTCCGGATTGATCCGAGGAATTTGGGGTTATTTCGGATTTTATTGGGGATTCTGTTGATTGTGAATTGGTTTGTTCGTTGGCCGGATATTCCGGTATTTTATGCAGATACCGGTATTTTTCCGATTTCATCTGGATTGCCTCGTGGGGGCGGTACTTGGCATTTTTGCATATTGGATTTTGTAAGTTCGGTTCCGATGATGCGTGTAGCTTTTACCTTCGGACTTGGCGCATACATTGCATTTTTGCTCGGGTGGTACACGCGGTGGGCAACTCTGGCGACGATGATTTTTTTTGCAGGAGTTGTGAATCGGAATTTTCTTATTGCTCATGGAGGAGACACGGTTGCAATTTCCGTGTTGATTTGGTCATGTTTTTTGAATCTTGGTCAGTGTTATTCGATTGATGCCATGCTTGGTCGGGTTCCTGTTCCGAATGGCCCAACGCTGGCTCCATTTTTTCTTATGGCGCAAGTCGCTGTTGTTTATCTTTCAACTGCATTTGCGAAATTTGGCGATAATTGGAGAGACGGCACGGCTCTCTATTACGCATGGAACCTTGAAAATTTCAGCACTGGACTGGGACAATGGTTGGTTCATGTTCTTCCTCTGTATTGGATCAAGTTTCTGACGTGGACGGCGCTGGTCATGGAGTGGACGATCCCGATATTCTTTTTTGTTCCGATCTTGCAGCCGCATTTAAGGAGAGTCGGAATCGTTTTATCGATTTTATTGATGATACCGATTTGGGCAACCATGGCGGTCGGAGATTTCCCTTTGATTCTTTTAGTTTGCAGTGTGTTGTTTCTAAGCAGTCAAGATTGGGCGTTGCTTGAAAAACGCTTTCCAAAGCTTCGTTCGGAACGTGCAAGCGTCAGCATCCCCACTGAATTATGGAAACCACGAGAAGCTTTTGTGATTGTGATTGGCGCGGCATTCACCCTGCAATGCTTCAATTATAATTTTACAGAACGTCTAAAAATGGAGCCGCTTTGGACTCCCAGCTATCTGCGTGCGTTGGTTTCGGTCATGCAATCTCGTCAAAATTGGAAAATGTTTGCGGCTAATCCCATGAAGAGTGATGGCTGGTATGTATTTGAAGGAACTACCATGTCTGGACAGAAAGTAGATCCTTGGAGGGATGGCATGCTCAGCTATGAGAGACCTTCCTTCGAATCAGAGCAGCGAGGGCGGTTCTGGATGAAGTATTACGAGAAAATGTGGAGGCCATCGAACATGGCCTACAGGAAATATTGGGCCGAATATGTGGTCAGGAATTATAATCGTGATAAAACTAAGTCCTCTCGTTTGAAATGGTTGAAGATTATTTATTTTGAGGAATACAATCATTCCCCCGAAGAGAGTCTTCATAAAACAATTACATCACAGATTATTTATGAGGCGGATGTGAGCAATATTTCCGAAGAGCCTGGAGATGAGGAGCTTCCGGAATTTTAATTTTTGTAATGACGTTCAATCGTCACAACGTTGCGATTGACAAAAAAATGACATCAAAGTAGCTTCATGTTCAAATTAAAACCGGAGTAAATTTATGAAACAGTCAATTTTCAAAGGAATCGTCGGGTATATCGTTTGTTTGCTCTGTTTCGTGGCTATTTTGGGAGCCGTCGAAACGAAGCCAACGGTTGCAACGCAATCGAAGATGAAGACCTTGGATGATGCTGGGGATTGTACCTGTACCTGCACCGATACAGCTAGTGCTTCCGAGTAACGGCCTCTTAATATTGGGACGACAAGGGTTTGATGAAATCGAGGCGATACAAATCCGGTGCGTTGGCGATGGGATTGTTCACCTTGGTTTTAATGCAGGCCAATCGCTTAGTTGGCTGTGGGATAGACTGGCAAGTTCCTCAGAATCATTTTGATGGAGTCAACGAATACGGTTTCGTCAGTTATTGGGAACAAGTTGGAGTGTTGGAGATTGATGAAACGACAAAATTCCCATTGGTGATGGGATTTCGTTCGGATCGAGAGTGGAGTTCTGCCTATTTGGGGCACGGTTGGATACTGGCAATGCTGGACTCGAGCTTTGTTCAGGTGAATGAAAAGCAGTTTACGATGATACAGCCGGATGGTTTAACTCGAAGGTTCTATCGGGATAAACCCGAGGATACGATTCTTCGTGCGGGAGAAGGATGGAAAGCGGAGATCCGGGAAGACGTTGTCACAGCTTGGGCAGACTGTGGTTGGAAGTTGGTCTACAATAAGGGGAAGCTGAGTTCAATTTCGACTCCAAAAAATAAGACCATCAATTTAGAATACACTGGCGGACGAGTGTCAGAAGTAAAAGAGGGTTCGTCGACATTGTTGAAGGTTGATGTCAATCCTAACACAAACCAGGTCACTGGGTTTACTGCTCAGGGTAAAAACTACAAAATAGAGCAAGATCGCCGCCCCAGAGTGCAGATGGTTAATGGCCAGAATTTGATTGGGGGGATGGATTCATCATTGAGTAAATTGATTTTCCCCAACGGTCATCAAAAGAGTTACGAATTTGCAGTGGATCAAAAAATTGAGCCTACATTGAAAATTACTGATAGTGGAACGGTGAGAAGTTTTTCATGGAATCCCTCTACGAAATTAATTAAAACTGACAATGATTGGACGTACAAGATCACGCCGAATGGGGAAAATCCTCTAGCAAACGCTGCCATCGGTAGGAAAAATGCAAAGGGTCAAGAGGAGTTTTGGTACCGCGATGCGCGAAAGGGTAGGGAGGAGTCTCACGAGTTGGATGGAACGGTTCGGATTGAGTCTTGGTTTGTGAACGGCATTCTTCAAGGTAAAGTTAGAAAAGTTCAAATCAGAAATAAAGATTTGGTTATGGACCAAAAATTTGAATATAATGAAAGCGGCCAAATAATTCGTAAAAGTATTGGTAATATATTGACCGAATACGATTCGATTGGCAGAATATTCAGAGTATTTGATACTGCAAGTCAAAAAATTATTTGGGAAAATATATACAAGTGAGTCAAAAATGCTTAATTTTAATAAGAAGTATGTAGTTTTTTCGGTTTTATTTTTAATGTTGCTTGCTGCTGGTTATCTAGCAGCAGATACATGTTATAAAAAAACGAAAGTTTGTACGGATGTCACTTGTATAGCTGACGTTCAGGACGGATGTTCTGCTGTGTCCGGACGGAACCAGCTTGATACAAATTCAGGCTTTAGCAAGCCTACTGGTTTTGGAACGGGGTCGGCTTCTTGCGGTACGGCTACTGGTAATAAGAATAACAATTGCTCTTCTTATGATACTGTTACTAGCTGTGGTACGAAAACCGCGCAATCTAAGTCTAACTGCGAACCATGTGATTCATCAAAGTGATAAGAGTCTTTAAATTCATATTTGCATGTGTCAATCTCATATTAATTGGAGAGATTTTTCATATTGCTGCAAGTGATGCTCAGTTACTTGAAATGCCATTTAAAAAAATTGGTGACTTTAAGTCTATCCAATATGATTATACGCTTAAAGCGCGCTATTTTATGGGGGATGATCCTACCCCATTTGAGGGGACTACAGATGTTTCATTTAAGTATTCTAATGGTCGAATTTATAAGCAAGCCATTCTCCGTGATTCTGATAAAATTAAAGATACTAAACTAATTAAGGATTATGAATTTTCTTGGGATTTGAATGAGCTTAGGACCTACGAAAATGGTAACGTTTTTATTTCAAAAAAGCCCTATTACACATCCCTGTTGCTCTGTTATGAGCCCTTTTTCATGATGCAGTCCTACTTATTTTCACACAATGAATTAAGGGAGGCTAATTTGTTTTCTCTTTTGCATGATCTTGGGTCTCGTATGCCGGAAATTAAGTCTAGGGTGACCTCGCTTAAGGAGTCTGAAAACTTTGTTGATTTGGGATTTAGTGATCCTGCTTGGGATAAGGGAGTTGAAATTAGTTTTTCGAAAAAATATTTTTATCCTGTAAAAGTAGTTCGACGTACATCAAGTGGATTGGAGTCAATTGTGGAGGCTTCAGACTTTTTTGAATTTTATGCAGATGGGGTGAAATGTTGGCATCCTTCGCTGATTCGAGTTCTTAGAAAGAGGAAGGGCGGCTCTCAAGACAATTTAGAGTATAAAGTTGATAGAGAGACATTTAAAGTAAATCAAAAAATTCCTGATAATGCTTTTGCGATTAAGCTCATGGATAGAGCGACATATATTATGAATCTGGATACGCAAGTTGAGTATAGGAATAATCAAGGAAAAGAATAAGTATCGAATTCGATATTAATATATGGAAAATGATATTTTCTGAGTCGCGCTTTTCGCATTTGTTAGAATTCATTAATAGCAGCTTAATTTATATATTTCTTTTTTGATGGGTAATCGGAAGTCTGTATTGATGAAAAATCGACAAGTATTAGTGTTTTCTGTGATTGGTGTTTTGGTTTTTTTTCTTTATATTCAATCCCCAATATTAAGCATTTCTTCGGATTACGTTGAGCTTGGTTCGGTTAAATCTGGTAGCCAGATCGAGCGTACAATAAAGGTTAGAAATTTTGGAATTAAAACTCTTTACATAAAAAACCTCTTCAAATCATGTAGTTGCACGGAAGTTTCAATATCAACGAGCAAGCTCTATCCGTTTCAATCTGCGGAAATAAACTTTAAGATTGATGTTGGATCTCCAAAGGAAATCCATGAAAAAATAATTCTTCAAACAAATTGCCCATTTCAAAAAAATAAAGAAATTGATATTTTTGGGATTTCAAAAGCTAATTTTGAAATAGACAGAAAGAATTTGTTTTTTTCTTTAAAAGAAAATGACATCGATAAGCAGCGTATAAACGTGATTTTTAATGAAAATGTTTTGGATGTTCGATGTTTTGAGAGCGACCGAAACCCTTTTCGGACGACAAAAATAAATATCGCAGTTCGTGATCGGGAGTGCATTTTGCTTGTCGAAAATTTAAAAAAAATTCCACTTGGAAAATACAGGACCAATATCATTCTTGAGGCTAAAAAAGTGGGTGGTGAATTGATTCGAATTAAAATACCTGTTTTTTTTCAAGTGAAGGGCGATTTTTCTGTGGTTCCTGAAAATGTTTTTTTTGAGTATTTTGATGGAAAGGGTGGTGATATAAGGTTGCTCTTGAAAGGTGGCGTGAAGGCGTCTTTTGCGGAATTGTGGCCCTCAAATATTCCTGGTGTGAGGGTGGAACTGGTAAGAAGTAATGAGGTGCATTTGATTGTTGATCCTGATAAGAATCAGAGAGTTTTAGATTCTAGTCTATTTTTATTTGAGGATAAAAATGAAATTCCACGAATAGTCGTTCCGGTTGTTGGTTATATGGGGTCTCAAATTAATATTTTGAATGATCCCCGCCCGGTGCAAAAAGATAAATCCACCGGTCAATAATGAGATCTTATCACTTTCTGAAAAATGCGGCGAGAAAAAAAGAGTTGGGAAGTGGTTTTAGTCTTGTTTTTTGATGGGCTGAGTTAGAATTAGTTCAGTTCTTTGACAACGAAATAAAAGAGTTGCGTGGGGGTTGTTATTACAAAGTCTCATTTAGAGTTCCACCATTTCTCTCCTTCCTCTTTTCGCACCATCTTCCGATAATGTCTCATGGTGACTTGGGGATTTGTATGGCCCATTTGCAAGGCCGTCAAAGGAGCGTTTTCGAACGCCGCGAGGTGATAGGAGCCGAAAGAATGCCGGAGACCATTTGGAGGCCAATCTTTGAGTCTAGCGGTCTTTGCAAGGCGTGAACGCGAGCCTATTGCTTTCCGTTGCGACATCGCGACGACTGGTCCGTTTTTGCCAATCTTGGATTTTGTCAGTAGCAGTCGACAAGCGGGGAGAATTGAAACGATGCGTTCCCGCGTTTTACTGATTTCCTCTCGGACGTGAATTTCATTTCGATTCAAATCGATGTCTCGCCATTCGATACCTCCATGGTCACCAATTGAGCCAAAGATTTCGGAGTTGCGAAGACCTGCAAATCCGCCCAGGGCTAGCATCAGGCGCTCTTGATGGGTGGCGTTGGCGAGCTTATCCGTCATTTGTTTCACCGTGAAGATTAAGGGCTTGAGAATCCCCACGGACGGTTTCTCAACGCTACGCATGGGATTGATCGCAAGATAGCGCCGGGCTTCTGCGAAGTTGAAGAGGCCCGCTAGGTGGGAGTGATAATTCCTCCGAGTGCGTTGTGAGCCTTTTAGGCCGCTCACCCAGGTCTCAAGTTCATCGGACGTGATTGTCGCGGCGACCCGCTTCCCGAATACCGATCGAATCCGGGAAAGGCGCGATGACATATCGGAAAGGTGTCGCGCACCGACTCCTTTCGCGCGCTTTGCGCTAATAAGCCGGTCAATGATTTCGCTTATGGTTAAGGTTGTTCTTACCCTCGAATGTTTGAGTGCATCGGAAACAAGTGCTTCAAGAGCGTCCACTCCTCCTGCCTTATCAATGAGATTCATCACCCGAGCGCGGGCTACCGGATCCAACCCTGAGAACATCGTTCCGGATTGATTGATTTCACGCTGGTGATCCCGAATCCAGTCACTTGCCTCAATTTTTGTCTTAAAAAACTCTTTTTTGCGCTTTCCTGTCGATGAGATCTCCGCAGGAACGTTTATCGCAAACCGTTTCCGGACCTCAATCCAATAAGGCTTCATACCTGACAGCTTATCATGTACTCAAATTGTACTCAATTTATTAATTTGAATGAAAAAACATGGATTAGAACGAGGTGAAATAAATAATTACATAAATACCTATTATAAATATACTTACAACAAAAAATATTGATAATTAACGGCTTATGGAAGGGTTTTTAAAAATGCCGTTAGCGGGTTCGAGTCCCGTTAGCGCTACCATTCGGCGATGAAATTACTTGGATTTGAGCGGCATTCCAGCCACTTCCTTTAACGAGGCGAGATCGCTCAGCTGATTTCCTGCGATGACTTCGACCTGCAAACCCGGCTTTACAAACTGTTTCACCCACGTTTCTTTGCTGCCGAAGAGGCGAAACGCTTGGGTCTGTTGATTGTCGACACCCCAGGTACAGCCGTCTTTATCTTCCCAAAAGACGATGACATGGGTTCCTTTGGTTCCATTGCTGGCATCCCACCAGTTGAAGAAGAGGAATTGACCGAAATATTCAGTTTCAAAATAGAGCTGGGTTCGATACTCGATGGCGTAATCGAGACACTTTCCTTCGATAAATTTTCCTTTGATCGGCTTTCGGCTCAGGGCGACGGCGGGGTCGGTGAGATCTCCCGCTACCAGAAGAGGGCTCATCGAAAGGAACAAGAGCGTCAAGTACTTCATCAAAATGTTTCATTAAATTAACTCATTTGTCACATAAACGCAAAAATTAGTTTCACTCGTTCGTCTCACGCGGAGATCTCGTAAAGAACACGCAGGCCGTTTTTTCGCGCAGAGTCCGCCGAGAAAATTATTTTTGATCTCCGCGAACTCGGCGGACTCTGCGCGAGAATAGAATTGGATGCGATCTGCTTGGATAATTGGCCCGTCCGGAGGTCTGGCCCCACCAAGGACCCGCATTGGTCTTTTTTCATCCTCGGACTTGCCAAATGGAAGCGCTTTATGCAGAGTGAGGACTTATGCCGACGACCAAATCTTCTGGAAGTAAAGCCAAGGAAACGAGTTCTACAGTTTCGAGTCTTCTGCCGGCTCTGACTCGCGATCAAAAGCTGGAATTGATGCGCCAAATGCTCTTGATCCGGCGTTTCGAAGAGAAGTCGGCTCAGGCATTTACCCAGAAGAAGATTATGGGCTTCTGTCATCTCTACAATGGTCAGGAAGCGGTGGCTGTCGGGAGTATTTCGGTTTTGAATAGATCCGATGCGGTGATTACGGCGTATCGGGATCATGGTCATGCGCTCGCTCGGGGAATGACCTCCAAGGAATGCATGGCGGAGCTCTTCGGTAAAGCAACCGGTTGTTCCCGAGGGAAGGGGGGATCGATGCACTTTTTCAGTGCGGAAAAAGGATTTTACGGGGGACACGGAATTGTTGGGGGTCAGACACCGTTGGGACTCGGAATTGCTTTTGCGCAGAAGTACGACAATACGGGGGGAGTGACGCTCTGTTATTTAGGCGACGGTGCGGTAAATCAAGGGGCTTTTCACGAAGCGATGAATCTTGCGGCACTCTGGAAGCTTCCGGTCATTTATATTATCGAAAATAACGAGTGGGCGATGGGAACAAGCTTGAGTCGCTCCTCCGCAGGACTCCCTCTTGTCAATCGCGCTCATGCGTACGACATGGCGGGCATCGTCGTTGACGGAATGGATGTCGATGAGGTGCGCGCGAAAACGGCAGAGGCTGTCAATCTGGCCCGCACGGAGAGTCAGCCGACCTTGATGGAAATTAAGACCTACCGCTATCGAGGTCATTCGATGTCGGATCCAGGAAATTACCGGACCAAGGATGAGATTGAGAAGTATAAGAAGTATGACCCGATTTTGATTTATCGCTCCCGTTTGTTGGAAGAAGGAATTTTGGATACCGCCCAGTTTGATCAGATTGATGAAGCGGTTCATTTGGAAGTGCAGGAAGCCTACGATTTTGCGGATCAGAGTCCTGAGCCCGCGTTGGAAACCCTCTGGGAAGATGTTTTTGCTCCCGAGGATCAGATTGAAACCATCCCGCATCGTCCGCAGGATTATCGGTAATTTTGGAAAGAGAAGAGACTGATTATGGCAAAGATGACGCTTCGTGAGGGATTGAACCAGGCTATCGCTGAAGAGATGGAACGCGACGAAAAGGTATTTCTGCTCGGTGAGGAAGTGGCGGAATATAATGGCGCCTATAAAGTCAGCAAAGGACTCTTGAATCGGTTTGGGCCAAAGCGCGTGATTGATACGCCGATCAGTGAATCTGGTTTTGCTGGATTGGCGGTCGGTGCTGCAACGATGGGATTGCGTCCGATTGTTGAGTTCATGACCTGGAGTTTTTCGTTGGTGGCCTACGATCAGATAGTGAATAATGCGGGGCAGGTGCGGTATATGTCGGGTGGCCAGTTCTCGGTTCCCATTGTTTTTCGCGGTTCTTCGGGTGGAGGACTTCAAGTCGGTGCGACCCATTCGCATACTCCTGAAAATTGGTATGCAGGGGTTCCTGCCTTGACGGTGATTACTCCGGCCTTTCCGGATGATGCCAAGGGACTTCTCAAAAGTGCGATTCGCAGTAACAATCCGGTGATTTTTATTGAGAACGAAAAGCTTTATGGATTCGAGGGAGAAGTGCCGGAGGGCGATCATCTGACGCCGATTGGAAAAGCGCGAGTTCGTCGCGAAGGTTCGGATATTACCCTGGTTTCCAATAGCGCATCGACGCACCGAGCGCTTGCGGTTGCGGAGCAGCTTGCTTCGGAAGGAATTCAGGCGGAGGTCATTGATCTTCGCACGATCAAGCCGCTTGATTTTGAAACGATCGCGGCTTCGGTTTCCAAGACGAATCGACTCGTGATCGTTGAGGAGAACAAACCGTTTTGTGGTTGGGGGGCGCAGGTGGCCTATCAAGTGCAGCGTGAGCTTTTTGATGAGCTCGATGCGCCGGTGATCCGGGTGACTGGTTTGGAAGTGCCGCAGCCGTACAATGGTCGTCTGGAAAACGAAGTGATGCCGAATGAGGTTCGCATTATTGCGGCGGTTCGGGAATCGTTGTCATAATTGGGGAATTTTGGATCTGAGAAAGTAGGGGATATGGCGAAAGATGTGATTATGCCGGCGTTAAGTCCTTCGATGCTTGAGGGGACCCTTGTCAAATGGTTGAAGAAGGAGGGGGACGAGATTAAGTCGGGCGATGTGCTTGCTGAGGTTGAGACCGACAAGGCGACGATGGATCTGGAAGCGTTCGATTCTGGTGTCCTGCGGAAGATTTTTCATCCCCCTGGTAGTAAGGTTTCGGTAAATACGCGCATCGCGGTTTTGGGTGGGCGTGATGAGAAAATTAATTTTGATGCCGTTCCCGTTGTAGCAACGGCAACGGAAGCGCCTTCGGCGACAAAGCTGGAGCCTGCTGCGGCTTCAATCCCGGCGTCGGTGGCTCCTGCTGCTTCAGTGCCGAATCTGAATGGATCTCGGGTGAAGGCTTCTCCGCTGGCAAAGAAAGTCGCGAAGGAGATGGGAGTTCAGGTTGGACTTCTCACCGGTACGGGTCCTGGCGGTCGCGTGGTGAAGCGGGATGTGCTCGGGGCACGTGGAGGTTCTGGCGGGGGTTGGGGCATTTATCCTCAAGGTCCCATTGCCAAGGACGAACGGATTGTTTTGAGTAATATGCGTCAGACAATCGCGCGACGTCTGCTCGAAAGCAAAACCCAGATCCCTCATTTCTATCTCGAAATGGAAGTCGATGCCGCGCCGCTCGTTCAACTTCGTGGAATGCTCAACAAGTCTTTCGAAAAACTTCCCCAGCCGATCAAGCTGAGTCCTAATGATTTCATTTTGAAAGCGGTGGCGGAAGCGATTCGTCGTGTTCCAGCGATTAATGCCTCCTATGAGGGGGATGCCATTCGCCAATATTCAAGTGTTCAGCTGGCTTTTGCGGTTGCGCTCCAAAACGGATTGATTACTCCGGTGATCCGCGACGCGCAGAATAAAAATCTCAAGCAGATTGCGGAAGAAGTGAAGACGTTGGCGGCTCGTGCGCGCGAAGGGAAGCTGAAGCCTGAGGAATATACGACAGGAACCTTTGCGGTTTCGAATTTGGGAATGTACGGTGTGGATCGTTTTTCGGCGATCATCAATCCGCCGCAATCCGCAATTCTGGCGGTCGGAGCGGTGGTGAAAAAGCCGGTGGTGAATGAGGACGATGAGATCGTCGTTGGTCATCGAATGAGCCTGACGCTCTCCTGCGATCATCGCGTCGTGGATGGATCGATTGGCGCGCTCTTTTTGAAAGAAGTCAAAGAGCTCATCGAAAATCCGAGTCTTCTGCTGTTTTAGTCGAATTTTTCTCACAAAGCTCCAGCCCCTGTGCTCATGGGGCAATCGGTGGTGAGAAGAGGATTTTGTCTCTCGCTAAGCCCGCCAAGACGCAAAGGGATGTTCAACTTTAAATCCCAAAAGGCCTTCTTGGCGACTTGGCGGACTTCGCGAGAATATCTTGTATTCCTGCTTTCCTCAGAGAAATGCAGAAAACTCAAATCCACTTCATTCGCGGGAGGCGTGGGAGTAATCCCCCTCGATGAAGGCCATCCGCAAAGCGATCAATTCCCGCTTTTTCTTCGGGTCCAATCGGATAGTGGAGATCGTGGTGGAGATATTGGTAATCGCGGGGATTTCGAATAAAGCTCGAAAGGGTGGCCATCCCGCGGGTTTTCGCTGTGCGTAATTTTTCGGCCAGATCCAATGCTTCAGAGCGTTCAAGTTGAGGGCGAATCGCCCAGACGGCAAAGACAAAAGGGAGCGCGGTTTCTTTCCACCACATTTCGCCCAAATCCATGACGGGAGTTTCCGGATTGCTTCGTCGGAAATCCATGGCGCGGTCACCAATTAAGATTTTGGCATCGGCAGAATAATCGGAATCGACGAGATCAATCGGCTGTTTGAGGTATTGATCAAAGAGAACCCAGGCGAGGAGATTGGAGGTGAGGGATTCGGGATCGCGGGCAATGGTTCGGATCTGATTTTGAGGGACGGACGAAACGAGAATGACGCTGTAGACCGCGCCACGCGAACCGATGCCAACTCCATCGACAAGGAGATATTCCGGATGTTCCAAGGGAAAAAGGACGGGGACCAGCGCGGCGTCCAAATCACCCGTGGTGAGTGCTCGGGAAAGACGATTGGGAGGAAGGAAGGCAATGGGATCTTGCCATCCGGCGAGGAGCGGTTTCGCATTGAGGTAAGGAACGGATCCGAGGCGGTAGATCATGGATTACATTCCCTTTTGAGATTCGCGAGCTGCCTTTGAGATTCGCGTCGCTTCCACAAAGGAATCAAAAAGCGGGAAATAAATCGGGTGCCGTTCCGGATGATACTGGGTGCCAAAGGCGTAAGGGTAATTCTTGAGTCGGACTTGCTCAATGATTCCATCTTCCGCATGCCACGCTTCAACTTCGAGATCGTTTGCCACTTCATCGAGGGCTTGATGGTGTGAGCTGTTGACTTTTTCATAATAAAACGGAGCAGCAACTCCCGAGGCATAGCGCAGTGGCTGGCAGTTACTGTCCTTCTGGGTGGGAAGATCGTGTCCATCGACATCGAGATGAAGGGTTCCGCCAAGAGCGACGTTCAGAATTTGAGTTCCCCGGCAGATGGCAAGAATCGGAAGGGTTTTTTCCATGGCAAGCTTGAGCGCGGGAAAATCCCAGGCATCTCGATCCGGTTTGGCATCTTCGATGTGCGCCGGATTCGGGATCGGCTGCTGAAGATAGTTTTCACTGATATCCTGTCCACCGGTGAGGAGGAGGGCATCTGCGGTTGCGAAGTCAAAGGACTCGGTTCGTTCGTTCAGAAGGAGGGCGTCGGGATAACGCGCGAAGATTTTGGGAAACCAGGCATCATCGCTAGGTCGCATCCAAGTAGCGATTCGAAGCGAATTCATGCGGCAAGTTGATCGAGGAGTTTTTGGTGAATGCCACCGAAACCGCCATTGCTGAAGACTGCAACGACATCTCCTTTTTTCAATTGGGGGAGAAGGGAGGCAATAATCGCGTCTGCGCCGTTTTCATAGAAGGCCGGTTTTCCCAGTTTTTTCAAATCGGCAACTACTTTTTCAGGATTGAGACGCTGTTCGACGGGGATTTGATCCAGCGCGGCGATTTGGGCGACGTAGATGCCATCCGCTTCGGCGAGAGCGGTTGGGAGATCGTTTTGGAAAACGGCACGACGAGTGGTGTTGCTGCGTGGCTCGAAAATGGCCCAAAGCCGGCGACCCGCATAGCGAATCTTGAGGGCTTTGATTGTCTCGCGCAGAGCGGTGGGATGATGTCCGAAGTCATCGATGACAGTAATCCCGTTGATTTCTCCGCGAACTTCCTGGCGACGTTTGATTCCTTTAAAGGTCTGAAGTCCCTCTTGAATCTTGTCGAAGGGGATTTGATAAAAGTGGGCGGAGGCAACGGCCATTGCTGCGTTGCGAACATTGAACTCCCCTCCCATCGGAACACTGAAGCGATGTTGGAAGAGTTCGAATTCGCTGTGTTCGGGATGATAGGCGACATTTAGAATCCGGGCTCCGGCATTGGCGGAAAATCCGACTTCGAGAATGGGGGCTTGACTGGCTTTAACGACTTCAATGGCATTGGGATCGTCGGCATTGACGAGGATCATTCCATTGCGGGGAACGATATTAACGAGTCTTCGAAAGGAGAGCTGAATCGCGGCAAGATTTTCGTAAATGTCGGCATGGTCGAATTCGACATTGTTAATGACGACGAGTTCGGGGAGGTAATGGAGAAATTTGCTTCGCTTGTCGAAGTAGGCGGTGTCGTACTCATCGCCTTCGATGATCCAATGCTTTCCTGCTTGGCGACGGCAGCCTTGATCGAAGTTAAGCGGAATTCCGCCGATCAAGTAGGAGGGCTTTTCTCCGGCGTTCTCAAAGAGCCAAGTCGTGAGGGTGGTGGTGGTGGTTTTTCCGTGAGTTCCAGTGATGACGATATTATGGCTTTGGCGGAGGAAGTAAAACTTGAGAACTTCCGGTAGCGAAAGATAAAATCGCTTGGCATCAAGCGCTGCTTCGAGTTCGGGATTGCTCCGGCGAATGGCGTTCCCCACAACGATGACGGCATCTTTTTTGGGGAGATTTTCAGGTTTGTAGCCGGCTTGGATTCGGATTCCTTTGCTTTCAAGAAACGTCGACATGGGGGGATAAACATTTTCGTCGGAGCCGGTGACTTCGTAGCCGAGGTCTTTGAGCATGGCTGCGACAGCGCCCATGGCGGTACCGCAGATTCCGAGAAAATGAAACGCTTGAGTGTTGGGGAGCATAAGAGGATCAGGATTCTGAAGGTTTTTCGATGCAGGCGTAAGCGGCGTGATTGTGGATGCTTTCCATGTTCTCAGCTTCGACTTTATACCAGGTGACATCGGTATGCTTATTCAGACGGAGTGCGACATTGCGCACGAGATCTTCAACGAAGACCGGATGATCGTAAGCGCGCTCGGTCACGGCTTTTTCGTCAGGACGTTTGAGAAGGGAGAAAATTTCGCTGCTGGCGGAGGATTCAATGATGCTGATGAGGTCTTCGATCCAGACGGTATTACTAAAACGGATGGAGACGGTCACGTAGCCGCGTTGATTGTGAGCGCCGTACTCGCTGATCGCCTTGGAACAGGGGCAAAGGGTGGTGACGGGAACAATAACAGTCAGGATAAAATCGATCTCGGCTCCGTAAGCGGCGGCTTCAAAGCGGGCGACGTAATCGACGAGTCCTTTGGCTCCGGTTGCAGGAGCTTTTTTTTCGATGAAGTAAGGAAACTCCATTTCGATGTGGGCGGCTTCAGCTTGAAGGCGTTTTTGGAGTTCCTTCAACATCTCCGGAATATTTTTGACATGAACAAGGCTCCCATGGGAGTTGAGGACTTCGACGAATCGGCTCATGTGAGTTCCCTTGAAGTGATGGGGAAGGTCGACCAAGAGACTCATGGTCGCAATGGTGTTCTGAACCTGATGCGTTTTATCACGGACTTGGATCGGATAGCGGAGTCCTTTGACGCCGACTTTATCGATCCGGAGGTTCCGGGTATCCGGCTCGCTCTGTTGATCGGAAAGCGGGCGGTGCGAGTGGGTGCTCATGAGAAAAATCACGCTAGCCCGAAGTGTTCACAAATCCAGCGCGAAGTTCGTTCTTCATTTTACTCTGAGGAAAGAGGAAGAGAGACTGTTTTTGCACTCTGCGAGCACGGTGGCTGTGCCCCCCTTTGCCCCCGCACCAAACCAATCAGTCCTCCGGCTGAGGCGGGTTTTCTTTCAGAAATGTTTTCTGCGTAAAAAAACACTCCGCGAGGTTGATTTTATCCAAAATGAGAGTTATCTCTCTGAGATGCGCGTAATTCTTCTCTTCTTCCTTTTACTCTCGGTCTCTTGGGGACAGGAACCGAAACTTACCCGCACCTATCCGGTCAACTCGGGCGATTTTACCGAAGTCAAAAAAAGCATTGAAGCGCTTCTTTCACCCCAAGGAAAAGTCATCGCCTTGGAGCCTCAACGGAAGCTGATCGTACAGGATATTCCTTCTAGTTTAAGTTTAATTGATTCCGTGATGCAGGAAGTCAACGCGCCGAAGCCGAATGTGAGGATTGATGTGACACTTCAGGAGTTTGGCGATGAGATCCAACGTCAATTTACGGTTGAAGGACGAACAAAAATTGGAGGCATTGACGTCGGAAATCGTGAAGACCGGGGAGGAAGGGTTACTCTCAAGAATCAGAATGGTGGAAATGACTCCCTCAATGCTCAATTTCTTGTCGTTCAAAGCGGTGGGAGCGCCGCGATCCAGATCGGCGAAGAGGTTCCGTTTGTCGACTATTTCTGGTCCTACGCCAACGGATTGGGATTGGTTACCGGAGTTCCCCACTGGCAAAAAATTGGTTCGCAACTCCGAATTCGCCCTATGGTCGTTGGCGAACTCATCACCGTCGAACTCCTCCCTGAAATTACGAGCCTGGTTGAGACCAACCCGGAAACCGTTCAGTTCCGAAAACTCGCCACCACCGTCACCATCGCCAATGGCGGCTCCATGGTCATTGGAGGATTCGACAACGCGACCGAGGAATTCAATCGCAGCTTCTTCAATCGCGGAAAAAACAAAAATACCCGCGTCGGAAATATTACGCTGAAGGCGAATATTCAGTAGAAATTTGGTAGGGTGACCCCGATATAATCATGTTTTCGCCGCCCATCGGAACGAAATGATCTTCATTTGTCCCATGTGTTGCAATGGGACTCCAATACTCACGAGCTTGGGGGGGCTGTACAGCGATGCTTTAATGCTTGGTGAGCTCATGAATCCGTTTTTGAAGAAGCGGAAAATCGATCGGCTTGGTCATGAAATCGGTGGCCCCCGCTTCTTGGGCGCGCTTGCGATCTTCGGGAAGTGCCCGTGCGGTGAGAATGATAACGCGGATCTCTTGTGTGCCGGGATCGGTTCGGAGTAATTTCAAGACGGTGTAGCCCTCCATATCCGGCAGTCCGACGTCCATGATGACGAGGTCCGGATTCAAGGCTTTTGACTCTTTTAAGCCATCGCTTCCATTGCTTGCCCAGTGCAACTCATGACCCGCTTTTTCCAGAAAACGGCGAATGAGCCGAGCATTGTTCGGCTGATCTTCGATGAGGAGGATGCGTGCCATAATGATTACGATTCAGGGCGAGAGCTCGTCGGAATTTCAATGGTCATCGTGGTTCCCTCGGTCAATGCGCTCTTGCAATAAACACGTCCCCCAATCATTTCGCAGAAGCGCTTGGAAATTGCCAAGCCAAGACCTGTTCCTCCTTGTTGTCGAGTGGAGCTGGAGTTGGCTTGGTAAAAAGGTTGGAAAAGTTTTTCCTGTTGGGCGGGTGTCATGCCAATTCCGGAGTCCTGGACTTGAATTCGAACCCAGGGGTGGGTGAATTCCTGAAAGAATTCCATTTTAACGATGACCGTGCCTCGATCTGTGAACTTGTTGGCATTGCTGATGAGATTCAGGAGGGATTGACGGATTTTCCGTTCATCCGAAAAAAGTGGTGTGTTGTTTGGGGTGAGCTCCAGGAGGAGGCGATTCTCCTTTTGTTGGAAAGAAGCGTTGACCATGGCGGCGACTTCGTTGATGACGCGCTGAAGGATAAATTCAGAAACCTGTACGTCCATTCGGCCCGCCTCGATTTTGGAGAGATCGAGAATGTCGTTGATAATGGCGAGGAGATGCTGTCCGGACTCGCGGATGATTTGAACCTCTTCTCTCCATCCGGCATGAGAGGGATCCTGCATTTCTTGAAGGAGTAACTCGCTGAATCCGATGATACTGGTGAGTGGGGTGCGAAGTTCATGGCTCATATTGGCGATGAATTGAGACTTGATCTGGTTGGCTTCATCCGCTTGGTCTCGGGCGATCTTCAGATCTGCTTCGGTACGGATACGCTCTTTGACTTCTTCCTGGAGGATTTTGTTCGTGGAGGAGAGTTCCTTGGTGCGTTCGGTCACTTTTGCTTCAAGTTGCAGATTTGCTTCCTGGATTCGGAAGTGGGAGTGCTTTAGGTCTTCGACGAAGCGCAGAAACGAGCTCCGCATTTTTTCCAAATCATGGGAAAGCTTTCCGATTTCATTTTTCCCCAACGATTGGATGGGGTGGTTGTAGTTGCCGGCGGTAATTTGCTCAGCGGATTGTTGAAGCTTGAGAATGGGATGAATAATAGCCTGACGGGTGAAAAAATAAGTAGTGCCTGAAATACTGGCCACCATGAGGAACCAGAGAATCAAGGTATCTTTCAGGCGGCTTTGAACGTCAAGAATGGATTGTTCGCGAGAGAAATAAATCGTGAGAGTGCCGACCTTTT
The DNA here is from genome assembly GCA_964555235.1 of uncultured Verrucomicrobiota bacterium. Classification (GTDB taxonomy): domain Bacteria; phylum Verrucomicrobiota; class Verrucomicrobiia; order Methylacidiphilales; family CAMAQI01; genus CAZKRU01. The sequence continues at coordinate 33,941 of CAZKRU010000043.1, forward strand.
GTTTTTGAAATTCAATGGGAGTGATCTGCTTAAAGACCGTTCCTTCATTAATCTCACTGGCGGAGATAGGGCGTCCGCGAATGATCGGGGCAGGATCGTTGGTTCCTTGGACCTCGGCTCGGATGATGATTTCAGAATAGAGGAGGGAGTCGAGAAGGGTGTTAATGTTCGGAAAATCAAAATTCCAGAGGGCATCGCTGAATGCGTCTGCAGCGATCTGGTTGGTGAGTTGGATTTGATCCTGGAGGCGGCTTTCTGAGAGGTGTTTGATTTGGTGGGAGGTGTGAATGGCGTAGATGCTGAGAAAGAGCGAGACAATGACAATGATCAGAGTGGAGTAGAAACGGGCAAGAGAGCTTTGAATCCAATGGATTAGACTCATTTCCAATCCTTTAAATCATAAGACTCGAGGATGGTTTTCAGTCGCCCGTTTTTGCGAAGGGATTGAACGCCTTGCGAGAGAAATTCTGCCCTTTTTTTGGATTGAGGGTGGGAGGGGGAGAAGGCGATGAAGACTTCGATTCGAGGAAGCCCGCCGGCATCCACGAGAGCCGCGGCTTCGGGACGATTTTTGATGAGATATTGAAACACCGATTTGACTTCCACGACGGCATCGATCCGTCCGGCCATCAGCTTTTTGATATTTTGTTCGAGGGCATTTTCGCCGGAGACCATCTGGATGCGCTCAAAATTGTTTTTGTTCTTGGAAACATAATCATCCAGGGAGCCATAGGAATATCCATTAATGACTCCCAATGAGATTTTTTCGAGAGAGGAAATTCCCTGATAGCGCCAGGGGGACTCCTTTTTTACATAGAAGTGATTTTCCACGATTCCCAGCGGCTCCTTGGGAAAGACAAAGTCAGGGGCATCCGAAACAAAAGCACCCGCAATCGCATCGACTTTTCCCTGCCGGGCATCCTCCACGGCGCGGGCCCAGTTGACATTTTTGTAGACCACCTTGGTTCCCGCCGGTTCGAAAACCGCTTTGGCGATTTCAATCAGATATCCAGGGTGAGGATCGTCGATGCCGCCATTGAATGGAAGCCAGGGATCGGCAACGATGACCAGTTCTTCTGAAATGAGTGTATGGGTGAAAATGACTCCGAGCCACAGGACAAAATAGAGCCTCTTCGTCATAAAGTAAAAATTAGGGATGCTGCATGGAAAGATCAAATGCGAAATATTGGATTTTTCTCTGGATTGCAGACGGATTTTTTGCAACGTCATCAGGGATGATCACGGTTTATGCTCCTGGACGTGCGGAATTATTGGGGAATCACACTGACTACAATGAGGGCTACGTATTATCAATCGCGGTGGATCGTGGAACGACCGTGGTTGGAAGAGAGAGTCATAAGGGGGGGGTTCATTTGCGGGCCTTGGATCTTAAGCGTGAATTGGGAATTCCCCTATCAGAGGTGGCTCCCCAAAAGGAGGAGACTTGGGCAAATTATGTATTGGGCGTGGTGAGTCAATTTTGGAAGCGGGGGCTTCCTCCGAAAGGATTTGAGATGGAGATTTCCAGTACACTGCCCATGGGGGCCGGGCTGAGCAGCAGTGCGGCGTTGGAGATGGCGACCGGGCTTTTTTTGCAAAAGCTCTATCAAACGAGTTTTTCCAATTTGGAAATCGCCAAAATCGGACAGGCTTCCGAGCACGAGTATGTCGGAGTGAAATGCGGACTGCTTGACCAGATTTCAAGTCTCTTTAGCAAGGCCGGATGTATTACGTTCATCGACTGTCGCACGTTCGAGGTTGAGACGTTTCCGATGCCAGCCGGGGCGCGGTTTGTGATCGCGAACTCTCATGCACAGCACGCCTTGGTGACGGGCGAATACAACGAGCGGCGGGTTTCCTGTGAAACGGCGGCGGGGCATCTGAATGTGAAGGCATTGCGAGATGTCACCATGAGTCAATTGGAGGCGGCAACAATGCCGGAGCTTCCGAAAAAACGGGCGCGCCATGTGGTGGGAGAGAATGAACGGGTTCAAGCGGGATTATTGGCACTCAAGTCGGGAGATCTCAAGTTGTTTGGGGCCCTGATGTTGCAATCGCACGAAAGCTCTCAAAAACATTTTGAGAATTCCTGTCCCGAGCTCGATCTTCTGGTGGCTGCGGCGAAAAAAGTGAAGGGATGTTATGGATCCCGTCTCAGTGGCGGCGGATTTGGGGGGGCGACGATCAATTTGGTGGAGGAGAAGTCGGTGGATCGATTCATTGCTTCCCTTCAAAAAGCGCATCCCCAGGTGGAGTGTTTGGTGACGACGGCAGCGGACGGAGCGCGGTTGGTTCAGTAATTTCACACCAAGCTCCTGCCCGAGGAACGTGCTGACACGGTTGTGAAGTGGATTCATCTCTCGCTAAGCCCGCCAAGG
>CAZKRU010000044.1:0-35468 GCA_964555235.1 uncultured Verrucomicrobiota bacterium
GGACGACGCCTCCAACTCCCCTCCCATTCTTAAATTCAATTCGCGGTGATTGGCGCGATTCGCGGGCAGGATGGTTCCCCTTTGGCGTGTTTCGCGTATTTCGCGGGAAATGCCCCCTCCTTTTGGATTTCAATCCCCCCGCCCGGTTTCACCTCGGTGATCGGGTTTTATTTTGGACAGGAGTGAGTAGAAATGACAAAAAAGGATTGACGCCCCGGAAGAATTCGCTTTTCTAGCGGCTATGTCACTCACTCCCACATACATCGGAAAGACGATCAAGATCAAAGGCGACGTTATTGGCGACGAGAATATCGTGGTCGACGGCATCATCGAGGGTCAGGTGCGAATCAAGGAAAATTTGACCGTTTCGCAAGGCGGTCAGGTCAAGGCAGAGATTTCTGCCAAGAGCGTTCAGGTCTCTGGAACGGTCTCCGGTTCGATCGACGCAGCGGATAAAGTGGACGTCGCTCCGAGTGGAGTGGTTAATGGGAATATTAAAGCACCTCGCTTTATCGTTTCGCAGGGTGGCGTGTTGAATGGTAACATTCAAATGCCGATGCCGGACGGATCTTCTGTTCCTCCGACAAAATAATTTTGATCCGAAGAAGCCTGTCACAAGCAGGCGTTCGAGACCGGTAGAAGATGAGTGAGCCGGTTTCTTTGAAACAACCCCGTTGGGTTCCGAATCTTTCAGTGATTCTGACTCTACTGACGGGGTTTTTTCTTTCAGGGGTCCTTTTTTTTGTCTTTCGAAAATCTGAACAGAATCGTCTTCAAAGCGAGTTTGTCCGTCTTGCGGTAGCCCAAGAACAGCGTCTCGCAGATCGAATGGATCGGGTTCTTTCGGTTCAAGATTCCCTCCATCGTTTTTATGAGGGCTCTCGTTCGGTTGAGGCGGAGGAGTTCGCGCAATATACGTCGGGGTTTCTGGAGCAGTATCACGGGTTGATTTCGTTAAAATGGATTCCGAAGCGGGATCGGAATCAGATGGAATCGTTGCTCCGAAGCTATTCCAAAAAAATGGAGCTTCCTCCCGGGAATGTTTTTTTTCCTGCCGAATATCAGATCCCTGCGTTGCCCTCTGGAAAAAATCCGGATCTTGGATTGAATCCAGAAAAGCTGGAGCTCTTGCGGAAGGCGCTTCGATTGGATAAACCGCTCTACTCCGCATTTGTTTTTAGAGATGAGGAGTGGCTGCCGTTTCCGACCATTCAATTCTATCGTCCGCTGGTTCGAATCTCCAAGGATTCCCTTACGAAACAGGTTGTCGGATTTATTGGAATGCGGGTGGATATCGAAACCTTGATCAATGAGGATGAAACCGAGGGAATTGCTCCCGCCGGGAAATTTTATACTGGAATCTTAACGGACCGGACGGATCCGGATGCGCCGGTCATTTTGGCTCAAACCGGAAGACATCCCTTTCCAGAATCATCCTCACGCTGGTATCGAGGTCTTTCACTGACGGTCGTCCCTTGGATTTATGAATATGAAGTTGCGGGACGGAAGTGGGAGTATCAGCTTCATCCGACCCCTGAGTTTTTTCGCCATTATACGCTTTATCAAGAGTGGGGGATTTTATTTGCTGGAATTTTGCTGACCCTCATTGCCTCACTTCATTTGTCGGAAGTTTTGCATCAGTCCGAACGGGTCGAGCGTGAAGTTCAGGATCGGACTCTTGAATTGGTTCGAGTGAATCGCAATTTGACGCAGGAGATGGATGAACGGTTGAGTTTGGAGAAATTGAGTCATCAGAAGGAGGTTCAGATTCGCACGATGATTCAAAATTTTCCAGGAGCCTTCTATCGGTGTGCTTGCGACTCCGATTGGACGATGGAATTTTTAAGCGATGCCTTTGTGGAGATGAGCGGTTACCCGAGCACTGATTTTATCGAGAGTAAGATTCGAACGTATACGAGCGTGATTCACCCGGAGGATCAGGCGGAGGTGGAACGGGAGGTGATGAGTGCCGTCGTGCGACGATCTCCCTGGGTCATTGAATACCGCATTGTGCATCGCAACGGAATGATTCGATGGATTCATGAACAGGGGCGCGCCATTTATGATGAAACTGGAAAGGTTCTCTATCTGGATGGAGCGTTGTTTGATGCGACGGATCGTCGGGTTGCTGCAGAAGAGCTATTGAAGGCCAAGGAAGAGGCGGAGGAAGCCAGTCGGGCGAAGAGCGAATTCCTGGCAACGATGAGTCACGAGATCCGGACTCCGATGAACGGGGTGATTGGAATGACGAGTTTGCTCCTGGAGACGGAGATGAGTGAAGAGCAACGGGATTACGTTCATACCTTACAATGTTCGGGTGAGGCGCTTCTGAGCTTGATTAATGACATTCTCGATTTTTCAAAACTCGAGGCGGGGCGCCTCCAGATCGAGGCCAATCCATTCGATCTGCTTTTGGCTATCGAGGAGGTGCTGGAATTGTTTGCGCTGCGGATTTCAGAGAAGTCGTTGGAATATTATCTCGATTATCCTCCGGAGCTTGCCCGCCGGTATGTGGGTGATGTCGGCCGGATCCGGCAGATTCTCCTGAATCTCGTCGGAAACGCGGTCAAGTTTACCCATGCCGGAAGTATTGCGGTTAGAGTAAGAACGGTTTCGCAGGTTTTGAGAATCGAAGTGATTGATACAGGAATTGGGATTCAGCCGGACAAGATTGGAGTTTTATTTCAACGTTTTTCGCAGGTCGATTCTTCCACCACTCGTCGATACGGGGGGACCGGGTTGGGCTTGGCGATCTGCAAGAGTCTCTGTTCGCTGATGGGGGGGAAGATTGGAGTGACGAGCGAATATCAGAAAGGGTCCAGTTTTTGGATCCACCTTCCGCTCCCTCTGGAGGGAGAGGGCAATGAGAGGTCCACGCGTCTTCCGCATGGGCAGGGGAAGGAGGTATTGGTGGCATTCGCTTCAAAGGACGAGGTACAGGTCGCGACGCAATATCTGGAGCATTGGGGATTCCGGGTGCGATCCTGGTGCAGTGAGGAAGCTTTTAAATTAACGGGCCTTCAGGAAATTCGCTCGAATCCGCATGATCTCGCTTTGATCAACGAAGATTGGATTCCGGAGACGACCCTCGGTTCCGATTTTTGCGATCAGATCGGCGGATGGATTTTAATCCACAAGATTGGAAAACCGCCCTCGCGTGTACAAAAAATCGGAATTCGGCGCATCGAAATGTTGATGCATCCGCTTCGTCCGACGCTTTTAATGGAAGCGATTCTGAAACTCGAAGAGGGAGCTCCGGATCGGGTTCCGAGCGAGAATTTCTTCGAAAGGGAGCCGCTTCGGCGAAGAATCCTTTTGGCAGAGGATAATCCCGGAAACGTGAAATTGACGAGGGAAATGCTTAAAAAAATCGGTTCTTGGGTCGATGTCGCGGGGAATGGTCTGGAAGCGGTCCAACTGGCAAAGGCCTTTCATTATGATCTGGTCTTAATGGACTGCCAGATGCCTGAAATGGATGGGTATGAGGCGACTCGTTTGATTCGTGAACAGGAGGCAGAGAAGGGTCCAACCCCCATCATTGCGATGACGGCTGATGCGATGCCGGAGGATCGCGAGCGCTGTCTTCGATCCGGAATGGATGATTATTTGGCCAAGCCGGTGACTTTGAAGCAATTGCGCGATATTTTGGTCAAGTGGACTTAAAGTTGACAGAGGGGTGTGAGGGGGACTACAAATGAGGATGCGAAGAATCGCTTTCCTCTTATTTTGGATCGTAGGAATCAGCGGGCTGATGGCCCGGGAGCTTCCTCGAACGGAACCGGCACAAAAACCGACGGGCGGGACGAACCCGACCATTGAGACACAAGGAGGCGTTCCGGTCCAGCGCGCCGAAGCGGTCAAGCCCCCGCTGAATCCGAATTTCAAGGTGACAAAGGTTCATGAAGTACGGACGACGAGTGGAATCAAGACGGCTGGGAATAAATCTTTGGAGTTTGAGCAAAAATATTGGACCTATGGCGCCATTTCCGCTGAGGAACAACGGAACGCCCGGGGACAGATTTACGTCATTAGCTGGGTGAACACGGGAGCCCCGACGGATGTGGAGGCGCGCTTGGAATATCGGCAGGTGAATACGCGAGATGTTGTGAGAACGTTGACCTTAGCGCATCCGGGAGCAAAAGGGGCGGTTCGTTCAAGCTTTTCAATTGTGGGGGATGCTTATGAAAAAGGCGGTCCGATCCAGTCTTGGCGTTTCTCGCTCTGGCGGGGTGAGGAGTTGTTGTCCGAGAGTAAGTCTTTCATCTGGTAGGATGGCGCTATGTTTTGCCTGGCACAAGTGGACGGAACCTCGCTGTTAGGGGAGAGCGTTGGACTTTTTAATATCATGCAACGAGGGGGGCCCCTCATGTGGCTCATTCTTTTTTGCAGCATGGGGGCGATTGCGGTTTTTGTAGAACGACTCCTCTATTTTCATCGCTGTCATTTACGGGTGACGGAATTTCTGGTTGGGATTGTCAATCTGGTGCGCAAACGCGATTATCTTGAGGCGTTGGAGCGTTGTGAAGAGGGGTATGGTCCGGTGGTTCAGGTGGTGCAGAAAGCAATTCTTTCCCGGCATCTTCCTCCTTCCGAATTGCGAGAAGTAATTCGAGAAGTGGCACAACTTCAGGTGCCGAGATTGGAGGCGAATTTGCCGATCTTGGCCACCATCGGTTACATTAGTCCGTTGTTGGGGCTTTTGGGAACGGTGATGGGGATGATCGAGGCCTTCATGCAAATCAGTCAGAAGAGCGGTGCGGCTGGAATGGCGGATCTGGCGGGGGGAATTTGGACGGCGCTCATTACCACGGCGGCAGGATTGGTCGTGGCAATTCCGAGCTACGTGGCGTACAATTATTTGGTCACTCGCTCTCATCACATGATCAGTGATATGGAGCGCGCGGGGATTGAAATGGTTCACGTCTTGATCGAGCCCCCGGTAAAGGAAATTATTGAAATGCCGAAGGCGGAGTCGGGGTCGGCAAAGAAGACCGCATGAAGCTGCGTCGGAATCTACTGTTGGTGAAAGGGGCCGTGGATATGACCCCACTCATTGACGTCGTCTTTCTCCTGTTGGTTTTTTTCATGTTAAGCCGGTCTTTTATCCTGCAACCCGGGCTACGCATTGAAATTCCCCGGAGTCTCTGGGGACAGGGGATTCAGACGAACAATCTGGTGATTACCGTTCTTCTTGAGGCCGAGAAGCGGGACCCTGTTACCGGTACCGTAATGAAACGCGAGCCACTTTATTTTTTCAACGATGAACACATGAGCCTGGAGACCCTTCGGACATCGCTCAAAAAAATTCGGCCCGGTAAAAATTCAGCAACGCTGGTGTTAAAGTCCGATCAAGCTGTTCCGAATGGGGTTGTGGTGAATCTCATGAATCTGGCGTTGAGTCAGGGATTTTCCGTGGTACTGGCGACCCAGGCGGTGGAAGATGCTTCCCGTCCCTAATTTTAAATTCCGGGTTCTTGATGTTCTTCCCCCGGAGAAGCGTCGTTTGGGAGGAATTTTCTTTTTAATCATTTTGGTGCATTTTGGAATCTTTTTTTTGATTCGAGTTCAATATCCGCGCCAAGATGAGATGTCTTCACGCCGGGCGACGGTTTCCCTGCTCTCCGAGATTGCGGCAGGTCCTGAAGCCTATCAACGAATGACTTTTTGGAATGCATTGAGAGATCCGAGCCTGCTTCTGGTTCCTCCCAAACTTCGAGTCGAAGAGGCGCACCCTTTTCATCCTCATTTTCAGTCGGGGTCGACATCCGAAACGATCACCGTGGGATCCGGTCGTGATCTCGATTTTCTTTCAGGAAATTGGGACGATACGGCGAAACGAGCGGAAGAAGCGATCAAAGCGCCACTGCTGGGATTTTCCTATCCGGAAATAATCATCCCTCCCCTTCAAGCAGAAACCCGCGTTGTCTTGGGGAAAAGATTGCAAGCTCGCTTCAAAGGAGCCATGCCGACGCTTCCGAAAGCCCGGGTGAGTCTGCTGAATGAAGCTGGTGTCACCATGCTCTCCGTTGGATTAAAACCCGATGGGATTGAGCGCTTTGTCCTTGTGGAAGAGAGTTGTGGATCGGTTGCCGTTGACGCGATGGCCGTGGATCTCTTTCGAAAGCTCCCTTTTTCCATATCGGAGAGTAAAAAGTTGGAATGGGGGACGGCGACGATCTACTGGGTCTTTGAAAGCTCGGAGGAGAAAAAACAATGACGGTTTCTTTATCCGGAATTTTTATCATTTATCTCACGGTTTTTCTTGCCGTCGTTTTGATCGCATGGTTGTCTTACCTATGGCAAAGACGTCGTTCGGTATTACCACAAAAACGCCAGTTGATCTGTTCCGTTTGCGGCGCACTCATCAATCAGGATTTTCCACGCTTCCGCGTCAAATGCACGGGGTGTGGAGCCGTTCAAGAATCAGTTCAACTTAAGGAGAAATAGAGTATGGGAATGTGGATTGGTCGGAATCGTAAGGCACGGGTCACGTATGGATTTGATGAAATCGCGTTGGTCCCGGGAGAAATCACAGTAAATCCGAATGAGGTTGATACTTCGTTTGAAATTCCGCATCCGAGCGGTAAGCCGATTAAGTTGAAAATCCCGATCATCGCGAGCGCGATGGATGGCGTGACCGATGTGCGCTTCTGCACGGAGATGGGAAAGCTTGGAGGACTGGGAGTGATCAATCTCGAGGGGGTTCAGACCCGTTACGAGAATCCGACAGAAGTCCTGGAGCAGATCGTCAAGCAGGACAAGAATGCGGTAACCGAATTCATCCAGAAGATTTACACAGCTCCGATTAAGGAAGAGCTCATCGCCCGACGGGTTCAGGAGCTCAAGAAAAATGGAGTCCTTGCGGCGGTCTCGTCGATCCCTCAAAAGGCGGAACGGTATGCGGCCATTGCTCAAGAAGCCGGTGCGGATGTTTTTGTGGTGCAGTCGACGGTCAGCACGGTTCGTCACCTCTCGAGTGAGTACAAGTCTCTTGAACTTGCGGATTTCTGCAAGCGCTCGAAGATTCCGATCATTATCGGAAATGCGGTGACCTACAAAGTCGTTCTTGAGTTGATGGAATGCGGCGTTTCCGGGGTGCTAATTGGTGTCGGTCCTGGAGCGGCCTGTACTTCACGTGGGGTTCTCGGTCTTGGAGTTCCCCAGGTGACGGCGACGGTTGATTCGGCTGCGGCTCGCGATACTTTTTTCAAGAAGACAGGCCGCTATGTTCCGATTATCACCGACGGTGGGATGTCCAAAGGCGGCGATGTCTGCAAAGCGCTGGCCTGTGGGTCGGATGCCGTCATGGTCGGCTCGGCCTTTGCCCGTGCGGAAGAGGCACCAGGGAAGGGGAATCACTGGGGAATGGCAACACCTCATGCCAACTTGCCTCGTGGAACGCGAATTCAAGTCGGAATCACCGGCTCGGTGAAACAGATCCTCTTTGGACCTGCGACGGTGGATGATGGATCTCAAAATTTGGTCGGTGCGATCATGACCTGTATGGGAAATGTCGGCGCCTCCAATATGCGCGAGTTCCAGGAGACTGAAATCATCATTGCCCCCTCGATCAAATCCGAAGGAAAACTCTTCCAGATGGTTCAGTCTGTTGGAATGGGAACAAAATAGTCAGATGCCTCCGGTCCCGCTGATCCAGGAGAGGCTCGACAAATTGCCCCATTCCCAAAATGGAATGAACTCAATCCTTTAAGGTCTCGGCGTAGCGTTGGCGCAATTCTTCAGCCCCTTCGTGACGCCCGGTCGCTTCCAGCCGTTTGAGGTAGGTACGCAAGCCTTCGGTTCCGGGTTGCCCCACTTTCCATGGCCCGGTGCGGGCATGGAAAGGGCCGCCTTCCCGTATGACGGTCCACATCGGATCGACGACGTCGTTGGCGGTTTTTGCCATCTTTTGCATCTGCTCGTCGTGCCACTGCTGTAACCTCCAGATTCCTTCGCGGCAAATTTCTGGATTTTTTGGGGCAAGATCGTTCTGTTCGTGCGGATCCGCGACGAGATCAAAGAGCATTTCCTGCGGAAAAAGATGAAAGCCATCGTGATAGGTTCGAATGTAGAGCCATTGATCCCATCGCACGGATCGTTGACAAACGTGCGCGCATTGACTGATCACCAATTGATCCCGGCCTTGCTCCGTTCCTTTCAGAATGGTTTTTGCGAAGGATTTGCCATCCCAGAGCGGTTGGATTTCTCCTCCTAAAAGCTCCATCAGGGTTGGCGCGAGATCCAGATTATAATGAAGTCCGGTTGCGCGTTTGCCACGGGCAGCACCGGGAAATTTAATGATCATCGGAATGTGACACGTTCCCTCATCGGCCGTTCCATGCTCCGCATAAATTCCGAGCTCCCCTTGGTTTTCCCCGTGATCCGCCGAAATGATAATGGCCGTCTCTTCGTAAACTCCAGCAGCCTTGAGCATGGCAACGACTTTGCCGATCTGATCGTCGACATAGCGGGTGCCGGTATTGTAGCCGTCAATTAATTGACGGAGGCTCTCGCGATCCGTGACTTTCCCGGGCTGGCGGGGATGTTTCGCGCTGGTTTGATCATTGTACATGTTGATATCGAGCGATGTATGGGGTCCTGTCGCCTGATTGTGTCGCTGGATGACTGCATCGTCATCGAGCCACTTCGGGAGGGGATCCTTTTCAAACGGATTTCCGTACTCCATCGGAACACGATAGGGGGTATGGGGATCCCAGTAGTTTACATGGAGAAACCAATTTTCCTTGTTGGCATTCTCCTTGATCCACTTTTCGACAATGGGCTGAACCTCCTCCGCAGACTCCTGTCCATTCTTTCCTGTGTTATGAATCTCTTTAAAGCCGGCATAATAATGCCACGCCGCATGGCGCTGTCCAAAGGGGCTGATCATCGCCGTATGGTAGCCCATTTGTTGAAGGCACTTGGCAAGGCCTTGATCGTAAAAGTTGTCTTGAAAATTTCGTCCGGCACCTTGAACTTTTGGCTGAGCCGCCGTTCCCCCGTGACCAACGACGCCCGTTTGAATCCCAAACCGCCCGGAGTAGAGTGCGGTCCTCGAAGGAAGACAGGGAGCGTCGCAGGTGTAATATCGCTCAAAGACCAGACCTTCTGCAGCAATCGCATCGATGGCCGGGCTCGTTTTGCGATGGTAACCGTAGCATCCGAGATGATCGGGGCGTTGACTATCGATATCGATATAGAGAATTCTCATTAGATTTCCTTTGTGAATTTCTTTAAGAGCTCAAGAAGCTGTTTTGGTTGAAGTGGGGGACGAAAGCGATAGATGGAGGCGAGGGCAAGAACGCCATAAAACTGGTTGTTTTGAAAGAGAGGAACGGCGACCCGCCGCACTCCATTGTGATTGAATGCAGGGTCGCACGCCGTTTTCTCCCTTTGAGCCTTTGTCATCTTCTGGTGGGCCAACGCGAGAGAAATCGGTTCGCGAAGTCCATCCTTTTTGAAAGAGTTGAGCGCGGTCGACTTCACGAGTGGTTTACCGGAAAAGGCGTGCCCCAGAAGCGCGACGCAATCGAGCTCTTCATTCCAAGTACGGATAAACCCGGGCCGAGCCTGGACTCGTAATTCAGTTTCGGGAACCTCCTGACGGATCAATTCCATCCCTCGATTGGAAGTTTCATACCACTCGACCGTACAACTCGTTACTTGGCAAAGCTCGCGCATGGGGGCCTCCAAACGTTGACGACGAAGGGTTCGGAGATCTTCGAAAGGAACCAATTTCCAGAGCGCCTGATACCGCTTATCGGCATTTTTTCGAACGAGTCCAAGTTCTTGAAGGGCACCGAGTAATCGAAAAACCGACGGTTTCGGAAGTTTTAGGTTTCCCGCCATGGCTTCAAGCGAGACTTCCCTGCCATCCTCAAGCGTCGCCAGAACCGCAAGTCCCCGGGTTAGAGCGGGCGCTGCTGAATTGAGGTTTGAGGGTAATTCCATTAAAGGAATTAGTACCATATATGAAATATAAGGTCAAAGCCTTTTTTAGCATGGATTGACTTTTGTCATTTGGCTGGAGGCTGGTAGGGCGACCGCTCCGAGGGCGCCGTGCCTCCATCGGTGCCTACCGAGGTTGCGGCAGCTTATTAAGCTCGTCCCACCAAGTCGGCGGAGAGCAGGAGTTCGGTTCCCGGTTCCTGGGATTGGTGATCCACAATGGAGAAGGTCTGGCGAAGAATGAGGAGTCCCATTCCACCCGGGCGAAGCTCGCTTGGGTTTCGTTCGGGAAGCGATTCGACTTTAAATTGTTTTCCGAAGTCACGCATGCGAAAATTCAGTTTGTTTTCCTCAATCGCCGCAGAAATTTCGATCGGCTGTCCCGGTTTACCTTCATAGGCGTGACGAAGAACATTGGTGAAGGCTTCATCAAAGGCGAGAACGATCTGACCGCGGTCGAGATCGGGAAGTCCGGCATGCATGCACCATCCTTCAACAAAGGAACGGACAATTTTGCAATTTTTCGGTTCGGAAGAGACCTTCATGTGGTGGGGAGGGGTGCAGGCGAGAATTCCGAGACAGGCGTCATCGTGAAGATTCTCGCTATCGACAAATTGGTGCCAGGTATTCCAAGCATGCTCCAAAACAATCCCGGGAAGTCCGAGTCCCATGGAGGAGACGAGCCGCTCAAAGCCGTACTCTTCCTCAGCCAGATTGCGTCCTTCATTGATTCCGTCGCTACAGAGAATCCAGCGCTCTCCCGGAAGGCAGGGGACCTTGGTGCTTTGGTAATGGTAATTGGCAAAAACGCCGAGCGGCAGCGCCGAGGCAATGCTTTGATGTTTCCAACTCTGACCCTCCCAACGCCAGGGCGAAAACTGACCGGCACAGAGAATTTCCATCTGCTCGGATTCCGGCTCGTAGAGTAAAAAAGTCGTTGCGACGAAGCGTCCGGAGCTCAGACGGGAACAGAGATTATGATTGAGGGTATTGACGAGATCTGTGAGGTTTCTTTGAGAAAGCGTGGCGAGAGCGCTTAGTTCACCAATCACTTGTGCCGTGGTCAGCGCGGCCGGAATCCCTTTCCCGGAAACGTCCCCAACCGCAAAGAGGACGGCATGATTGGCCAAGGGAATGACGGCATAGAAATCTCCCCCCAAGGTCCGGGCCGCCTGGTAATGCACATGAAGTTCGGCGCGAGGAAGTGTCGTTGATTGGGGAGGGAGAAATGATTTTTGAATTTCGTGAGCGAGTGTAAGCTCTCGCTGCATTCGGGATTCATCGGCGCGAAGTCGTTCCCGTTCCAGACGCACGAAGGCACTGGTCACCAATCCGGCGAGCCCTTCGAAAATTTCCTGATCCAAATCGGTAAACGTTGGCGTATGGATCGGATTGATCCCTTGAATGACCCCGAGACAATGTTCCCGTTCCAAGAGCGGCATACAGATCATGGCGCGGGTGACGAAGCCGGTCTTTTTATCCATACTCCGCATAAAGCGCGGATCATTTTGAACATCATCGATCCGGACCGTCTTCTTTTCTTGAAAAACGTGACCGGCGATTCCCTTGTCCCACGGAATTCGAACGGTATGAATCGCTTCGTCCTGCTCACCGCGGGCCGAGTAGATAATCAATTCTTTCGTTGCAGGATCGGGAACATACATCGAGCAGGTTTCCGTCTGCATCATCTGGATGGAGTGGCGTAGCAGATGCTCCACAATCGAATCCAAATCCGTGCAGGCAATCAGCCCCTTGGCCGCTTCCATCAGGGCCCGGTAGCGATCCTGCAGATTTTGGGGCGTTGCAGTGGACATCGATGTTAAGGATGTTTGCGTGATTTTTCTTCAGACTTTTCAGTCGGAGGAGCAATCGGAAGGGCCCGAGTAGCCTTGAGAATTTCTTCTTCGGTCGGAAGTTTATTCGGTTCGCCGCCCCAGATCAAACGCCAGGGACGTTCGCCGAGTGTGGAAGTAATTCCTTTGGCCTGAGTGGTCACGACTTTCAAGTTGTCGGTAATGACTTTTAAGTTGGCAACCGATTTTCGGATCTGTTCTTTTCCTTCCGGAGTGCCGACAATACTGACAAGGTCGTTTCCGCTTTCGAGCAGATCATGCATTTGAGTGAGCATGGCCGGAAGTGATTGATCGAGGGAGGCCGAGATGGTTTCCAGTCGTAGCGCAATCGGTTGAAGATCGACAAGCAGTTGCTTGGCATAAGGGGCGAGATCGGTCAGTTCGACGAGATCTTCCCCTTCCAAAACGGTTCCGGCGGCGAGGAGCTCCGCATCCGGGCGTCCCGGAATGAGTCCGATGTAACGGGATCCGAGGAGTCCATCCTGTTTTACGGCGACTTTGACATCATTCCCGATCTCCAAGACTTGAGTCAATTCGAGCTCGATCTGAATACAAGCGACGCTGCGTTCGCGAAGGGTCTGTTCTTTGCGTGGGAGGACCCGGATGGATCGAACGCGTCCAACGGGAGCTCCGGCATATTTGACGGTGGAGTTAATGTTAATCCCCGTGACGCTCGAGAAATTCACAATGAGACGGCGCTGTCCTGAGGAGACGCTGAATTTTCCAAGAACCATCGCCAATGAGGCGACAAGGAGCAGGGAGGCGATAATCACGCTTGTAGCGATCCATCGTTCAGTTTGGGCTTTCATAGTTCAGTCCTCAGGTTGATTGCAAAAGGCGTTTTAAGTAATCGTCCTTGGAGAGGCGCAGTGGAATCGGTCCATCGGCTTCTCCATTAACGAATTGTTTTAAGACCGGGTCCGGATTATTCCGGATTTCGTCGGGGGTTCCTTCCGCGATCACGCGTCCTTGATAGAGCATGATCATTCGGGAAGCGATTCGAAAGGCGCTGGTCATATCATGAGTGACCACCACCGCAGTAATGCCGAGTTTTTTGGTTAAATCGGAAACAAGCGTATCGATGACAGCGGTCATCACCGGATCGAGTCCCGCAGTCGGTTCATCGCAGAAAAGGATTTGAGGATCGAGCGCCAGAGCACGGGCCAAGCCGACGCGTTTTTTCATTCCACCGCTAAGCTGGGCCGGTTTGAGATGTTCAAAACCGGTCAGCCCGACGAGCTCCAGCTTCATTTTGACGACGAGGTCTGCGATACTGGCATTCACGTAGCTCGACTCGAGAATCGGCATCGCGATATTTTCACCCACGGTCATGGAGTTAAACAGTGCGCCACTTTGAAAGAGAAGTCCCACTTTGCTGCGAACGAGATTTAAGCCATTTTCATCGAGGGTGCTGATATCTTGTCCGAGAATTCGAATCTCTCCGGAATCGGGACGTGTCAGCCCGACCAGGTGACGCAAGAGCGTGCTTTTGCCGCAACCGCTTCCTCCCATGATCACAAGGGTTTCGCCCCGCTCGATTTTGAAATTGATATCCGCCAACACGGTGCGATTCCCAAATCGTTTGATCAGGTTCTTCACTTCAAGCGCCGGTGTTTTGGGAAGGCTCATTAGGTTTTAGAGGAAATAGAAGAGGGCGGTGAGAAGACAGTCCGTGGCGAGCATGGCGGTGAGGGATTGAACGACCGAGGTCGTCGTCGCTTTTCCAACCCCTTCGGCTCCCCCTTCGACTTTCATTCCCTGAAGACAGGAGATGTATCCGATGAGAACCCCGAAGATCAGGCTTTTGAGAAGTCCGCTGAGAAGGTCGCGAAGGATCACGGCTTGAATGAGGCGGCTTCCGTAAAAGAAAGGATCCGTGCCGAGACTGAAGACCGAGATGAGAGCGCCTCCGACGAGTCCGAGGCATTCGCCGATGATCGTCAGACACGGGAGCATGATGGTCATCGCAATGATGCGCGGGGCGACGAGATAACGAACGGGATCGACGGCCATGACTTCCAAGGCATCGATCTCTTCCGAGACGCGCATCGTTCCGAGTTCGGCCGTCACCGAAGAGCCGGAACGTCCGATGACGATGACCGCGGTGATGAGGGGACCGATTTCACGAAACATGGAGACTCCGACCAAATCAGCAACGAAGTCGACCGCTCCAAATTTTTGAAGCTGGTAGCTCCCTTGCATCGCCAAAACCACTCCCATGAAAAGACAGGCCAGGCCAACGGTTGGCAGCGCGAGGACTCCGATGTGAGTCATCTGCTCGAAAATAGCATTGGGACGAAGCAGCGAGGGTCTTCGAATCCCCTTTCCACACCAATAAACAAACTTGGAGGCGAGCTGAAAGCTGTCCATGAAAAGCCTTAGGCGGCAGCGTTCAGGGCGGTGGCGGTATCCGGATAAATGCTGAAAATTTCATCGAGTCGGACAATCGCGAAGGAATTTTTAATCCGGGGAGCAAGTCCTGAGATCAGAAGCTTGCCATTGTACGTTTGGCTCGCTTGGAAGTATTCGATCAGCGTTGCAAGCCCCGAGGAATCGATGTAGCTGACTCCGGAAAAATCAATGAGAAGACGGGGACACTTGGCCGTCGTATGCTTTTTCAGTTGTTGGCGGAGGTTGGGGGAGGACTCCAGGTCAATATCGCCCAGAAGAGTCAGTACGGTCACAGCGCCTTCAACTTTTTCGGACATTTGCATGGGGAAAGGCTTAGCCGTCAAATGGATGGGTGAAAAGCCCTTTTTTAGCCTAAGGGTGTGAATCCGCAGATTTTCACAGATTGACACAGATTTCAGATCAGTGGATCAAACAGTCTGATTTAGATCTTCCAAAAAATCTGTGACAATCTGAGTAAATCTGTGGATAAATTTCTGCTGTTGTGCGGAACTGACTCCCCTCAGATTTGGTAGGGCGACTTCTCCGAAGGCGCCGACACCCGCACGGCTCGCCCGGAGGTCGAGCCCTACCATTCGGATTTTAATACTGCTCATCTCAGCGATGCCCCTTGGTATGGCGTTGAATCAAAAAGAACATCTTCAAACCCGAGCGCTTCAATCGGTTTTCGTAATTCCGCTTGAAGGGCCAAATCCATCAAGCGCGGATGCTCATCGGGAGCGACTTGAATCCGGGCGGTGGTTCCGAGGTGGCGTAAGCGTACGATGCGAAATCCCGCTTCGCGAAGAACGGTTTCTCCAGCTTCAATTTGCCGCAAGGCTTCGAGGGTGACCGGTTGACCGGGGGGAAGTCTGGAGGAGAGACACGGTTGGGCCGGTTTATCCGCAACAGAGAGTCCGGCTTCACGTGACAAGGTTCGGATTTCAGCTTTGGTGAGCTGCGCATCGCGGAGGGGAGCCAGGATTTGAAACTTCTCGGCGGCTTCTCTTCCGGGGCGGACTTCTCCGAGGTCGTCGGCATTTTCGCCATAGGCGAGGACCGTAAAGCCTTCGGATTTCGCGTGGGATTCCATTCGCAAGAAAAGTTCACTCTTACAAAAATAACAACGGTTTCCAGAATTGGCGACGTAGCGAGGATCGCTCATCTCTTGAGTTTGAAGAATTTCCAGAGGCCAGTTTTGGATTTGAGCCAGTTCCGTGGCAAGTCGGAGTTCTTCGCGAGGCAAACTAGGAGAATCAGCAAGGACGGCTTTGACTCGAGGGGCCCCGGATTTCATGGCCGCATGGACCAGATAAGCGCTGTCGACGCCTCCCGAATAAGCGATTAAAAGCGAGGGGAAGGAGCGAAGTTGCTCCAGAAGTGCGTTTTCTTTACGTGCTGCTTCACTTGGCATACCAAGTCCCATCGGGCTTCTCAATCCACTCGCCGGGGTAAGAAATATCCTGCCAGCGTCGGGCATACTCCCGCTCAATCAGCTCGAGCGAATCCCCTTTTTTGTCAGCATTTTGAAGATAGAGCGCACGTCGGTCGCTGTTTTCCTGTTGGATTAAGCGACGGGTGTAATCGGCATAATCCTCGCCGGTTTCCAATTTTCCGGTCGGGAGTTTGACGATCCCGAGATAGCCACTTTTTCCTTCACCAATAAAACGGGCATTTTTCAGGGTTTGAATTTCGCCCATTCGATTGCGACGTCGGAGTGAAACCGGCGCTTCTTCCTCGGGGCTTACTTTTACTTTGACGCTGTCATCTTTGGTCCGGACATCGACCTGCATGTGAACATCGATTTTCACCGGTTCGGGAGTTTCAACGCGAATGGTTGGGGCACACGAAATGAAAAACGTTGCGGAGCCGAGCGCCAGTACCCAAGAGAGAAAGGTTGTTCGAAAGGTCATGGATGAAATCTAGTCGAGAGTCCCCGGGAGGCAAGCGACTTCCTTCCAGGCTCCGGGAGCGAGCGAATCCAAGGTCAGGTTCCCAATTTTAACACGAATCAGTCGCAGCGTTGGATGGCCGATCGAAGCCGTCATCCGCCGCACCTGACGATTCTTCCCTTCCGTGAGCTCCAATTCGATCCAGCAGTCGGAAACATTTTTGCGATAGCGAATCGGAGGATCACGCGGAGGAATTTCGGGCGCTGGATTAAGAAGTCGCGCTCGTGCAGGAAGCGTTCGATATCCCTGAATCGTCACCCCGGCTTCAAGTTCCTTGAGAGACTCGGAAGTGGGAATTCGTTCCACTTGCACCCAATACGTTCGGGCATGGGCATTTCGAGGGTGCAGAAGCTTTTCGTTAAAGTGGGCCTCATCGGAAAGCAGGAGGAGCCCTTCGGAGTCGGCATCCAATCGCCCAATCGGATAGACATTTTTTGGGAATCCAAATTCCGAGAGGGGACGGTGAGGGGATTCGTCGCGTGTGAACTGCGACAAAACGCCATACGGTTTGTGAAAGGCGATGAGCATTTCAAGTAAGAGTACAATCTTGGCCCGCGAAACACGCTAAACACACGAAAGGGAAGCCTTCCGCATTTCATTCGTTTTGGTTCCGCAGCTGAAAAGAATCAATTTCGCGTATTTAGCGTGTTTCGCGGGAAACATCAGCCAAGGCGAATCACTTCAGGAGTTTCGCAAGGGTCGCACCCATTTCGGCGGGGGTCCGTGAGATGGCGATTCCTGCGGCTTCCAGAGCGGCGATCTTGGCGGTGGCGGTTCCTTTGCCTCCGGAGACAATCGCTCCAGCGTGTCCCATGCGTCGACCGGGAGGGGCCGTGGCACCGGCGATAAAAGCGGCAACCGGCTTCTTGACGTTCTGCTTGATGTAATCAGCAGCCTCTTCTTCCGCAGTTCCACCGATTTCACCGATCATCATAATCGCTTCGGTGTTCGGATCTTCGTTGAAAAGTCGAACGGCATCGGTTTGGGAGGTGCCATTAATCGGATCTCCACCGATTCCGATACAGGTGCTCTGCCCGATGTTACGGGAGGAGAGCTGCCAGACGGCTTCGTAGGTGAGGGTTCCGCTTCGGGAGACGATTCCAACTTTACCGACTTTGTGAATGTAACCGGGCATGATCCCGATTTTGCAAGCGCCCGGTGTGATAATTCCGGGGCAATTCGGTCCGATCAGACGACAGGACTTACCCTGCAGATGCGCTTTAACGCGCATCATATCAATGACCGGAATTCCTTCGGTGATACAGATGATCAATTCGACTCCAGCATCGGCGGCTTCCAGAATCGCATCGGCAGCAAAGGGAGCCGGGACGAAAATCATCGTGGCATTGCAGCCCGTCTGCTTACGAGCTTGCGAAACCGTATCAAAGATCGGAACCGTCGTTTCAAATTTTTCACCATTGCGACCGGGAGTGACTCCGGCGACAACGTTGGTTCCATATTCCATGCAACTCTTGGCGTGGAAGGCTCCGGCTTTACCGGTGATTCCTTGAACCAGAAGACGCGTATTTTTATCAACAAGCACGGACATAAATTATTTTCCCGTAGCGGCTTTGACAGCCTTTTGAGCGGCGTCTGCGAGATCGTCGGCCGTAATGACCGCCACTCCAGACTCCTGCAGTAGTTTCTTTCCCGCATCGACATTCGTTCCTTCCAAGCGAACCACTAAAGGAATGCGGAGTTGAACGGCTTTGGCGGCATTGATCACGCCTTGCGCGATGATATCGCACTTCATGATTCCACCAAAGATATTGACGAGGATGGCTTTGACCTTCGGATCCGAAGCGAGAATTTTGAAGGCTTCGGTGACCTGTTGTTCCGAGGCTCCACCCCCGACGTCGAGAAAGTTAGCGGGGCTTCCACCGTAGTGATTAATGATATCCATCGTCGACATCGCGAGTCCGGCGCCATTGACGAGACAGGCGATGTTACCGTCGAGCCCGATATAATTCAGATTGAATTTCGAGGCTTCGACTTCACGGGGATCTTCTTCTGCGGTGTCACGATAAGCGACAATTTCCGGATGACGATACAGGGCATTGTCGTCAAAGTTAAACTTGGCGTCCAAGGCGAGGACTTGATTGTTCTTGGTCACAACCAAGGGGTTGATTTCCAAGAGCGAGCAGTCACAGGAGATGAAGAGCTTGAAGAGGGCCGCAAAAAGTTTCGTCGCTGGGCTCGTCAAGTCACCGGTTAATCCGAGAGCGAAGGCGAGTTTACGAGTTTGAAAGGCTTGCAGTCCGAGAAGCGGGTCGACGACTTCCTTGAGAAGGAGCTCAGGGGTCTTTTCGGCAACTGCCTCGATATCCATTCCCCCTTGGGTACTGACGATAATGACGGGGGATTGACTGGCGCGATCCATCACAATCGCAAAATAAAGTTCGCGGGCGATATCGGTCGATTCACCGATGAGGACTTTGTTGACCAAACGTCCTTCGGCTCCGGTTTGATGCGTCACGAGGACCTGCCCGAGCATCTGAGTGGCGAGTTCCTTGACCTTGTCCGGGGAATCGGTCAGATGAACGCCTCCCTTGAATCCGGATTTGAAAGTCCCTTTGCCGCGTCCACCGGCGTGAATCTGGGATTTTACCACCAGATTGGAGACACCGAGCTCTTTCGCTGCGGCCTCCGCTTGCTCTGGAGTCGATGCCACTTTGCCCCGGGGAGTGGCGACTCCAAATTTTTCCATTAACTCTTTGGCCTGGTACTCGTGAATGTTCATTTAATTTATATTAGTAAGGGCGCACCGTACAAAGCGAATGAAAGGGCGTCAACCGAAAAGAAGCTGATTTTGTCCGCGATAACACGCGAAATACACGGAAAGCTTTGTTTTTAACCACGGAAACAAATTGAAGTAATACGGAAGGAATCCCCTTTTCGTGTATTTCGCGTGTTTCGCGGGCAAATCTGATATGAATTTGCAGGCACCGATTTTTCTGTTATCACGTCTCTCGATGAAATCCCTTCGCGTTGAAAATCTGACCCACAGCGCTCTCGTCGTGGATCGGGGATGGATTGCGGATACGATGTGGACCCGAATGGTTGGATTGTTGCGTCACAAAAAGTTGGATGCCGGTGAGGGGCTTTGGATTACTCCCTGTAACTCGATTCACAGTCTCGGAATGAAATTTGTTTTTGATGCTGTTTTTCTTTCCAAAACGGGAGAAGTCGTTGCGCTTCGCGAAAAAGTTCCGCCCGGTCGGTTTCTAGCGCCGATTTGGAAAGCGCACAGTGTCTTGGAGCTTCCCGGAGGAGCGATCGAAGCGAGTCGGATTCAAATCGGAGATCAGTTGAAACTTGAGGCCGATTTTTCTGAGGAAAGCAGGAATTCAGGATAGTTTGTCGATTTCGACGAAGATGCTCGCTTGTAAAATCCAAATTACCCGCAACGGCCTCAACTTTGAGTCTTGGAGACCCGCCCGCATCGCTACGCGAAGCGTTGCGGGCTGGGCTTTGCGGTTAAATCTGGTTTTATTTAATTCCGAAAATCGGTTGATTTGCACTTGTACGTTTCGGGTGAAAACTTAAGATCCCCAAAACATGAAAACATCCATCGCAAACGGAATTCTGACGCTTCAGGTAGATTTTGATATTCTCAGTACGACGGTTTCCCGCTTTGAAACCGAGGTGAGTCAAGAGCTGCAAAATGCAACCTCAAAGGAAGTTCTTCTCGATTTAACCACGGTTAAGGCGATTGACTCCCGGGGTTTGAATTCTTTGGTCGGATTTGTAAAAATGGCGACAGGGAAGGGGATCAAAGTAAATGCAACGATCTCAACCCCCTTTGTTCAGCAGATTTTTACCCTGACCCGAATGGAAAAGTTTTTGCCGTATAAAATTGTTTAAGTTTTTATTGGTGCTTCTTCGTTCTATTGCCGCTCACGTCCGGTAGACATCATGGGTGCCAATATCCACGGTGAAAACTGTATTGCTATCGAGGTAAAATACGCTTCGCAAGTCACCCTCAATCACCACGGCATAAATCGTTCGTTTGTAGAGAGCGGTGAGACTATGAATTTTATGAGTCCGCAACCGACTATCAAATGGATTCGTCTGAAAAATAACCCATGCTTGTCGGGTGGATTCTTTTTGACTGGGAGAGAGACGATAAAAGCTTTTCCAAAATTGCTCGGAAGCCCGAAAATGGTACGTCACGGAGCTTGAGGAGGTGGCTCGTTTAGGGCTTTGTCCATGTCCACATGGCGACCTTCGGTAATTTCTTTCATGCCTTGCCGGAACGAAGCGGGAACATCCGCCTCGGTGATTTCTTCAAGCCGCTGCCAGACTGCCGAGCGATCTCGGACAGAAAGCTTGGGCAATTCCTCGATGATCTCCGCTAAACTCATAGGTCAAATTTACTGCACTTAGGGTTGCTGTCCAAGATAATTTTAACGATCCTTTAATCGCCGGGCGCATCTGCGATTCATTGACCTGCCGATAAACGAATCCACTACACCCAACGCGATCCGTCCAGATGACGTAGTCGGAATGCAGCTCATTTGATGATGTAGCTGAGGCGTCATCGCCTCGGCAGGACGAGCCGGGGACGGCTCATCTACATCGTAGAGCGAACGCCAAGTCAATGAATCGCAGATGCGCCTTTAGTCCTCTAAATTTTCCTGAGTTCGTGAGTTCCTGATTCAAGGACTTCCTTCACTTGGGCTTTCCTGCAAGATCAGTCTTGTGCTTGTATTTCCGTCCATCGAACCGAATATCGAAGGAGTTCTGCGGCGGAACGAAGTCCGAGCTTTGCTTTGACGTTCGCACGGTGAACTTCAACGGTTTTAACGCTGATGTTAATTTTCGTGGAGATTTCAGCCGTTGAAAGCCCTGCTCCGATCAAATTAAAAATCTCAAACTCCCGATCGGTGAGGTTTTTGAGCGGATTGTCCTTCCCTCGGTTGGTGCCCCCGGAGATCATTTGAAGCAATTTCGAAGACATTTTGGCACTCACAAAAATCTCACCTCGAAGAACGGTGCGAATTCCTTCCAAAATCCGTTTTCCCCCTTCTTGTTTCATGACGTAGCCCCGTGCGCCTGCTTTTAAAACCCGTTCGGTATAAAGCTCCTCATCATGCATTGAAATAACCAGGACCTTGATCTCCGGATATTGAGTCTGGATGTCTTTAATCATTTCAAGGCCGCTTTTTCCCGGAAGCGTCAGATCACTTAAAACCAGATCGGGTCGAAATTCCTCGATCTGTCGCATCGCCTGAGTGCTCTCTTCTGCTTCGCCGCAAATGGTCAAATCCGGCTCGTTTGCAATGAGGTGCCCCAATCCCTCCCGCATCATCGGATGATCGTCCACGATTAAAATTTTAGTTTTTACGGACATTCGTTTAATTCTCTCGAGGAAACGCGCATCGAACGATCGTTCCTCCTTCGGGTCTGGTTTCAATTTCGATGAATCCCCCAATCAAACGCGCTCGATACTGCATTCCGAGAATTCCCATGGTCGAGTGAACCGATTTTGCATCAGGAGTAAAGGAAATCCCATCATTTTCAATCGTCAAACTCCAAAGGAATTCGGCGGACTCCAGGGAAATGAAAATCTTACTGGCTCTCCCGTGGCGAATGGCATTACTGACGGCTTCCTGAGCGATCCGATATAAATGAAGCGCCACGGTTGTATCTAAAATGATGGCCGCCGGATCTGCCTTAAACTGACATTGAACCAAGAAGAGCTCTTCGATTTGATTGGTGAGTGTCCGTAATGCAAACGACAATCCCCGCGCTTCCAAGTCGGGTGGAAAGAATCCCCGCGCCATCAGGCGGACTTGGGAGATCGCATTTCGAACATGTTCTGCAATGTTGGCGGCTTGTTTCCGGAGCGGTTGATCAACCGCCGCTAATTTTTGTTCCAATACCGAACTCATCAGCTCAATCCCGGTCAGGTACTGACCGAGCCCATCATGGAGATCCTGCCCAATACGCCGTTGTTCTCTTTCGCTCACCTCTAAAAGATCTTCTTCGGCGCGTTTCCGCGCCGTAATATCCGCTCGGATGGCGACATATCGAGTCGGCTTGCCGGATTTGTCCAAAAACGGAACAATGGTGGTATCCACCCAATAAAAGGAGCCATCCTTTGCCTTGTTTTTCATCTCCCGATGCCAGATTTTTCCTCGCCCAATCGTGCCCCAAAGCTCCTGAAAGAAGGTTTTGGAATGGTGGCCGGAATTGATAATGCGATGATCCTGCCCCAACAACTCTTCACGGGAGTATTGTGAGATCGCGCAAAACTTATCGTTTACGTACGTAATTTTTCCCTGGGGATTCGTCGTGGCGACAATGGCGTGTTCATCCAACGCTCTCTTGAGTTCTTGGATTTTATTCAGAGAGGAAAGCAATTGTGCATGCGCGCGCTTTTCTTTCAGTTCCGTTCGATTCAGCCATCGCGCCGTGCGCCAGCACAAGAACGCAAACCCTAGAGCCATCGCGGCAATCACCGCAGTAAGCACTAATTCGAGGCCAAAGTACCCATTTCTCCGAGCCACGGTTTGAATCCATCCGAGGAGAATTGGGATTCCGATTGCAAAGGGGAGTGAGTGGCGAAGTATTCTGCTGCCAAGCTGCTTACCCAAAAGGATTTTAAAAATGGCATTGTTAGCTCGAAGGCAAAGCGTTCCGATGGAAAGGAGAAGAAATAAAAGAGCCGTGTGAATGGCGAGGGAAGAAAAAGGAGCGAATGCGTCTTTAGGATTGATTCCATAGAGGTAACTGATCAATGCAAAAAAACTGGTTGATAAGGGAATGAACGGAAGGATTCGAGTGAGGCGCCAATGGATTTTGCACAGAGACAAGCCGAGCAAGATCAAATTAAAGGCAGTAATCGAAGACATGCGCCCCGGTGTTGATGTTTCTGAGGGGCTTGCGGTCGCTTTGAAAAAGAGCTGATCGATTCCATAATCGTGGCCCGTGAGATATTGCAACCAAGTCACTGATGCGAGCAAAACCACCAGCACGGAAAATGTGCGACTGAGAAAAAGGTTTTTTACATTTTTTTTGGAACAACTGAATTCCAAGGAAAGAGCGAGCATCATCAAGCAAAGTGCCGTATTAAACTTCATGCTTGGCCACTCAGGCAAAACATGGGTAAGGGCTGAGAGATTGAAAATCCAACCGACAAGAGCGAGGCTACTAACCAGAATGGAAATGCGAGCAGTGACTCTGGAAAAACTCTCAAAGTCCTTGAGACGAGGGCTTTGTCTATTTGAGCGCATTTGAATTGCCTTGGGGAACGCTTCGAATGTTTGGCTTGATGACTCGATTAAACCAAATGACTTTGGAATAGTACAACTCTAATCGTCGTAAGATTCGGATTGCTGCATTTTCCACCCCCGCCTGCAACGGCTATGCCGTACCCGCCCGCATCGCTACGCGAAGCGTTGCGGGCGGGGGCATTGCGGGCAGGGCAACGACTCAAAAGCTCAAAGGGGGGGAGATTTTGTTTCCAAATCCAAACCATCAAATCCCTTTGAGGTCGTCGAGGCCCGCCCGCAACGCTGCGCGTAGCGCTGCGGGCTGGGCTTTGCGGTTAAATCCGGTTTTTACCTCAACGACACAACGGCCTCTACTTTGAGTCTTGGGGTCTTTGCGGTTAAACCGGATCGTTGCAGTTCTCCTCCATGAGCTCGGGATACCATAAACTCGATGGGTATTTATTCCTAAGAAAAATTCTTAGTACTACTAACTCAATCCCAGGGGGTTCAATTCGATCTTATCCCAATAGATCAAAAGATTAAATTATGGCATTCTCATTTTTGTCCGTTGGTTCTCTAGTCGATTTGAATGAGAATGAAAATGACTCTCTTATCCACAAATCTCTTTTCTTGGTTCCTTCCTGGAACTTCTCAGAGTGATGAGTGCGAATCCATTTTTCGAAAAATGGGAGATCAGGCCGGGCTTTTGGAATCCGTTTCTTCCTCTGCAGAAAAAGTCTTTTTGGAAGTCGCGAATCTTCTGGAAAAAATTTCAACCGATGTTCAGAGAACTTCAAGCAAGAGCGAAGAGTTGGTGAAATTGGAGTCGGGACAAAAGGACGAAGAAAATGCCATTACGTTTGCCACCAATTTGGTGCGTGAAACGATTGAGGTAGTGGTCCGCACCAACGCCGTCACTGCCGACTCGGTCCTTCGACTGGGAAAAATACAGGCGCTTGTGAACACGCTTCTCAAAAATGAGGAGAAACTGAAATCCGCCATTGCCCCGTTTACGATCGTTCGGATGATGTTCAAAATCCATTCGGCGCCACTTTCCGATGAGCACCGGACCATTTTCTACGGGTTATCCGACGAGCTTGAGCGACTTGATTTGAAGGTGCGGGAGGTCTTTTTTAATCAGTTCGAAAATCTTCGAAAGGCTCGGACGACGATTCGGGAATTAACCCCTGTGATTCGAACCCAAATCACCAAGGCTCAAGAAGATATTTCTACCCGCCAGAAAACGATGGATGAGACCTTTGTTCAACTGGAACGAAAGATTGCTGAAAATAAGGGGCGAACGTTTCGATTGAATCAATGCTCCACGCGTCTTCAACAGGAGATCGGAAAGATGATCATGGCGATGCAGTTTCATGACATCACGCATCAGCGTCTTCAACACGTCTGTCAGGCGATTTCTGAAATGCAGGGAGAATTTCAGGTTTATCAGAAAAAACGGACTTCCGAGGCTCGACGCCATTTTGGCGGCTATTTGAACGGAGCGATCGAGATCCAACGCAATCAGCTCGATTCGTTGCTTGAGGGGATTTCCGAGGCGGAAGACAAAATCCGTTCAGGGACGAAAAGCCTGCTCAACACCTCTGAGGAAGTCTCCAAGGAGGCGATGCAATTGCAGGATATTTCAGATAATAATTCATCGGTTGAAGGGGTCGTTCAGAGTCTTCTGGAATTACTGGAGTTTCTCCCCAAACAACTTACCCAGGCCCATGAAATTGCCAGTCAGGCCCATCTCATGATCAAACCGTTGCAGGGAATGGTTTCGAATCTGACCGGAATTTTGACCTCGATTTCGATGGATATTCGTCTCATTGCCTTAAATTCTCAAGTTCAGGCAGCTCATATTCAAATTGGAACCGGGCTGGATAATCTTTCCGCTCAAACGTGCAGTCTCTCGGATCAAATTCTTGAAGTGAATCAAAGCCTGGCCACCGATCTTCAGACCTTGGTGGAAGAGTTTTCACTCGTTTTGGAATCGCTTCATTTTACGGTCGAAGACTCAGAAGCCACTCTCGTTGCAACACTCCAAAGCTCCAAGAAGGCGGAATTGGATCTCCATAACTTGCGGGATATGAGTTTTGCCCTGATGATGCGGATTTCCGAGATTCACACGGGGGTCGAGCAGGGATCCCAAGAGTTGATGTCGCAGTTGAAATTCGGGGAGAAACTGGCACAGACTTGTGAGCCGATCTACAAATTGATGGATCGTTTGATTCCGATGGCAAAGGAGATGAGTGCGGGGCAAGTGGAAAGCGCGAACTCCCGTCAGAGTTTGGATCGATTAAAGAAAAACTATACGATGCAGGATGAGCATCAGATTCATCAAAAAGCACTCAAATCGGGTAAGGATCTCTCTCTGCAGGCGTCCGTCTCCGCTCCAGCGAAGAAGCCTGCGGTGGATATCGATTTTTTTGATGCGCCGGCGCCACAAGCTCCTGAGCGGACCTCTCGGAGAGAGGTCCCTACCAAAGAGATCCCTGCCACGGCGAAAGAAGTGGCGGTTGATATTGATTTCTTTGATGAGCCGACGCCGATACCGCCAGCTCCATCGACGATCGAACCTAAAAAAAATGAATCTGCTGAGAAGCAAGATTTAGGCAGCAATGTGGAATTATTTTAATCAGGAGGTAAATCATGGCACGTAATATTCTCACGGTTGATGATTCGGCGACCATTCGAAGGATGGTCTCGTTCACTTTTAAAGGGGCCGGCCACAATGTCTTCGAAGCCGAGGATGGCGTGGCAGGTCTGGCGGTGCTCAAATCCCAAAAGATCGAGTTAGTGATTACCGACGTCAATATGCCGAACATGGGGGGGTTGGAATTTACGCGCCAGGCCCGAACCCTTCCGGATTATGCAGCCGTCCCGATTGTATTGCTGACTACGGAATCAGACCCCAATAAGAAGGCCGAAGGGAAAGCGGCCGGGGCAACGGGATGGATTGTAAAACCCTTTACTCCCGAACAACTTCAAGCGGTCTTGGCAAAACTCTTCCCCAATGGATAAACTGGCATGAATGATCTCCAACAAGAACTGACGAAAGAATTCATTATCGAGAGCTTTGAGTTTCTCGATAAACTCGATGAAGATCTGCTGGGGCTTGAAAAGGGGGATCGCTCTCCGGAGCTGATCAATCGGATTTTTCGCGCCGTTCATACCATCAAGGGAACGAGTGGCTGTCTCGGCTATCAAAAGCTTCAGTCGGTGACGCATGTCGGCGAAAATCTGCTTTCGCTCGTTCGAGAGGGGAAGCTTGCTCCTCATTCGGAGATGATTTCGGTGCTTCTCCGTCTATCCGATGCGTTGAGAACCATGCTTCAGGATGTTGAAGCCACCGGTCAGGAAGGTCCTGAGGCTTATTTGGATCTCATCCAGAATTTGGAGAAACTGCAAAAGCCACCGGGGGAGCCTGCCGCCTTTGGATTTTTTGATGATGATGCGCCGGTCATGGAGGCGGCTCTCGTTTCCGATGCTTCTGCTCCTGCTCCCGTCCCTTTGGCAGCGGCTCCCGTCAAACCGATTCCGGCAACGCCTTCCCCCAAGCCGGCGGAGATTCATGCGCCTGCCCCGGCGTCTGGCGGGGAGAGCGGAGAATTGACCAAGTCTGCCATGGCGGATTCAGCCATCCGCGTTGACGTGAGTCATCTCGACAAGCTCATGAATCTTGTCGGAGAACTTGTGCTGGCCCGCAATCAGATCATCCAACATAGCAATCAATTTCAAGATCCGGGACTTTTGGCGACCTGCCAGCGGATCAATTTAATTACGAGCGAATTGCAGGAAGGGGTGATGAAGACCCGGATGCAGCCGATTGGCAATATCTGGTCAAAATTCCCCCGGGTCGTTCGGGATGTCTCTCAGGATCTCGGGAAACAGATTCGTCTCGAAATGCACGGAAATGAGACGGAACTTGATAAGACCATTATCGAGGCGATCAAGGATCCACTGACGCATATTATTCGGAACTCGGTGGACCACGGAATTGAAGCTCCGGCGGCGCGGCTTGCTGCGGGAAAACCTCAGGAAGGAGTTTTGACCCTACGTGCGTTTCATGAGGGAGGAAAGGTCAATATTGAAATCGTCGATGACGGCGGTGGGATTATTCCGGCGAAGGTCAAGGCGAAGGCACTCCAAAAAGGAATTATTACGGCGGAGCAAGCAGGTCGCATGTCAGATCGCGATGCAACGAATCTTGTCTTTATGCCCGGATTTTCGACTGCAGAAAAAGTAACGAATGTTTCGGGTCGTGGCGTCGGGATGGATGTGGTGAAGACCAATATCGAAAAAATTGGCGGCTCCGTTGAGATTCAGAGTGAGGCAGGGAAAGGAACAACGCTCAAGATTAAAATTCCGCTGACACTGGCGATCATTCCGGCACTGGTCATTACGAGTGGCGGAGATCGGTTTGCGATTCCTCAAGTCAGTTTGTTGGAGTTGGTCAGTTTGGAAGGTCAGAAGGCCATTGATGGGATTGAGCGCATTCATGGGGCTCCGGTCTACAGGCTTCGTGGAAACCTCTTACCGCTGGTTTATCTCAATCGGGAGTTGAAGATGGGGGACGAAAATGCTCCCAAAGATTGGGTTAACATCGTCGTTCTTCAGGCAGACGGACGTCCGTTTGGTCTCGTGGTCGATCAGATCAACGACACCGAAGAGATCGTGGTCAAGCCGTTGGCGAAGCAGCTCAAGGGAATCCACCAATTTGCCGGTTCAACCATCATGGGAGATGGCCGGGTCGCTTTGATTTTGGATGTCATGGGAATCGCCCAGCATGCGCATGTCGTGGCCCAGATGCATGATCGTCTCAGCCGCGAACAAAAGGAAGAGGTTCAAACGAAGCAGGACGATCAGGAGCGTCTCTTGATTTTCCGGGTCGGCAAACACGGACGATTGGCCGTTCCTCTCTCGGCCGTTCATCGGTTGGAAGAATTTCCGAGAACGATGGTCGAAACGGTGGGGGATCACGACGTCATTCTTTACCGGGAAAAGATCATTCTGATGATTTATCTCTCTGAACTTCTGAAGTATCGGACGGATGCAAATGCGACTCCGAGCGAAAAAATGCAAGTCGTGGTTTATACTCAAAATGAAAAGATGTTCGGTCTCGTGGTGGACCAGATTGTCGATATTGTGGAGGACCGGGTGAAAATTCAGGAACGCGATACGCGTCCTGGTATCCTCGGGCCCGCCGTGATTTTGGGGAAGGTCACTGAGATGGTCGATGTTCCCGGTTTGGTTCGTCTCTGCAGTCCCTCATTTGCCATGGGGGATGATATCTTTACTCTGAGAGGGGGTGGAAAATGACGCATTTGAAGCAATATTGTACGTTTTTTCTCGGGGATCTTTTTCTCGGAGTGGAAGTTTCCCATGTGCAGGAAGTCGTTCGATTTCAGGAAATGACCCGAGTCCCGCTGGCGCCAAAGGAGGTCCGGGGATTGATCAATCTTCGAGGTCAGATTGTCGTGGCCCTCGATCTGCGTCAACGCCTTGACATGCCTCCGTTGGAGGGGGATCGACTTCCTTCCAATGTTCTCTTGAGAACGAAAGACGGAACGGTCAGTTTGATGGTGGACGAAATTGGCGATGTTCTTGAGGTGACCGAGGATCTTTATGAACCGGCTCCCGAGACTTTGGAGGGGAACGTGCGGGGATTGGCGCAAGGGGTCTACAAACTTGAACACCGGTTGCTCCTGGTTTTGGATACTGAAAAAACCGTAACTCTTGATCAAGGGACTACCGGTGAACTACGGGGAAACTAATGCTGCATTTGCTCTCAAGTGTCGTACTGGTTTTGGTCGCATGCGGCGTCTACTGGCGTCGCAATCGATCGGCGCATCTTGCCTTCATGGTCTCGGCATTTCTCGCCGATCTCTCACTGGTTCTTTATATCGAGCTGACTCGAAAGGCGGTGGAGCGATTGGGCGAGCCGATGCCGACCATTCTGGCGGTTCACATCGGGGCTTCGGTCTTGGTGCTGCTTCTTTATTTGGTACAGATCGGACTCGGAATCGCCTTGTTCAAGGGGCGGACGATTACCAAATCGATTCATGCCAGAGTAGGAATCACCTTTTGTTTTTTTCGCCTGATGAACTATGTAACCAGCTTTATGATTCAAGGATAATGGTAGGGTGGGGTTGATAACCCCGCTGCGGCGCCCTCATCGAGGTCGCCCTACCAAGTGACCAAGTAAAAGAGGAGAGAAACGAAGATGAGTACTGAAAATGAAGAGATGACATTGTTTGAACGACTCGGTGGTGCGCCATCGATTGAAGCGGTCGTGGATGAATTTTATAGGCGGGTTCCCGCCGATCCGCTCCTTGCGGAATTCTTTGTCGGCGTCGACATGGCAAAGCTGCGAAATCAGCAGATCGCCTTTTTCACACAAGCCACAGGAGGGCCCCAAATTTATAAGGGGGCTGACATGAAAAGGGCTCATGCCCATCTGAAGATTAAGGAGATGCATTTCAATAAGGTGGCCATGCATCTCATTGAAACCCTGCGTCACTTTGAAGTCCCCCAAGAGATGATTGACGAAGTCATCGCCTTGGTCGCCCCCCTTGCAAAAGAAATTATTCAAACTGTAGAAGAACCTAAAAAGGAAACCATTATGACTGAAACGACTCCGAAATCGACTCCTCCCAAAGCCCCTGTTCCTCCCGTTCGCAGCGCCCCCACTCAAGATGAGGTTTTGGAGCGCAACCTCGAATTGACCGACTTACGCGGACAGATTGCAGCGATCAACAAGTCCCAAGCGGTGATTGAATTTAACTTGGACGGAACGATTATTACCGCGAACGATAACTTCTTGGGAGCCATGGGTTATACGCTTGATGAGGTAAAAGGGAAACATCACCGCATCTTTGTCGAAGCCGAGTACGCCAAAAGCCCGGACTATGTCCAATTCTGGAAAACACTTGGCGAGGGAAATTTTCAGTCGGCCGAATTCAAACGACTTGGAAAGGGTGGAAAGGAGATCTGGATTCAGGCTTCTTACAACCCGATCTTCGACCAGAACGGAAAACCGTTCAAGGTGGTTAAATTTGCAACGGATATCACGGAGATGTTTAAGCAGCGCGCCATTAATGTTCGCTATGCGTCCATGTCTGAAAACTCACCCATTAATATCATGTTTGCAGATAAGGATCTCTTCATTCGCTATATGAATGTGGCGTCCACGAAAACGTTGAAGACCCTTGAGCAATTGCTTCCGTGTAAGGTGGATGAGATGATTGGCCAAAATATTGATATTTTTCACAAGGATCCTTCCTATCAACGTGGAGTTCTCGCGGATCCGGCGAAGAATCTTCCCCGAAAAGCGCATATTCAAGTCGGTCCTGAGACGTTGGATTTGTTGGTAAGCGCGATCTATGACGATAAGAAACAATTCCTCGGCTCGATGGTGACGTGGGAGGTGATTACACAGCGCTTGGCCGCTGAAAAACGCGAAAAGGATTTGGCGGATAGCTTAAAGAAGACGATGGATACGGTTGCGAAGAATTCGCAGTCACTCTCTTCGGCGGCGGAAGAGCTCTCGACGGTGGCGCAGCAGATGAGTTCAAATTCAGAAGAGACCTCCGTTCAATCGAATACGGTTGCTGCAGCGACGGAACAAGTCAGTAAGAGTGTCGAAACGGTGGCTTCGAGCTCGGAAGAGATGAGCGCGAGTGTGAAGGAGATTGCCGGTAATGCGGCACAGGCAGCCAAGGTCGCAACAGAAGCGGTTCGCGTTGCGGAGGAGACGAACAAGACGATCAATGAACTCGGAAAGAGTAGTTTGGAAATCGGAAAAGTGATCAAGGTGATTACCTCGATTGCACAGCAGACGAACTTGCTGGCGTTGAATGCGACGATTGAAGCGGCGCGAGCCGGTGAAGCAGGGAAAGGGTTCGCCGTGGTGGCGAATGAGGTCAAGGAATTGGCGAAGCAGACGGCAGCGGCGACGGAAGATATCAGTCAGAAGATCGAAGCGATTCAGGGGAATACCAAGGGAGCGGTCGATGCGATCTCTCAAATCACCCAGGTGATCGGTCAGATTAATACGATCCAGACAACCATCGCAAGCGCGGTGGAAGAGCAATCGGCCACGACACGGGAAATCGCCCGAAACTCGAGCGAAGCGGCGAAGGGAACTCAGGAGATTGCGAAGAATATTGCGAATGTCTCGATTGCGGCCAAGAGCACGACGGAAGGCGCTTCCAATACGCTCATGGCAGCCAACGAGCTCGCCCGACTGGCATCGGAATTGATGAAAGTCGTCAATGACTCGGGAATGGCAACGAAGAAATAACCCTGAAGCCTTTGGAATCAAAAGAAGTGTTTTCCGCAGAGATGCCGAGTTCGCCGAGTGGAGTCGATTTGCTGTTTAAATCAGCATTTCCGACTCGGCCTCTCGGCGTCTCCGCCGGCTTCACGCTCTCAAGAATGCGGTCATGGGGTGGAATTGCCTTCGATTTAATTCGGAGAAAAAGATCCGATGGAGAGGAGCGGAAAAAGGCTTCGGAACGCCTGGCATTACGACTGGGATCACTTCAGGGAATTCCTCAAAAGGTGGGGCAACTTCTCGGCTTTTCGGAGCTTCTGGAAGAGGCTCCCGTCTTTCTTTCCTTGACGGAGAATGAAAAAACATTTGAAGCGGCTGAAATTCTTTCCCGGGTATCCGAGGAACTGGGGGAATCTTGGACGAAACATTTCATTTCCATCGAATCCGAAGGAATCGTCGCATCGATCGGACAGGTTCATCGGGGACGTCTTCATGGTGGGCGTGAGGTCGCGATTAAACTCCAATATCCGAAGGTCGCAGAGGCCATCCGTACGGATCTTCAGTTGCTCGGTTGGGGGATCAAGCTCAAGGGAGGCTTTGATCGGATCGGTTATCAAGGTGAAGTGAATCAGATGTTGCAAGGGGAATTGGATTATCGTTTGGAAGCGGAATGGGGTAAAAAATTTGCAAACCATGCCTCGGAAGTCGAGTGGTTGAAGATTCCACAGGTGATTGAAGGAAGGCCAAGGCTTTTGATTCAGGAATGGATGGCGGGCGAGCGAGTGGCAGAGAGTTTTTCTTGGAATGAATCCGAACGGCTGCAACTCTCCGAACGGCTCTTGCGATTGTTTTTCCTGCAGATTTTTTCCTGGAATTTCTTTCATGCGGATCCGAATCCAGGAAATTACCGGGTACGACGTGAGGAGGGATCAGTGATCCTGTTGGATTTCGGATGTGTGAAATGCGTCGATCTCGAGTTCAAGTCCGCACTGCAATCGCTTCTGCGGATTCCAGAGGAAGAAGGGATTTCCTCGGAAACGGCATATGCGGCGTTAATCCAGGCCGGATTCAATGCGGTGATGTTGGAGCCGTTTCGTGAACGATTGGGGGAAATGATGGAGCTTTTGTTGGAACCGCTTCGCTCGAAAGCTCCGTATGATTGGGGAAAATGGAATTTACGTGCGCGGAGTGAAGCGCTTCTTCAAGAGCACCGAATGGCCTTTCGCCTGGCGGGACCTCCCGGACTTCTTTATTGGATCCGAGCATTACAGGGATTGAGTTCGTTCCTGATCGCCCTGAATGTTCCGGTGATTGCTAGGAACCAGTGGGAGGATCTTATTGGTAGGGACGCCTCTCCCGCCTGCCCCGACCTCACGTCGGGGCAGGCGGGAGAGCCGTCCCTACCACGGGTTGATAAATCAGTTGTTCGAACGGATCATCACCGGAGAGAATCCATGTCAGCAGAGTTTATGCATATTTTGGTTATGGAACGTGGCGAGAGAAAGGTCTCTTTGACCTATGACGCGACCTCGGCGGAGTATCTGAGTCAGCTGATGCCATTGGAAATGAAGCAGCGACTGGATGCGAGAGGGATCAACCTCCATCAAATTGAAACTCAAGCCAAGGCCTCTGAATTTCAAGCGGGAGAATTATTTCATTGGGAAGAGGGCGAAAAACAAGTTCGGGTTTGGTTGGAATAAGAATTCAATCGAGGAATAAAGGATGAAAGCATTAATTATTGATGATTCACGAGCCATGCGGATGTTTCTGGGGAATATCGTTAAGGAGATGGGGCTTGAAGTAGTTGAGGCGGGCGACGGCCTTGAAGCGCTCAAGCGCCTCGAGAATGATATGCCGATTGATGTCGCCTTGGTCGATATTGATATGCCGAATATGAATGGGATGGAATTTTTAGCGGAGGCTCGAAAGAATCCGGCCTATGCCGATGTCAAGATGATGATGGTGACGAGTCATACGACGATGGATTCCGTGGAGCAGGCTTTGACGATCGGGGCTCAGGATTATTTGATGAAGCCGCTGACGAAAGAGATGCTGCAGGATAAATTTAGGGTCCTGGGGCTCTACTAAGAATTGAAATCCTGATCTTCGTGGAACCGAACCAACCTAAAATTAGAGTCTTGATCGTGGACGATTCCATGGTCATGAGGCGGCTGATCGTCGAGAGCCTTTCGAAACAATCCGAGATCGAGGTCGTGGGACAGGCGTCGAATGGACGACAAGCCCTCGAAAAGGTCCGGGAATTGAATCCGGATTTGATCACGATGGATGTGGAGATGCCGGAGATGTCCGGAATCGAAACGCTTCAGGAACTCAAGAAATTTGCACCCAAACTCCCTGTCATCATGTTCAGTGCGTTGACACGGCAGGGGGCAACCACGGTATTGGAAGCTCTTCTGGCCGGGGCGAAGGATTATGCGACGAAACCGGCCGATGTCAGCAACCTCAGCGATGCGGTTCAAGCGATCGAGTTGGAGTTAGTGCCGAAAATTCTAGCGCTCTGCTCGAAAAAAATCCCGACCAGAACCCGTAAAGAAGCATTTGGTAGCCCCTCCCTTGGTAGGGACCGCTTTCCAAGCGGTCCGGGACAGTCCAGAGAGGCGTCGCTACCCGTTCCAACCAACGCTTCAGGCGCCGTGACATTCAAGTCTCCGATTGAAGTTTTATGCGTTGGAAGTTCGACCGGTGGTCCCAATGCCTTGTCAGATTTTTTCAAAGGAATTCCGGCAACGTTTCCCGTCCCGATCGTTATTGTTCAACACATGCCGGTGATGTTCACCCGAATTTTGGCAGAGCGTTTGACCTCCGAATCCGCCATCAAGACGTTTGAGGGAGAAGAGGGAATGATCGTTCGTCCGGGGGAAGCCTATGTGGCTCCCGGAGGAAAACATATGGAAGTGGTCCGTCGTGGGAATGAAACGGTTTTGACGTTGCATGAAGGTCCCCAGGAAAATTCCTGCCGCCCGGCGGTCGATGTCTTGTTTCGAAGTGTGGTGAAGGCTTACGGCATGTCGACGTTTGGAGTCATCATGACTGGAATGGGGCGTGATGGCTGTTCAGGGTGCGAACTGATCCGTCAGGCGGGCGGGAAAGTGTTGATTCAGGATCAGGAGACAAGTGTGGTCTGGGGAATGCCGGGGGCGGTTTTTGAAGCCGGACTGGCCGATCGGGTGGTTCCTCTTGCGGAACTTTCTCCGACAGCGTGTCGTTGGGTGGCAGAGAGCCGGAAGGGGAGGGGTTGATTATGGATCTTTTGGCAACTGATTTTGAATATGTTTGCAAGATGCTCAAGGAGCATTCGGCAATTCACTTGGAGGCGGGGAAAGAATATCTCGTGGAGACCCGTCTCCTTCCGCTCGCGCAAAAATTGGGATATCCCTCTCTTGCGGACTATATTCAGTGGATGCGCCAAAACTCCCACGGGGAGCGGCACCAGCAAGCCGTAGAGGCGTTGACGACCAATGAGACCTTGTTCTTCCGGGATTTCCATCCGTTTGAAACCCTCAAGAAGCATCTCCTCCCCTCCTTGCTGGCACGAAAAGAAGGGGAGCGTCGTCTCAAGATCTGGTCCATGGCCTGTTCGACCGGACAAGAGCCTTACACGATTAATATGATGCTGAATGACAGTTTCCCGCAGCTCTCGACCTGGAATGTGCAGATTCTCGCGACGGATTTAGCTCAATCCATTCTGGAGAAGGCGAAAGAAGGAGCCTACGGCCAGCTGGAAGTGAATCGAGGATTGCCGGCCCCTTTTCTGATTAAATTAAAAAGGTAATCCTCCGGCTCTGCCGGAGGACTCCCGAAGTTTGACAAC
>CAZKRU010000045.1:0-33723 GCA_964555235.1 uncultured Verrucomicrobiota bacterium
GATCATCGGTGAGAAGGGCAGAGCCCGTGGAGAGCGCTTCGAAGACGCGCATGTTCAGATCGTTTTTAAAGGCGCGATTGAAAACAAGTTTTGATTTCGAAAAGACGGTGGCCATGTCGGTCCAAAAACAACGTTCGACGTGGAGATTGAATTGGCTCCGGATTTTTTCGAGAAGTTCCGAACGGGGGTGTCCCGGTTGAATCGTTCCAATGAAACTGATGTCGTACGGTTTCTCTCCGGGAGATTTTCGATGAACTTTTGGTTCACAAGCGACGGGAAGCCAATTGACGCGACGGCATCCAGCTTGTTGAAAGGCGGGAACGTAGTCGCGATGCACCACAAAGGTGTAGTCAAACATCCGTGCCCACTTTGGATGCCAACTCCAGTTAATATGACTGTCGATCATGTAGCAGGCGGAGGGACATGAAAGTGCATCGAGATTTTTCGGGTGAAAGCCGGGAACGGATTCGACCCAGAGGAAAAGATCGGGATGATGTTCCTTCGGGATTTGATCGAGAATGGCTTTGAGATCCGGTTCGTAACCGGTCGGAATATCGTGATCTTTGATGGGGACTTTGAGATCTTTTAAATTCCAAGCTTCGAGAATGGCC
Source organism: uncultured Verrucomicrobiota bacterium (assembly GCA_964555235.1). Classification (GTDB taxonomy): domain Bacteria; phylum Verrucomicrobiota; class Verrucomicrobiia; order Methylacidiphilales; family CAMAQI01; genus CAZKRU01. The sequence continues at coordinate 612 of CAZKRU010000045.1, forward strand.
CCTTCGATTTTTGGGCCGAGAGTAACGACTTGGCAGACTTGGCGCAGAGCCTCTTCGAGGTAAGCTGCGGTCGTGATCGGATAGGAGACGTAAGCGAGCCAGATTTTAAACTTGGAAGCATTTGGAGGCGGTTGAAGTGCAGTGGCTAGCATGATGAACGCGAGGGGACGTTAGGATTTTTGTGAGGGAACATCAAGATTAAAGCCTTGTCTGCGAAACGGGAAATCAAGGTTCGTTTCGAGATTGCGCAGCGAGCGGATATTGCTAGCTTCATTGAATCAGCACGGGGGGAGCGGGTTGGTTCCTCTGGGTTGTTGTCAATTACCAGAGAGACCCCATGGATGCTTTAGAAAACGGTCCGAACCTTTCAAAGTCAAAGGAGATCTTATTTTTTTCGATCGGCTTTTTCTTGATTGCGCTGGTCATGTTCATTGGAGGTGAGGTGGCGTTGAGGTTGATGGGGTATGAGCCGTGGCGACCGAAGGAGAATCATTTGCAGGTGACTCCTGGGGGGGGCTTTTATCGCAAAGAGCCAAGGCTAGGCTATACTCATATTCCTGGGAAATTTCAAGTGACTCTCCCCACGGATTATTCATTTAATGTCACTCACTTGCCGAATACGCTTCGCATTACGCATCCGCTGGAAAGTTACGATGAGAAAAAACATAAAGATGAAATCTGGATTTTTGGATGTTCATTTACCCATGGATGGAGTCTCAATGATGAGGAAACTTATCCGTGGCTTCTACAGCAGCGCTTTCCCACTGCAGAAGTAGTCAATTTTGGCGTCGGAGGGTATGGCACGGTGCATTCGATGATCCAATTTAAACAGGCGCTTGAAGTGAGTCGCCCCAAGGTCGTCGTTCTTGCCTACGCGGGCTTCCATGATGAAAGAAATCTTTTTCTTCGAAGTCGAGCGAAGACCATCGTTCCTTATAATAAACTGGTGCCGATGGAGATGCCCTGTGCGCGAATCGATCGAGCGGGTGTGTTACATTTTTCCATGGCTAAAGTTGAGTATGCTGAGCTTCCGTTCATGAGATATTCGGCATTGATGGATTTCATTGATATGAAATTGAATCGAGTTGAATATCGGTTTTGTCGGAGTCATGCGGTCTCCGAGGCATTGGTGAAGGAGATGGAGAGAATTGCGAGGGAGCATCAGATTAAATTTGTCGTGGTCGGAATTTCTCAGGAGCCGAATACGCTTGCCATGATGCGCTTTGCGCAAGAGCAGGGAATTCCAAGTCTCGATATCTCAGTAGATGATCGGATCAAAGAGAACTCAAACGCACCGCATGACTCGCATCCGAGCGCGATTGCGAATCGGAAGTACGCAGACAAAATAGAATCCTTTCTGAAAGCGGATCGTTATTTTTGACAGCACAGGGTGAAGGAAGAGGGCGCTCTTTTCTCACATTTACTAATAGACCTCTGTCAGAGAAAAGGGATTAGAAGAGGGTCTTCTAAAATTTACAGTCAATACTTTATTATACGTTCGTATACCTGTTGAGATTCAAGCACTTAGATAAAATTTTTTAAACAGAACGCTTGACGTTAATGGGGTGAAGTGTCTAGAAATGTCTTAAAGTGTTATAAAAATAATGGCAAATGTTTCTCAAAACCAGTTTCGTGCGACTTACACGGATCATTTCGAACATTCTTTCGATTTGAAGGGTCGGATCACCGTGCCTTCGGAATGGCGTACGGAGCATCATGAAACGATTCTTTATGTGGTGCCGGCAGCTGAGCGTTTGATGGTTTATCCGGCTTCTTGGTTTAGTCGGCAGCAGGAAAAATTTTCAGATCTGCCGTCCAGCGATTCACGTCGTCAAAGTTTTCAAAAATTGGCGGCGCTCGTTCAGCAAGTGGAGCCGCAACAACAAGGGCGCATTTTGATCAAGGAAAAACTCCGCAAGGCGGTGGGTCTGGAGAAGGATACGCTTTTAGTGGGTCGATCCGATCACTTCGAAATTTGGAATGTGGAAAAGGGCCGTCAGCAATTGCCGAAGAACCTGGTGTTTGAGGACATTGCGGGCGAACTCGGAATCTAAGCATGCGTGCGAAAAATGGGTGTGACTCCAAACGATACCCATCAGCCAGTCTTCCTTCGGGAATTTCTGGAAGCCGCAAATCCTCAATCGGGCCAACGCTGGATTGACGGAACGTTTGGAAGAGGAGGGCATACGAAGGCCCTTCTGGAACGCGGAGCATCGGTGCTTGCCCTGGATCAAGATGGGGAAGCCGAAGCTGCTGCCGTTTCGTTCATGGCAGGGTGGCCGCAACAGTTTGATTTTGTGCGGGAAAATTTTAGAGCCATGAAACATGTGTGTGAAAAGCGAGGCTGGGCGCCGGTGAACGGGATTCTTTTGGATCTCGGCGTCTCTTCGCCTCAATTTGACACGGCTTCACGCGGATTTAGTCTACGCCAGGATGGCCCCCTCGATATGCGCATGGATGCGCGCTCCCCTTTCACGGCATCGGATTTACTTCGTGACTCAGACGAAGCGGAACTGGCTCGAATTTTTCGCGTCTATGGCGATGAGCCTGATGCTCGGCGTTTGGCTCGAATGATTGTGACCGAACGAGCCAAGCAACCAATCGAGCGGACCAAGCAGCTGGCAGATTTAATTGAAAAGACGGTTCCATGGCGCAAAGCGAAAGGGGTTCATCCAGCGACTCGCGTTTTTCAAGCATTGCGACTGGCTGTGAATCGCGAAATCGAAGCGCTGGAGACGGTGCTTCCAGATGCGAGCGAGCTTTTGGTTGAGGGCGGTGTGCTGGCGGTCATTAGTTTTCACTCCGGAGAAGATCGCCGCGTGAAGCATTTTTTCCGCGATCACGGCGATGAGGAGATCGACACGGAAAAGGCCGGCTATCGCATCGCCAATCCGGAGCGCTGGTTTGATCGGGTAGGACGGTTTATGCCGAGTGAAGAAGAAGTTGAACAAAATCCGCGGGCGCGCAGTGCGCGTTTACGGATGGCATGGAGGATCCAATCATGAGCAGTAATCGCATTAAAGGAAGTCAATCATTACATTGGGCCACCGTTCTGACTTGGATCGTGTTGATTGGGATGATGGCCGCACTGGGGGTGAGCTATCTTGTTCTCAAAAATAAAATTCTTCGCATTGCTCAGGAGACGAGCAAACAGGAGCAGGAGCTGATTGCGTGGCGTGATCGCAACGCACAACTTCAGGCGGCGATCCAGGTTTTGAAATCGCCTCAGGAATTACAGCGTCGTGTGGCGGGGGCGGGGTTGGTCAAGGTGACCGAACTTCAATGGATTCCGATGGATGTGGCGACGGGAACCAGGTTGGCGCGTGGCGTTCGCATTGAGGGGAAGGGGCCGTGAGATGAATCTCCGCATGCGCGCACTTCTGGTGACGGTCCTCTTATCGTTCGGGTTTACGATCGTCTCGCTGCGCCTTGTCCAGATTCAAATTGTGGATGCGGAGAAATACGAAGAAGAAGCGATTCGAAACCATTTTGTTAAGATTTCTGTTCCGGCACGCCGGGGGAGCGTTCAAGACGCTCGTGGAGTGGTCCTCTCCCAGACGTTAACCGTTTATGATATTCGCCTCGATGGGAAGGAGCTGAAGAATCCTGAGCAAACCCTTTCTTTGTTGGCAGAGAAGCTCGGACTCACTCGTGCCAAGATTCAAGAGCTTTACGATCCTGAAAAACGGTACGTATTGCTTCAGACGAATGTCGGTGAAGAGCAGATGAATGATTTGAAGTCGCTCAAGATCAAGGGACTTATTTTTGAAAAGAAGATGCTTCGTACCTATCCGAATCACGAGCATGCCAGTCAGGTGATCGGATTTTTGGATGAACGGGGACGTGGAGGGGCGGGAGTGGAGCGTGCTTTTGACAAGGAATTGCGGGGAGTTTCCGGAGAACGCTGGATGGAGCGCGATGTGAAGAAGCGTGAAATTGCGGCATTTCGTCGAAAGGATGTCCGGGCGATTGACGGGAAGAATGTTCAGCTCACGTTGGATCTTTCGATTCAGCATGTGGTGGAGGAAGAACTTACCCGGGTGATGGCGAAGAGCGGCGCGGTGGCGGTGAGCGCCATTGTGATGCGTCCGAAGACGGGAGAAATTTTAGCGATGGCGAATCGTCCGACGTTTGATCCGAATGATCGCGAGACGTTCAAAATGGCAAATCTCCGGAACCGGTGTTTGACCGATTTGGTGGAACCGGGCTCGACGTTCAAAATCGTAACACTGGCGGGAATTCTTCAAGAAGGGATGATGAATCTCGACACTTCCATCTTTTGTGAAAACGGAAGTTTTTATTATGGGGATCGCTGGCTGCACGACGATGAACCTCATGGAATGCTTCCGGTCCGACAAGTCATGGCGCATTCGAGCAACATCGGGTTTGCGAAGATGGGGATCACGATGGGAGAAGAGAAAGTTTATGAATATGCGAAGAATTTTGGGTTTGGAAAAATCACGGGAACCCTTCCTTCTCAGGGGGAGAGTGCCGGGATTTTGAATCCGCTTTCGCGTTGGTCCAAAGTTTCCATCACTCGGGTTCCGATCGGTCATGAAGTCGGAGCGACTCCGATTCAGATGATTTCGGCAATCAGTGTGATTGCGAATGGGGGACGTCTAATGGAACCTCATTTGATTAAATCAGTGACCGATTCTCAAGGTCGGATCATCGAGATTCGTGCGCCGAAGGTGATTCGACAGGTCATCAGTGAATCGGTGGCGCGGCAGGTTTCAGAGGCGATGAAGCTTGTGGTGATTGACGGAACGGGAAAGCGTGCATCGGTTCCGGGATTTGCGGTCGCGGGAAAAACAGGAACGGCGCAGAAGGTGGTCGGGGGAACTTACTCCAAGGAAAAATATCTGGCCTCGTTCATCGGTTTCATGCCTGAGGAAAATCCTGAATTTGCGCTGTTGGTCATGGTTGATGAACCGAAGGGTCGTGAGTATCACGGCGGTCAAATTGCGGCTCCCGCGTTTAGCGCCATGGCAAATCAGATTGCTCAGTGCTTGAATCTGGTCCCGAAAAGTCTTCCCGCCAGCATGGCGATCCCGGAGGCAAAGCTATGAAGCTTTCCGAGCTTTTAGAGGTGATTCCGGGAATGAAAGTTCACGGTAATGTGGATCGTCCGGTGAATGGGTTGCAATACGATTCCCGTCGCGTTCAAAAGGATGAGATCTTCTTTGCGTGGAAGGGAGATAAGACGGACGGACAACAATTTATTCCCCAAGTGTTGGATCGAGGTGCGGCGGCGGTTGTCGTTGATCGTCCTTGGACGGGTCCGCATTCGGGAGCGACCCTCATCGAAGTTCCTGATGTGCGTCGTGCATTGGCGAAGATGGCGGCGGCTTTTCAAGGAAATCCTTCGGAGAAAATGTCTGTCGTGGGAGTGACGGGGACGAATGGGAAAACGACGACGAGCTTTTTATTGAAACATATTTTGGAAAAAAGTGGGCGTCGGAGTGGATTGATCGGAACGGTTCGCTACGAGATTGGGGAGCGGATTTTGCCTTCGAGTCGGACCACTCCCGAGGGAAATGACCTTCAGGAACTCTTTGCTCAGATGGTGGAGGCGGGAGCTTCGGCTGTCGTGATGGAAGTTTCGTCACACGCGTTGGATCAAGGACGCGTGGAGGGGACTCAATTTGAAGTAGCGCTTTTCACGAATTTAACCCAGGACCATTTGGATTATCACGGGACGATGGAGAGTTACTTTGATGCGAAAGGGTTGTTATTTAAATCGCTCGGTCGCGGCGGCCACCCGGGAACGGCGGTTGTGAATCTGGATGATCCCCAGGCGGAAGCACTCTTGGCAAAGGTCGACGTCAAGGCGCACCGACTGACCTTTAGTGTGGAGGGAAATCCGAAAGCCGATTTGCGTGCGGATAAAATTGTCTGTCATACGGGTGGCAGTCAGTTTGATCTCGTCTATCGAGGAGCCACTTTTCCGATGAGCACCTCCCTGATTGGAATGTTCAATGTGGAGAACGTGCTCGCGGCGATTGGGGGGGCACTGGCACTAGGCGTTTCGACGGAGGAGATTATCGATCATTTGGAAGATGCTCCGAAAGTTCCGGGGCGGTTGGAAACTTTTTATGCAAAGAATGGGATGGCAGTGGTGGTCGATTATGCACACACCGAAGATGCACTTCGAAAAACTCTGCAGACGCTTCGGGATTTGAATCCGAGTCGTTTGGTGGTGGTGATTGGATGCGGAGGAAGTCGCGATATCGGAAAGCGCCCTCGGATGGCTCAAGTCGCGGTGGAATTGGCAGATCTGGCGATTTTTACATCAGACAATCCCCGGAATGAACCGGCAGAAACCATTTTGGAACAGATGGAAGCCGGCGTTCGAGGAGTCACTAATTTTCGTCGGGTTGAAGATCGTCGTGAAGCCATTGCTGAAGCGCTTCAAAGCGGCGGACCCGCCGATGTGGTTTGTATTGCGGGGAAGGGACATGAAACGACACAGGAAGTTGGCGGACGATTTCTTCCCTTTGATGACCGTCTGATCGTTCAGGAGTTATTAAATCTGAATTGAGTATGGAACGCTGTATGTTGCAAGAAATCGCAAAACGAATGGGAGGACGACTGGTGCAGGGACGCGGAGAAGCGCTTCGTTTGCATACGGACAGTCGCACCTTGATTCCGGGAGATTGTTTTGTGGCGTTACGCGGGGACCAATTTGATGGACACGGCTATGTGAAGGGGGCAGCGGAAGCGGGAGCGGTCGGTGCGGTGGTTTCCCGGATACCAGAAGAAAAACTTCCTGAAGGTTTTGGTCTGATTCTGGTGGATGATCCGCTCCTGGCGTTACAGCGCTACAGTGCGGACTATCGGAAACGATTGGGACTTTGCACCGTTGGAGTGACGGGAAGCAGTGGGAAGACGAGTACGAAAGAGATGATTGCGAGTGTGCTGTCGCAACGTTATCGGACCCAGGCGACGGAAGGAAATTTAAACAATCATATCGGGGTTCCGATGACACTCTTGAATTTTCGTCCTGAAACGGAATACGGAGTTGTTGAGATGGGGATGAATCATCCGGGTGAAATTGCTCCTTTGGCGGAGATGAGTGCGCCTCGCATCGGGGTGATTACGATGATTGGTCATGCGCACGTCGAGAATTTTTCGGATGTTCACGGAATTGCAGAGGAAAAGTCGGAACTTCTTAGGGCGCTTCCTGCGGATGGTGTGGCGGTCTTGAATGCGGAAGATCCGTTCTGTTCCTATCTTTGCACGCGCACCCAGGCGCAAATTGTTTTGGTTGGAAATTCGGATGCGGCGGAATGGCGCGCTGAACGAGTGGCACTTTCGGAGTCGGGAATTTCATTTGATCTCGTTCATCACGATCGTCGGGCTCCGGTTTCGCTTCCGTTCTGGAATCGTAAAATGGTCTGCAATGCGTTGCTCGCTGCGGGAGTCGGTGGTGCGGCGGGCTTGACCTTGGAAGAGATTGCCAAGGGGTTGGGTGCGGTCTCATTGCCGGGCCATCGGATGAAAGTGATTCATGCTGGAAATCGTCTGATTATCAATGACGCCTACAACGCCAATCCGGAATCCATGATCGCTGCTTTGGAAACCCTTCAAGAAATTCCGGGCGTCGGTGCGAGACTGGCCATTTTGGGATCGATGGGTGAACTGGGAGAGCGTGCGGAAGCGCTTCATCAGGACGTGGGAGAAGATGCAGCACATCGGAAATTGGACGGAGTCATTTTCGTCGGACCCCAATCGAAATTCTATTTGGCGGGTTGGAAAAAAGCGGGGGGATCGATGGATGTCGCATTTACGGTGGAGTCGTCCGAAGCGGCGCTTGAATCACTCAAGTCACTTCCCGATGCAGGATTACTTCTCGTGAAGGGGTCCCGATTTATGAAGTTGGAACGGGTGGTCGAATATTTGACCGGAAATGCCGGGGGGGGGCACTAAGATGCTTTACTATCTCCATTTACTTTCCGGGACTCAGGTGTTGGGGGGAGATTTGGGATTTCTGAATGTCTTCCGCTATGTGAGTTTTCGCGCATTCGGTGCTGCGATGACCGCGTTGATTTTGTGCTGGTGGCTTGGACCGGTGACGATTCGTCTGCTGACACGCTTGAAAATGGGGCAGCCGTTGCGGGGGAAGGATGAAGTTCACAAACTCGCCGACCTGCACAGTGCCAAAAAAGGAACTCCGACCATGGGTGGAATTCTGATTGTGATGACGGTCTTGATCAGTTCCTTGCTTTGGACGCAGCTTGATAATTGGCTCCTCTGGCTGTCGCTCTTTGGAATGGTGTCATTGGGGATGGTCGGGTTTGCGGATGACTATCTCAAGGTTTCGAAGAAGAAATCGGATGGACTTCCCGGCCGCGTCAAACTTCTGGGACAGTTCATTGTTGCGGTGATTGCCGTTGTGGTTCTTTTTTCGAATGACTCCTACCGGGAATTGGCACAGCGGATTTATGTGCCGTTTGTCAAAGGACCGATTTTTCAAGGGCTCGGTTGGTGGTGGGTGCTTCCCTTCTTCTCGTTAGTGATCATGGGAACCTCGAATGCGGTTAATTTGACCGACGGCTTGGATGGGTTGGCGACGGGATGTACGATTACCGTTGCGCTGACGTACGGCGTGTTTTCTTATTTGGGCGGACATTTGGAGTTATCGCGCTATCTCTATCTTCCGCACGTTCCGGGGGGGAGCGAGCTGGTGGTTTTTTGTGCGGCAATGGTTGGGGCAGGACTTGGATTTCTTTGGTACAACTGTCACCCGGCGCAAGTTTTCATGGGGGATACGGGGTCACTTGCCATTGGTGGGGGACTCGGTGTGGTTTCGATCTGTATCTGTCAGGAAATTCTCATGATCCTGGTGGGAGGCATTTTTGTCATGGAGGCAGGCTCGGTTCTCTTGCAGGTTGCCTCGTTCAAGCTCACAGGAAAGCGGATCTTTGCGATGTCTCCCCTGCATCACCATTTTGAACTGAAGGGGTGGAATGAATCAACGGTCGTGATCCGCTTTTGGATCTTGAGTTTGGTTTTTTCACTGTTGGCCCTCACCACGTTAAAGCTTCGATAAGTATGAATTTAAAAAACAAAAATATTTTAGTGCTGGGAGCCGGAATCAGCGGCATGGACGCCGCGCTTCTGGCCCTTCGCCATGGCGCTCGGGTGACGCTGCGTGATGAGGCATCCGGTGAGGGGTTACGCGACCGGACCGCATCCTTGATTTCTCAAGGAATTCGAGTCGAGCTCGGAGCTGCGGCATTTGGCGCAAATGTTTTTGACGAAGTGATTTTGAGTCCTGGAATCAATCTTCAAGCACCGATCGTTCGTCCCTTCGTTGAACAAAAGATTCCGGTGATGGGTGAATTGGAGTTTGGATTCCGTTTTTGTGAGTGTCCCATTGTGGCGATTACGGGAACGAATGGAAAGACGACCACGACCGAACTCGTCACCTCCGCGCTTTTGAAGGCGGGCTGGAAAACTTCTGCCGCCGGAAATATTGGCAAGGCGTTGAGTGCGGTGGCTTCGGAATCAAAATCAATGAAGGCGCTTGTGGTGGAAGTGAGCTCCTTTCAGTTGGAAACCATCAACACGTTTCATCCCAAGGTGGCGCTTTACCTGAATCTGACGCCGGATCACCTGGATCGTTATCCGTCGATGAAGGAATACGGTGCGGCCAAAGAGCGAATTTTTGAAAACCAAAACGAGCAGGATGTGGCTGTGGTGAATTTTAATCTCACGCTTCCCTCGATTCGGGCGCGGCGAGTGACCTTTAGTGCTTGGGATCTACGAGCGGATTATACCCTGCAAGACGGAGTCCTTCTTGCCCAAGGGGAATCGATTTTGGCCCAGAAGGAGACGCAATTGCTCGGACGACACAACGCGGAAAATCTTTTGGCGACTTTGGCGACGACCGATGCGCTCGGAATTGAGCGGACCCCGGTGGTGGAAGCGTTGAAAGCTTATCGTCCGCAGCCTCATCGGTGTGAACCAATTCTGGAAATCGATGGAGTTCTCTACTTGAATGACTCGAAGGGGACGAATGTCGATGCGATTGAGAAAGCGCTGACCGCGGTGGAACGACCCGTGGTTCTGATTGCCGGAGGAAAAGACAAGGGACTCGATTTTTCAGGACTTCGCGAAATCGTCGCCAGGCGCGTGAAGTCGGCGGTTTTGATTGGAGAGACCCGGGAGCGAATTGCCCGGGATTGGAAAGGCGCCGTCATGTGTGAGTTTTCTGAAACACTCGAAGCCGCGGTGCGCCGCGCTCGTGATTTGGCGGTTTCCGGTGACGCCGTTCTTTTTTCGCCCGGCTGCTCCAGTTTTGACATGTTTAAAAATTATGCCCATCGGGGCGACTGCTTTCGTCAGGAAGTCCTGGCGATGAACCACCCAACAACCAACCCAAAGGAGAAAAACCATGGAAAATGAAAATCAAAACCAAAACCCGAATCCGCCGACTGGCGGATTAAAACTGATGACGGTCTTTATCGTCGTCCTCGCCCTTCACGTTCTCGTGATCGGGGGCGTGAGTGCCTATAGTCTGCTGAAAGGAAATCAGGAGACGGTCTCAACTGAAGCAAAAGTCGAATCGACTGAAACGGCGGCCCCAGTAGAGGCACCGAGCGTTGATGTGAATGCTCCGATCCTTGCGGAAGCTCCGGCGAATATTGTAACTCCGACGGAGGTTTCTCCAGTCGCGCCTGAAGTGAAGTACGAAGCTTCGATTCCTGTGGCAGCAGCGCCTGTCAAGGAAGCTCCGGTTTCCAAAGGTGCGGCGATTGCATCCGCAGGAAGTTATTCCGTTAAGGCGGGAGACACGTTGAGCAAAATTGCTCGCCTGCATGGAATGAAGGTTGCTGATTTGAAGAGTTTGAATGGTCTCGCGAGCGACAAGCTCAAGATCGGACAAGCCCTGAAGATTTCATCCTCCAGTCCTTCGACGGTGATCGCATCGGCTCCTGCTCCTGAATCGACGGTCATTCCGGCGTCAGCGGCTCCGATTCAACCGAAGACGACGGGCTCCAAGACTGCTGCTTACACGGTGAACAAGGGAGATACGTTGATCAAAATTGCTCGTCAATTTGGAACAACTCCTTCGGCGATCATGGCAGCGAACAAGCTCTCGGATGCTCGCAAGCTCAAGATCGGAATGAAACTGAGTATTCCTTCAGGACGTCAGGAAATGACAGATCAAGTGAAGCCGGCCACTCCGGCGCTTCAGTCGCAGGCGACTCCTGCGGCGGATTTCGCCATGGCGAAATAAATTCAGGACCTGACACTCAATGCAACGACTGACCGGATATCTTCTACTCGTGATCATGCTGGGATTGATTTCCCTGGGCATGGTCATGCTGCTGAGTACCAGTGGGCGATTTGCCCCGGATGCGAGCATCGATCTCTATGCGCCGCTCCGGAGACAAATCGTCTGGATGGTTCTGGGCGGGGTCGTTTGTCTATTGATGTCACGGGTGGATTACCATGCGGTGTTGCGTTACTCCTGGATCTGGATTGGCATCGCGGCCTTCCTCCTGATTCTCTGCTACGTGCCGGGAATCGGGAAGGCTGTGAAGGGGGCGCACCGCTGGTTACAGGTGGGTGGGTTGACGCTACAACCGTCCGAATTCGCGAAATGGGCGCTGGTCTGTTTCCTGGCTCATTGGCTGGGGCAGAACCGACGTCGGATTCACGAATTCGGGCGGGGCGTCGCCATTCCTGCTGCGGTCACTGGAGTTCTTGCGCTTCTCGTGATTCGTGAACCGGATTTGGGTTCCACGGTCATGATGGGGTTTGTCTTGGGCGTCATGATGATGTGCGCAGGCGTCAAGTGGCGTTATCTGCTTCCGATGCCGGTGATGGGAATTTCAGGAATATTGGCGTTGGCTTATTTCATGCCGGAGCGACGAGGTCGATTGCTCGCATTTTTGGATATCGAGAAACACAAGCAAGGGGATGGGTGGCAGGTCTATCAGGCCCTCGTGGCATTTGGGTCTGGTGGCACCAGTGGACTTGGCTTGGGGAATAGCCGACAAAAAATGTTCTGGCTTCCGGAAGCGCATACCGATTTTGTTTTTCCGATCGTCGGCGAAGAGCTTGGAGTTTGGATTACCCTCACGGTGGTTCTCGCTTTCTTGGTGTTGACGCTTTGTGGAGGATGGATCTCGATGCACGCCCCCGATCCGAGTGGGGTGCTTTTGGGGATTGGAATTACAACGCTTCTTTCCATTCAAGCCTTGATGAATCTTTGCGTGGTGACGGGACTGATTCCCAACAAGGGAGTGCCGCTTCCCTTCATTAGCTATGGAGGATCCAATTTAATGATCTGTATGGCGGGGCTGGGGCTCTTATTTAATCTTCAGCGTCATGGCGTTTACGAAGAAGTCGCCGCTTCGCCGTTACGCGCAACCCGGAGTACTCCAAGGCTATGAAGCCGATGCGTGTCGCTATTGCTTGCGGGGGAACGGGTGGACACTTGTTCCCCGGAATCGCCGTGGCTGAAGCGTTGAACCAGCGCGGACATCAAGTCATGCTCCTGGTTTCTTCGAAGCAGATCGACGCGGTCGCGCTCCAAAATCATCCGGAATTTCGAGCCGAAGCGTTGCCGAGTGTGGGGTGGCCCGGGATGACGAGTCCATTGGTTTTTCGCTTTCTCTACAAGTTACTTCAAGCGCGTCGTGACTGTCGTCGCTTGTTTAAAGAATTTCGTCCGACAGCGGTCTTGGGGATGGGAGGATTTACCAGCGCCGTTCCACTCAGCATGGGCCGACGCATGAAAGCGCCGACGTTTTTGCATGAGTCGAATGCCATTCCAGGACGTGTCACGCGGCTTCTGGCAGGACGCGTGACACGGGTTTTTTTAGGATTTGATCGATGCTCACGCGCACTGGGGAATGCGGAAATCTCGGTGACGGGAACTCCTGTTCGCAAGGGATTGGATCCCATCTCTCGTGAGGAAGCGGCGCAACGTTTGGGGCTCGATGCCGGGAGAAAGACGATTTTGATCATGGGAGGAAGTCAGGGGGCGCGAGGGATTAACGAGGTTCTTTTGAAGACACTTCCGAAATGGGAGGAGTTTCGCGATCAATGGCAGTTCATTCATCTGACAGGAGATGTTGATGCAAATATTGTCGAAATCAATTATCGCCGGAGTCGTTTACAGTCCTGGGTCAAATCTTTCAGTAGCGATATGGGCACTATTTATAGTTTATCAGATCTGGCCTTGAGTCGCGCCGGGGCGGGGAGTCTGACGGAGTTGAGTGCGTATGGAATTCCGAGCCTTTTGGTTCCGTTTCCAACGGCTGCGGAAGATCATCAAACGCGAAATGCAGAAATTTTTGTCGAACAAGGTGCGGCGGAGTTATATCCCCAAAATCGTTTAAGTCCGGAAAGTCTGGATGAGTCGGTGCGCCGAATTCTTTTGGATCCGGTACGTCATCATGCGATGGCGGAAGCCGCCAGGAAAATTAACCGATCCGAGGCGGCCCGTCTGATCGTTGAGGAGATCGAACGATGCAGCTCGTAGACCTCCGCGAAATTCTTTCCCGTGCCGGCGCTCGAGTGCATCTCCTCGGAGTGGCGGGCAGCGGAATGAGCGGTCTAGCGCGATTGCTTTTGCAGATGGGATACCGGGTTTCGGGTTCGGACCTGCAACGTTCCCGCGAAGTTGAAAAACTCGTGGAGCAAGGACTGGTTTTTTCGCAAGGACACCAAAAGGACGAGCTGGCGGAAATTGATCTCGTCGTTTACTCCTCAGCGATCCGTGAGGAAAATGTCGTCCGTCAACAGGCTGAAGCGCGGAAGATTCCGAGTGCACGTCGTGCGGAATGTCTGGCAATTCTGGCTGAACAAAAAGAGCCCTTGGTCGTTGCAGGAATGCACGGCAAGACGACGACTTCGTCGATGCTTGCCTATGTTTTGCGAAGCGCGGGATGGAAATGCGGACACTACATTGGAGCGGAAATCCCGATCCTCGGCGCAAGCGCTTCGATTGACGAAGGTTCTCATTTTGTGATTGAAGCGGATGAAAGCGACGGAACGATCACGCAATTTCGCCCGCGTCATAGTCTGATTCTCAACGTTGAGGAAGAGCATTTGGATTTTTACAAAGATCTCGATGCGATTCTCAAAACCTTTCGTCAATTTATCGAACAAACGAGCGGTTGGGTCGTTTATTGTGCGGATGATAAAAACGCGCTCCTGCTCTGTTCGCATCGGGAACGCGCCGTGAGTTACGGATTCGGCAGTCAATCGGACTATCGTGCGATTGAAGTTCGCTCCCAAAGTTTTACTTCCCAGTTTCAAGTACAGCGGCACGGGCATCTCTTAGGGACGATCACGTTGAATATTCCCGGAATGCAGAACGTGAGTAACGCCCTCGGAGTCACCGCCTTGGCGACTGAACTGGGGGTTCCCTTTGATGCGATCGTGCAAGCGTTGGCCGCATTCCGGGGAGCGAGTCGTCGCTTTGAAGTCAAGTTTAACAGCCGTGATTTCATGGTCGTCGATGACTACGCGCATCACCCGACAGAAATTCAGGCGACCTTGGCGGCTGCAAAAAATGGAGGATGGAAACGCGTGGTGGCCCTCTTCCAGCCGCACCGCTATTCGCGAACTCAGCTTCTCTTCGACGATTTTGTCGGAGCCTTCAAGGATGCGGATCTTCTCTTTTTGACTGAGGTTTATGCAGCCAGTGAAGCGCCTATTCCCGGAGTGAGCGGAAAACATTTGTCGGAAGCGATTCAAACTTCGGGAAGAGTTCCACGGGTTGAGTTTGAGTCGGATTTGAACGTGTTACGTCGCCGGGTTTCTCGAGAGCTTCAAGCAGGCGATTTGCTCATTACACTGGGGGCGGGAAGTATTCACCAAGTGGCGCAGGGATTGGCGCAGGAATTAAGTTGGTACGAGGGGCTTTGTCGTTTGCTCGGTTCGGAGTCGAAAGTGTTGCGTCAGGAGCCGATGAGCAAACATACCTCCATGCGAATCGGTGGGCCTGCACAACTCTGGTGTGAGCCGGCGAACGAAGCGGATTTGGTCAAGGCAGTCCGCTTTGCGCATCAACATGCGATTCCGATCACGATGATTGGACGCGGGTCGAATCTTTTAGTGCGCGATGGGGGAATTTCAGGACTTTGCCTTCACTTGGGTCACCCAAACTTCAGTCAGGTTCAAGTGGACGGGGAGCGAATGATCGTTGGGGCGGGCGTACGACTCAAACAGTTGGTCACCGAAGCCCGCAGAAACGGGATGACGGGATTTGAGTTTATGGAAGGGATTCCCGGAAACTTGGGGGGAGCGCTTCGCATGAATGCCGGCGCGATGAAGGGGTGGACGATGGAAGTCGTTGAAGAAGTTCGCTTCTTGGATTTGCAAGGAAACTGGCAAGTACGCAGTCGTGCGGATTTGGAAGTTCAGTATCGCTCGGTTCCTCTTTTTAAAAATCACATCGCCATTTCTGCTGTGCTCAAAGGGAGAGCTGCGTCGGTGGAGGAGATTGATCAGCGCCTCAAGGAATTTAGTGGGAAACGTTGGGAGAGTCAGCCGGCCGCTCCGAGTGCCGGATGTATTTTCAAAAATCCGACGGAATGCCCTGCCGGAAAATTGGTTGATGAATTGGGACTGAAGAATCAGACCGTGGGAAAAGCGCGTGTTTCGGAAGTGCATGGAAATTTTATTGTCAATGATGGGGGGGCGAGCGCTCGCGAAGTTCTTGAACTCATTTCGAAAATTCAGATTGAGGCCCGTGAGAAGCGCGGAATCACCCTGGAGCCTGAAGTCATGATTGTGGGGGAGGACGCATGAAGCGCGTTGCCGTCTTAAAAGGAGGTCCTTCCAAAGAGCGCGAAGTCTCTCTTCGAACCGGAGCCGCGGTTGCCGAGGCGTTGCGGGTTCGT
The DNA here is from genome assembly GCA_964555235.1 of uncultured Verrucomicrobiota bacterium. Classification (GTDB taxonomy): domain Bacteria; phylum Verrucomicrobiota; class Verrucomicrobiia; order Methylacidiphilales; family CAMAQI01; genus CAZKRU01. The sequence goes on from CAZKRU010000045.1 coordinate 16,481, forward strand.
GGCTATGAGGTGACTGAGGTGATCGTGGATGGACCGGATTTTCTACTCCCGGACGGATGTGAGTTTGTCTTTTTGAGTTTACATGGAACATTTGGAGAAGACGGGCAGATTCAACGAATTTTGGATGCGCGCGGAATCGGTTATACCGGATGCGGTTCCGAAGTGAGTGCCTGTGCGTTTGATAAAGAGCGGAGCAAGGCCAAGTTTTTGGCAGCGAAAATTCCGACTCCCCGAGGCGAGGTCCTTCATTCCGGCGAACCAACAACGCTTCAACCTCCGCTTGTCTTCAAGCCTTCCAAGGAAGGATCAAGTATTGGGGTGGAGTTGGTTTTTGAGGCGAGTGAAGTCATTCCTGCATTGGAGCGGTCCCGCAAGTTTGGGGATGTGATCCTGGCGGAGGAGATGATTCAGGGTCGTGAATTGACCGTCGGAATTCTGGAGGGGAAGGCGCTTCCCGTGGTCGAAATTCGCCCGAAGGCCGGGTATTACGATTATCAAAATAAATATACGGCGGGAATGACGGAGTATCTTTGTCCTGCCCCGTTGGATGCAAAAACCGCTGAAAGCGTGCAGCTGGTTTCCGAACAGGCTCATCGGGCGTTGGGATGTGAAGTCTACTCCCGCGTGGATGTTTTATTGGATGCGGAGGAGAAGCCGTGGGTGCTTGAAGTGAATACCATTCCCGGAATGACCGCGACGAGCTTGCTTCCGAAAGGGGCTCAAGCGGCGGGAATTGATTTTCCGGAATTGTGCGAGCGAATTTTGAAAGCCTCTCAAAAAATTCGTGGAGGTCGATCATGAGGCCGACGATTTTCCAAGTGAAGCCAAAGCGGGGTAAGAACATGCACACGCTCTCGGCGAGCGTCGAAAAAATGCATCTTCGCAAGCAACTCCGCAAAGGATTCCTCTGGGTTGCCGGATTGCTGGTAACGATGGGGGTGGTGGGAGGACTGACCCACTGGACCGTGCAGGCGGTGATGCGCAAAGTGGTTTTTGACAATCCGAAGTTCCGACTGGAGCAGATTGATGTCGATGTGCGAGGAGGTCTGCCTCAGCGAGATGTCATTCGTGCGGCTCGCTTGGAAAAGGGGCAGAATTTAATGCGAATTGATCTGCGACAGGTCAAAGCGGACATTGAGAAATTGCCGTATGTGGCGGAAGCGCAAGTGAGTCGTCATTTGCCGAATCGAATTCTCATTCGTGTTTCAGAGCGGATTCCGATCGCGCGATTTTCTACGACAGGAAAGATGCGCGAAGTTTTTTATATTGATCGGGAAGGGGTCCTCATGAAGGCACGCTCCATGGAATCCGCTGGAATTCTTCCGGAAATTACAGGATGCCATTGGCAGGATCCGGAGCCCGGACAACCGGTGGAGCTCCCGGAGGTCAAGGCGGCCATTCAACTTTTGAAAATCATGGAGCGTACGCCGCTTCGTGGAACGTTACAGGTCAAGACCCTGGATATCTCGAATATGCTTTATTTGCGAATGATCGCGGCGGATGGAATGCAGGTTCAGTTCCGGCGCGATGTGTTGGATCAACAACTGCAACGCCTTTACGAAATCCTGGAATTTTCACGTCTGAAGCAGAATCCGGTGGCAACGGTCGATTTGACGATCGATCGAAATGTGCCGGTCACGTTTGTTAATTGAGGAGGAGAATCATCTATGTTCTGGAAAAAAGATCGAAATATTGTGGTGGCGATGGAAATCGGAAGCTGCAAAATTGCCGTAGCGGTGGCAGAGTTGCGAGCTGATGGTTCGCTCTTTTTGATGGGAGTGGGCGAGTCGACTTCCGGAAAGGTGAGAAAATGTGAGATCACCGATTTCCAGACCGCTCAGGATTGCGCCAAGGATGCGCTGAAAGATGCTGAAGAGAAAACGGATGTCGCCATTCAAGAGGTTTATCTTGCGCTCTGTGGGGCTCATATTCGTTCGATCAATACCCGAGTCTCGACGGTGATTAATAATGATGGCGATGAAATTCGTGAGGAGGACTTGGAGATGCTTCGTCAAAAGGCGCAGGAGTATCCGGCTCCGTCCGAGAGTGTTTTGCTGCACGATCTTCTGCGGCATTATTATCTCGATGATGGATCGGTTGCGCCGAATCCGATCGGGCTCTCCTCGAAGCGACTTTATGCGGATTACCATCTGATTTACGGAATGGCGACTCGCCTGCAGACAACCTTGCGCTGTGTGAAGGATCTTTCCATCGACGTTCAAAATTATGCATTGAGCTCTTATGCGACGGCTCAGGCCGTTTTGACACACAATCAGAAGCAAGCGGGAGCGATTGTGATTAATTGTGGTGGCGGTGTGACGGATTATATCGCCTATGATCGTGGAGCGGTGGTTCACACCGGAGTTTTGGGAGTAGGAGGCGAGCACTTGACCCATGATCTTTCCATCGGGTTGAAACTTTCGTATGCCAAGGCCGAGGAGTTGAAGCGCACCGAAGGGGCGGTCATCATGCGGGAAGGGCTTTCTGAACAGATGACATTGAAGGATCTGAATTATACCGATCGGAAAATCTGGCGCGAGGCGATGGTGGCGATTCTCCGTGCCCGTCAGGAAGAGATTTTCCAGATCATCCAGGAAGACTTGCAAGTTCAGGCTTTTTGGCCTGACTTTAACGGAACGATTTATTTGACCGGCGGCGGATCGCAAATGGATGGAATTGTCGAGCTGGCGGGCGATCTTCTCTCCTGCCCGGTGGAGTTGGCGACGCAGCGCCCCATCGAAGGAGATCAAAAATACGCAAACCGGCCGGATCTGACAACGGTCATGGGAATGCTTCAGTACGCGCGTTCGGATCAGATGCACGCTCCGCAAGCCAAGGGATGGTCCCGAATGCAGTATTCCTTTCGGAAGGTTTTGACAGCGCTCAAGCTATTGTAATTCAGTCGGCAAAACAGGAGAACGACTATGATTGATCTGAGAGGTAAAGTGAACAGTGAATCGAATAACAGCGAGTTTCGTCCCCCCCGAGTTCGAGTCGTCGGGATGGGGGGTGCCGGAATTGCAGCCGTCGATCAAATCGTTTTGCGAGGTCATGAAGAGTTGGATCTTCTGGTAGTCGATACGGATGAGCAACCACTGCTCGCGTCCGTCGCGGAGCATCGGCTTTTGTGTGGGGAGCTGCAGGTTCATGGATTGGGCTGCCGCGGCGATGCGGATCGCGCGCGTTTGGTTTCGGAGGAAGACTTTGAATTGCTGAACAAGACGATCGAAGGGTGTGATTATCTCCTGATTGCAGTCGGACTGGGAGGAGGGAGTGGCGGAGGAATGCTTCCAACGCTGCTTCGACTGGCACAGCAGGAGCGGATTCAAGTAGTGGTCTTGGCGAGTCTTCCTTTTGAATGTGAGGGACCGATTTGTCAGGCTCAGGCCCTTCGACAATTGGATGAGATTCGTTCAATTTCGGATTGTGTCATGGTTTGCTCGCTCGAGCGGATGTTGCTCACGGGAGCCGTGAAAGAGCGTTTTCGCCTCGGTTACGAAATCATGCATGAGTGTTTCGCACGTTCGATCATTGCCCTCGCGAAGTTAATCGCACAGCCCGGCTTGTTGCCGCTCTCGTTTGCGGATGTCAGAAGTCTGTTCGGTCGTCTTCAAGGAATCGGCGTTCCTGAAAATTGTTGGATTGGTTACACCGAAGGACTCCTGGATCTCAAGAACGAGGAGCTCATTGAAGACCTTCTCGCTGCGCCGCTCATGACAGGTGATGACGTTTGGCGCCAAGCGGATCGTGCGTTGGTTTCAATTGAGGGAGGTCGCGAGCTCTCGATTCTGGAGGTTCAGGAATTGATGCAACAACTGCAATCCCGTTTGCCGCGTCCGCTTCCTCTTGCTGTCAGTGCGCATTTTTCGAATCAGTCGGAGGGGAAAGTGAAAGTGACAATGTTGCTGGCGCGGACCTTGGATAGCGATAAGCCGATCCACTCGACTCCTCTAATCACGCAACCGGTTGTTCCCGTTGAACTTCCTGTCAAGGCGCCTGAAATCGAAGTCATGGAGGTTTTGAAGGAGGTTCAGACTCAGAGCCGCAAGAAATCGGTACGTTCTGCTTCCGAGCCCGTTTTGGCCGTGAAGGAAATGGTGATGGATGAGGGGACTGAGCCTTTTTTCAAGAATTCCCGCTCCAAGCAGGAAGAATTGCCGCTCGAGGCACCGAGCCGTGGGCGGTTTGAGAAATCTTCCGAAACGATTTACAAAGGTGAAAATCTGGATACGCCGACCTTTCGGCGCCGGCGCGTTGCGATTCGACTGTGATTTTCGGTTGCCTATCCATCCGAATTCAGTTTTGATGATGGGAATGAAGCGTTGGATCTTACTTCTTTGCGCCGTAATGCTCGTAGGATGTGGAGGGTCGGAAATGAAAAAAGCGTCGAGCCCGCGGATTGCGTTGATTACGGATTTCGGACTTGAGGATTCCTTTGTTGGCGAGATGAAGGGAATGCTCCTCACGGTTTTTCCGCAAGCCAACCTAGTCGATATCACGCATCAAATCGAGCCGTTCAATATCCGGAAAGGGGCGGTCGTTCTCAACCAGGTCGCGCCGACTTTTCCAGAAGGGACGATTTTTCTGGCCGTGGTTGATCCGGGAGTCGGGAGCAGTCGGAAGCCCGTGCTGCTGCGAACGCTCGCCAAACGTTATTATATTGGGCCCGATAATGGAATCTTCGGCTTGGTGGCGGATCGCGAGGGGATTGATAAAATTTGGGAACTCGACAAAATCAAATATCACCGGAACGGGCTCCCTTCATCGACGTTTCATGGAAGGGATATCTTTTCGCCGGTCGCCGGGCATTTGGCCTCCGGAGTAGCTCCGGAAGATTTAGGAACACTGATTAAGCGTCTCGAGCCGCTCTCCATTGCTGCGGCAAAGGTCAGTGGGGTGACGGTGAGTGGGGAAGTTCTCTACGTCGATCGTTATGGGAATGTAGTGACCAATATTCCGGCAACCATTTCCTCCACACTTAAACCGGGGGCATTGCTTCGGGTCTCGTTTGGAAATCAGAACTTCACCGCTCCCTTTGTCATGACTTACAGCGCGGTTCCCTCCGGTCGTCCGCTCCTGTTGAGTAATAGTCAGGGCTTTTTGGAATTCGCTTTGAATCAGGGCTCCGCCTCCAAGCAGTTTAAAGTGCAGGTCGGAATGCCCGTCATGGTCAGGCCTTAAAATGAAAAAGAAATCACCAATCACACACGTCGTTATTTTCTGGGTCGATAAACCGTTTGGAGAGAATCGCGAAAAGGTTCTTGCTGGAGCCAAGGCGCTTGCCCAGATTCCCGGAGTTTCGGAGTTTCGCTGCGGAATGCCGCTTCCGAGTAACCGAGGCGTCGTCGATGACAGTTTTTCCGTGGCGATTTCGATGACCTTCGAAAACGAAGCGGTCGCGAATGCCTATCAGACGCATCCGATTCACCTCGAGTTTTTGGAGAAATCATATCGTCCCTACGTCAAGCGCTGCGTCGTTTACGATTGGGCGTGAGACGTTGGTGACCTCTCCGAAGCACCGGCGCTTTAGAAGGTTTCACTCAATTGCGGAATCCTCAAAGAAACCTTCGACGTTCACTTTGAGATGATTTTTTGATCCATCATGACGGCGTAGGGCATCGGTGTGGACTTTTTCAGCAGAATCCAAACTCTAAATATGTCCCTATTGCCTTTCATCAAAATTCAGACAAGCCTTCTTTCCAATGTTTTTTCCGATATTGCCCAGGAGCCATGCCAATGCGCTTTTTAAAGGCACGATTAAAATAATATTCATTGAAAATCCCCACCCGCCTTGCGATTTCCCCGACGGAACAAGTACTGGAGAGAAGCATGGTTCGCGCTCGAATCATCCGTTCGCTTAATACCATTTCTTGGAATGAGACTCCGAAGAGTTCCTGAACGACGTGACTTGTTCGGGAGGGAGATAAGAAAAGAACTAGGGAAAGATCCTGGAGAGTGATGGATTGATTGGATCGATAGTAAATAAATCGCTGTATTTCAGTTTTACGATCTTGATAGCCCGATGGGATGGAGTGAATTCGATCTAATTGACTTAAAATCCCTTGGGAGAGCACATGGAGGATTCTTCCAATGGATTCTAAATTTTGTTTTTCGCTCACGGGAAGCTTTAGGTACTCTTTTTCGATGATCGCGGGAAAGAAAGGAGTTTTCGGCGCTTTCTTAAAGTGAGGATCTCGAAAAAGTCCCGCGAAGAGGGTGGCCAAATGAACATTGTCTCGAATGATAGGAACAACCATCTCCTGCACCCCTTTCCAGCAGAGATGCGTAAAAGGTTCCTTTTTTTTCATGGCCATCTGATTGACCGTATTTCGGCAATGATCTTGGCAGTTTTGATTCCATCCTCTCCTCGTTTGTCGTCCTAATTCACAGTACGGATTTTGATGTTTTCGGCGGTGAGTCGCTAAAAGGAGTTTTCCATCGGGGTCTCGAAAGATTCCTGTTCGATCATGAACGGTGAGGCGAATCTGTAAGTTTTTTTCTAAATCAGTCAAAAGCTTTTCAAGCTCTTCTCCTTGGGGAGTCGATTTTTCCTTAAAACTCATTGTAGCATAATAGTGCAAAAAAACAGCATTTGAAGCTATTTTTTAACGAAAAAATTCGAGTATGATAAAGAGATATGACAATTCCTTCTTCCATCCCAGATCGGAACCCTCCTTTCCATTCAGTCTTTCAAGAAGTTTTTGATGTTGTCATCATCGGCGCGGGTTACGCCGGTTTTGCAGCGGCTCAATCTCTCATAAAAAAGGGGAAGCGCGCTCTTTTGATGACGCGTCAACCGGCTCTCTTGTGGGAAAACGGATGGGCCATGTCCCACAAAACCGGAGATTCGAACTCCCCTTTATGGAAGGATTGGATCTCGATGCTTTCTCAACATCATGCCTATTCTTCTCAAGCGATCGATGGAGCGATCGCAGAAGTTATCGCAACGGAGTATATACACACGGCATCCATTCCTACTCTCTACTTCGTGGCTCCGATATCCGTTGAGCTCGAATCGGGAAAAATACGATCTATCATCGTGGGTTCCAAAGGACAACTTCATCGAATTGTCGCCAAGCAATGGTTGGATGCCACTGAAACAGGAGAGATTCTTCACTTACTTGCATTGGGATGGAAAACGCCACGTCCTCATCGAAAAATTATAAACCTCTTTTTTCGCCACCAAAATTGGCCGGAATTCGGAGATGTTCCTCTCCTCTCTCCTGAATTGAGAGGAGCTGTTCTCCGGTGGAAAGAAAGTCTTTGGCCTAAGGAGAGGATTCTTCAAGTCGAATTACCGGAAACTTTCGAAAAAGATGCGAAATCCGCTTGGATTCCTGCCTTAAAAACCCTCTCCACAGTGTTTCCGACGGAAATGAAAGGAGCTCTTTTAACTCATGGGAGTGTCGTTCCCTTTCCGTGTTATCGTCCCTCTTCTGAATTTTCCCAATGGGAGTCGAAACTTCCTTCGAATCTAGCGATTTCAATACCAGGTCTTGCGGCGAATGGCTGTAGCACTCTTGGAGAACGCTTTGATAGCGGATTGGAATCTGCCCACGCTTTATTGGGAAAAACGGAGATGACTCATTCCTCAGACGTTTTAAGCGAGAAAATTATTCTTCCGGAAGGGATTCCAAGCAGATATACGAACATCGTTGTTGCCGGAACAGGGACCGCAGGAGCTTTGGCGGCGCTTTCGGCTGGTCTAAGTAAGGAAAAAGTAATTGCAGTGGATTCACTTCCGTTTTGTGGAGGCATTGGCTCGGGTGGAGGTATTCATTTATATTATTATGGAGTCACAGGCGGGCTTCAAGATGAACTTGACGTCCGGACGCGTGAATCGATGTCTCTCTTTGGAACATCTTCGCAAATTCAAGGATTTCATCCGGATGCAAAGAAAATTATATTGGACGAAATGCTCTTGGAAAATGGAGTTCAAATTCTTCGGGAATCCATTTTAGTCCAAGTCGAATGTCACAATCACGTGGTCACCTCTGCATTGATTGCGACTCCCGAGGGGCCACTTAAAATTTCAGCGAAGGCCTGGATTGATTCAACAGGTGATGGGGATTTAGCTGCGATTGCAGGGGCTCCTTATTCTTTTGGGAGAGCCACCGATGGCCTGTTTCATGCCTACAGTCAATCTTCAGGAACCATCGCCACTGGAACTTATGGAATGAAAATGGAGATGGTGAATTTTGATGCAGGATTTGTGGATCCCACCGATCCCGAAGATCTGACTCGGGCCCGACTCGTTGGAATTCGTCACTACTTCAGGTCGCACTATTCGGAAGATGAGCGGCCCACCTACATCGCTCCGGCATTGGGACTAAGACAATCCCGGCATATCGTGACAGAGTATATTCTTACTCTTGCTGATTTGATCGAACGTCGGACTTTTCCGGATTCCATTGGTTATACTGGATGTCATTATGACAATCACGCCACGGATTATGAACTTGAAAGCATAGAAGGGCTTTTTTGGGTATGGGTCTGTCGCCAGTGGAAGGGAAGAACGGCATGTGAAATTCCCTATCGAATATTACTTCCTAAGAATCTTGATAATGTTTGGATTGCCTGTCGCGCGTTGGGAGTCACTCCGGATGCGCATGCCTCACTACGAATGCAGCGGGATATGCAGCGGGTGGGAGAGGTCGCAGGATTTGCAGCCGTCTTGTCGGTAAAGCATCAATGCAAAAATTCCGAAATTCCCATGGAAGACCTTAAAAAACAACTGATTGAAACAGGGGCATTAAAGTTTTCTGAGACGAAAGAACAGGATCCCTTTGGGCCGACGACTAGGGAAGATTCTTTTTCCGGAGAAAGGAAAGAAAATGCCCCAGTGCCCTATAAAGACTGGATCCAAGAACTTCAAAGCGACCCTCCTTCGAGTGCTCTCTGGTATCTTTACCGCTCGAGAAAAGGGATCGATGAGATTGTATGCCTCTTAAGTTCTCGTGACAGGACAGTCTCATGGAAGGCTGCTTGTCTCCTTGCGCTTTGGAATGATTCTCGAGGAGAAAAACGGCTTTGTGAAGCCATTGAAGAAAAGGAATATGGGTGCGAAGCTTCTCCTGAAAAGGAACGGCCCGAATACTTCAGATTTGTCGCCCCTCACTGGCTTATTGCCATTTCGCTTTTGAGAGAATGCGGAACCTTAAAATCGTTGCCCGTTTTCCTCTCGCTTGTGAATTCCGGCGATTTGCTTTTGAATGTGAGAACTTCTCTAGCTCTTGCCTGTAAGCAAATTGGTTTACGGGAAAGACTCGGAGTAAATGAAATCGGGATGCTGGAGCAAATCCTCTCCACGTTATCCAAAAGGGATGGGCTGAACGCTATTAATGCAGTCCAGAAAAACATTCTCTCCCCCTCGGGGGAGGTTGCTGGAAATTTTCGCTCTTCTCTAATCCGTGAAGATTCCACATGGCAATTGGACCTTTGTATTCATAAAACTCGGGAAGCGCTAGGACTTCCGAACGACACCCAGTTGGAAAAATATCGATTTGACTCCCGGCGAATTGTTCGGAGAGCATTTTCATTTCCCTCATAAAAATCCGCTCTGAAAGAGGGGTTTTTTGAGGCCGATTTCTCCTTCAATTTCATTCACCAAAATGGTGAATGAAATCTCGGCGGTGTTTCAGGGAAGGTTTAAGGGGGCAATTGTCGATCCTGAAGATCGAGGGCTTGCGGTGAGTCGGTATGTGCACAACAAAAGAAGACCTGCGGCAAGCATTGCCCAAGTCGAAGGTTCGGGGACGACAATGGCGGAAAACTGAACGGTAAAGGCACTGGCCCCAGCAGTATTATCCCAAAAATAGCCGTTGGTATGATAGCCGGTATCCAACACCCACCCCGTGGGGAGCGTGCTGAAGGCAATCGTCGGCGCGGCACTCCAGGTCCCGGTTCCATTGATGAGTGTATAAGGAGTCGCCGTGGAGACACTTGATCCTCCCAAGTTATTCAACGTAAAGGTCCAGGTCCCTCCGGCCGTGAGTGTCCCCGCTCCCATGCTGATCAAATCGGTTGCAGTCCCGCCATTCATATCAAAATGAAAGGCGCCTCCAGAGCTTGCCGTGAGCCCTCCAGGCATCGACATTGTCCCGATGGTTCCTACTCCCCCCGGATCGATGATGCTTCCCGCAGCGCTCAACGTGGTTAACCCATTAACCGTTCCGCTCCCTCCGAAGGTGGCACCCGATGCGACACTCACGGCACTGGATGCTGCCAGTGATCCCGACCCATTGACCAAAAGTGTTCCTGCGTTGACTGCAGTCGCGCCGGTATACGTATTCGCGCCCGTGAAAATTTGAGTTCCCAAACCGGACTTGGTTAGCGTCATCCCCGCAGAACCGTTAGCAATCACACCGGAGTAGGAGTTGCTGACGCCGTTTCCGGGATTCAGTGTCAGAGCTGTCATGCTGCTGTATCCCGTGGTGATGACTGAGGCCAGGTCACGTGCACCGGATCCATCTTTGAGTCCGCCAAACGTCGGAGTCGTCGTCGTCAGAGTGACAACGCCCGCGCCAGAGGTATCGAGGGCGCTGTTCTGGATCGCAAGATTGTTGCTGAGGGTTAAGGTTCCCAAGGTCGATTTCGTATCGCCGCTGAAGGTATTTGCACCGGAGAGGGTCAGACCCGAGGTGGAGCTGTTTTCAGTGACGCCGGTGACATTTGCGCCAATGACCGCACTGATGACTCCCGAGCCGACGCCCGTGCCGCTGTTCGTAATTGTCCCGGTGTTATTGATCGAAGTCGTCTGAAGAGTGACGTTGCCACTCGTGCTGGCACCATTGGAGATTATAAGATTTCCGGTTCCGGTGATTCCGCCGCTAAAGGTGGTCGTCCCGGTGGTCCCCGTAGAAGCCAGTGTCAGATTATTACCATTGAGTCCGATCGCCCCGTTGATATTGGCTCCCGATGACGTTCCGTTATTGGCAATCGTGAGAGTTCCGACTGCGCTGGTTCCCAAGTTAATGGCGTTGGTGATGGTATTCGAGCCTACTTTAAATGTCGCCGAGCCGCCGGCAGAATCACCGAGAGTAATCGCATTGGTGGAGGGGCCCCCCGCACCACTGGTCGTTGAGACGTTGCTCACCAGCGCCAGGGCGGTTCCATTTTTGATCGTGAGACCTCCGCTGTAGGTGTTTACTCCGGAGAGAGTCAACTGACTCGTTGCGCTGTTCTGTACCACTCCGGTGACATTCGAGCCGATGTTTGCGCTGATCGTCGTAGTTCCTGCGTTCGTCCCTGCATTGGTGATTGTTCCCGTATTGTTGATGGCAGTGGTCGAGAGCGTGATTGCTCCAGAATTGGCGTTGTCACTAAGGGTGAGGTTTCCGATTCCAGTGATGCCTCCGCTCACCGTGGTTGAGCCGGTAGTGCCGCTATTATCGATTGCTAAATTATTGCCATTGAGCCCAATCGCCCCACTGAAAACGGCGGCCGTTCCTCCTCCGTTATTACTAATGGTGAGTGTACCAACCGCATTGGTTCCCAAATTAATGGCGTTGGAGACGGTGAATGATTGTGCCTTCAAGGTTGCGGAGCCTCCCGCCGAGTCACCCAAGGTAATGGCATTGGTTGAAGGTCCAGCAGCACCGCTAGTCGTGGATACATTGCTCACACCGGCCAAGACGGTCCCGTTCTTAATCGCTAGGCCGCCGCTAAAGGTGTTCGCTCCCGAAAGAGTCAACATGCTCGTTGAACTGTTTTGTACGACGCCGGTCACATTTGACCCAATGACAGCACTGATGATTGTTCCACCGGTGCCGGCTCCCGCGTTGGTAATCGTTCCGACGTTGTTTAAGGAGGCAGTCGAAAGAGTCATGTTCGAGCTACCTCCCACGCTCAGCGTCACATTGTTCGTTCCGGTGATTCCACCGGAGAGGGTGGGATTCACGTTGCCGGTCGTACCGATGGTCAAGGTTCCCGTACTTGCGTTGGTCGCCAAAGTGATGGGGTTGGCGAAGGTTAACGCGGATCCGATCAACAAACTTGCGGTATTGCTTCCACTCGTATCCCCCAAAGTAACTGCACCTGTACCGGAGCCTCCCAACGCACTGGTAGAGGTCTTGCCAATGACGGTTCCGCTCTTGATCGTTAATCCGCCGGTGAAGGTGTTGACTCCGGAGAGGATTAGATTTGAAGTAGAACTGTTCTCGACCACTCCGGTGACGTTTGTGCCGATGACGCCACTGATGGTGGAGTCTCCCGTTCCTGTTCCGCTATTGGTGATCGTTCCCGTATGATTGATGGAGGTTGTTGAGAGCGTGATCCCTGCTGCCGTACTGCTATTGTTATTGAGGGTGAGATTGCCGGTGCCGTCTACGCCGCCAGAAACGGTAAATAGCTGAGTTCCTGCCGTATTCGTGAGAGTGGTACCGCTGCCATTGACGGTTAAGGCAGTGGTGCCGATCGTCAATGCGCTCGTGGTGCTGTTCTGGTTGATGCCAGTAACGTTGCTCCCAACGCCGTCACTGATCGTTACCGTGCCATTGCCGGTACCTGCGTTGGTAATCGTTCCCGAGTTATTGATCGCGGCGGTTGTAAAATTGAGTGCTGAGTTGCCACCATCGCCGATGGTAAAATTATTTATCCCAGTGACCCCACCGGAATAGGTAACGATGACGTTGCCTGTGGAGCCAATCGTCAGGGTCCCGACACTCGCATTGGTTGCCAAGGTAATTGGGTTTGCAAAAGTCAAAGCCGTGTTGCCGAGCAAGCTGGCAGCGTTACTTCCCGCCGTATCCCCCAAGGTAATTGCTCCAGTACCCGAGCCTCCAAACGCACTTGCATCGGTCTTGCCGATAACCGTTCCACTCTTGATTGTTAGCCCACTGGTGAAAGTGTTGATGCCGGAAAGAATTAGATTCGATGTGGAACTGTTTTGAATGACTCCCGTGACGTTTGTGCCAATGACTGCACTGATGGTGGAGTCACCCGTTCCACTTCCGCTATTCGTAATCGTTCCTGTATTATTGACCGAAGTGGTTGAGAGGGTGATTCCCGCCGCCATGCTGCTATTATTGTTGAGGATCAAATTACCCGTTCCCCCGACGCCTCCAGAAACAGTCAGTATTTTGGTTCCTGCCGTGTTCGTCAGTGTGGTGCCACTGCCATTAACGGTGAGGGCAGCTGTACTAATCGTCAACGCGCTCGTGGTGCTATTCTGGTTAATGCCGGTGACGTTACTGCCAACTCCACCGCTGATCGTTACCGTTCCGGATCCGCCTCCCGCATTCGTGATTGTTCCCGCATTGTTCACGGCCGCCGTCGAAAAAGTCAGCGAAGAAGATCCTCCATCGTTGATCGTAAAGTTATTTGTGCCGGTCACTCCACCGGTGTAAGTAACGCCATTATTGACATTGGAACCGATGGTCAAGGTTCCCGTGCTCGCATTGGTTGCCAAGGTGATCGGGTTGGCCATTGACAACCCCGCGCCCCCCATCAGGCTGGCGGCAGAGCTCCCTGTCGTGTTTCCTAAGGTGACCGCTCCCGTGCCGGAGCCGCCCAACCCATTGTTAGCGGTAGAAGTGACCGTTCCTGCCTGAATCGTCAGTCCACCGGTAAACGTGTTCGAGCCCGAGAGCGTGACAACCCCTGAGCCGCTCATGTTAGAAATCAGAGCCGTGGTACCGGTAGTGCCGCCATCGGCAACGACGTTGGAAATGGTGGTGCCGCCGCTGCCAGATCCATTCAAGGTAAGCGTAAATGGGGTGACGTTTGCGTCGTTCGCAACAGAGGTGACGGTCAAAAGGTTGCTGGAATTATTTGTCCAAGATTGACTCGCCCCGAGTGTGATCCCCTGAGTGCCCGCAGCTCCGATGGTTGCCGCTCCTGAAGCGGCGTTCATGACGATGCCGCTAGACCCGACGTTAAGGCGATTGGCGCCGGTTGATGTTGTTACAGTGAGAGCGGCAGTACTCGTCACGCCATCGCCGATAATAATGCCAGCGATATTGCCATTCGAGGTTGCGGTTGGTTGAAATGCGTAACTGGTTTGATTAAACAGCGCGATATCGGTAGTCAGGTCGCTTGTGGGGCGACGCCTCCAATCCAGTTGCTTCCTGTAGCCCACGTAACGTTCCCAGCAGCTGCACTCCATGAAATGTTTGCCGCAAATGCCAACGGGTTTGAAAAGATCGCCAGCAGTGTTAAGAGAGAAGTGATGCGACATAATTTCAGAATCGGTTTTGCGTTTTTACAAATCTCAAGAGAGGGACGCACCAAAGTGCCTTGCGCAGGACCAAAGAAAAGCGAATGAGATCGATTCGGTGTCATTAGAAAATTCATAAAGTTGCATATGAATTTATAGGCATCATTTACCTCACAAACGCAAATGCTTAGCTATATGAAGGTTGTGTTTATAACGTTGATGTGTCAAATCGAATGCGCTCAGTTCAAGCGAAGTTTCAATTCACCAAATTCGTCGGTTTTCCGGACTGAAAGGCTTGGACGTTTTCGACGGTTGTTTTCATGAGGCGCTGACGTGCTTCGAAGGCGGCCCATGCAATATGGGGGGTAATCAGGATATTTTTTGCTTTGAGCAAAGGATTCTCCGCACGAATCGGTTCAAGGGAGACCACATCGCAAGCCGCGCCCGCAAGAAGTCCCTCGTTCAGGGCATCGGCAAGATCTTGTTCATTCACGAGCAGGCCTCGCGCGGTATTGATTAATAATGCGCTTTTCTTCATCCGGGAGAGCAGGGGACGATTGACCATTTTTTGATTTTCAGGAGTCAGAGGGCAGTGGAGTGAAATCACGTCCGCCTCTTCAAAAATCTGCTCGGTGGTTCTCCATTCAAAAGGGTATGAAGGGGCGGCTTTTTGAGAACGGCTTTGAGCCAGAACTTTCATTCGAAAGGCATGAGCGAGCTCGCCAATGCGCTGACCGATTCGGCCAAAACCGATGATTCCGATGGTCTTTCCCTGTAATTCAGCGAACGAGGAATGCTTCCAAAAGCAAAAGTCCGGGCATTTCTCCCATTCTCCCTTTTTCACCAAGTCCCCATGCAACTGGGGTTGTTTGTAAAAATTAAGAATGAACGAGAGGACAAATTCGGCGACGGCATCCGTTCCATAGACCGGGACATTCGAGACAGAAATCCCTTGAGCTCTTGCGGCTTGAGTATCCACAATATTGTATCCGGTCGCCAAGACACTGATAAACTTGAGGCGAGGGAGCTGCTTGAGGGTTTCGGCGGTCAGAGGCGTTTTATTCGTCAAAACGATCTCTGCGTCGCCCGCTCGTTCCACGATCTTCTCCGAGGCGGTGCGATCATAGACCTTCAGCTCTCCCAATCGATTCAATTCATCCCAAGGATTATCTCCGGGATTGAGGGTGTAACCATCCAGTACGACAATTTTCACAGGTTTTCCTTTTTGAGCTTACCATTCTCCATGACGATTAAACTTTGCTTGGGCGGCTTGATTGAATTGTGCTCCGGCGGTATTGATGGCGCTAAGGATCTCAGAGGTTGATTTTCCCGAGGCTTCACGTGCGGCGGGAATAATCGTGTTACATTCGTTGGCATCCATAAAAGCGACGGCTTCCACTAAGCGAGGATAGTCTTCTTCGGGGATCGCCAGAAATCCGTGTTTATCGGCATGAATGAGTTGGCCTGGACTGATTTTTGTTCCAAAAACCTCCACCGGACAATTCCATTCAACCGGAATACTATAGGCATGTCCAACACAGAGACGTCGCGCTAATGCCTTGAAGCCTGCATTACACATCTCATCCACATCTCGAATTCCGCCGTCAATAATGGTTCCGACACAACCTAAAGAACGATGGATGTTGCTATTCACTTCGCCCCAAAACGCTCCGTAAAGCTCCGGTTTATCCAGATCCTGAACCACCACAATTTTTGGGCCAGGAATGCTTGCGACATATTCCCGATATTGAGACCAGGCCTTCGGATTTGTTTTCAGGTGTTTTGGATTTCCGGGCTGAAACTTTACCGTAATCGCATAACCGACCATGGGCCCCATTTGAGGCATAAAATCACGGGTTTCTTCTCGGTTGAATCCTTCGCGACCGGCATTTTTACTCGTGATCTGCTCCCACCCATTATACACGGTCGGGGTATTCCATCGCTTTAATTTCAGGAGATCGGAGTAGGGAAGCGACCGGGTCTTTTTGGAAGTCGATTTGGTTGCGGGGGATTGGGCTTTAGGACGAGTGCTTGAATTCATGGGATTACTAATATATCACGTGATCTATTGTGTCAATTAATTTATTCAAAGACGGACTTTTTTCCTGAACGAAGATGTTGCCGGAGTATTTTTTCGGCCTGATCGGCATTGGTCGTTTTCAACGCGTTGATTAAGTCCGAGTGGCGGTCTGGTTTTTCAGAGTTTAAATCAAAAACCATGTTCATCGCACAAAGCGATCCCAAGCGCATCACCTGTTCAAAAATTCGGAGCAAGGATTCGCATTGAGCTAGTCGGACTAACGCAGAGTGGAACTCGATCTCGGATCGCCACCGGTCAATCGTGCTTTGCTGGGTGTTATCGACCGCTTCTGAAAGTTTTTTGAGAGCGGATTCATTCTCGATGATCGGTTTTCCACAATAGAGACGAGCGGCCTGGCATTCGATCGCTTCTCGAACGACCAGATGCTCGGTGATTTCCCGAGGTTGAATGATCCGGACTTGAGTTCCTTTTCGAGGAATTGTCATCAAGAGTCCCTCGGACTCCAGGCGAACCATTGCTTCCAAAACAGGGGCGATACTGATCTTCAACTCCGAAGCAATCGTCCGTCGATTAATGATCTGCCCCGGGCTGATTTCATGACGAACGAGTCGATCGAGAATCAGATCGTACGCCTTTTGAGAGAGTGAGAGAGTCTTTTTCGGTTGCTTCGACTTTTTCATAAAAGAATCATAATGTATTTTCAGATATCTTTCAAGAAATGTCACCGAATTTGTCATCCCTGCGCCCTGTCCAAAACAAATCCCCCTCGTTGCTCCTTGGAGTCGTTGCCCTGCCCGCAATGCCCCCGCCCGCAACGCTTCGCGTAGCGATGCGGGCGGGTACGGCATAGCCGTTGCAGGCGGGGGTGGAAACTTCAACGCGCCGCTTCTTAGATCGTCCACTCCCAAAGCCTCGGCGCGGTCATCGACCACGCCCTACCAAATTCAGATTAAAACTTCGTCTGCACGCCTAAATCCAATTGATGGGAGCAGGACTCCAAGTTCACGCGGGCTTCATAACCAAAGTTCAGCGTGGTTGTTTCGCTAA
>CAZKRU010000046.1:0-32845 GCA_964555235.1 uncultured Verrucomicrobiota bacterium
GGAACCCTGCAACTCAAGGAGTTACAAAAAACCGGACAGAGAGGGATTCGAACCCCCGTTGGCTTTCGCCAAAGTAGTTTTCAAGACTACCGCATTCAACCACTCTGCCACCTGTCCTTAATCAAAACCGTCCGCAGGCTCTCTCTTTACCAAGCCAATGAATGAACGTCGACTTTTTTCCCGCGAAACACGCTAAACACACGAAATCGAAAAAATCCCCTCCAATTTCAAATGGCTTTGCTTTCGCGTCATTTCGCGTGTTTCGCGGGCAAGGTCTTCGCAACACACCAAACGCCTTCTTCTCCACAAGGAATAATCTGCCTCGCGCTGGCATTCAACCCGCTCTTCTTTAACCAACGCTCAAACCGACCGGAAGTATATCTCAGGCTGTGAAACAACCTAAAAGATTCTCCACGCCGAAAACCTATCCCTTCGGGGCTAATCCACGCTTTCCGAAAATTGACTCGCCCTGTGACCGCACGACACCCAGGGACGGATTCAATTCCCATCCGAACGGGAGTCACGAACGGCGCAATTTTCCATTCTTTCAGCAGCACCGAAAGCCATTGCCGGGTTTCTAAATTATTGTACTGAGGAAAAATCAGATCGCATCCTCGTTTGTACTCGGATTCCGTTTCATTTTTGACAGGGGCCAAATGCGCACTGACCAAAAGCGTATCTTTTTTGCGAAGCAAGGCCGCGAGCAACTTCCCCATCTCCCGCGGTTCTCCGTTTGGAATCACTCCAAAAAGCGTAAAGATCCTGGGAATTCCGCCATCCTCACGGGTCAATTTTCGTTTGTGGGCTGGAAGCGCGCGCAAATCAGTCACCCACCCATGAGGCTCAATGGAAGTCAACGGCCTTAGCCGTCGCATCGATTCACGAACGAGCTCCGGACTGACATCCACCGCAGTAAAATGAATTTTCACTCCTCGCTTCTTCAACGCACGCGCCAACCAGGCCTCTTTGAGTCCTGTCCCACAGCCGAGGCCAATCAGATGAACGGCCCGTGGAAGCGACTCAGGAAGGATTGAATCGAGCGAGCGATAGAGCTCCTGAAATTCGGGCAAGCGATTGACGGGGGAATGTCGAAGAAAAACGCGGCGCCATGCCGTCGATTGGGCAGCAGACTGATAATGAAAGGATGGATCAATCTGACGCGACTTCAAATTACGAAAACGGCGGAGACTTAAGGTCTCCGCCGTTTTCAAATCCGAAAGTAATCTCAGAATCAATTCGCAGCCATCTCCACATGAATGCGGCGATTGGTCTTGTCGAACTTGATCGTTCCGTCCACCAACGCAAAGAGCGTGTGGTCCCGACCCATTCCGACGTTACGACCCGCATGCCAGCGGGTTCCGCGTTGACGAACAATGATGTTGCCCGCAGTGATCGCTTCGCTACCAAAAATTTTAACACCGAGACGTTTGCTAACGCTATCGCGTCCGTTACGTGTACTTCCTTGACCTTTTTTATGTGCCATGACGAATCTCCTGAACCTTTAGGCCTGAATCTTGGTAACCTTGATCCGGCTATGCTTTTGACGATGTCCGACCGTGCGGTGATAACCTTCGCGGCGACGAAATTTGTAAGCGATCACTTTGTCCGCCTTGACGGTCTCCTGAAGCTCGACGGTCACTTTCGCTCCAGAAACGAGCGGCTTGCCGACCTTGACCTGATCCCCTTCTCCGATTAATAATACGTCGGAGATCGTGAAAGAGGTATCCCCTTCCTTGATGGGAAGCAGTTCCACGTCGAGCGTGTCACCCTCCTGCACCTTATACTGTTTTCCACCGGTTCTAATGACTGCAAACATATTGAGTTCCTTGTTAAAGAAAGAGGGTTACTTTGGAGATCCTATTCGAAATGGCAAGCGGAAAAATTAGTTTTTTTGAAATAGCCACTTTTGAGAGTAGAAATTCCATTTCTACGATGCACTCAAGCGATTCAAATGAATCGAAGCAACCGTAAAAACCGCACCCGATTCAAGAAGCGTCCTCCTCTTCCCACAGAAATGGGTTTGGAAGGGTCACTCAATTTTCACACTTATGATGTTGTCATTTCCCACTCGAAAGTTATGATGACCGCCTTATGAAAATCTTTATCGATACCGGTGACACGAAGGAAATCCGCGAAGCTCAGGCGATGGGCCTTGTGGATGGAGTAACAACGAACCCAACACTCGCCGCGAAGAGTGGGAAAAATTTCAAGGAATTGATTCTTGAAATCTGTGGGATTGTCGACGGTCCGATCAGCGCGGAAGTCGTCAGCCTGAACGCCGATGAGATGTTCAAGGAAGGCAAAGAAATCGCCGCCTGGCACAAAAACATCATCGTCAAAGTTCCTCTCATTCCCGAAGGACTCAAGGCGACCAAGCGTTTTACCGAAGCCGGCATCAAGACCAACGTCACCCTCTGCTTTAATCCGAATCAGGCACTCCTCGCCGCCAAGGCCGGAGCAACTTATGTCAGTCCGTTCGTTGGACGTCTCGACGATATCAGCACCGATGGAATGCAACTCATTCGCGACATCCGTCTGATTTATGACAACTACGGATACGAAACGCAGATCCTGACGGCCTCGGCCCGCAGCCCAATGCACTTCCTTGAAGCGGCCAAAATCGGCAGCGATGTCATCACCGCACCGTTCTCCGTGCTTCAGCAGATCATCAAGCACCCCTTGACCGATAGCGGGCTCAAGAAGTTTCTTGAGGACTGGGAAAAAGCGAAAAAATAACGGTTCGTGTCTTCGAGTTCCCGGACCTCTCCGGCACGTCGCCCCAACCCGAATCGCCGCAAACCGGTGATTCGGGTGGTAGCGGCCATCATTGAGCGCCACGACCAGCTTCTCATTACTCAACGGCGTCCCGACCAACGATTGGGAGGACTCTGGGAATTTCCCGGAGGCAAAGTTGAAAAAGGAGAATCGGATCAGGCGGCGCTTCGTCGGGAGATCCAGGAGGAAGTCGGACTGGAAGTGGAAATCGGACGCTGCATCCACATGGTGAAAGTCCCGTTTACCAAGAAAAATCTCAAATTGTTTTTTTACAAAGCCCGGGTTCGAAGCGGGGTAGCCCAGGCGATTGAAGTGGCGGACTTGCGTTGGGTCCGTCGGGATGAATTGAGTCAGTTCAATTTCCCCCCAGCGGACGACCGATTGATCCGCCAACTGCAGCGCTATCGGCCCCGGCCGGTTCATGATGGAGAAAAAGGATGAATAAGACGATTGCAATTCTCGGCGCCACGGGTGCCGTCGGTGAAGAAGTATTAAGGACCTTGGAACGTCGGAATTTTCCGGTAAAAAAACTCGTTCTCCTGGCATCCGCCCGCTCTGCCGGTAAGTCGATGACGTTTCGGGGAGAAAACATTCCCGTAGAGGAAGTTCGCGCCGAAGCCTTTCGTGGCGTTGATTATGCGATCTTTAGTGCCGGAGCGACCCGCTCCCGTGAATTTTCAAAGCCGGCGATTGCGGCCGGAGCGATCATCATCGACAACTCCTCCGCCTACCGCATGGACCCGGAAGTCCCTCTGGTTGTCCCTGAGATCAATCCGGAAGACCTTCGCAAGCATGCGGGCCTCATCGCCAATCCGAATTGCTCTGCAGCCATTCTGGGCACCGCCATCTGGCCTCTCCACCAAGCGGCAAAAATTCAGCGAATCGTTGTCTCCACTTACCAATCAGCAAGTGGCGCGGGAGCCAAGGCAATGGCCGAGCTCGAAAGCCAGGCCCGACAATATGCGGCCGGGGAGACCATTACCCGGGAAGTCTTTCCCCATCAGATCGCCTTCAACCTCTTCTCTCACAATACCGCCATTGGCCCCAATGGGTACAACGAGGAAGAAAACAAGATCCGTGAGGAAATTCGAAAAATGTTCCACCTTCCGGAACTCCCAATCTCAGCCACCTGCATCCGGGTTCCCGTTTTCCGAGCCCATTCGGAATCGATCATGATTGAAACCGAGCGCAAACTCTCCGTAGAAGAAGCCCGTAAAATTCTTTCCAAGGCTCCCGGCGTTCGCCTTGTCGATGATCGTGACAAAAATCACTTTCCGATGCCGCTCGCTGCCAGTGGAGAACTCGACATCCTCGTCGGCCGCATTCGTGAAGACGAATCACACCCTCGAGCCCTCGCCCTCTTTGTCAGCGGCGATCAGCTCCTGAAGGGCGCGGCGTGGAATGCGGTTCAGATCGCGGAATATTTGAACAAACAATAAAATCTGGTAGGGACCGATCTCCGAGCGGTCCGTCTTTGAAAGCCTCGAAAATCGGACGCCTCAGAGAGGTGTCCCTACCAAAACGCCAATAAAAAACCCGGTGACTCATGAAGAATCACCGGGTTTTTAAAAGAATCGAACGACTTATTTCTTTTCGGTCGCTTCCACAGCAGCTTCAACCTTGGGGGCATCTGCTTCCGGGGAGAAAGTCACCCACTCGAGAAACGCCATTTTCGAGGCATCCGAGTTGCGGCTTCCGAGTTTCACAATGCGGGTATAACCGCCTTTGCGATCTTGGAACTGCGGGGCAATTTCCGTGAAAAGTTTGTGAACCGTTCCGACCTGATGCAGACTGGCAATCGCCAGACGACGATGATGGAGGGTCCCTTTTTTACCGAGGGTCACCATCTTCTCGGCGAACGGACGAACCGCTTTGGCTTTCGCCAAGGTGGTCTTAATCCGCTTGTGCTCGATCAGACTGATCACGAGATTCATCAACAGGGACTCCCGATGCTTCGAGGTCCTTCCCAATTTTGGGGTTTTGCAAAGATGGCGCATGACTTCTCCTTAATTCTTTGCAGCTTCAACAGCCGCAGGGGTCTCCAAGAGACCGGGATCAAATTTCATTCCAAGCGACAGGCCGAGATAGGTCAACTTGTCCTTGATTTCGTTCAACGATTTCTTACCGAAGTTACGGTACTTGAGCATTTCCGCTTCGGTCTTCATCGCCAATTGGCCGACCGAGGTGATGTTCGCATTATTCAAGCAGTTCGCCGCACGAACCGAGAGTTCGATTTCGTTGACGCTCATATTGAGCAACTTCTTGAGCTTGCTGTCTTCCTGGCTGACAGAAGGCTTGCTCTCTTCGAATTCAATCGGCTCTTCGTTGAAGTGAACAAAGATGTCGAGGTGATGACGAAGAATCGCTGAAGCCTGGAGCAACGAGTCATCCGGAGTCATCCGTCCATCGGTCCAAAGTTCCAAGATGAGCTTGTCGTAATCCGTGCGCTGTCCGACACGCGTATTTTCCACGGAATACTTCACCTTACGAACAGGTGAGAAGAGTGAGTCAATCGCAATGACGCCAATCGGCTGATCGGCGCGCTTGTTGAACTCAGCAGGAACATAACCACGTCCCACTTTCACTTCGAGTTCCATTTCAAATTTCTGTTTACGATCCAACGTCGCAATCAACTGATCCGGATTCACAATTTCAACACCGGGATCGAGCTTGATGTCGCCCGCCGTGATCGCGCCTTCTTTATTCACGCTCAGGAAAAACACGCGAGGTTCGCGGTTCGGGAGCTTGAAGAGAACTTTCTTGAGGTTGAGAACAATGTCGACCACATCTTCCACAACGCCCGGAAGCGAAGCGAATTCGTGTTGAACCCCGTCGAGCTTGATGGAGCTGACCGCCGCTCCTTCGAGCGAGGAAAGCAACACGCGGCGAAGCGAGTTTCCGATGGTGTGTCCGTAACCGGCCTCGAAAGGCTCGGCAACAAATTTAGCGTAGGTGGGTGTAGCGGTCGCTTCGTCTTTTTGCAAGCGGCTCGGCATTTCAAAGCGTCCCAATCGAATAGGCATGATCGTCTCTCCTCTGTGATTCTTGTCGTTGTCGTGTGAAGGTTACCCGCTTTATCGCGAGTAGAACTCAACCACCAACTGTTCGTTGGCAATCGGCGCGATTTCGTCGCGACTCGGCACCCGTTTGATTTCCCCTTTGAACTGGTCTTTGTCGACCGTCACCCAATCCGGAACCGGGGCAATTTGAGTGGCCTCGAATCCTCGAGTCACCAAACGCTTGGATACCGGCGAGGGGCGGGTCTCAATCACATTTCCAACCTTCGTAGTGAAGGAAGGACTTGTGACCTTACGACCGTTCACGCGAACGTGACCGTGTACCACCATCTGGCGGGCCGCACGGCGTGAGTTCGCGAAACCAAGACGGAAAACAATATTATCCAAACGGAGCTCAAGCATCTGCAAGAGATTCTCACCCGTGACACCACGCTTCTTGGCCGCCTGTTCGAAGGTATTGCGGAACTGACGTTCCAACAAACCGTACATCAACCGAAGCTTCTGCTTTTCAGCGAGCCCCGTGGCGAAGTCTGATTGTTTGCGACGTCCTTTTTCGCCATGAACTCCCGGGGGGAAATTTCGACGTTCCAACGATTTGGAAGGCCCAAACAAAGGGACTCCATACCGGCGGCTTTTCTTACTGCGTGAACCTGTGTACCGTGCCATTTTCTTCTCCTGATCTCTTCTCTAAAAAATTAAACGCGACGTTGTTTGCGAGGGCGACAACCATTGTGAGGAATCGGAGTCACGTCGGTGATCGATGAAACTTCCAATCCGATCGCCTGCAACGCACGAATCGCTGATTCACGACCGGTGCCAGGTCCCTTGACCTTGACGACCACTTCCTTGAGCCCGTGACCCATCGCCTGACGGCAAGCATCCTGTGCCACCACCTGAGCGACATACGCCGTCGATTTCTTGGAACCGCGGAAACCGCATTTCCCAGCGCTCGACCACCCGATCAAATTTCCGGACTGATCCGTAATCGAAACCAAGGTGTTATTGAATGAGGCCGTGATGTGCACGATCCCCGAGTAAACATTCTTGCTCCCCTTCGCCTTGACGATCTTTGGCTTCTCAATGATATTGGGATCCAGCGAGAGACTTTCCACGGAAGGGGCTGCCACTTCTGCGGCTTTTTTCTCTTCCGCCTGTTTCGTTCCAGCCTTCGCGGCTTTGGGTGCTTTTTTTACTTCATCTGCCATAAATCACTCCTTAAACTTTACCCTTCTTCGCGTCCTTGCTGCGAACGACACCGACCGTCTTACGCGGACCCTTACGAGTACGTGCATTCGTGCCTGTACGCTGACCGCGCACCGGAAGACCACGACGATGACGAATTCCGCGGTAGCAGTTGATCGCCTGAAGACGTTTGAGGTTCTGCTGAATATCCCGACGCAGATCTCCCTCAATGACAAATTTGTTTTCTTGAATCGCTTGAATAATGCGATTGAGCTGCTGATCGCTCAAATCTTTTGCGCGCAGATTCGGATCAATTTCCGCCTGCTCCAAAACCTGCTTTGCACGGGAAGGTCCAATTCCGTAAATGTACGGCAACGACGCTTCAATACGCTTCTCTCCAGGAATTTCCACCCCAAGTAATCTCGGCATACTCTCTATCCTCTCTCTTAACCCTGCCGCTGCTTTAAGCGGGGATCCTTCTTGTTAATGATGTAAATACGTCCACGGCGTCGAACTACTTGGCAGTTCGCGGTGCGTCGTCTCACAGATGCTCTTACTTTCATCGCTCGTATCCTTCTTATTTCCTAGAGACAATTCGTCCCCGGCTTAAATCGTAGGGGGTTAATTCTACAGAAACTTTGTTACCTGGCAACATCTTTATCAGTTCGAGTCGGTTTTTTTCGGAAACATGAGCCAAAATTCGGTGCCCATTGGGTAACTCCACCCGGAACAACGCTTTTGGTAACACTTCCGTCACCACTCCCTCTACTTCGATACTGTCGCCCTTCGGCATGTCAAAATTTCCGCCTCCTCTTCCGTTATCAAGACCATATGCTCACAATGTGCGGATGGCTTTCCATCCCGCGTTACCACCGTCCATCCGTCTGCAAGCACCCGAACGTCCGAACGCCCTAAATTGATCATCGGCTCAATCGCCAAGGTCATCCCCGGCTTCAGTCTCGGCCCCGTCCCCGCCTGACCGAAATTCGGCACTTGAGGCTCCTCGTGTAACCGACGTCCCACGCCGTGTCCCACGAATTCTCGAACCACGCTGAATCCATGCCGAACTGCATGCGCTTCAATCGCCGCCGAGATGTCCCCCACCCGATTCCCTGCCCGTGCCGCCTGGATTCCAGCCGTCAGAGCCGCCTCTGTTTGATCCGCCAACTTCGTCACCTCCGGAGCGACCACTCCGACCGGTACCGTCATTGCCGCATCACCGACCCAACCATTCAAAATAATTCCGATATCGACCTTCACCAGATCCCCGTACTGGATCCGACGGGAACTTCCGATCCCGTGAACGACTTCCTCATTCACTCCGATACAGATGTTCCCCGGGAAACCTCGATACCCTAAAAAAGCGCTCTTCGCCCCTTTTTCTGCAATTCGCCTGGCCGCGAACAAATCAATCTCTCGGGTTGTGACCCCCGGCTCAATCCGCTCCCGAACCTCACCCAACAACTCGCAGACCATTCGGCCACTGGACCGCATCGCCTCGATTTCAAGGGGGCTCTTGATCGGAATCACCACTCGCTTCTCCGCGTTACCGTTGGAGAAGGGAAATTGCCATCCCGGCAATTACCAGAAGACCGATCACTGCATAAAGCCAAACTGCTGCATCCGAAGAAAGAGAAGAAGCCCCGGTCGTCACCCCTGCGGTCGAGCGTCCGCGAATCTTTCCCTTTTTCAAAAATCCATCATAGTGTCGTTGCAACAAATAAGTCTCCATCTGACGCATCGTGTCCAGAACCACACCGATCATAATCAGAAGACTTGTTCCACCGAAAAATTGTGCGGTAATATTCGGAACATTTAACATCCCTTGAACCGCCATCGGAAGGATTGCTAATACCACCAAGAAAAAAGCTCCCGCCAAGGTGAGGCGACTCATTGAATACTCCAGGAAATCAGCAGTCGACTGCCCTGGACGAACTCCCGGAACAAATCCCCCGTAGCGCTTTAGGTCATCCGAAATCTGCACCGGATTAAACTGTGTCGCCACCCAAAAATACGAGAAAAATAAAATCATCAAAGCGGTTAGAAAATTATGCAACCCTCCGGAAGCAAGCGCCGCGCTCGCCCCTCGAGTAAAGGGGGAATCCGGAAAAAGGCTAATAATCGTTGATGGAAAGATCAAAATCGACTGAGCAAAGATGATCGGCATCACCCCGGCATAGTTAACCTTCAATGGAAGAAATGAACTCTGCCCTCCATACACCCGATTCCCTCGAACTTGCTTCGCGTATTGAACCGGAATTTTCCTCATCGCCTGAGTCATTGCAATCGTCGCGGCAATCACTGCTAATAGGAAAAATATCAGGAGAACCAACATGATCGGCGGCATTCCCGCTTCATTCGGATTTAACGGATTAAACTTCTGCCACGCCTGTACCAACGCTGCCGGCAGGCGGGCCACAATTCCGACCGTGATTACGATCGAAGTCCCATTGCCAATCCCCTTATCCGTGATCTGATCGCCCAGCCACATCAGTAACATCGTCCCTGCAGTCAGATTGATCACCGTTGTAAATCGGAAGAGCCATCCGGGATTTTGAACCAAGGGCATCCCCAGTTCTTCAATTACTCGATCAATTCCGTGAAGGAACGGTATCGAGCCAGGCTTTTCAAATCCGACCGCCAGAACGTATCCTTGGAAAAGACAGAGCGCGACCGTCATCAAACGGGTGTACTGATTGATCTTTTGACGTCCGCCTTCTTCACGAGCCAATTTACCGAGCACCGGGAATACTGCCGTCATCAACTGCATCATAATGCTCGCACTGATGTAGGGCATGATGCTCAGCGAAAAGAGGGCGCAGTTTTCAAGCGCGCCACCGCTGAAGAGATTGAAGAGTCCGATCACACTGGCTTCACTATTCTTGTCAACGATCGTCTGAAAAAATTTCCCCAGAACCACCGGATTGACTCCGGGACAGGGAATTGCTGCACCGAGCCGCACCACGACGATGAGACACAACGTAAAGAGAATCCGTTGCCGTAGCTCTGGAATCTTAAAACAGTTGGTAAATGCTGAGAACATGATCGCTTAACCCCGGAATCCGAAGGGATTATTTAACCGGAGCTTTCGGAATGCGGGCGGGAAGAATTTCCACCGCTCCTCCGAGCTTTTCAATCTTGGCCTTGGCGCCTGCACTCACTCCATTGACCTTCACGGTCAATTTCTTTTTCAGATCGCCTGTGCCCAAAATTTTCACGCCATCCCAATTTCCATTCACCAAGCCGGCCTTGCGAAGGACCGCTTCATCAATGACCCCGTCAAAGGCATTGAGCGCTTCGACGTTCACGGGAGCAAACGTAATTTTAAAATCGGTATTGTTAAACCCGCGCTTCGGGATACGACGAATCAAAGGCATCTGACCGCCTTCAAATCCGAGGCGAAGACTTCCGCCGGAGCGGGCCTTTTGACCCTTGTGTCCCTTACCGCTGGTTTTTCCGTGGCCCGACGATTCTCCACAGCCCAAACGCTTGACGCGATGACGAGCTCCGGGACGTGGTTTTGATGTGTGCAGTCTCATACCCGATCTCCTTAAGCTTTAACTACTGCCGGCGCACGCAGGGTGCGACCGCGAAGTTTGTAAATCGTTTCACGCGTGCGCAATTGGCGCATCGCCATCAATGTCGCCATCACCACATTCGACGGGGTGCTGGATCCGAGGGATTTTGTCAAAACGTCCTTCACTCCGGCGGCTTCCACCACCGAGCGAACCACGCTACCGGCGATCAATCCCGTTCCAGGAGAGGCCGGGCGAAGAAGGACGCGGGCTCCATCAAATTCACCGATCACTTCGTGCGGAATGGTTGCTTCGCGACGTGAAAAATTCTCCATGCGTTTCTTCGCGGCTTCGGTCGCCTTGCGAACGGCTTCGGAAACTTCATTGGCTTTTCCAAATCCAACGCCAACTTTTCCTTTTTTGTCACCAACGACGATCAAAGCGCTGAAGCTGAAACGGCGTCCGCCTTTGACCACTTTCGCACATCGATTGACGGCAATCACCTTTTCGTAGGAATCCGATTTCGACGCATCACGATCCCCGCGGGAATCATTACGACGGCGTCCACCCCCACCACCGCCACGACGATTGTCGGAGCGTTGAGGAGCGCGTGTCTGGGTTTGTTCCGGAGCAGGCGCAGCCGCAGCAGTTGCTGGGGTCGGTGCCGGTGCCGGCTTATTCGTATCTTTGTTCTCGTCTGACATAGGATTAGAAGCTCAAGCCTCCCGCTCGCGCCGCATCAGCCAGCGCTTTCACTTTACCATGATACCGGAAACCACCACGATCAAAGACCACCTTGCTGATGTTCTTTGACTTCGCGCGTTCCGCCAGAAGTTGACCGACCTTTTCGGCGCTTCCCTTATTGGGGCGCAGATTCGTTCCGCGCAACCCTTTTTCCGTCGTATTGACACTGATCAACGTCTTCCCCACTTCATCATTGATGATCTGGGCGTAGATGTGTTGACCTGTAAAATTCACACTCAACCGGAGACGGTCTGCGGTTCCGGAGACTTTTGTACGGATCCGGACGTGTTGCCGTTGCCGCTTTGCTTTATTCGTCAAATTTGCCATGACATCCTCCGATTACTTGCTCTGAGCGGTCTTACCCGCCTTGCGACGGACTTGTTCGCCGGAGTAACGTACTCCCTTACCCTTATACGGCTCAGGCGGATAGTAACGGCGAATATCTGCCGCAACTGCCCCGACCAAGCACTTGTCGATCCCTTCAATCAGGATCTGGGTGTTTTCAATGACCGTCACTTTGATTCCCTCGGGCACCGAATAGATGACCGGGTGTGAAAATCCAAGATTCAACGAAAGATTCTTTCCTTGAAGCGCCGCTTTAAATCCGACGCCATGAATCTCGAGCTTCTTCGAAAAGCCGTTCGTCACACCTTCAACGATATTCGCCAAAAGGCTGCGAGTCAGTCCGTGCAACGCTTTCGCTTCACGTCCTTCTCCCACTTTCTTGACTAAAAGCGTTTTCTGATCCATCTGGGCCGTGATGGCCTCCGGGAGACGATGGTTGAGCTTCCCTTTCGGGCCTTCTACCGAGACGTTCGATCCGGTCACAGCGACCTTCACTTTGTCCGGCACTAAAATCGGTTTTTGTCCAATGCGTGACATATTAGTACACCGTTAGCAGCAATTCGCCGCCCGTTTTTTGTTTGCGGGCTTCCTGACCCGACATGACTCCCTTCGGAGTCGAAAGAATGGAAACACCCAATCCACCGAGAACGCGCGGAATTTCATCAACGCCCACATAGCGGCGAAGTCCAGGACGACTTTCGCGCTTGATCTGCGTGATGGCCGTCTTGCGTCCCGTGTTACGGAAAGAGATCTTCAGCTTCGGCTTTGCCTTGTCTGCGACTCGTTCCACTTCCAGTAAATAGCCCTCTTTCTTCAGCACGTGAGCAACATCGCTTTTGAGCCGGGAATAAGGAACAGAAACTTCCTTCTTGTGCGTGCGAGAAGCATTGCGCAAGGCTGTCAAAAAATCACCTAAAGGATCGGTTTGCATAATTTTACCAGCTCGCCTTCGTTACGCCAGGAATCTCACCACGTTGTGCGAGCTCACGGAACTGAATACGGCTCACGCCGAATTTCCGCATATATGCCCGACGACGGCCGCTGAGTTTGCAACGGTTGTACGCTCGCGACGAAAATTTCGGTTTGCGAGCCTGTTTTGCTTTCCACGCTTTAGTTGCCATACACTTATCCTCGTTTCTGATCCGAGAAGGGAACACCCATCAAACTGAGCAGTTCCTTCGCCTCGGCATTCGTCGGGGCGGAAGTCACAATCGTAACATCCATTCCCAAACTCCGCTTAATCTTGTCCAATTCAATTTCCGGAAAAATCGTATGATCCTTCACCCCAAGGGTGTAGTTCCCGCGACCATCAAACGCACGGTGCGAAACACCGCGAAAATCGCGAATGCGAGGCAATGCCATGCTGATCAAACGCTCGAGAAATTCGTACATCATCTGGCCCCGAAGGGTGACGCGACATCCGATTTCCTGATTTTGACGGGTCTTGAAATTCGAAATCGCCTTGCGGGTCAATGTCTTGACCGGCTTCTGACCGGTAACGAGCGTCATGTCATGAATCGCATCTTCCAATGCGGCTTTCACGTCTTGAGCGGATCCGACCGAGGTATTCACCACGACTTTTTGAACCTTCGGCACTTGGTGCACGTTGGTATACTGACGCGACTTCTGCATCGCCGGACGGACGCTCTCGCGATAAAATTTAAGAAGATTTGGTTCCATATCCCGATCCTTTACTTCGTTGCCACAGCCACTGGCTTGCTGCGACGCTTGCTGGCATCCCAACGGGAAGCGAGCATGACTTTAGCCGCCGGAAGCGCACATTCGCGCTCGGCGAATCCACCTTCAGGTTTTTCCTGGCTCTTACGAACCGCACGCTTCACCAAATTGACTCCCTCAATGAGAATCCGATTTTGGCGCGCCATGATTTGAAGCACTTTTCCACGCGTGCCACGGTGCGATCCTGAAATTACCACCACTTCGTCGCCAGCCTTCACGTGAAGGGTGCGGAGAACGGGTTCCTTGGACTTAACAGCTTTGCTCATACCACCTCCGGAGCGAGTGAAATGATTTTCATAAAATTCTTATCGCGCAATTCGCGGGCCACAGGACCAAAAATACGGGTTCCGCGAGGATTGTTATCCTTATCGATGATCACAATCGCATTGCTGTCAAAGCGAAGGCAGGAGCCGTCTCCACGCTTGATCGCATGACGACTGCGCACCAACACCGCACGAACGACTTCGCTTTTTTTGACCGTGCCGCCGGGAGAAGCTTCCTTCACCGTCGCCGTGATCACATCACCAATCGTCGCCTCCATGCTCTTCTTGCCAATGACCCCAATCATCGTGGCACGACGAGCACCCGAGTTATCTGCGACTTCCAACCAGGAACGAATTTGTACCATGGGTCCTCTTTAATTTCTGACGATTTCTACCAATTCCCAGCGTTTGAGACGGCTGAGGGGACGGGTTTCGCGAATACGAACGGTATTCCCTTCCTTGGCCTGGCCTTGTTCGTCATGGGCGTAAAAACGCTTCGAGCGCTTCACAATCTTTTTGTACTGGGCGTGGGGAACACGACGAGTTACTTCCACAATAATGGTCTTCTGCATCTTGTTCGATACGACCACGCCGGTCCGCTCTTTGCGGTGCTTCACGGCTTCTTTAATCAAAGTCTGTTCACTCATACCACTTCTCCCTTACGCTGGCTTCGCGGCGGACTTATTCCGACGCTCGCTCAAAACGGTCTCAATTTTCGCCACGGAACGTCTCAAGTCACGAATCCGGGACGGCTTTTCCAACTGCGCGGTCTGCTTTTGCATCCGGAGGTTGAAAAGTTCCTGACGGGACTCCTGACGTTTCGCCGCCAGTTCCGCATCACTTAAATTACGTACTTCCGTTATTTTCATGATTGCAATCTCCCCGCACGGGACAGAAAACGGGTCTTCACTGCCAACTTGGCAGCGGCCAGACGGAACGACTCGCGCGCCGTTGACTCAGGAAGACCTTCGAGTTCAAATAAAATGTTGCCGGGCTTAACCACCGCGACCCAGATTTCCGGGTTTCCTTTTCCCTTACCCATTCGGGTTTCAGGCGGACGCTTGGTGATCGACTTATCCGGGAACACCCGAATCCAAAGCTTCCCTTTACGTTTCATGTTACGAGTAATCGCAACACGGGCCGCTTCGATCTGAGTGTTCGGAATCCATCCGCGATGCAAGGTCTGAAGCGCGAATGATCCAAAATCAATCTTGTTATTACGCGTGGCGAAACCTTTACGGCTCCCCCGCTGCATTTTCCGATACTTTACACGACTAGGAATCAGTGCCATATGCCCTCTCTCAAGCCGCTGCCTCTACCGGCGTTTCCTGCTTGCGGCAAATCCAAACCTTGACCCCGATCTTCCCAGCGATCGTGTTGGCCTCGGAGAACCCGTAATCGATGTTCGCGCGCAAGGTATGCAACGGAACCCGACCTTCCATCATTCGCTCCACACGGGCAATTTCCGCACCGTTCAAACGACCGGCGGCACGGATACGAATTCCATCCGCTCCCATGTCCATCGCCAACTGCATCGCCTTCTTCATGGCGCGGCGGTAGGAAATGCGGCGTTCGATTTGAAGCGCAATATTTTCAGAAACTAATTGAGCATCCGTCTCGTGATTCTTGATCTCTTTGACGTCGATCAGAATATCGCGATCCTTCTTGATCACATCGCGAATCTCTTCCTTCAACTTATCGAGCTCGGAAGCTTTGCGTCCAATGACGACTCCAGGGCGAGCGGTGTGAATATTGACACGAACACGATTTCCAGCGCGCTCAATGACGACTTTTGAAACCGCAGCACTCTCCAGTTTTTTCCGGATGAAACGACGGATCTTGAAATCTTCCACGACAAAGATCGGGAAATCTCTTTTATTGGCGTACCAGATCGAGCGCCACGCCCGATTGACACCCACACGAAAACCAATTGGATTTACTTTCTGTCCCATTTCTTACTCCGCCTTCTTAGCCGTTTCACCGGCTGCTTCTTGAACAATAATTTTAATGTGACTGCTCCGCTTCCGGATCGGACCAGCGGAACCACGGGCTTTGGGTTGAAAGCGCTTCATGGTCGGACCTTCTCCGACAACGGCTTCTTTCACCACCAACGTATCTCGACGGGCACCTTGGTTATTCTCGGCATTGGCAATGGCACTGACGAGTGTTTTGCGGATCAGGCGTGCAGCCTTCTTCGGCGAAAACTCAAGCGTATCCAAGGCCAGTGCTACCGGCATTCCCTGAATTTCTCGCGTAACCTCTCGCGCCTTAAACGCTGAGATCCGCGCAAATCGTGTAATCGACTTAGCTTCCATATTCATTTATCCGTTGCTACCGTTACCCGGTCACCCGCATTAAGCTCTTTTCCTTTTTCCACACTCTCGATCAGAGCCGCACTGACGCTTTCGCGCGCCTGCAACACTCGGATCCTGCCGATCAGGCGGCTTTCGCGGAACACGCGAAACGGCATTCCTGCCTTAACCCCCTTACCGACTCCTAAATTGATCACTACCGCACTAAGCTCCGGATTGACGCTCACGATTTGACCGTCCCGAAGGTCTCTTCCCATCGGAAAAGACGAAGCCCCGCGCCCCTCGAGAAATTCACGCACCGTTCGGAAGACTGATTCATACTCAGCTCTCCGTTCTGCGTCAATTCCTTGTGCCGTTTTCAACAGGTTCTGCGTCGCTGTCATCAGACGTTGCAAAAGTTGTCCGGCATCCCGCCGCTCTCGCTCCGCTTGATAAAGCTCTTTCACGGCCTGAACCACCCGGTCCTGCAGCCGCTTTTCATCCGCACTCAGCGCATCGACGCCAAGGGCTTCATTCCGCAATCGCAAGTTCTCCCATTGTTGTTTATAGAATTCGGATTCCGAATTCGCCAACATCAGGCTCTCCTGCGATGCCCGGAGCTGTCGCTCCAAGCGCTTTACCTGCTCACTCTCCTGACTCAAAGAACGTTCGGCCGAAGTCCCTTCTTCTGCCTGGGTCATCCCCGCAAGGACAACCACTCCCCAGACCAACCCCCAACCCACCCGAGGCAATCCCTCTTTCGAGAGCCACCTCATGGCGTTATTTCGCTGCCGCCTTCTCGGTATGATTCCCGTGGCGCTTGAAAGTACGTGTCGGTGAGAATTCGCCCAAACGATGTCCCACCATGTTTTCAGTGACATACACTGAATTAAATATTTTCCCGTTATGCACGAGGAACGTGTGTCCCACAAAATCCGGCGTCACCATTGAGCGACGTGACCAGGTTTTGATCGGTTTCTTTGCAACCGTCTGGTTCATCTTATCGATTTTCTCGAGAAGATGATCATCAACAAACGGTCCTTTTTTTAAGCTGCGTCCCATAAATTATTTCTTCTTACGACGTTCCATAATAAACCGGTCGGAAGGTTTGACCTTCTTCCGGGTCTTCAGACCCTTGGCCAACTGGCCCCAAGGCGAAGTCAGATGCTGGCGTCCGCCACCACCCTTGCTCTTACCCTGACCACCACCGTTCGGGTGATCGATCGGGTTCATGACCATTCCGCGAACCGTCGGACGGCGTCCGAGCCAGCGAGCACGTCCCGCTTTACCAAGCGAAATGTTCTCGTGATCGAGATTGCCAACTTGACCGATCGTCGCGAGACACTTCGCATTCACTTTACGGATTTCTCCGGAAGGAAGACGAATCTGGGCGTAACCGGCGTCCACTGACATCAACGTTGCGCTCGCTCCGGCCGAACGGATGATTTGTCCGCCACGTCCCGGGATGAGTTCCAAATTATGAATCGCCACACCGACCGGAATCCGATCCAAGGGCAATGCGTTTCCGATAATCGGCTCCGCTTCGGCACCACTCTGAAGGGTCGTTCCGACCTTCAAACCTTCCGGCGCGATGATATAACGACGTTCGTTATCTTCATAGCGTAGAAGAGCAATACGGGAAGTGCGGTTCGGGTCATATTCGATCCCGACGACCACAGCCTTCACGCCGTGCTTGTTGCGCTTAAAATCAATGATGCGATAGCGTTGCTTGTGTCCACCACCGATGTGGCGGCACGTCACACGGCCGTTATTATTACGACCACCGCTCCGTTTTTTGTGCTCCGTCAGATCCCACTCAGGGCGGCTCTTGGTGATTTCGGAAAAATCCGAAGTCGCCGTGGTCCGCAAGGAGGGCGTCAAGGGGCGAAAAGTTTTGAGTCCCATAAAATTAAATGATCTCGAGTTTTTCTCCGGCCTTCAGCGTCACGACGGCTTTTTTATAAGCCGAACTGCGCCCCGGACGACCAAAAGCGCCTAACCGACCGCGCTTGAGTTTCGACCGAACTCGCATCGTATTCACGCTGAGAACGTTCTTGTTGAAAATCCGTTTAACCGCGAACTTGATCTCCTGCTTCGTCGCATCCAACGCCACTTCGAAGGTGTATTTTCCCTTTTCGTTGAGCGAGGTCGCCTTTTCAGTCACACGGGCCGTCTTTATAATATCGTAAGGATCACGCATTGCCTGACTCCTTCAACCGGTTCGAAATTTTTTCCAGAGCACCTGCCGTCAGCAGGATCTTGTCATAACGGAGGAGCTCCTCCGCGTTCACCAACTCGCCCGTCGTCGCCGAAAGATCGGGATGATTCCGGGAAGCCAGATAAACGTTCGCGTTCTGTTGACCCAAAATGATCAACAACGATCCGTCGCCTTTGACGCTCTTCACGCTCTTGATCAGCTCTTGAGTTTTCGGAGCCGAAATTGAAATATCGTCCACCATCATCACATCGCCCGATTTCACCCGCTCGCTCAATGCTTTACGCAGAGCAAAACGCTTCACGCGCTTCGGGGTGTTCTTGGTATAATCGCGAGGATGCGGACCGAAAACGACACCACCCCCACGCCAGACGGGAGAAGCGGCATAACCCGCGCGAGCGCGACCCGTTCCCTTTTGGCGCCAAGGCTTCTTACCACTCTTTTGAACGGTTCCCTTGGTTTTAACGCAATGGGTTCCGGCGCGGCGACTGGCTTGATAACCAACGACCACTTCATGAAGTGCCTGGGTTCCACGGCCGTTTGCAATCAGCTCCACTCCGAGCTTCTTGCCCGCTTCATCTAAAGTCAATGCGGTTGCTTTCATGGCTTATTTCTTCTTCGCTTCCTTCATCGGATTCAATGGCTTCTTTTCCACAACCACTTTCGCCTTCGGCTGGCCCTTAATGGCAGGACGCACCACCAGCAACGTTCCATTCGCTCCGGGAACGGCACCACTGATGACCAAGGCGTTATCTTCGAGACGAACCTGAAGGACTTTTAAATTCTGAACCGTAATTTGCTCGTCTCCAAGATGTCCGGGCATTCCCTTGTTCTTGAAAACCAAACCGGGGGTCGAACGCGTTCCGATCGATCCATTTCGGCGATGCATCTTCGAACCGTGAGCCGCAGGCTGACCGTGGAAGTTACAACGCTTGATCGTACCTTGGAAACCACGTCCCTTTGAAGTTCCAATGACGTCAACCGTCATTCCCTTCGTGAAACGTTCCACCGTGATCTTGTCGCCCTGCTTCAAATCGTCGCCTTCTTCGAGACGAAATTCGTGCAAGTGCCGCTTGGCCGGAACCCCCGCCTTTTTAAAATGACCCGCTTCAGGCTTCGAGAGACGGGATTCCTTTTGGTCGAGCAAACCGACCTGAATCGCGCGATATCCCTCTTTTTCCTTCGTCTTGACCTGAACCACCACATTGGGATCCACCGTCACGACCGTGGCCGGATGAACCATTCCGGTTTCATCATAAATGCGAGTCATCCCCGCCTTAATTCCTATAATGCCGTACTTCATGACTTCCTCAGATCTTAATGGTGATGTCCACGCCAGCAGGAAGGTTGAGCTTCTTGAGCTCATCCACCGTTTTTGCCGTGGGCTGAATGATATCAATCATCCGCTTGTGGGTTCGAAGTTCAAATTGATCCATGCTCTTCTTATCCGCATGCGGAGAGCGATTCACCGTGTAACGCTCGATCTTCACCGGAAGCGGAATCGGTCCAGCAACCGTCGAACCCGTGCGGGTGGCGGTATCAGAAATTTCAGTCGCAGCCCGATCCAACAGACGATAGTCGTAAGATTTCAGACGGATTCGGATTTTTGTCCCAGAGGCCATAGATTACCCTTTCTTTTGCTCGACAATCTGCGCCACAATCTGCGCAGGAACTTGTTCAAAGTGGGACGGCTCCATCGCATAAGCGGCGCGTCCCTTCGACATCGAGCGGATCGAATTCACATATCCGAACATTTCCGACAAAGGCACTTCCGCGTGAACGAGGCAACTGACACCCTTCGTCTCCACATTCATGATCTTTCCGCGACGGCGATTCAAGTCTCCCAAGATATCGCCCTGGAACTCGTCCGGGGTGGAAACTTCAACCTTCATCATCGGCTCCAAAAGAATCGGAGCCGCTTTCTTCATCGCATCCTTCATCGCAAAAATTGCTGCCATCTTGAATGCGAGTTCGTTCGAGTCAACGTCATGGTAGGAACCGTCGGTGATGTGCACTTCGACATCGATCACCGGGCTGCCATTGATGACCCCATTGAGAAGCGCCTCTTCGACACCCTTACGACAGGCCGGGATGTATTCCTTCGGAATATTTCCACCGACGACCTTGTTTTCAATCGTAATTCCCTTGCCGCGTTCGACCGGGGTAATATCCAAAACAACGTGTCCGTATTGACCGCGACCACCGGACTGCTTGATCAGCTTTCCTTCGCCATCCGCTGCCTTCGTAATTGTCTCACGATAGGCAATCTGAGGCGCGCCGGAATTACATTCGACTTTAAACTCACGACGCATCCGGTCCAAAATAATATCGAGGTGAAGCTCACCCATTCCCGCAATGATCGTCTGACCGGTCTCTTCATTGGAAGAGACAAAGAAGGTCGGATCTTCTTCCATCAAACGCTGAAGTCCTTCGCCCATCTTTTCGCGATCGACTTTTGTCTTCGGCTCCACCGCCATCGAAATGACAGGCTCCGGGAAGGAAGGAGGCTCCATCCGAATCGGATAAGTCTCATCGGCCAGCGTATCTCCGGTCTTGATGTTTTTCACACCGACCAACGCCGCGATATCGCCCGAATAAACGGTTTCAACATCTTCACGTTTATCCGCCTGAATCTGAACAATGCGACTCACCCGCTCGTATTTATTGGAACGAGGATTGTAAACCGTATCGCCCTTCGAAACTTTTCCGGAATAGACCCGGAAGAAAACGAGCTTACCAACAAACGGATCGGTCCAAAGCTTGAACGCCAAC
Source organism: uncultured Verrucomicrobiota bacterium (assembly GCA_964555235.1). GTDB lineage: Bacteria > Verrucomicrobiota > Verrucomicrobiia > Methylacidiphilales > CAMAQI01 > CAZKRU01. The sequence continues at coordinate 20,857 of CAZKRU010000046.1, forward strand.
GAACAGAACTTAGCGCTGTCATTAGGAGGAGCGGTCATCAACTCACCGTTATCGGTGTTATGGCCAGTCGCCGGAGTAATATCAATCGGGCCCGGAAGATAATCCGTCACTGCATCGACCAAAAATTGAACACCCTTGTTCTTAAAAGCAGAACCACCGACGACGGGAACGATTAAATTCTGAATGACCAAGCGACGAATCGCCGCCTTCAACTGCATCGAGGTCGGACGTTTTTCTTCCAGGAACATGTTCCCAACTTCTTCATCCAAATCCGCAACTGCCGCAATCAAATCTTCCAAGGCTTTTGCCGCCATTGCCTTGAGTTCTTCCGGAATCTCTTGAATTTCGTAGATCGATCCGATTTTATTGTCATCGGAGTAAATGATCGAACACTGATTAATAACGTCGATCTGTCCTTTGAGATAATCCTCTTTACCGAGCGGAATCAAAACCGGCCAAGCATTGGCACCGAGTTTTTCGCGCATCTCTTTGACAGCATTTTCAAAATTCGCACCAACACGGTCCATTTTGTTGACGAAAGCAATCCGGGGAACCCCGTACTTCGTCGCCTGACGCCAGACCGTTTCCGACTGAGGCTGAACCCCGGCAACTCCGCAAAATACTGCGATCGCGCCATCCAAAACTCGGAGGGAACGTTCGACTTCGGCCGTAAAATCAACGTGGCCCGGAGTATCAATAATGTTAATTCGAAACTTTTGACCTTCGTAAACCTTGGTAACGCCCGTTTCCTTCTTCACCGGCCAGAAACAAGTCGTTGCAGCGGAAGTAATCGTGATCCCACGTTCACGTTCCTGCTCCATCCAATCCGTAACCGTCGTTCCTTCGTGAACTTCACCCATGCGGTGAATACTTCCGGTGTAAAAAAGAATACGCTCCGTGAGCGTTGTTTTACCGGCATCAATGTGCGCACAAATTCCAAAATTACGGGTCCGATCAAGCGGATAGAGACGCTTCGGGTCGTTAATGTTCTTCTTGGGGGCTTCAGCAACTGCGCTCATGAGGTTCTCCGTAACTAAAAATTAGAATCGCAGGTGAGCAAAGGCTCGATTGGCTTGAGCCATCTTGTGAACGTCGTCACGTTTTTTAACTGCATTTCCCTGACCAAGGGCGGCTTCCTTGATTTCGGAGGCAAGCGCTTTGACCATCGGGGTTCCTTTACGCTTCGAGGCAAAAGTGACAATCCAACGCATGGCGAGAGAGTTTTGACGATCAGGGGTCACTTCCATCGGAACTTGATAGGTCGCACCACCGACGCGGCGGGATTTGACTTCAAGACGCGGCTTGACGTTATCAATCGCACGTTGGAGAACTTCGAGAGGATTTCCGTCCTTCTTTTCATTCGCCAGATCAATCGCACCGTAGACAATCCGCTGGGCGGTTGATTTTTTTCCACTGTGCATGATCGTACTGATCAGGCGCGAGACCAAGAGTGAATCAAACTTGGTGTCTGCAATGATGCTTCGTTTTTCAGCTCGACGACGACGTGCCATAAATCACCCTTATTTCTTCTTCGCTTCTGCACCCGCGGCGGCGCCCGCCTTGGGTTTCTTAACACCGTATTTACTACGGGAGACATTACGATTGAGTTTGTTCGTGTTACTCGGGCCAACAGCACCGAGGGCATCCAGCGTTCCACGAATAATGTGGTAGCGGACACCGGGAAGATCTTTGACACGACCGCCGCGAATCAGAACGATCGAGTGCTCCTGAAGGTTGTGACCTTCACCAGGAATATAAGCGATCACTTCGTGACCATTGGTCAGACGCACTTTGGCAACCTTACGAAGCGCAGAGTTCGGCTTCTTCGGGGTACGGGTCATGACCTGGATGCAAACCCCACGACGGGACGGAGCTCCCGTTAAGGCGGGCGACTTCGACTTGTTTACCACCTTGCGGCGGCCTTTGCGAACCAGCTGGTTGATCGTCGGCATTCTCGTTCTCTTCGTTTCTTTTCGTTTTAAAAGGGTTTCCGTGCCTTGGAGACCGATACGATGAAGAAATTAGACGACAACGCTTCCGAAAGCGTTACGATTAAATTTCCCATACGTATCAGGCGCCGTAACAGCGTCCCGATTTTGCGGGAGCGGTGAAACTGACAGCTTTCCTAAAATTGGCAAGCGAAAATTTAAAAATATTTGTTTTTTCTTAAGATTGGAATAGAAATTGCAATTAAAGCAGCCCCCATCATCCCCTCTTCCGATCTACACGCCAAACGCCAAAGCTTCCTAACCTCTTGAGTTGACAATAAACGAATGCCGATCATCTTAATTTTAGTTAATTCGCATTGCAATGCACTCATCAACCATCAACCGGAGAAGTTTCTCGTGGGCCTAAGTTCTCAAGCGATTCGTGTCATTCTGAATGATCATAAATATAAGCCGATTACCGGATCGGTTCTTCTGATTGGACGCCAGACCGTTTACTTAACGCCTGAGGAAGCCATCAAGCTCATTCAGGAAGAAGGCCTACCGATCCGACCCGGCGCCCAAGCCGAAGTCGACAAAACAACACGCAGTTCCTCCACCGGTGGATTCATCTCAGACGCCTCACTCTTCAGTTTGTTCACCGATGCCAAAGTTCAAGCGCTTGATGTCAGCGACTACGAAGGCGCCGAGATCGTCTGCAATCTCAATGAGCCTCTTCGAGAGACTCTCGTAGGGCAGTTTGATTTTATCTACAACGGAAGCTGTTTAGATAATATTTTTGATCCTGCCACCAGCATTAAAAACCTATCGAGACTTCTCAATTCCAGCGGCCGAATTGTCCATGTAGAGCACGGCTCCTCCTTTAACGGCCCCTATCTCATGTACCCACCCGACTGGTTTTACGATTATTATGCGGTGAATCAATTTTCCGACTGCAAGGTCTACGTCGCCCTATTTAACGGAGGCCTGATTGAGAGCGGCTGGGATGCCTATAGCTGGGATCCTGTCGTTTATTTAAAAGACAAAAAGGAGCCCTCACTCCACTACGAAACCAGCTCTTCAATCAAAATTGATTCCGTTATTATTACGGTGGCTGAAAAGGGGAGCGAATCTACTTCGAGCAATGCTCCCGTTCAATTTCAATACCGATCCAGCGAAGAACAGAATTCGATTGTTGAGGCATCCCTCCGATTCTCAAGGTCGTTACGTCCCAAAATCCACCCCCTCTCAGGAGAAAACACAAGTCCGAAATATTCAATTCATCGCCCCAGATCCAGGCGGTGGGCCAAGTTTCAAGTCAACGCCCTGATCAAGAAAACCCTCGGTCAAGAATTTGCATTTTTCAGCACCCAAAATGATCTCCCTCCTTCCTTTAAATTTTGTCGCACACTCACTTAAGTCTGTCTCAGCGCCCCTCAGAAATTTTATCCATACGATTGCTTTTTTGAAAAGTCGTGACAAAAGGAGAGGATGTTTCGGGCTGTCTATTGGTTCTTGTTGATCCTCTCAATCGGGTTTTCGGAAAATCCTCCTGTCCCCTCGCCTCCTCCGAATCCCGCTCCAACGGTGACTCCCGAACCGGATCCCCTCTGGCAGCGGCTTGCTCCGTACCAACGGACGATCACCCGTCAGGAATTTGAAAGTCTGCTTTGGAATTTCTTTGATCCCTTTGAGGGAATGCGGAGCCAAGTGACTCTCACCGACGAGAAATTCATCCTCTGGCCCGATTCCAAAAACCGGACGACGCCTCTTTTCGAACTCGCCTTTGCCGCATACAAGACCTCTGCTGTGAAACCGCCCCGCACCTATCGGCTCCCCTCGGAATTCCGTGCGATTACAACCCCCGCAGATAAACCGCTTCAAGGCTTACGCATCGCCATTGACCCCGGTCATATCGGTGGGAAATGGGGACCGATGCAGAATCGATCCGTTCTTTATCCCGGCCTGGGGCGGGTTCAAGAGGGAGACATGAATTTAATTACCGCGGGAATTCTGAAAAAAAATCTGACCGCTTTGGGCGCCGAAGTCTTTCTCACCCGCGAAGCCCCGGAGCCGGTCACGCTCAAACGTCCGGAGGATCTTCTCGGCGAGGCACGCGAACGGATTTACAAAAAATATCCCGATCTCAAAAGCCGTTATGCGACGCTTCCCATCGAAGATCAGAATCACCGACTTGGCAGCCGCCTTCGCCTGACGAGCGAGTTTCTTTTCTATCGCTATCACGAAATCCGGGACCGCGCTGAAAAGATTCGAAACAACTTCAAGCCCGATCTCACGATCGTTCTCTACATCAACGCGACTGCCTCCAGTGGACATGGCCAAACGGTCGGAGTGAATCAAAACGTTTTCTTTATTAACGGAAGTTACACCAAAGAAGAAGCTCGAGATCCCGAGCAACAGTCGCGACTCCTCTACAAACTACTCGACCGGGTGACTCCCGTGGAAAAAGCCGTGGTGGTTCCAATTGCAGAAGCCTTCACCCGGATTACCAAACTTCCTCCCGTCCCCTATGGCGATACCAAATCCTCCCGGGCGATTTCCGAAAGTCGCTACGTCGCCGCTCGCAATCTGGCGGCGAATCGCGAATATGATGGCCCTGTGGTGACGACCGAACCGTACTTCATGAACAATCGCGTGGTGGTGCGACGCTTACTGGCAGGCGATTACGAAGGGACCCAGACGATTTTGGGAAAACCGTATCCGAGTATTTTCCGTGAATATGCCCAAGCGGTTCAAGAAGGCCTTCTTTCGGCCTATCGGCCCGTCCCGTAGAGTTGGCTTCCCTTTTCTCGTTTTAATTCTTACGATCCCGACTCGACTATGTCACTTCAAGAACCTCAGGAGGTCCAAGACCTCGTCCCCGGAGTCCATCTGGGGCACTATATCCTGATGGAAAAACTGGCCGAAGGAGGAATGGGGATCGTCTTCAAAGCCTTCGAGCCGGCACTGGGGCGTTCCGTGGCAATCAAGGTATTGCTTCCCGAATATGCCAAAAACGAGACCTACATCCGCCATTTTCAAGAAGAAGCCCAGGTCGTCGCATCGCTGCAGCACCCCAATATTGTCCCGATCTACTTCATCGGCCGACTCAATCAAATCGCCTACTTCAGCATGGCCTACATTCAGGGTCAGACCTTGGATGATTGGATTGTCCATGGCCGTCGAATGAATCTCCCGGAAGCCCGATGGTTTATGGCTCAAGCCGTCTCCGCCTTGGATCACGCCTCGCAGGTGAACCTCATTCATCTCGATATTAAGCCATCCAATTTTTTAATTGATTCAAAACCGATGGTCATGCTCGCGGACTTCGGGCTCGCTCAAAATTTGACTGACGATTCAGAGCCGGAGGAGCGGGAGGTTTTTGGAACTCCCTACTATGTGGCTCCCGAGCAAATTCAAAAACTTTCGACGGATTTACGAACGGATATTTATTCCCTTGGAGCAACGCTCTTTCATTTGACGGTGGGACATGCCCCGTTTGAAGGTGAATCGGTTGATGAGATTGTCGAAGCACATCTCTCGAGCCCCTACCCTTTCGGTGCTGCCATTGCTGCCGGAGTCAATCTGGGACTGGTCAACCTGATTAAAAAGATGATGGAACGTGACCCGATCAATCGTTTTCAGAATTACCGGGAATTGACTCAAGCACTGGAAAATATTGAGACGTTCCGATATCAGTCCCCGCAAGCACTCGAAATTGAAACAACGCCTCAAACCCCGGTCCAACTTCCCTCGGGTCGTCGAGAAATGCTCTATGGAATCCTCTTGGAGACGAATGCCGAATGGGCTCGGGCCGGAGGAACCGTTGATATTCGATTTTCCAGAAATCAAATCATCGGAGCGCTTCAAAACGAGGTTCGCCCCCTCTCACTGAATGCCCTGAGTGGCACCATGAAAGAGATCTGCAGTTCCTCGTCGGGCGACCTTCAGGATTTGACAGAAGCCGCACAAAAATTTCCTGGCTATCGAAAGATGGTTCACTCCCTCGCGCTCTTTCTCTCTCCTGAGACGGAAAAAGTGGATCCTGAATCTCACGAAACCTTTAAGCTCATCGGGCTCAACCGCGCTCGAAATCTGGCACTTCTCGATTTCATGCTCACTTACGAATGGAAGACATCGGTTTACTTTGACTGGAAACCCCTCTGGCAGCATCAGGTCGCTTGCGCCATCATGATCGACTATATTTACGAAGCACTGGATCTGAAACGATCCGGGACAGAATTCGCAACCGGGCTCTTTCATGATCTCGGAAAAGTAATTCTCGGGGAACTCTACCCACTCGCTTATTTCAATATCATGCAGAGTTCTCTTCGGGATCAAGTCCCGCTTCACCAGTGCGAAGAAGGCCTCTTTGGGCTGAATCATGGTGAAATCGCTTCTCTTTGGATGAGAAATATGGATCTCCCCTCTTCGTTAGCTGAAGCGGTGGCCGAACACGAATCGACCGTTTCTCCTCCGAAGAAAATGCTTCTTCGCCATGCACTGCTCTCCGTGAATCATCTCTGTCGTCAACTAGCACTCGGTTATAGTGGCAATGGCGTGATTCCGACCGCCGAATGGGACGCCCTTCCCTCCACCCGAATTCTTTGGGAAGCGCGACGACGGATGACCTACACTTGGGATGAGTTTCGCACTGAATTTCCAACCCACTTCCGTACATTTCCGAATCTCTTTCCTTCTGCCAAATCCTAAATCAGCGGAAGTCGTGAGGTGGAGTAGGGACGAGTTTTAACCTCAACGACTCAAAGGCGCAACGGAGGGGATTTGTTTCCAGATCCAAAGCGTCAGAACTTGGAGGTCGTCGAGGTTAAATCGGATTGTGGATTTTCTAATTTTTCAAAATGATTCAAAATCAACTTCTTTGAGGTTTAGTTATTTAGGAAAGTTTTTACTTTTCTTTTTACTTTTCATTTAGGTTAAATCACCTAAGATTCCGTTCCCTATGGAAACGACCCTGATTTTGCTCAAGCCTGATTGCGTCTCAAAAGGTTACTGTGGAGAGGTCCTTCAGCGCTTTGAAAAAGCCGGTTTCAAAATCCGTGGATGCAAAATGCTTCTCCTGAGCCAGGAAAAACTTGCGGAACATTATTCCCATATCGCCTCCAAGCCTTTTTTCCCTGAGGTTGCGAAATTTATGCAGTCGAGCCCGGTAATTGCGGTTGCCTTGGCCGGGGATCAGGTCATCGACCGCGTTCGGACCCTCCTCGGGCCCACCGACTCCCGAAAAGCGGAAAAAGGGACGATCCGGGGAGATCTCGGAGTCGATATGATGATCAACGTCGTCCACGCCTCCGACTCTTTGGAATCTGCCGCCGCTGAACTCAAACGTTTCTTCGCTCCCGGCGAATTATTCAACCGCTGATTTTTGCCAGATTTAATTCTCCGCCTTAAACTCGGAGAGCCTTCCCTTCAACGCCAGTTGAATCCACTCCCATCGCTTATTGATGGACATTTTCGGTTTTAGAATGGTCTTAAATTCTGACAACTCCTTGGAGGCGAGCGAGGAGTCCAATCGCGAGCAAGCCTCTAGACACTCCTGCTCCAGTCGCTCGTCACTGCTCTCCTTGGCCGAAAGCTTCGGTAAAATCTCAATAAAAACCTCGGGACGATCCTCTCGAACGAATTCGTATCGAAAGGCGACCGCCAATAGCTGGGCATTCGGCGAACGAGTCGCCAGATAATTCGTTCCCGAACGCACTTTAATGGGAATGTGCGGCGAAACCAACTCCCCTTGGGGAAAAATCCAGACGAGACTGCTGTTTTTTTGAAGCAACCGGACCGCATATCGAACGGCGGCCGCCGCTTGAAGCGGATTGGAAAGATTCACCGAGAAGGCTCCAATCCATCGAAAGAAACGATGATGTTGCAATTGTGTTTCATCCATCATGCAAAAGAAATCCTTATGCGGGGCAAAGCGGGTCAGGTAATAAACAATCAGGCCATCCCACCAATTCGTATGATTGCTAAAGGCCACCACCGGGGCGTTCGGATCAATTCCTTGGAGATGTTCCAAGCCCCGGCATCGGATCGAATAAAAGGAACGACGCATCGTCCACCGAAAATAACGGTATAAGAACCAATCCGCTAAATTACTTCGGTCGGCAGTGATCACCCCAGTCTTTTATCAGCTGTTTGAAAAAGCCGCAAGAAAAGGGTTGAATCCACCTCGCGATCCGGCAGGCTCCTTTTCGCATGGGCCTCATTCCACTGGATCACGTGAAAGAAGGATCGTTGCTCGAGACAGATATCTCGGAAAACGGTCAGATTTTAATTAAGGCCGGAATCGCCCTCACCGAACGTCACCTTCGCTTGTGTCGTTCATGGGGAATTGCCGAGCTGGCGATTCAAGGGCTGGACCCTGATAAGATTGAAAATGATTTTTTTGCCAATCTTGATCCCGCCCTCGTCACCGAAGTTCAGGAGCACTGTGTGGAAGTTTTTCGCCATACGGAGTTAAATCATCCTGCCATTGGCGCACTTTATCAAATCTACCTTAAACGCAAACTCCGGGAGCGTCACCGTGGCTGATCTCACTGCAGCCGAATTGGTCGGATCCGTTAAAACGATCTACACCCTCCCTTCGACCTATGATCGTCTCTCCGAAGCCATCAACGATCCTGGTAGTACCATGGACGAAATTGCCGAGGTCCTCACCAACGACCAATCCATTGCCATGCGGGTGTTGGAACTCGCGAATAGCGCCTTCTATGGATTTCCTTCAAAAATTGAAACGATCTCTCACGCACTGACGCTGATCGGTGCCCAACAAGTTCGAGACCTGGTCCTTGGCACGGCGGTAATCGAAATGTTTGATGGAATTTCGACTCAAAAAGTCAGCATGGCTTCCTTTTGGAAACATTCGATTGCCTGCGGGTTAACCTCAAAAATCATTGCGTCGCTTCGTCGTGAGCCAAACGTCGAACGATTTTTTGTCCTCGGACTCCTGCATGACATTGGTCGCATGGTCATGCTCCAGAAAATCCCGCAACCGATGACCTCTCTCATGAGCGAAGCCGAGGCCGAGCACCAACTCCTCTATGTTCTCGAGAAAAAGCGCTTTGGATTCACTCACGAAGACGTCGGCGCCGAGTTGATGTTGCAGTGGAAATTCCCCCCTCGTCTTGCAGAAAGCGTGCGCGCCCATCATCGATTTTCCACCATGGTTCGATTTCCTGTTGAAAGCGCCACCGCTCACATCGCCGATATTACCACCCATGCAATGGGATTTGGCGGCAGCGGAGAGATCTTTATCCCTCCCCTGAACGGGACGGCATGGGGGCTCATCGGACTTGACCCCAGCGCATTGCAACGCATGGAAAAAGAATTGGAACGTCAGCTAGAAGAAGTGCTTCAAATCATGCTTCCGAGCTCATGAGTGATCCCATCGCCAACTGGCAAACCCGACAATTCGAGTTCTTCGATCTTCTCGCCTCGCTGAACAAAGGGCTGAGTTCCCTTCCACTGGATGCCTCGACCACGGCGCTTTACGAAACGATCCAGGACCATCTTCTTCAACTCTTTCCGTTTGAATCGAGTGTCTTCATCACTCCAAATCCGACGACCTTTGAATTCGAACTGAATCACTGCTTTCCCGAAACAACCCGCCCCCTCGCGCAACAGGCCCTCGATCAAATTATTGACGAAGGAACCTTTGCCTGGTCCCTCCAACAAAATCGCCCCGTCGTCCTTCGTTCCGTCAAACTTCAAAAATCGCTCCTTCTCCACTCCCTTGCAACCCCGGGCCACAAATTTGGAATGTACCTCGGGATTACCCGAATCGGAAAAATTAGCGAAATCGATACCATGCTCCCGATGCTTGGCGTGATTCTTCAACGGGCCGCCTACGTTCTGGAGCGCGATAATCTTTACCGGCAGATTAGCGATCAAAATCTCGAGTTGGAAAAAAAAGTTAAACTTCGCACGGTCGAGTTGCAGGACGCCTTGGCTACGGCACAAGCCCGGGAAACTCAATTCCGGGTCATCTTCGACGCCTCCCCAGATGTCATTTGGATGGTTCATCCGGAAAATTTTCAGATTCTCACCGCAAATCCGACCACTCACGCCCTTCTCGGATATCCGCCGGAATCATTGGTCCAACGCTCCCTCGCTTCCCTTGTTGCACCTTCTGATCGCGATTCCGTTTCACGGCAACTCTCCACCGCCACCGAATCCCCGGTCTCCCTTTTTTCACGCCATTTTATCCACACGTCGGGTGACGAAATTGAATTCGACCTCAGTATAAAACGCGTTCCGTGGCAATCGGGAAACGCCATTTTGGTCACCTTGCGCGATACCGCCCTCCGTCGGCAAATCGAAAGCGAACGACTCAAAGTTGGAAAGCTCGAATCGATGGGACTTCTCGCGGGCGGAATTGCTCATAATTTCAATAACATCCTTCAATCCATCCAAGGAAACATTGCCCTCGCCAAACTCGACACACCGGAATCACAGCCGGTCTTTCAATTTCTCGAAAACTCCGAAAACGCCTGTGATCGGGCCCGACAGATCGCCAACCAACTTTTGACTTTCTCCAAGGGCGGCGCTCCCATTCGGAAAAAAATCACGCTTCGGGCTTTTCTGGACGAAACCCTTCAAGGCTTTCCACTCCCCAAAAGTGTTCTATTTGAAATTGTCGATTCCAATGAACCTCTCTGGGCGGAAATCGATGCGAACCAGATGCGACACGCGCTTCACCAAATTTTACTGAATGCCGCCGAGTCGAGTGCGCTGACAGGTAAGATTGAAATTCATCTTCACCAATGGGTCATTCCCCCCGGAGAAATTTCCTCCATGGATCCCGGCCACTATGCCACTCTCACGATTCGCGATCACGGGTGTGGAATCCCGGAAGAAAACCTTGGAAAGATTTTCGATCCCTACTTTTCAACCAAACAAGGCCATAGCGGACTCGGCTTGGCCACGGCATTTTCCATTGTTCGAAATCATGGAGGCCATCTCACTCTACAGTCCCGCGTCAACATGGGCTCCGTCTTCCATCTCGCTCTTCCCGCCTGCGATGCCCCCCAGCCGATCCTTCCAGAAAGCGCCACACCGCCGTCGGCAATTCCCTCCGAAGGCCCCATCCGAATTCTTCACATGGACGATGAAGATTCCCTTCGTCTGATGATGAGCGCGCTCCTCAAGCGACTCGGCTATCAAGTCGATTGCGTGAAGGATGGAAAGGAGGCGTTGGGTGCTTACGAGTCCGCTCGAAGTTCAACCAATCCCTACCACCTCGTGATTCTGGATCTGACCATTCCCGGTGGAATGGGAGGACAGGAGACGATTGAAAAGCTCCGGGCGATGGATCCCCATGTCAAAGCGATCGTTTGTAGCGGCTATTCGAATGACCCGATTATGGGGAATCACCGTCAGTATGGATTCTCCGGAATTCTTCCCAAGCCCTTTAAATTTCAAGAGCTGACGGATACCCTCAAAAATCTGATTCCTGCGAGCGCCAACTCTGGTACCAAATCGTCACCAAAACGCCCAGCGTAAAACCGCCGAGACCCGACGCGAGTTGAATCATCCAGGAAGGAATCTGTGAGGGAGGCGCCTTTAGCGTCGCTAGAGAGGTTGGTGAAATCCGAGGCGCCGCATTTCCCCAACGCTCGGGAGTTTCCATCCGCTCCAAGGCTTCCAAAAACCAGCGTTGTCGTTCCTCGATATTGGTCGTCATTCCAATCACGGCAATGACCTGACGAATCTCCGGATCGACTACAATCACCTTCGGCGGCGTATAAATTGAAAACCCAGGCTCGTAGAGAGCCTCCTCAACGAAGGGCGGTGCCTTCCCTCGCTCCAACTCCGCCTCCACAAAAACGATCACCGCTTTTTCGGCAAGCGTCCGGAGCGCATAATTGGTGGCCCCCGCAGGATGCACCGAAAAAAGATCGGTCGTCTCCGCGTCGAGATCCAAATAGGCAGCCATTGCAAAAACAAAGGCGAGCGGCTTTTGATCCAATCGAGCCTTTGCCTGAGCCTGCTCCAATGCCGCGAGCGGATAGCTCGATTCCGGTAATTCAAATGACGCCCGAAGCATG
>CAZKRU010000047.1:0-32015 GCA_964555235.1 uncultured Verrucomicrobiota bacterium
TCAATCCCCCATCCCTATTTACCTCTCAAATCGGAGTCTATTTTGGACAGGAATGAAGCTTCCACCCCCGCCTGCAACGGCTATGCCGTAGGCATTGCGGGCAGGGCAACGACGCCAAGGCGCCACGACAAAAAACGCTTGTGAGGGGGAAACTTGAAACTTAGACTTTCCTTCAATGGAGCTTACGGCACGGATCATCAATATCGCGGCGAACGAATTTGTTCCCGTTGCCGCCGTGGCAACGTTTGGGCGCCATCAGGATTCATCGGTCTTCATTGCCGACCAACGAGTCTCCCGACAGCATGCCATTATTCGTCAACAGGGATCCGACTACTGGTTTTCCGATTTGGGAAGTTTCAATGGCTCCCTCATCAACGGTCAGCGCGTTACCTCCAATTACAAGTTGAATGATGGCGATATCATCACGATTGCCGATCTTCAGTACCGATTTGAACTTCCCGAATTTTCACTCCCAACGCCGATCCAGAGTCCGGAACAACCGTCCGATCTCACGATCATGGATATTAAGCAGGTGGACGCCGTGATTTTTGTCAGCGATCTGAAGGGCTTCACGCAAATTTCCGAAAAGCTTCCCCCCGACCAACTCGCTCAGGTCATGGGCGGGTGGTACAAGGTTTGTAATCAGGTTCTCGGAAATCATGCCGCCACGATCGATAAGTTTATTGGGGATGCCGTCCTCGCCTATTGGCTGAATCCTACGCCCCTCATTCGCGGAAAAGCACTGGCGGCCGCACGGACCCTCCAAATGATGTGTTTTCAGCAGCAGCAACAACATGCCGCGATTTTGGATCCGACCGAACTTCAGATCATTGCGGGGATCGGAATTCACCTCGGCCCCATTGCCGTCAGTCCCCAAGGCGGAGGAACCCAGACCATTCTCGGCGATGCCGTGAACGCAACGTTCCGGTTGGAGCAGATTACCCGAGAGGTCAACCGCTGGATTCTTCTCACCGGCGATTACCTTGCTGATTGGCCTGACAAACCGATCGTCGATTCCATTGGAGAATTCACCGTCAAAGGACGTACCGCGCCCCTGCAGGTTTTTGCAACGGAATGATGGGCCCTACCAAAAACTACGCGCCGGGCTTTGATTTAAGAAATTTTTCTTTCTCCGCCGGCACCGTAATTTGCTCAGCGAGAAGGTCGTAAAGCGGGGCCAGATCCGAAACCTTGGGAGCCGCTTTTTTCACAAGGATTTTCGCCATGGGTCCGAGATAGACCGCTAATTCGAGGGCCAATTTATCGAGGGTCTCCTTCGGCCACGAGTGCACGGGAGCAGGGGAGGGCGTCACTTGACTCCCCGACGGCCTTTCGATCATCGGAATCGAGCCCGCCAAGGCCGTCAGCTCTCGACTGGCAGCAAGAAAACGCGCGCGCTCCGCTTCTTCAGGAATGTGTTCTCCCAATCGCGCGCACAAAATTTCCCACGACTGGGATTTCGGTGTAGCATTCTTGATTAACAGTTTTGCCAGAGGGCCAATCGAGTGCGCCAGAAGTGCTTCCAGTTTTTGGAGTGATTCGGGGGGCCAGGAATTGATTGGCTCCGCAGGAGGCGTAATCTCGACAACCGCGGGACTCGAGGAAGGAGCCGCCGCTCCCCCGCGATTCGGCGTGGCCAACGCATAGATCGAGTGTTCCCGAACATGTTTATCCGCCCGAGTTCCCTCAAACGTAAAAAGCTTGTGGTATTCGTCTGAGAGACAGCTCACGACCTCAAAGAAGGATCTCGAAACCAAAATCTGATTCGTCGTCGCAAAACTCATGACACGCTGGGCCACATTAATTCCATCCCCGATCGCATTGAGATTCCCGTTGAGATCTTTGACGAGCTTGACCGGCCCCAAATTAATCCCGATTCGAACATCGAGAAAATGCTCGGTGTTTCCCGGATCATTGGAGAAAGCGGTCTGCATCGCCAACGCGGCAAAGAGCGCTTCTTCCGGGTCGCCGAGGAAACAAAGCGCCGCTCCGTCGCCCGTATCAATAATTACCATCTCATGAGCGGCAATTTGGCAGATCGCCTCACTCAAATGCCGGTTGAAGCGCTCTTTCAGCGCGGATTGCTTATTGTTCGGCAGCTTGGAGTAACCGACAATATCCGTGAAGACAACGGTACAGAGCCAGGTACGATTTGCGCGTTCAACAGGGTTCATGATTGCCGCAAGAATTACTCATCCAACATTTTCATCGCTTTGACCAAGCTGCGTTGCATGCGGTTGAAGGAAGTGGCAAGAATGGATATTTCATCGCTCCCCTTGACCTCAAACTCCTCGACATCCTGTTTCCCCTTGCTGACCTCGTCTGCCAATTGGGAGAGCTTGATCACGGGCCGAATCACCGTCAGGGTCAACACGACATTCAAAATTGCCAGCGTAAGCAAGAAGACCCCGATAAGCGAGTAGAGCAAGGTGCGGAAAGCATGATTCGCCATCCCCACGGGCAGGGACATCGGCACGGAGACGATTTGGGCCCCCACAATTTCATCCTGCTTCCAGCCAAATCCATTGGCAGGACCATACGCTTTGAGCATTGCCGGAGGCGCATGATCGGGTGTGCTATGACATTCCAGACACGACGCATTCGTAATTTTAATCGGCCGGCCTAAAAATAGAGCCTCGCCATTCGGCGTGCTTCGCGTCCCGATAAACTCTGTCGTCTCCGGGGAATTGCGAAACGTATTCACAATATCCGCCTCCCAATCCGCCGCCCGATCCCGGAGGTTCGTCGGATTCAGGGTCGCTTCCTTGTAGTGATATTCCGGATATTTTCCCCGGAGATAATTGAAATTCTCGGTTGCTGCATAAGCCGGGACGGTTTGCGGATGAAAGGTTTCATTCGGATTGTCCTTCGGAATAGCTTGCATCGCTTCAATCGCTTTCCGCTTCGCCTTTTCCAGAGAGCTCGCCACCGCCTGACGCTGTATCAGTGTCAACTCATCGCTGGCATCGGAGAGGGCGGCCTTCGGCGTCTCACTCAAGCTTTTTTCGAATTGCGTCAGCACGGCCGACAATTGATAGCGCTGGTTTTGCAGTAACGGCGCGATTTGTTTGGTTGTGTAGGAACGGGTCGACATCGCGATTTCCATCATCAAGCGTGCTTGTTGCAACACCTGCTCTCTCGCATTGTTTTGCAGGAGATTATGGGAAATAAATCCAGCGATCGTGAGGCCAATGCTGAAAACCGTTACGAAGACCAAATTAAATTTTACCAACAACCTCATGGTACCCTCCCCTTGAATTTGTGATCGGGGATCAGTGGAGCAAACTCTTTTCAGGGTGTCAACCGTGTTGAAAAATCCAAGCAGGGGCCCGGAAAGTTTGCCTTTCATTTGACAGCGGGGCGATGGACCGTTATCTAGCCGTTTGAATCCGAACCCCCGATCCAACCGTGCCCCTTATTACTCAATCCTACTACAAACCACCGGCTTATCTTCAAAATGGGCATCTTCAAATTTTTCTCTCAATTTTTCTGCAGCGGCCCGAATCGCTTCCCTATGTGCGAGAGCGAATCGAAACCCCAGATGGCGATTTTTTAGATTTGGACTGGATTCAAGCGGAATCCCCCCGACTGGCCATCCTTTGTCACGGACTTGAAGGGAGCTCCCGTGCCGGCCATATCGTTGGAATGGCGGCAGCGTTGCAAAAACGGGGGTGGGATGTTCTTGCTTGGAACTATCGAAGCTGTGGGGGCACTCCCAACCGAACCGCGCGACTCTATCACAGCGGAGCGACCGATGATCTCGATACGGTCGTTCAACATGCCTTGCGAAACCATTCGTCACAACAGATTGCCTTAATCGGATTCAGCCTCGGTGGCAACCTTCTCCTCAAATATCTCGGCGAGCGGCCCTCCAATCCTCGTATCACCAAAGCCGTTGCCTTTTCTGTCCCGGTGGATCTGGCCGGGAGCGCAACCCAGCTCGCCGCTCCCCATAATCGAATCTACATGATGCATTTTTTGAAAACGTTGCGGGAAAAAATTCGCGCCAAACGGGAGCTCCTTCCCTCGACACTTCCGTTTGAGCGTCTCAATCGAATTCGGACGTTTCACGAATTCGATGAAGCCTTCACTGCCCCGATTCATGGTTTTTCCGGCGCCGCCGATTATTATGCCCGCAGCAGTGCCCAGGCCTACTGGGATGGAATTAAAATTCCGACCCTTCTCGTCAACGCCCGGAATGATCCGTTCCTCTCACCCTCCTGCTTTCCGACCGAAGCGGCGGCCGCGCATCCCCATCTCTTTTTGGAAACGCCCCGATCCGGAGGCCACTGCGGATTCATTCCCCAAAATCGCCAGGGCGAATGCTGGTCCGAGTCCCGTGCCCTGACTTTTTTGGAAGAAGCGCTTCCTGGCGTTTCATGAGTAAGAAATTCCTCACACAAAGGCACCAAGTCACCAAGAAATCCTTTTTGTTGAAACCCATCGAGCGATCCATTCCCGGTGGTGGTCCCCAAAACTAAAAACTTCGTGAGCTTTGTGCCTTTGTGTGAGGCACATTTTATTCCCGCACGAAACCTCCTTGCCTCCCGTCCTCTTTCCTCGTAATAAATGCGTCATGGGTGTACACGCAGATTCATGGATTCGCCGCATGGCGAAGGAACACGGAATGATTGAACCGTTCGAAGAAAACCTCGTGCGCGAATCCGAAAGTGGCGTTCGAGCGATCAGCTATGGACTTTCCAGTTATGGTTATGATCTTCGCGTTTCCAACGAGTTCAAGGTCTTCACCAATGTTCACAGCACCGTGGTCGATCCGAAAAATTTTGATCCTAAATCGATGGTCGATATGACGACCGATGTTTGCATCGTTCCTCCCAACTCGTTTGCGCTTGCCCGCAGCGTGGAATATTTCCGAATCCCACGCAGTGTCGTCACGATGTGTATCGGAAAATCGACTTACGCGCGTTGCGGAATTATCGTCAATGTCACTCCTTTCGAGCCGGAATGGGAAGGCCACGTCACTCTCGAAATTTCCAATACGACACCGCTTCCTGCAAAAATTTATGCCAATGAAGGGCTCGCCCAGGTTCTCTTTTTTGAAGGGTGTGAAATTTGTGAAACTTCCTACGCCGATCGAGGTGGAAAGTATATGAAGCAGCGCGGCATTACCATCCCGAGAATGTAGCGCCGAAGCGCATGACCTCCTTCTTTCGCCTTCTGGAACTGATTAAATTCAGTCACACCGTCTTCGCGCTCCCCTTTGCCTTGATCGCCATGCTGGTTGCCGCACGTGGGATGCCCTCCTGGAAATGCTTTGGCTGGATTTTGCTTTGCATGGTTTCCGCTCGAACCGCCGCCATGGCATTCAATCGATTTGCCGACTGGGACTCGGATCGCCTGAATCCGAGAACCGCCCAGCGCGCGGAACTCGCCACCCGCTCTGGCGCCTTGGTGCTCTGCCTGATCGGACTCGCGGTCTTCATCGTCGGAACATGGCAAATTAATCTTCTCTGTTTTCGACTCGGCCCCATTGCCATCCTTCTCATCCTCGGCTACTCCCTAGCCAAACGTTTCACCGCTTACTCGCACGCCTTGCTCGGACTTGCCCTGAGTGCAGCGCCGATGGGCGCTTGGGCCGCCGTAACGGGATCCCTTTCTGCGTTCCCTCCGTGGATCTTGGCCGCAGCCGTCCTAAGCTGGGTCTTTGGCTTTGATCTCATCTACGCCACCCAAGACGTTGCCTTTGATCGTCAGGTTGGCCTTTTTTCGTATCCCGCTCGTTATGGAATTCCTGCCGCACTTCGCTTGGCCAAAATCCTTCATCTCCTCACCGCCTTTCTGTTGGGAGTTTTTGGTTTCATAACCATGCTGGGGATTTCGTATTGGATCGCTTGGGGATTTGTCCTCCTCGCGCTCATCTACGAACATCGACTCACCCAATCCCAAAACCCTACGGCCCTCAATCGCGCTTTTTTTGAAGTCAATGCGACCGTCGGAATCGCCTTACTTCTCGGGGTTGGATTCGGCTTAAGATAATGTTTCACACAAAACCCTTCCGAAAGGAAAAGTATTTTCAGCCGGAGGCGTAACTGGTTTGGTGCAGGGGCGAAGGGGGGCACAACACACGAAGCTCACAAAGAGTTTCGAGTGGGAATTCAGGAGCGGGTTGCCAAGGATCAAACCAAAAAGGGGATCTCCTTTGTGGCTTATCTTTGTGTGAGTCCATCCGCATTTCGCCAATTTCAAGGGTCAATTTTCGGGATTGGCAACTCTCCGCCGACTGTCATCCTTTTCCTTGTCATGAACCAAGACCCCAAAGTGCCACAAGAGTCGCCAAAACCTGAATCCGGCGTCGACAAGCTCCTCAAAGGGGATTTGACTCCAGAAGAGAAAAAAAAGCTCGAAGCCCATGGAAGTGACGCTTCCTCCCAAGGTGGCATCGACGATTTGCTAAAGCAGTTAGGCAAATAAGCGGATTAACCCCGCCCTCCCAAAAATTGCGGGTGCTGCGCTAAGATTTCTGCCACCTCCTGAGCCGAAAGCAACGGACCTGCGGTTGCGGTCAATGGCCCCGGAACTGAACTCCGACTCACTCGCTCCACCCAACGCGCATCAAGCGGCTCCTCTAAAAGCGAAAGGTCGGATGCGGCTAACGTCGTCTCAGGCTTTTCTCCCGTCGCTCCCCCCTTCCCGACAAACCAGCCCGCCATCAGTAAACTGACCCGAACCGAAGTCGCACGCGAATAAGTCGTCAGGAGCGACGGAATCTCGCTGATCCTCCTTCGAATGGCGGCGAATGTCTCGACATTCCAAAGCTCCGGATTCGTCGTGGGAGAATACGGATCAAACAAAACGGCCTGAGGCGGTGTAATCGTTGAGTCCAAAACGGTTTCTCGAAAATCTCCAAAATGAAACCTCCACGTGATCCCCTGCCAAGTCGTTACCCCGGTCTCTAATAGCTCCTCCACCGACGATTTCCACTCGCCAAAATAACCGAGGTCGTCCGCATTCTGAAACGCAAAGCGTAACGCCTCGCGCGTTCGATCAAAACTATGAATCTCCACAGACCGTTCGACCGGGCCACCATCGCGAAACGCTTCCAAAACGGCAATCGCATTGGCCGCCGCTCCCAACCCAACATCCCAAACGCTAAAAGGTCCTGCAACCGTCTCATGAGCACGTTGAACGAGTCGCTGCTGCGCCGCATGTAATCCGCGCGCCTCCACCATCGGCCCCACCACCGGATGAAACGTTTCAAAATAAGTGAGCGACCGCACACTCCTCGCCCCACGAGTCACCGTAACCATCTGATAAATTTCTGGGGGCAAATCCACCATCCGATCCTAATGGGTTTCTAATGGATCGCGAAGACAAAAAGTTTTGTTCCGTAGGGATGCCGCTCCACCGCGTCCACTTCTCAAACCCGGACCGCTCGGAGAGCGTTCCCTACCAATCCCATCAAAAATTTGACAGCGCCGATTTTTTCCACAAACTCCCATCAGCATGAACCGCCTCCTTAAAATCTGCTTTGTTTTATCCGTCGCGATCACCGGAGCCCATTCTCAACCCGCACCTCAGGAACTCCCCATGTCCTTCTACGATCTCACCGTCCATACCCTCGAAGGAAAATCTCAACCGCTCTCGGAATACCGGGGTAAAATCGCCCTCGTCGTCAATGTCGCTTCCAAATGCGGCAACACGAAGCAATATACCGGTTTGGAAAAACTCTATCAGGATTATAAAGCCAAAGACTTCGTCATCCTCGGATTTCCCTCCAATGATTTTGGCGGCCAGGAACCGGGAACCCCTGCCGAAATTCGTACCTTCTGCTCCACCAAATATCCAATCACCTTTCCCCTCTTCGAAAAAGTCGTGACTAAAAAAGAGAGTCAATCACCGGTCTACACCTTTCTCTCCGCGAAACATCCCGCTCCCAAGTGGAATTTCCACAAATACCTCATCGGCCGCGACGGCAAAGTCCTTCAAAGTTTCGAAAGTAAAGCCCCCGCCGATGACCCTCAATTACTCGCCGCCGTCGAAATTCGCGCCGCCATTGATGCCGCACTTGCGGAGCATTGATTTCAAGCTTGTCCTTCCCTTGTACTCGTCTTGGATAAAGTCCGGCTATGCAGGAATATCACCGCCTTTTACGCTTAGTTCTCACCGAGGGAAAACCGAAATCAGACCGGACGGGAACGGGAACGCTCTCCCTTTTCGGTGCTCAAGCGCGCTTTGACTTATCGAAAGGGTTTCCAGTCGTCACGACGAAGAAGCTTCACCTTCGCTCGATCATTCACGAGCTCCTCTGGTTTCTCAAAGGCGAAACGAATATCCGCTATCTTCAAGAAAATGGCGTCACCATTTGGGATGAGTGGGCTGATACCAATGGCGACCTCGGGCGCGTCTATGGAGCCCAATGGTGTGATTGGCGTAGCTCCGAGGGTTCTTCAATCCATCAAATTGATCAGGTCATCGAAATGATTCAACGAACTCCGGACAGTCGGCGCCTCATTGTCTCCGCTTGGAATCCCGGCGAAATCGGTCTCATGAAGCTTCCCCCCTGCCATGTTCTTTTTCAATTCTACGTGCATGAAGGGACTTTGAGCTGCCAACTTTATCAACGCAGCGCCGATCTTTTTCTCGGAGTCCCGTTCAACATCGCCTCTTACGCCCTGCTCACCCTGATGGTCGCCCAAGTTTGCGATCTCACTCCCGGCGATTTTGTTCACACCTTCGGAGATCTCCATCTTTATAATAACCACCTGGAGCAGACTCATCTGCAACTCTCGCGTGAGCCCAAACCGCTTCCAGTCATGCGCCTCAATCCGGCCATTCGAAACATTCACGATTTCAAATTCGAGGACTTCACCTTGGAAGGGTATGATCCTCATCCCGGCATTAAAGCTCCGGTCGCCGTTTAATGCATTCCTTCAAAGCCATTGCCGCCCTCTCTGAAAACCGGGTGATCGGCGACCAAGGAAAGCTTCCCTGGCATCTCCCCGACGATCTAAAATGGTTTAAGCAACTCACCACGGGGAAAACAATCGTGATGGGTCGCAAAACCTACGAGTCCATCGGGCGACCTCTTCCCAATCGCCGAACGTTGGTCCTTTCCCGCTCCGGAAACCCCATTCCCGGCGTTGAAATCATCCGCTCGCTCGACGAAGTTCCTGAATCGGCGTGGTCCTCCGACATTTTTATTGTGGGAGGTGGAGAAATTTATCAACTGGCGCTTCCCCTCTGCTCGGACCTCATTCTCACCTGCGTCAAACGTCAGGCCACCGGCGATGCTTTTTTTCCTGAATTTGAATCTGACTTTGAACGCGTTGAGATCTTTCGAGAAACTCCCGAATTTTCGATGGAGCGATGGAGCCGCAAGACCCGCTCATGAAAACGTTGCGCCTAGGCGCTCATACATCGACCGCCGGCGGGGTCGCCGCCTCGATTCCTCGTGCCAAAGAAGTTGGATTCACGGCTTCGCAAATCTTCGTTAAAAATAATCAACAGTGGATGGGCCCGCCACTCTCCCCCGAAGAAATTCGCGGTTTTCGTGATTCGAGAGAAAAGGCCGACCTTTATGTTTTCGGTCATGCCGGGTATTTGATCAATCCGGGAAGCGCCAAAGCGGAAAATCGCGCCAAGTCCGTTGACTCCCTGGAACACGAGCTCCTCCGTGCCGACGCCTTAGGCCTTCCTTTTCTCGTTCTCCATCCCGGAAGTCATGGAGGCGATGGAGAGGACGTTGGACTTCAACGAATTGCAGATTCCTTAAACGAAACCCTAAAACGAACTCCCAAAGTCAAAACGAAAATCGCCCTCGAGAATACCGCCGGTTCGGGAAATTCCCTTGGAGGAAAATTTGAGCATCTCCGCTGGATTCTGGATCATGTTCAAAAACCCGCACGCTTCGGAATTTGTCTCGATACCGCACATTTGCTCGAATCCGGATTTCCGATTCACACCCGGGAAGGGTACGATCTGACGTTCTGCGAATTCGAGAAAACGATTGGCCGCGAATGGCTTCTCGCTTTCCACGTCAACGATTCCAAAACGAAACTCGGCTCCAAAGTCGATCGCCATGAACATCTCGGCAAAGGTCACGTCGGCCTTGAACCGTTTCGCTGGCTCATGCAGGATTCGCGTTGGAGTGATCTTCCCAAAGTTCTCGAAACCCCCAAAAGCGAGGATATGCACGAGGATGTAGAAAATCTGGAGATTTTAAAATCGTTTCTTGCGAAATAAAATGGTAGGGCGACCTCTCCGAGGGCGCCGTTCCATCTCACCGCCAAAGCCGCGGCGGGGTCATCGACCCCGCCCTACCAACTAAATTGATACACACCGAGACGCTGACTTAATTCCCCAATCACACGGCCCTCGTCGGACTCGCCTTGCGCGCTAAAGGTGACACTGAATCGCACAAACGCCCCGGCATCATCCCAAGGAACCGTGGAAATCATATTCTCGGTAATCATCCATTGGGAAAAAGCTTCCGCGTTAGCGAATTCGAAACTCTTGCCACTCCCCGTCGCTTTTTTCGGAGCCGGCGCATAAAGGAAAAACGATCCCTTCGGTTTCCGCACTTGAAATCCGAGTTTTTGCAAAGCCGGAACGAGTAGATCCATGCGACGCGAATACTTGGCTGCAATTTTTTCGGTGATCTCCGGATGATCGAAGCAATAGGCGACCGCATTTTGAATTCCCAGGAATTGTCCGGAATCCGTATTATCCTTCACCGTCGCATACGCCTTCACCAACAATTCATTTCCAACGACAAATCCGCAGCGCCAGCCGGTCATGTTGAAGTTTTTACTCGCCGAATGAAGTTCCACCCCCACATCCATCGCCCCGGGCGTGGAGAGGAAGCTGAGCGGCTTTCCTTCGAAAACCAATGCGGCATAGGCAAAATCATGAATGACCACGAGATTGTTTTTCTTCGCGAACGCAACGACCTCCACAAAAAACTCCGGAGTCGCACTGGCTCCGGTCGGATTATTCGGATAATTGATCACCAGCACTTTCGCCTTTTTCAAAACATCGGTCGGAATGGACTTCAAATCCGGAAGAAACTGGTTCGCCGCCGTGAGCGGAAGATTATGAACCACTCCCCCGTAATACTTCGCGTGTGTTCCGAAAACGGGATAGCCCGGGACGGTCATGAGAACGACATCGTCAGGATTGATCAAACAAGCCGGAAGGATCGAAAGTGCCGCCTTACTGCCGATGGAGTGGCAGATCTGTGAAGAGGCATTCACCGTCACCCCGCAGACTCGCTTCATGTAGCGTCCGGCGGCTTCGAGAAGCACCGGCCCGCCATTATCCGCATAGCCTCGGTTGTCAGGCTTCAGGGATTCTTCGTACAACTTCTCGACGACTTCGCGAAAAGCCATCTCATCCGGCTCCCCAACACCGAGGTCAAAAAGCGTTTTCCCAGGATTCGCCTCGATCGCAGCACGCTTCGCGCGCTTGATCTTCTCAAATTTGTAAATGGCCGTGTCCTTGCCGAACCGATTGCCACCAATGCGTTCCGCAAACAATTCCTGAATGTAGCTTTCTGACATAACGAGGGGTGAAGATAGGAAACGCCAAGAACCTTGCCCAGCAAAAAAATCTGGAACTCAGGAACTCAAGAAACAAAAAGAAGCCGGGCTCACCCAATTTTTCCTGAGTTCCTGATTTAACAATGTGCGGCGATTGAGGTCCATTAAGTTCTTACGCACTAATTTTCAACTGAATCCGCTCAATTCGTTGTGCTTTTCCGGTGTACTCATCGCACTCGATAAAGCATCCATCTGCCTGAAGTCCGCCAGCGGCAATGTAAAAGCGGTTCGGCATGAGCGTACGATACCGCGCCACGACATTCGCCACTTCACGCCCAATCACTGAATCGTGTGGCCCACAAAATCCAGCATCCGTCAGGTAGGCCGTTCCACCCGGATGAATTTTTTCATCGGCCGTCTGTACGTGGGTATGAGTTCCAACAACTGCTGTGACCTTCCCATCCAAAAACCGTCCAAACGCAATTTTCTCAGAAGTCGTCTCCGCGTGAAAATCAACAAAAACACACGCCGTTTCTTTTTTGAGACGATCAATTTCTGTCTCCACCGTCAAAAAGGGATTCTCCACTTCATTATCCATGAATGTTCGGCCCAACGCATTGAGAACGCCGAGCTTCTTCCCATTTCCTGAAACCACCACGGATCCTGATCCCATTGTTCCGGGAGGATAATTAAAGGGCCGAATAATCCGAGGCTCCTGCGCAAAAAAGGGATAAATATCACGATTGTCCCACGCATGATCGCCCAGCGTAATCACGTCAGCCCCCGCTCGCATCAGATCCACCGCGAGCTTTGGCGTAATTCCGCGACCTCCCGCCGCATTCTCACCATTCACGATGACAAAATCCGGCTTGTAAATTTCCTTCAATTTGGGAATCGCCGCCTTCACTGTATCCCGACCCGGTTCCCCCACCACATCCCCCAAAAAGATAATCTTCATCTGCGCCATGCCGCTACCATCTCATTCTTACGGAGTTTCGACAAGTAATACTGGTAGCCGCCTCTTGGTAGGGCTCGACCTCCGGCCGAGCCGGGTTTTGGTAGCGGCGCCTTCGGAGAAGTCGCCCTACCAGCATGATTCAAAATAATTTCGATCCCAGACGTAGGGCCATTGTTCTGCTTGAACCACGAGGCCTTTCCGAATCGGATTTTGACGAATATAAAAAGCCTTTTCCGCCAGCGAAGCATCATCCCTCAAGCGATGATCGAAGAAATCTCGTTGCCAGATGACTCTGTACTGCCGTGAACACCAGCGCTTCCAATCGCGAATGACTTTTTCCATTGGATGCGTCGGATAGAACGAAACAATCGCATGAAGATGGTCGGGCATGAGAAGAAAAAGATGCAAAAACCAATAGGCGTTTTTGTGATAGTAGACGGCGCTTTGCTGCAGATGCGTGGCAATCTCGGCAAGAGCGAGCTGATTTTTGAATCGTTCCCTACATCCGATCGTGATGAAAAATTTAACTCCTGAATGAATTCCACGAGGGGGGATATGAGGGAGAAATTTTCGAGTTGGAATCATTCAAGAGATTAAACGCCGCCCGCTTCAAAAAGTTGCGCTGGTAGGGCGATTCCTCCGGAAGCGCCGCTGTTTTCGATCCTAAATCCCGGCTCGCCCGGAGGTCGAGCCCTACCAAAATGAAAAACCCCCACCGGATTACTCCGATGGGGGTTTTCATTAAGACTGATTGATCTTCAGCAATTAGAAGCTGTAGACAACCTGGACTGCAGCAAGGTGATTAACCTTGTTGTAGATACCCGTAGCGTCCGTTTCCGTTCCGCTACCGAAGTCAGCGCGGTATTCAGCCTTGAGAAGCATGTTCTCCCAGATGTTGAATCCAGCGGTGAGGGTGTAAGCCCAGAGGTCCACATTGCTACCAGCGGATTGGAAGTTCGTTCCAGCAGCAGCACCAGCTAAGCCAGCGCCCGCATTACCGAACTTAACTCCGTCCGTGTTGTGAACATATTCCGCACGACCAGCGAGACTGAACAACTTCGAGAATTGGTACTTCGAGTACAATGCAATTCCCCAGAAGGTTTCGTTATACTCGCCCGCACGGGTTCCGACTCCGGAGTTCGCGTAATCGTGTTGCACGCCCAAGTCGGTGTTGAAACCGAGGAGGAGCTTGTCGTTAGCGAACTTAGGTGCCCAGTTACCCCACATATCCCAGAGGAACAACGATCCGTCATTGAGGACCGTGTTCGCAGGAGTGTTGGTTTGGATGTTGTTGCCGCCTTGAGGCTGACCCAAGAGGGTGTTCTTGATGTTAGCATTTCCGCCAGCAGACTTAACATTCACAGAAGCGAGCAGCGTGACGCTGTTCGATCCGTTACCATTCGTATCCACGCTGTCAGAACGATTCCAGTCCGCGTTAGCGATACCGAATTCAGTTTCGACCTGGTCATTGACCTTATAAGAGGACAAGATACCAGTGTGGTTCAAAGGCTGAAGGTTATTCCAGAGCAATCCGTAGGTGATGTTGAGGTTCGCAGGGCGTTCCACAACTTCGTATCCAACGGGCGTCGCAAACTTACCGACTTTGAAGTCGATACCGTTTCCAACCGGCGCGCGGAAAGCCACGTATGCTTGGTGCAAGTAAAGGTCGCTCGCATTGTCCGTAGCATTTGCGTTTCCACGAAACACAGCGGCGTCTTCACCGACCATGAGGTCAGCGCGGAAACCAGCGGTGAGTTCGTTCTTGTCCGAGAGCTTCTTTTCCAAAGCGAGTTTAAACGCATTGATGTTGAAGTCGCCCGAGTGGTTCGCAGGCGTTCCCGAGTCGTTCGTCGAGCGCTGCGATGCCGTGTTGTTCACGCCACTGAAGCCGTAGGTGTAACCCGCGTCAACATAACCGGAAAGGACGATGCCCTTTTGGCTTGTTTCGACGTAGATACCTTGGTCTTCGATGACCTTCTTGAGATCTTTATCACTCTTCGCTTCACCTGCGAGCGCGACGGACGCGGTCAAGGCAACGGCAAAGAGGCTTTTAAGAGTCTTGTTCATTACTATCCTCCATTGTTAATTTGAGTTTTACTCTCCCTCCCAAACCCCATTCGGGACTGAGAGCAAACCGTGAAAAGCATAATCCATGCCTTTCAAAGTCAAAAGGACCTTATGGAAAATTTGAAAATCGTCAACTTTTATTTTTAGGGGTAAAGATTCACCGCATTTTGGTAGGGACGCCTCTCCGCATCCGAGCCCGGACCCCTTCGGAGAGAGGTCCCTACCAGATCCCGAGCAAAAAGATTTAAAAATAATTTGAACGTTCTTTCAGTTCCCTTGTCTAACCCCTTAAGAACAATTTCTGATTCCTCCAAAGTTTAGAGGCAGTGGACCCCATCCACTGCCTCTTTTTTGTTTAGCCACAGAATGCACAGAAACCACAAAAGAATAAAATGGTTTTCTGGTTGGCACTAAATTCAGGGGCTATTTTTTGTGATTTCTGTGCATTCTGTGGCCAATCCGTCCTTGACTCTCGACAGGATCCCCTTTAAGGATCTCCCCCCTCAAACCAACTTAGGAGACATCATGGGTGCATATAAAGGTCGGAAAAACGTACAGATTCGTAAAAAACGCGCCGCGCGCTATGCTAAGCAAGCTGCCGCAAAGCTTGCTGCCGCGAAATAAATTGACGTTGTTATTCTTCCCGTTCGACGCGGGAAGCAACTAAACGGGGCGGGTTTTTCTCTTCCCAGACATTGCGGCATTTCTCACAGAGATAGCCGTAGATCAAAAGACCGGAGGTTTCGTGCCGGTCATCAAATTTAGGCGGATGCACCGGGCGATGATAGGAACGGTTTCCACAAAGGACCCGATTCTGATCCCAAATATGGCGCATCCATCCATTCTGACGACAGTGCCCGTGAACCAATCGAAGCCGCCCTTCCATCGCGGCGGCGACTAATTCAGGATGCGTTTCAAATGTAAGGGCTTGGTTCATTTTCTTCTCTTAAAAGATAGCACCCCTCGGGCCAATTTCACCTCGGTGCCCCCTCGTAGAATGCCCTGAATTTCGACTAACAAACCGACTTCCCGCCACTTACAATGGTTTTTATGTTTTTCATAAATTTTTAGCTCTGGCGGGAACACCCCTCCGGGCGTCCATTTTGATGGCAGAATTTGCCAAAATGCGTCTAATTAAAAACCGTAGCCGCACGATGTTGAATCAGGAACTCACGAACTCAGGAAAAATTGCGTGATCCCGTCTGCTTTTTGTCTCTTGAGTTCCAGATTGATTGAGGCCATGAGATTACCCTCAAGGAAGGCTTTACAGATCCCCGGCGGGTGCTTGGATGTCGCTCCCATGTCGTCGGATGCACTCACTCCCATGATGCAGCAGTACCGGCGGATCAAGCAGGAGATCCCGCCGGATGCGCTTCTCTTTTTCCGACTGGGCGACTTCTACGAGCTTTTTTTTGAGGATGCCAAGATCGGCGCAGAACTCCTGGATCTCACGTTGACTCAGCGCCACACCACTCCGATGTGTGGAATTCCTCATCACACCGCAGAAGGGTACATCGCGCGATTAATCAAAGCCGGAAAGCGCGTGGCAATTTGTGATCAAATGGAAACCCCTCGTCCCGGACAAGTCGTTCGTCGTGAGGTGACTCAAATCATCAGTCCCGGAAGTGTCCTCGATGCGAATCTTCTTTCTGCCAAACAAAACAATTACTGCGCCTCGGTGGTCGCTCAGGATGGCAAGTTTGGACTTGCATATCTCGACCTCAGTACCGGCGAATTCCGTGCGGGCGAATTAGCCACGTGGGAAGAAGCCGAAGAAACCCTCAGTCGGATCAATCCCTCCGAACTTATCGCTCCTACCGAAGCGACCTTTTCACAACTCCGAAAATGGCATCCCTACGATGGGTGGACGTTCGCTCCAGAAGCGGCTCGATTTACCCTCCTCGAACAACTTAAAGTTCAATCCCTTGATGGATTCGGCCTCGCCACATTTCCTGTGGCCGTCGGCGCTGCGGGGGCTTTGGTTCATTATCTCACACACGAACTCCGTCGCTCGCTCCCTCATGTCAGTCGTATTTCAACCTTTCAACGGGATAATGTCCTCATTGTCGATCCAACGACTCGTCGAAATCTCGAACTGGTCGAGCCCTTGCGAGAATCTGCGGTTGATACCACCGCACTTAAAGCGATCGATCGCACGGTGACTTCCGGCGGCGCACGATTGCTTCGACATTGGCTTCTTCAACCGTTGCGCGCCCTTCCAGCACTCAAAGCGCGTCAAGCCTCGGTTCATTATTGGCTCGGGCACGAACTCGAGCGGGAACGCGTTCGCGATTTATTGCGCGAAGTCAAAGACCTGGAGCGTCTGATCGCACGTCTCGCGCAAAACTCCGGTAACGCCCGCGATTTGCATGCGCTCAAGCGATCCCTGCAACAGCTTCCGTCATTGCGTGAACTTCTCGGTTCCATTGAAATTCCGCTGATTCAAGAATTGACGCAGACCATTGTCCCGCAGCCAGAACTCATCGAGCTTCTCGAGCGAGCGCTCGTCGATGAACCTCCTCTCGCGGTTAAAGAAGGGGGTCTCATTCGACGCGGCTATCACGCAGAACTCGATGAACTCCTCAGTGCTTCAACGCAAGGAAAAGAGTGGCTCGCTCAATTACAACAACGCGAACAGGACCGGACGGGGATTAAATCCCTCAAGATCCGGTACAATCAAGTCTTCGGTTACTACATCGAAATCACCAAATCGAATCTCGATGCGGTCCCTACCGACTATCACCGCAAACAGACATTGGTAAATGCGGAACGCTTCATTACGCCCGAGCTCAAGGAGATGGAGGGCAAGATTTTGGGAGCGGAAGAGCGATCCCGCCAGTTGGAATACGAGCTTTTTCTGGAACTCCGTCAAGCTGCGGTGGTCTTGACCTCCGCGATTCAAGCATCCGCCAGCGCCTTGAGTCAGCTCGACGTTCTCGTCGGATGGGGTGCATTGGCGCAAGAACAAAATTATGTTTGTCCGGTCGTTGAAGATTCCGGCGATTTGGAAATTCGCGAGGGACGCCATCCGGTGATCGAACAGATTCACCTCGCGGAAAAATTTGTTCCGAACGATACGCATCTCGACGACACCCAGGCGCGTACGGTTATTTTGACCGGTCCGAACATGGCCGGAAAAAGTACGTATATCCGACAGGTCGCTTTGATCGCGATCCTCGCGCACACCGGTTGTTACGTTCCCGCCCGGGAAGCGCGTATTGGGTTGCTGGATCGGGTTTTCACACGGGTCGGAGCCAGCGACGATCTTTCGCGCGGTCAAAGTACCTTCATGATGGAGATGACCGAGACGGCGAATATTTTGAATCACGCCACCAACCGCAGTCTCGTCATTCTCGACGAAATCGGCCGCGGCACCAGCACCTTTGACGGACTGAGCATCGCTTGGTCCGTCGCAGAATATCTTCACACCAAACTCAAAGCCCGTACCCTCTTCGCAACACATTACCACGAACTGACCGAATTGGCCGTGCTGTTACCTGGCGTAAAAAATTGCAACGTCGCCGTCCGCGAGTGGAATGATCAGGTTATCTTCTTGCGAAAAATCGTCGATGGCGGAACGGATAAAAGCTACGGGATTCAAGTCGCCCGCCTTGCCGGACTTCCTGGAGAAGTTTTGGAGCGTGCGAAAGAGATTTTGCGAAATCTCGAAGAAGGAGAGCTGGACGAAACTGGAAAGCCGCGCTTGGGAAAACGCGCCCCTTCGAAAAGCCGCAAGGTAAAAGAAACGCCGCCAGAAGAACTCGACCTCTTTAAGTTTGCCGGGGCTCGAGCGGAAAAGAAGAAACGTTCATAATATTTAGCCGCAAAAAGCACACGAAACCCAAAAAGAATCCAGAGCTCCAATCTTCTGTGACTTTTGTGCTTTCTGTGGCCAATCCTGACGAATGTCTTGACCGCATCGGGATAACCCATAGAAAGCGATACAACAAGCGAGGAAACTATGGGACTCAAAAAAATCGAAGCGATTATTAAGCCGTTTAAATTGGAGGAAGTGAAGGAAGCCCTCACGGAGCTCGGACTCCAAGGTCTGACCGTCACGGAAGTCAAAGGATTCGGACGCCAAAAGGGTCACACAGAAATTTATCGCGGTAGCGAATACACGGTTGATTTTCTTCCGAAGGTAAAAATCGAAGTCATCCTTCCTGAAGATTTGGTCGAAAAAGCGGTCGGTTCGATTATCAAAGCGGCGAAGACCGGAAAAATTGGCGATGGAAAAGTTTTCATCTCGAGCATCGACGACGCCATCCGTATCCGCACCGAAGAACACGGCGATAAAGCCGTCTGATTCTAAGCCGGCGCATCGATTTCGATCACCACCGCGGTGGTGTTATCACGTCCTGATTTGGAAAGCGCTTCTTGGACGATTCGTTGAGCCGGGGGAAGTGCGGCTTGAATCGGATCCGGTTCCCGCAACAATTGCAGCAGGTTTTTGTCCCACAACCCGTCAATCACTCCATCGCTGCAAAGTAAAAAAAGATCTCCCGGTTGATAGCCGATGGCACCGACTTGCGGCTCTACAAATTGATGTCCGGCCCCAAGCGCTTTTTGGAGCGCATTGCGCCTCGGATGGCTTCGCGCTTCCCGTTCGTTGATCTTTCCCTGCCGCAATAACCATCCAACATGCGTGTCATCGTGGCTAACTTGCTTGAGGCCTCCCGCCGCAGGAAGATAATAAAGGCGACTGTCTCCAATATGCCCG
This sequence comes from uncultured Verrucomicrobiota bacterium, assembly GCA_964555235.1. Classification (GTDB taxonomy): domain Bacteria; phylum Verrucomicrobiota; class Verrucomicrobiia; order Methylacidiphilales; family CAMAQI01; genus CAZKRU01. Next base: position 19,244 of record CAZKRU010000047.1, read on the forward strand.
AAATACATCCACTCGGGAGTAAACCAGCAAAGCGTCAGCGTCGATCCCATTCCGGAGCACTCCGGATAGTTGGCCCCTAAATAAGAAAGCGCGCGATGTGTTTGAAGAAAGACTTCTTCGAAAAGATCTTGAAAGCCCGGATTCATTCCCGAGACGCTGCTGCGAAATCCCTTGGGGAGGAGCTTCGTAATTTTTTCGACGGCAATTTTACTCGCAAATTCTCCCGCGTTGGCTCCACCCATTCCATCACTCAAAGCGAAAACATAATCGGCGGATTCGAACGTCGCCGCCCCAAACTTTCCCAAATACTGAATCATCTCGGCATTGAATGTCAGCGCGAGAAATGCATCTTCGTTATTGGGACGAACAGGACCGGGCTGCGAAAGTCCCGTCCATCGAAGCCTCGCGACGCTCACGACTTGAGCTCCGGCGGCATGGCAACCGGAGACCGATGACTCGGATCATCGAGAATGGTTGCGAATTCGAAATCAATCAAACAGAAGCGTCCATCGGTAGCGCGATAGGTCACGTTTCGTTGGGCCGGATCTTCGTGTCGCACGCCAAAGGCTTCCAATTCCGCAAAAAGACTCAACCGTTTCGGTTCGCTCAATTGATCCACCCGCTTCCCACAATTTGACGTCACCAGAAGAAGCTGCTCGGAATCGGTTTCCAGAACTTTCGGAACGAAGGTACATCCCCGTTTTTCCAAATGGCGTAACACCAGAATTTCGTTTTCAAACCGCTCCCGGGCCTGATGCCCGCGAAAGGTTTTGAAGACGCGGCCATCGTAGGTCATTCGAACGGTGGCGCGGCGCGTATCTTTAACTTCCTCCATTTCAACAAGATCCTCCCAGAAAATCCGTCGCCCTAAAAGCAATTAATGCCAAAACGTCGTGGGCCCTCAATAATTTCTCGCGTTCTGGCATTGAACCTGCTTCTTTGTTCGCCGTCGCGTTGAGCGGGGAATCGTCATCATGATTTTTCGCTTCCCGGGCCGGATTTCCGTCAGAAAAAACGGTCATTCGTAGCGTAAACTTAACCACTAGAAACATCCGAAAATATGGCTAAATACAAACTCGAATATATCTGGCTCGATGGTTACACCCCGGTGCCCAACCTCCGTAGCAAAACCCAACTCAAAGAATTTAACAGCTTCCCGAAACTCGAAGAGCTTCCCCTCTGGGGCTTCGACGGAAGTTCGACCCGTCAGGCCGAAGGACGGAGCTCCGATTGCGTACTCAAACCCGTCGCGGTTTACCCCGATACGACTCGCAAGAATGGCGCGCTTGTCATGTGTGAAGTCATGATGCCCGATGGCAAAACTCCGCACGTCAGCAACGGACGCGCAACGATTCTGGACGATCCCGATGCCTGGTTCGGATTTGAACAGGAATATTTCCTCTATCAAGATGGCCGCCCTCTCGGATTTCCCCCCGAAGGTTACCCAGCTCCTCAGGGCGAATACTACACCGGCGTCGGTTATAAGAACGTCGGCGACATCGCTCGTAAGATTGTCGAAGAACATCTCGACCTCTGCTTGGATGCCGGAATCAATCACGAAGGAATCAATGCGGAAGTCGCCAAAGGTCAGTGGGAATTCCAAATCTTCGGAAAAGGTTCCCGCAAAGCGGCCGATGATGTCTGGGTGGCCCGCTACCTCCTCATCCGTCTCTGCGAACAATACTGTGTTGATGTGAACTTTCATTGCAAGCCGCTCGGAAAGGATCTCGATTGGAACGGATCCGGAATGCACTCGAATTTCTCGACCAAGCACCTGCGCGAAGTCGGCGGAAAAGAATATTTCGAGAAGCTCATGGCCTCCTTCCAAAAAAATATGGACGAACATATTGCCGTGTACGGACCCGACAATCATCTCCGTTTGACCGGACTTCACGAAACTCAATCGATCGACAAGTTCTCGTACGGTGTTGCAGATCGTGGCGCTTCCGTTCGCGTTCCGCACAGCTTTGTCAACAATGGGTACAAAGGTTACCTCGAAGATCGTCGTCCGAACTCCCAAGGAGACCCGTATCAGATTGCCAGCCGCATTCTGAAATCCATCTCCGAAGTTCCTACGAAATAATCGAGTCGAATTCGGTTTTGAAAAAGGGTGCATCGACAAAGGTCGGTGCGCCCTTTTTCTTTGGAATGAGTTCCTCGCATGCTGTTGCTGCCAGGTTCGGATCCTTTCCGCTTGCGCTACCCGAGCTCCCAAATTAGGGTCTCCACTTGTGTTGCCTGATCTTGTCACGATTGTCATTCCGACCTTCAATCAACTGCATCATACGCGCGCCTGCCTTGCGGCCCTTCAACAAACCTTGCCCCCTTCGCTTCGCGCACGTGTACACATCGTTGACAATGCCTCTCAAGATGGAACCCCTGCCTACTTAGCCGAACAAGCGACCCAATGGCCGCTCTTGCGTTGGTGGGGATTGGAAAAAAATCTCGGATTCACGTATGCGTCAAATTTCGGCGCTGAAAAAGCGGCTTCCGAATTTTTAGTCTTCCTCAACAACGATACCATTCCGCAACCCGGCTGGTTGGAAGCGTTGTTGGAACCGATGGGACGATCGAAAATTGGAATCGTCGGGCCCAAACTTGTATTTCCAGAATCCGGTCTGATCAATCATGCCGGGTACGTTCTCAATCGAACCCTCGGTGGGTTTTACCCGATTTATCAAAACCTTCCACAAGACGCACCATGGGTCAATCGTCCTCGGGAATATCAAGCGCTCCTCGGCGCCTGCCTCTTAATGCGACGGTCCCTCTTTTTTGAAGTCGGGGCCTTTGATGAAATTGGATTAGAGGATATTGCTCTTTGCTTGAAGGTGCGGGAGAGGGGGCTTGGGGTCCTCTACTATCCTAAAAGCGTCGTTCATCACGTCGGCTCTGCGACGATTAAAGGCGAACCGCTCGCTTTTCTCAAAATGGACAATCTCGCGTTTGGCGCACGCTGGCCCTTGTCGCAACTTCCCGAAGATGACCGTCAATTTTATCGCGAGGACGGGTACACCCTCGTTCGAACCACACCTCAAGGTGTTGAGCTGCGCGAAGATATTTCCGAATCCATGAAACTGACGGAATCCGCGCGACACCTGCGAGAAAACGGGAAAACCGATGAGGCGATTCAGAACATCCGTCGCGCGATCGACCTCTATCCCCACAACGAAATCGCCCAAGTCACCGCGCTCGAACTTTTTGTGAGTGCCGGAATGTTGGAAGAGGCGCGAGATGTCGGACTTAAATTTCTAACCCTTCAGCCGTGGAATTTCTCGTTCTATGCCTCGACTCTCAATCTCTGTCTAGCAACCGATGCTGCTGCGGGTTTTGACCGACTTCGACAACAAGCCTTGGAATATCCCGATCTCCCCAGCGAAATTCAATCCTTGGTGGCGCCAGACCTCCGGGCTGGCCAGTAATCCAAAACAAGGCCCATCGAGGCCGATCGGCCCCACCAACCGCTACGAAGAGGCCTTATTCCACTCTTTTCGGCGGATCTTCGATTCCAAATCCTCGAGCTTTCCCTCGAGAAATTTAATTCGATCTTGGAATTTGAAATGCGCGTGGAGGAGCTCCCGTCCAATTAAGCGCTCTTTCATCAAGAGATAGTAATGGTGTAAATCCTGGCGTTCTTCTGCAGTTCCTTGAAAAAGGGTTTTCAGAAATTCGTTTTCCGGCGCGATGGATTTTCCATTGTAAAGAACTCCCAAGCCAAATTCATTTTCCATTTCAAAATGCAGTCGATCCTGCTTGAGTTCATTCCAAAAACGCTTCACTCCAAACTTTTGCTCCTCATTGACGACTTTCACGTCGTGAAAAAGAATCACTCCCGAAGGAGAGACTTTCGGAGCCCAACGCTCGTAATCCTCCCGAACGGCTTCGTAGGTGTGAAATCCGTCGATATGCAACAGATCTATCGATCCATCCGGAAACGAATCCAAGGCTTGTTCAAATCGCATCCGCATTACTTTGGTGATATCGGCAAAATGTGCACTGCATTGTTCCATGAACTGCTGATAGGTCTCCTCCTCAAGCTTCCCCGCCTGTGAATCTCCCTCCCACGTATCCACTGCATGACAAATCGTCGAGCACCCGGCGGCCTTGACGGCTTGGCAAAAGACAAAAAAGGAGCCTCCCCAAAAAACGCCGAGCTCTACAACCGTTTTGGGACGAAGCGCGTGAATGAGATCGTATCCGAATGCATAATTTTCCAACCACGAGGAGGGAACCCGGACCAATGGCGCAAAATGAATCGACGGGAGCCGCAGGCAGTTCATTCCGTTACGCTGCCGGTGGGAGGGGGGAATTTCAATCTGAATTCTTGCTTGTGGTAGGGACGCATCTCCGAGGCGTCCGCACTCCAAGCCCGGACCGCTCGGAGATCGGTCCCTACCATTAGCACCGACCTGCCACTTCCTGATTTACCCATTCCCCAAGCGTCACGTAGTCAGGTTTTCCAGAGCCGAGGACTGGGATTGTTTTTGTCAGAAGGGTTCTGGGAACAAAAAGCTCGGGGAGGCCGCGCTCGGTTGCTTTCGCCAACAAAGCCTCTCGCAGTGGTGCTGGATTTTCCGTCACTAAAATCACTTCCTCGCCCTTACTGACATGCGGAACGGCAAACGCCGCATGAAGCATTCCCGGCCAAGTTTCAGAAGCCAATTCTTCCACGGCAGTCAGCGAAACCATCTCGCCCGCTACTTTGGCAAACCGCTTGGCGCGGCCCAAAATCTTCACGTAGCCCTCTTCGGAAACCTCAACGATATCTCCGGTATCATACCATCCATCCACGACGGGAACCAATTCGCCCGGCTTCTCGGGAAGATAATAGCCGAGCATGATATTCGGTCCCTTCACCCAGAGTCGGCCTCCAACGGGGATTCCGGGAATTGTCTCCAGACGATATTCAATTCCCGGCAAAAACTTTCCGACGGTTCCCGCCCGATTAAAAATAGGCGTATTGCTACAGAGCGCTGGAGCACATTCTGTTGACCCGTAGCCTTCCAAAATTCGGATGCCAAATTCCTCGAACCAAATTTTCTTCGTCGGCTCTTTCACTCGCTCCGCACCGGCAAAGACGTAGCGAACGGAATGAAAATCGTACGGATGCGCTTTTTTAGAGTAACCGGTGAGAAACGTATTCGTTCCAAAAAAGATCGTCGAATCCGTTTGGTAAACCAACTCCGGAATCACTCCATAATGAAGCGGTGACGGATACATAAAGAGAGGCACGCCATGAAGAATCGGGACAAGCGTTCCTCCAGTTAACCCAAAGGAATGAAAAATCGGAAGACAGTTGAAAACGCGATCTCGTCGATGAAAATCAACGCGAGAGGTGAGCTGCCGGTAGTTCGCCAATAAATTGCGATGTGAAAGAACCACGGCCTTTGGCGCTCCACTGGATCCCGAAGTGAAAAGAATCATCGCCGGGCGTTCTCCACGCGTTTGATCGGCGTTGGTCGTTTCACTCCGATTCCGCTCCCACAAAAAGATCACTCGAGGAAAACACTGACCCAGAAAATAGCGAATGGCGTTCGGGATCGAATGTTTTTGGAGGGTTTCGATTTTGCAAACGTGAATCCCCGCCTCTTCCAATGCAGCGATCTCTTTGTGAAGCTTCGCTTTTTGAACAAATTGTTCGGAGGTCCAAACCGTTCGGATTTTCGCCGTCGTACAGGCACTGATCAAATTTTTGGCCCCAGTCGAAAAATTAAGCAAGGCCGGCACGCGGTTTCCCGCAATCACTCCAAACAATGCCGCGACGGCCCCCGAGCTGTTCGGTAAAAGGATCCCCACCGATTCTCCCGGTAGACTTCCTGCCGTCATCGCTTTCGCCAAAACCACCGCCTTCGCGACCAAAGTTCGATAACTCCACGGGATGAACGTCGGATCTTCAATGATCTCAAATTCTGCCCCATGCCGATCTCGTGCATCGAGAAGCGCTTCAAAGAGCGTTTGATTTTTGTCATCTGAGCGAACTGCCATCTCCGTCAGCACTTCGTAAACCCGATTCACTGCGGCGATTCTCGCCTGGCGCGCAGAGCCTTCCGGCTTTTCAATCCTCACGGGCGGCAGCACTGTCATCGTCAACTTCGGAAATAACTCTAGCTTTCGCTTTCCTTCCAAATGCGAAAACCGACTGAAATGGACTCCGTCCAATTGCACCGGGACCAGATCGGCCTCGGCTTTCATAACGATCAACCCCGGTCCCTGATAAACCTTCATGATCGTTCCGGTCGTCGTTAACCGTCCCTCTGGAAAAATCACAATGGGAACATTTTCTCGTACCAGCTTGGTGAGCGATTTGATCGCCATCGGATTGCTCGGATCCAACGGATAAACGCGGACCATCCACAAAAAGGGTCGGAGCCACCAAGCTTTTGCAATTTGCGTATCAATTGCGAAGGTCGGAAGCTCGGGAAGAAAGGCGCTGAGCAAAAGTGCATCCAAATATGAGACGTGATTCGCCACAATGACCTTCCGCTGACGCGCCTCCGCGTAATGTTCGATTCCGCGGACTTCGACCCGAAAAAGAATTCGCATCACGCCGCGAACAAAGGTGTGAAAGGCCGCTTCGGGAATGATCCGAATGATGTAGGCCGAGACAATGGCATTCAATCCGGCCACAACGATCAATATGGAATAGCCGCCATATTTCGTCAGCGCCATCAACGCCGCCAAACCACTTCCTGCGGCCATAAAAAAGGCATTGAGCACATTATTCGCCGCGATATTTCGCGCACGATGCGACGGCTCCGACCAGGCTTGAAGAATCGTGTAGAGGGGAACGCTAAAGATTCCGCCGCAGACTCCGATTCCAAATAAACATCCACAGGTCACCAGTCCTCGCAAGGAAGTGATCTCGAACGGAATCGTATCCGGGAGGGCTTGAGCAAAGACGAAGAGAACCGTTAACAGCGAAATTCCGAGCCCGGCGAGCGGTGCGAACTTTGCATTGATCTCCCCTTTCTGCAATCTCGCACAAATCAGGGATCCGGCTCCAATTCCGATACTGAACAGAATGAGAAATTGCGTTGCGGTCATGCTCTCCGCATTCAACACATTCGCCACGTACGGAGGAATGAAGGAAAGCCAGATGGCTCCGACGGCCCAGAACCATGAAATTCCGAGCATCGAGCGCCAGACTCCGGTTTGCGTCCGAGCCGAAGCTAAAAGCGTCAATGTCGATTGAAGCGGGTGCAATGAAACCGAGAAAGGGCTTCCCGACGGAGCGGATTCCGGAATCGAGTAACTCACCAGCCACCCGATCACGGACATCCCAATCAATGCAGCCGGAACCCACCCATGCATTTCCATCGCTCCACCGACTTTCGTCAACGCCAGGCCTCCAAGTCCGGTTCCCGCAAGAATCGCCATAAAGGTCGCCGCTTCAAAAATCGCCGCGCCATCCATCAGCTCTTTTTCTTGAAGATGACTTGGCAAAATTCCGTATTTCAATGGTCCAAAAAAAGTGATTTGCGCTCCCGCCAAGAAAACCGTGACAAACAAGAGAATGGGCCATTCGTTCATCAGCCCAATCGACGCCAAAATCATGATCCCAATTTCGGCGAGCTTACTCCAGCGGATCAGTCGCGATTTTTCATACGCATCAGCGACTTGCCCTGCAATGGCCGAGAAAAGAATCATCGGCGCAATCATCAGCCCCGTGATCAGATTCACCGCCGTCGATGTTTCCCAACCGAGCTCCTTCGCCGTCTTAAAGGTGACGAGCATCACAAAGGCGTTTTTAAAAAGATGATCGGTAACGGCCCCGAGAAACTGTGTCACGAAGAGGGGCAGGAATCGACGTGTTGTAAAAAGATGGCGCATCGTAAGACCTCCAAAAACGACGTTGGAGAACGAAATGCGTAAAAGCGATCTTAAACCATTAACGCGATGCGACGGCTTCTGCCTCTAAACGCATCTTTTCAATATTGGGCCAATGGATGGCGAGAACCCCTATTTTGTTAGGGGGCAGTCCATCGGGAGCATACGTCAGGAACGTTTTTGAATCCTCATCGGAAAGCTTTTTCCAGTTCGGATACTCCGTCACGCTGGTTCCATAAGTGACAATGACTTGGGATTTTCCTGCTTTGAGATTTCGAAAGAAATTCACCGGAAGGGCGGGATCCGCTGCATGGGCAAAACTGCTGATCAGAGTAAGAAGGATCAGAAAAAGAACGCTTGGCCCACAACAGCTATTGGCTCAAGGCCTTGGTAATAAAAGGGCTCTTCGCTAAAGCATAGTCCGCACTATCCACGTCACGTCCGATTGCCGCGTCTCGCTTAATCCTCTCATATTCCAATCTCGCGTTTGGATGATTTTTAAGAAAGTCCCGTAACGCCACTTGCCGCACGGCCACTTCGCCTCCTTCCGAAACCCAATGGACGTGAAAGGCTCTTGGCGTCCCTTTGCGAAACCAATATCGCCCTGCAACACTCCCTTCACCCATATTCTCGTACTCCAATCCTTTCATCACCTGGTTCATCGATTCCGTCGGTGGATAAATCGTGCTCTCGAGTGCAATATCAATAATCGGTTTTGCCGCAAGACCAGGAACTGCGGTACTTCCAACATGATGGATTCGAATGCAAATACTCCCCAATGCCGTTTTCAGTCGCTCGGCTTCGATTTGAAATCGTCGAGGCCAATCCTTGTTGTAATCTGTGCGAACTATCATCTCAGGCATATTCGTGTAACCCTAAAATCCCTCGAAAGAATTGGAAGCAGAAACCACTGTCGTCTAAAATAGAAATCATCTTCATAGGTAAAACGATTTCTATTTTGGACACGAATGAGCAGAAACGGGGCTTGAATCTTTCCGATCACTCTGTCATTTTTACCCTATGAAAACCCCATTTTTAAGTTGCCGCTTCTGGAATCTCCTTATCCTCTCCCTCTTTTTAGGCGCATCGCTCCATGCCGAATCTCCGCTAGAAACTCAGATGAAGCAGATGAAAAGCGCCTTCAAAGAACTCGGTAAATCCCTTCAGCAGCCGGTCGATGCCGACAAGGATAAATACCTCGCCCTCACCGCCAAATTACGCGAAGCTACCGTTAAATCCCGCGAACTCTCCCCCGAAAAAACCGATGAGATTCCCGCCGATCAGAAAGCCGCGTTCCTGAAGAACTTTCAGAAGAAGATCGATGAGACCGTCGCAACGATCGACCTTCTGTCTCAAGCCATCAAAGCATCCAACTGGCCCGAAGCCCAAAAGCAATATGCGTCCCTCAAAGGTGCGCAAAAAGAAGGCCATAAGGAATTTCAAAGCGAAAAGTCTTAGCGTCCAATCACGTCGAGCGCCTTGAGTCCGAAGGATGAGGCTGCGACAATGAGATGCCGATCATGACTGTAGATTTCCTTGAACCCATGGTATTGAGCAGAAAAAAGGTGAAGCACGTCGCCTGTGCGGAGAAAAAGGGTGGAAGGAATTTTTTGAAGGGCCACATGAAACTCGCTCATGAAATCGTTATCCATCGGGAGCCATTGCCAGACGCCGTCCGTTTCGTCTTGGGCAAATAAGGAAAAGATAGTTTTTTCGGTTTGGGCCGTAATTCTCGCTTCTCGGCGGTGTCGTTTGATTCCGGAAATGAATTCCCCTTTTCCCCAGAGACTGGAATATTTTTCGACCGGTTGCGCTGCCAAAGCCCTGACTTTTTCGGCATCCGGCTCGTTCAAGTAGCATTTGAGAATGTAGTTGGAATCGAAGTAGATCACGCGCGATCTCGATCATCTGAAATCACGCGCGTCGAATCTTCCGTGAGCCGTGGGAAGCGACGAATCAATGCTTCTCGTTCGGGAAGGGGGGCGATTTTTTGAGAAATGCGGGACGCCTTCTGCAAGATCGCCGCGGGACGCCCCCGATCCAAAATGAGAAGTGGGTATTTAGCCGATTCTCTGACGTATTTGCCCGTAAGCTCGTGAAGCTGTCGGATGTTGATCGTCTTCATGTGTCCAATGTGACACATGAAGGGTGCTTTGTCAAAGGGTTCCCCTCTCGTTCATGTGCAGGGAGGGAGGGTTATGCACCCCGCGCATCACCGTGCATCCTTCCCGGCATTAGTCTCCTCCACGTAAATGCATTAGGGTCTTGTCATGAACACAACCACCATTTCATCAAAGCAACTGATCGAACAACTTCACTGGCGCTATGCGACCAAGCAATTTGACACCCAGCGAAAGATTCATCCGGAGGACTGGTCCGCTCTGGAAGAGTCTCTCGTCCTGGCTCCCTCGAGCGGCGGACTGCAGCCGTGGGGATTCGTCGTGGTCACGGACCCCGCCCTACGAGAAAAACTCCTGCCGGCCTCTTTTGGGCAAAATCAGGTCGTCGAAGCCTCGCATCTGGTGGTCTTCGCCGCAAAAACCCATTTCGGTGAAGCGGATGTCGATGCTCATCTGACGCGAACGGCGGAAGTCCGAAGCATCCCGATTGAATCGCTCACGGCATTTCGCGGGATGCTGGTCGGTGGAATTATCAATTCGATGGATGAGACCACACGTCAGGCTTGGGCCGCTCGTCAAGCGACCATCGCGCTCGGTGGACTTCTCACCAGCGCTACGCTGTTGGGAATTGACGCTTGTCCCATGGAAGGATTTGAGCCTGCGAAGTATAACGCGATTCTCGGCCTCGAGGAAAAAGGCCTCACCGCCGTGGTCATTTGCGCCTTGGGATATCGCGCGGAAACAGACAAATACGCCGCACTTCCGAAAGTCCGCTTTCCCAAAGAAAAGGTCCTTTTTCATCTCTGAACCAAATATTGAGCACAAAATAAAACCCCCAAGAGAATCCGATGAATACCACGCTCCCTTTAACCTCAAGTCCCGAAGTACAAGCTCCCTTCAAAAAACTGCAGCGCGTTCACAAAAGCTCACGTCAACATTGGGTCGGCAACGGCTTTCCGGTCCGTTCGGTGTTCGATTATAACGGCTTGGGCCGCGAATTAACTCCGTTCTTGCTCCTCGATTATGCTGCGCCCCATGAATTTCCGCCCGGTGATAATGAACGACGGGGCGTCGAGGCCCATCCGCATAAAGGCTTTGAGACCGTGACGATCGCTTATCAAGGCGAACTAGAGCATCGGGATTCCACGGGCGCAGGCGGTAAGATCGGTCCCGGAGATGTGCAATGGATGACTGCGGGAAACGGGATTATTCATGAAGAATTGCATTCGCCTGAATTCACCCGCTCTGGAGGAATTCTGGAGATGATTCAGCTTTGGGTGAACTTACCCGCAAAGCACAAATCGGCCGCGCCCGGATATCAGAATCTTCTCAAGGCACAAATTCCGATTGTTGAACTTCCGCAGAATGCCGGACAACTCCGCGTCATCGCAGGAAGCTTTCAGGGAGTGACCGGCCCCGCTCGAACGTTCACGCCGATCCAATTGTGGGATCTTCAGTTGAATACCGAAAAATCGGTTCAACTCTCGCTTCCGCCCGGTCACACCTCCGCGATTCTGGTACTGAACGGTGCCCTTCTGGTGAATGGCAAGACCGAAGCAGGGGAAGGGGATCTGGTGATTTTTGAAAAAGCGGGAGAGGCGTTTGAACTTCATGCCCTGCACGATTCGCGCTTTTTCGTCATGAGTGGAGAGCCGATTCCCGAACCGATCGTCGGCGCAGGTCCTTTCGTCATGAACAGTCGCGCAGAAATTGAACAGGCCTTTGCCGATTACAACAAGGGTCGCATGGGGGACCTGCTGCCTCCGGCAAAATAAAGCCGGCGCATTTATTTCGCGGAAGGAAGTCCATCCAAAAAGGCGCGCGTGGGTCCCGCCGTTTTTCCTCGTTGCCAGACGACGAGAAAATCCCAAGTCGCGTCCACTCCATCAATGGGGAGCATCACAATCCCCGGCGCCGGATGTTCCTTCAGATAACCCGGAAAGATCCCGACCGCATTCTCGTTGACGATTAACTCCAATCCATGCGCGAGGCTTCCCCCTTCATAAGCGAATTTGGGCCGGAACCCGACTTTCCGACAAATTTGCGACACCCACTGATTGTACCCGGGCATATCCTCTGCAGAAGCTCCAATAAATTGCTCACTCTTCAAGGCAGAGAGCCTGATTTGCTTTCGTGAAGCGAGGGGATGATCGGTTGGAACAAAGGCCAGTGTTGAAAGGGTCGCCAGTTTTCGGACGTAAAAATCGTGCGTCAGCAGTCGGCCTTCCTGCCCCGTCAAAGCAACATCAATCTCCCCTTTTCGGAGCGCCGTAATCTGTTCGCCTGGACTTAAATCAAGTAATTTAACCTTCACTTTTGGATAGGCCTTTTTGAGTGCCTGAAGTGCCGGCGTCAAATACTCACGCGCTGCCGAAGCGAGATAGCCGATCCGCAATTGCTCTTTTTCGCCCCGGGCAAATCGCCGCGCCTCCGCCATCGCCACATCATATTCCGCCAAGAGCGGTTTCATTCGCTTCGCAAACGCAAAGCCCGCATCGGTCGCCTGAATACCCGAAGAAGTCCGCTCGAGGAGCTTCCCTCCAATTTCATTTTCCAACGCCTGCATCTGTCGGGAAAGTGCAGGCTGGGAAATCCGCAGACGCGCCGCCGCACGATTCAGACTGGTCTCTTCGATCACTGCGAGAAAGGAGCGAATTTGCGCCAACATCGATTCACGTTATGCAGGCCCTGCATTACGGCAAGTCGATTCGGGTATTCGCCGTGAATCGAAAACTCGATACAAATTTCATATTGAGTTCTCTAAGTTTTACATTATGAGACCTCTGCAAAAGTGGTGAAGTGGCGTGAAAAATGCTTGAGGAAGAGAT
>CAZKRU010000048.1:0-31388 GCA_964555235.1 uncultured Verrucomicrobiota bacterium
CTTTGCGCCTTGGCGGGCTTAGCGAGAGATGAATCCACTTCACAACCGTGTCAGCCTGTTCCACGGGCGGGAGCTTCGTGTGAAAACTCATTCCTCATTCGTGGCCGGCTTTGTGATCCCACCACTTGGAAAGTCGTGCGCTCGGAATTTCGGGAATGGCGAGCCCGGATTCGGAGTAATGGGAGGTATCATTAAACAAGGTCAGTCTCGCGCGTGAGGCATCTTTGAAATCGACGATATTCAATGCGGCCGGGCTTTGATCGAGGTTGTCGCGGAAACGTCTCGGATCAAAACCGAGGAGCGTGCTGAGGAGAAGTCGAATGGTTGCTTTGTGAGAAACCACCAGGACGGTCTGCCCTTCATGCTTTTGAACGATGGAGAGAAGTGCGGGAAGTGCGCGAGCGGTCACGGCAAGTCCGCTTTCGCCATCGGTGGGAGCAAAGGAGAAAGGATCATCATTCCAGGCGGCAGCCTCTTTCGGATATTTTGCCTCCACCTCGGCACGGGTCATCTGTTCCCAATGACCGTGTGAAATCTCACGCAAGTCTGCGCAGGGGATCACTTCCAATCCGTGCGGCTTTGCAACAATCTGAGCCGTCTCGACGGTCCGTGAGAGCGGGGAAGCCCAGACGGCGGAGATCTTTTCGTTGCTTAAGCGTACCGACAATCTTTGTGCCTGCTCGCGCCCGGCGTCGGACAACGGGACATCGGTTGCTCCGGCAAAACGATCTTCAGCGGTCAGAGCTGTGGCACCGTGTCGGACCAGAAAAATGCGGGTTGGATTCATGAGGAACAGATTACTCCTGAATCCCTTTAAAAAACAGATTTGTTTTAGGGCATCTTTTTAGTGAACATCCCCGCGCCATCCGTCTCCGCAAGGACCGCCGCCGGCGTTGACTTTGATGCCCTCTACGATTTCTCCTTGCATGTTGTAGATAGGGAAATAATGGTGTGAGATTTCGTCGGTGGCGTGGTCAATATAATGCCCGATAAACGTTCGTCGTGAGCGGGTTTTTGAGCGATTGGGTCCGGAACCGTGGATGACGTTTCCTCCAAAGAAGAGCGTTTGACCTCGCATGACCGGCACAGGCACGGGCTTGGCGGGAAACTTTGAGATATGTCCGTCGCCATATTCCAGCCAACGATCCTTGGCGAGATTGGAATCTGGACAGAGAATATCGCACCGGTGAGAGCCTGGAACGATCCAAAGGCATCCATTCTCCTCGGTTGCATCATCGATCGGAGTCCAAGCCCCCATACAGGTTGCCGGTTTCGCAAGAAGATAGAAGTTGTCCTGGTGCATCGCCTGACCGCGTGCTCCGGGCGGTTTGTAGTAGTACATCGTTTGTCCTGCGAGGGCCGGTTTTTGCATGAATGTTTCCAGGGAGGCGGCAATATTCGGATGAATCATCCAGTTGAGTACTTTCGGATCGGTGCGATGCACGTGCATCGCTCTCACTTGGATTTTCGTCGCGTCAACCTGATCGATGGTTGTCATTCCCTGACTGTTGCCTGAAGCAAAGGTGCGGTGTCCTTGTTTTCGATAGTCTTCAAAGTAATCTTCGATATCCTGCAGTTCATTTGAACTAAAGACATCGTCAACAATGCAGTATCCATTCTCTTGGAACTCCGTTAATTGCTCTTTACTGATGGTGAATTGCTCGGTAATCATGGAGAAAGCTTATCATCGTTCCTGTTTTTGGGAATGGAAGGGTATGCTAAAGATATGGGAGATCCTGCTATAAACCGATTTCGAAACGTGACCCCCCACGTGCCGGTGACCTCGCTCCGTGGAGATGAATTTCTCAATCAAAATTCGGAATATCAGGCATGGCGTCCTTCGGGATCCGGAGACTGGCTCATGATTTATACCGCTTCTGGAGCAGGGGTGATCACGATGAACTCGAAGGAGCATCTTCTCAAAGTTGGTGAGGCGGTCTTATTTGAGCCGAAGGCATCTCAGGATTATCGGACTGATCCAAGGCATGGTTCTTGGGGGTTGATTTGGGTGCATTTTATGCCACTGCCCCACTGGAGACTTTGGTTGAAATGGAAGTCGATGGGGACGGGAGTCTCTTGGGCATCACTTCCGAAGGGGGCGCTCCGGGTGAACTTTGTCTCCTCATTGAAGAAGGCGATTGCTCGTCAGCGTCATCAAACTTCATTTTCAAATGCGCTCGCAATGAATGCTTTGGAGGAGGCATTACTCTGGGGATCCCATGCCAACGCTCAACAGACCGGAGCGGGATACGATCCAAGAATTCAAAAAGCGATCGATTATCTGACAGAAAAGAGTGCGTTTCCATTTCGCGTGGAGGAATTGGCGCGTCACTGTGGGCTTTCCGCTTCCCGTTTCGCTCACCTGTTCAAAGCGCAGACCGGTTCTTCTCCTCAGCAGATTTGGGAAAAAATCCGTATGGATCGGGCCGCCTTTCTTTTAACCTCCAGCCATCTTTCCATTGCGGAGATTTCCGAACAGGTCGGATATGAGGATGTCTTTTATTTCTCCAATCGCTTTTTAAAGCAAAGAGGGTTGCGGCCTTCTGCCTATCGAAAACAATTTAAAACCGGAAGGGGGGATTGAAATCCAAAAGGAGGGGAATTTCCCGCGAAATACGCGAAACACGCCAAAGAGAAAGAGACTTTGAATCTGAGTGAGTTGGAGGCGTCGTCCGGAGGACGTCTTTTCACGGACTCGATCCACGGGCTCAAACGAGTTTGAGTCCGATGGATCGATCCTGAAAAGGGCTCCAGGGAGCCCGCCTCCAACTTGGGATTCTTACGTTTCGCGTGTTTCGCGGGCAAAACTCCTGAATTCCTCATTTCCTGCTTTCTTCAGACAATCATTTGTCAGTGAATGATTTTTTTCTGTTTTGGACGCCAATGGAATAAGTTTACCTTTCTGAATCGGTGTTGCATGATTTTCCAATGAAACAACTTCCCGTATTTCGACAGGTGGCTGCGCTTTGGACTTTGGTGAATTATCCGAGTGCAAAACGGGAGTGGTCGCTTGAACGTAAAATGGGCGCAATTCAAGAAGCGGGCTTTGACGGGATTACGGCGAAGCTGACTCCAGAGCATCGCAAGCTCGCGGAAAAGTTAGGGCTCTATGCCGTGGGGGGAATTTCTTCCAACGTCCCCGCCGATTTTTCAAAACTTCTTCAGGAAAATCGTGATAACGGAGCGCGCTACATCAATGTTCATTTGGGACGCCATGACACGCTTACCCCGGAAGCCTTGAGGCAGGTGTTGCGATTAAGGCGTGAGGCGAAGAAATTGAAGGTTGAATTTGCGGTTGAAACGCATCGGAACACTTGCACGGAAACTCCCGAAAAAGTTTTCGCTTTGGCCGATGCCTATCACAAAGCAACCGGAGAGCTGATGCCGTTTTGTTGGGACTTTTCTCATCTCGCGGTGGTCAAGCATCTTCAGCCCATTCATTTTTCGGATCGACTTTTATTTCGGCCGGATCTGGTTCAACGAGCCCAACTCTTTCATCTCCGTCCTTTTAATGGGCATCATGCGCAAATTCCTGTCACGGATCTTCACGGTCGCCTTACCGCAGAGATTCGAAACGTCTGGCGGCCTTTTTTAGATCGGATCTTTGAAGTTTGGCTCTCCGGCGCGCAGCCGGCTGGGCGTGAAATCATGGTCTGTCCGGAGCTCGGATCGGTTTCGGGTGGTTATAATCTTTCGACCCTACCGAAGACGTGGGAGGATACGAAAGTTTTGAAAGGGGTGATCGAGCGGGCTTGGAGGAAAGCTTTGAAGATTCATTTGGCTCGCAGCTGAGTCAGAATCTCTGGCTCGGATAAGCCTTCGATCTGAACCCGCTTATTGCGGGATTTTTCTCCGGCGAGGAGAGTGATTGCGTTTCGCGGGAGCTTCAATGCCTCGCTTAAATATTCAAGGAGAGCAGCGTTTGCCTTTCCTTCAACGGGAGGCGCGTGAAGTTTGATTTTCAGAGCATCGCCATAGCTTCCGATGACTTCTGTTTTTTTGGCGTTGGGAACAATGCGCAGAGTGAGAATCGTTTTCATCGAGGTTCGGTGAGCGCTCGGCGTAATTTCCAGAGCAGATAGGCAAAGATCGGAATCGCGATCTGGAGGGCAGAGGGAAAGAATTTTAATTGAAGTTGCGTGAGCGGATTGGCGATGAGGGCTCCCACGAAAAGAAGTGAGAAGAGAGGGAAAAGCTTTTCTTGCAGGGAGGGGAGCTGATTCCAGAGCAGGAATGCCGGGAGCAGGAGCAAGGTCCAATCGTAGATCATGGCGTGTGGCGTGATGGCGAGGGTCAGAAGATGAGCAACGGCAAGCTGAAGCGGAAGGGAGAGGATCGGATTTTTCCAGAGTTGGATGGCTTCTCGGATTACGATCAAAGAAAAGATCGCCGTAATTCCATCCGCAATTTGAGGAATTCCGGGAAGGAGCAGGCGCCAAAATCCGCGAAGCGTATGAAGCTGCCAAGTGGGGAAGTCATACCATTCGGGAAGTCGGGGCATGATGTGAAGGGAGAAATCGAGGTAAGCGTTACTGGCTTCCGGAAAAAAGGCAAAGCACACAAGGGCCAGCGTTCCAGCTCCGGCACCGAGTCCGGTGAGGAATCGAAGACCGCGTCTTCCATCAAAGCAGCCGAAGAGTGCCACCCCCAAGAGAAGCTGTGGTTTGTAAGCGACAAGTGAGGCAATGAGACCGGAGAGAAGGGGACGCTTTTCCCAAAGGCGAGTCGATGCCGCGAGCAGCGCAAAGGAGAGTAGGCTATTCTGACCAAAGGTGAAGGCGGCGAAGACTGGGAAAAATGAAATACAATAGGGCCATGAGGAGGGTGGAACGTTTAAACATCGTATTCCACCCCAGAGAAAGAAGATCCCGAGGAGGGACCAAACGGCAAATGAAATCAGATAAGGAAGTCGTGCGAGGGGGGAGTAAAGAATCGCGAGAAAGGGAGGATTGAGATAGGCGTGAAAATAGAGGAGCTCCGGCCCAAGGATCTGTTGCTCCAGTTGACTCTGAAAGGGGAAATCGTAGAGGCGTTTTTGCTCTCCGAGATTGAGAGTCGTTCCGGCGGCATAGAATTGAAGATAATCGGCGCCAATCACTTGTCCGGCCCGATCTGTTCGTCCGGATCCGGTCAAAATCGAAATGCCCCAACCGATCCAAAGAATGAGACCGATCCAGTGTGCGTACCGGAGGCGGGGTTTGAGGATTTCAATCGCCGCCATGTGAGTTTACGGATTCCAGAGGACTAGCGGCGTTGATACAGGAGAAGGAGTGATCGGATGTTCCCGGAAATAATTTAAGACGCCGTTCGCCATCGCTTGAGCGAATTCCCGATGAATACTCCGTCGCACTTTTCCAGCAATTTCGCGCTCTCCATCGTAATCCCCGGCAACGATCCAAGGATAGGTATCTTCGGAATTCATATAGGGACCTTCGATGAAGATGACGGGGCCGGGAAAGGTGCGATTGGCCGCAAGGTTTCGCGCAAAGACATAGGGGCTCGGTCCTACTTGTTGGACGGCCTTCCAGGCGGAATACGATTCTGGAGGTAAGGCCATATGGGATCGGAGGGCATCGGCAATGGAAGTCGCGAGCAGAAGCTCCACCGGAAAGGTGTTTCCGAAGGTCTTTCTCAGAAATTCAAATTTCTGATCATCATATTTTAGTTCATCTTCCATGAAATGGCCGCTGACGAATACGACAAGACGACTCGAGGGAGTGAGCGCCGGCTTGCGAGGATCCCCCCAAGCAGCCGCATTATAATGAACGCAGAGGGTCAGGTCGGGTTGAAGTTGTTGAACCAGGGTGGCTCGGGCGCGAATTTCGGCAGATCGGTAAAAGAGATGTTCGCAGCGGGTTTTGATTTCCCGTTCGGTCGGCTCACGATCCGTCGGACCATATTCCTTAAACCAAGCGAGCGCCGCTTCTCTTAATTGCTCGGGGCGAAGGGGGGTCACTGGCTCAAGCTTTTGTTTGGTCCAAACGACTTCGGCTCCGGCTTCCTGAAGGTAACGGGCCAGATGTTGACAGGTCATCAGAGTTAAAGCGCCTTCTTCAACGGGGGGATCTTCGCCAATTTTAAAGGAACGTTCTTCCATTTTTGCAAACGCGCCTCCGATATGTCCCGGATCGAGACAGATGCGGAGTCCGCGAAGGGGAAGCTCCTCTGCCGAGAGGGTTCGTGGTCCTCGAGGGGGGACAAATCGACTTTTGGCATCCGGCGCAAAATAGAGGGAGTAGAGTGCTTGTGTCGTATCCGTGTTTCGATACACCGTGACACCGTCGTCAGTCATTCGGGCATATTTCCAAAAAGTGCCGTCCGTGGAATAAACCGTATCAACCAAGGCTTTGAATTCATTCTTGGTTAAGGCCGTATGATAGAGATGCAACGAATCCCAATCCGGAGGGGGAGCCAGCGGGGAGAGGGAGGCAGCCATCGCGGTTCCGCTGATCCAGAGAAGACCGCCGAACCGTGAGACTTTCCGCCACCAAAGTGGGAGCGGTGAATCCGGCATCAGGCCTTTTTCTTTTTACTGAGTGGGCTCAAATCAATTTTCGATTCCACCACGGCACCATTTTCTGCGGAGACGAGGGCATGCCCGATTTTTGCTTCCTTGCCCTCTTTGTCGGCAAAGAGAACGAGTTTCCAAAGAGGCATCTTTCGGGAATTATCCTTGCTCAATGAAAAGGTGACCGTGCTCAGTTTCACATCCTTCAGCTCGGCGCTTTTGACAACCGTCGCCAAGGCATCTTTGGAATCGACTTTGAGCAGCTTCGGGTCAATGACTTCGTCGAGCTTGTAGGCCGCCATGCGGATTTCATCCATTTGGAAATAGCCGTCCCGAATTTCAGTGACGTTCTCGCCTCGCACGGTGATGCGTCTTCCTTGCTGACGGGCCGAGGGATCAAAAAAGATAAAGGACCAACTGGAAGGGGTCAGTGCTGTCGAGTCGCGAGGGCCATGAATTTCAATCAGCTTTCCTCTGGCTTCTTTCGTCGCAGAAGCTTCAGCCACTTTGAGGGATTGAAATGCGGAGGGAGGTTGTGCTGCAAAGAGCGTGGAGGTGGTGAGAAGGGCCGACAGAAGAATCGTGGAAAGTTTCATGGGCTCGAATTTATGCAATCCGGCGATAATGTCAAAGAATTCTGGTTTACGAGGGTAAAAAATCCCCTATAGGTCACATTCATGGAACTTTCAGTTGGGCAGGTCAATCGCCCCCGGAATGTCGGTTGGCTTCAGGCCGCCGCGCTCCTTTATGGGGATTGGGGGACGAGTAAGGCGTACGTTATTGGGATTGGCCTTGCGATTGCCGGCTATGCGGCCTTTCCGTACCTGATGGGAGTGGTTCTCCTGACCTTTGTGGTCGGGATTAATTACATTTGGGTCTGTAAATACTATCCGAATGGGGGTGGGGTTTATGCAGCGGCAAAGACCCATGGTTCCCGATTGGCCGTGGTTGGTGCCTTGTTGCTTTTGGCAGATTACGTGGTGACGGCTTCGTTGAGTTGTTTGGAAGCCTTTCATTATTTCAATGTGAAAGATCCGCAGCGTTGGGCGGTGATCATGATTTACGTCTTGGGGATTCTTAATTTCTTTGGGCCAAAGTTTACGGGACACTTGGCGGTTTACTTGGCGGGGCCGACGGTGATTGTCATCTCGGTCCTGATTGGCGCCGGTTTTATGCATGGAGGGGAATATCACTGGGTTGCGCCACAGGGGAATTGGACGCATCACTGGGGAACCTTTGTCGGAATGATCCTGGCGCTTTCGGGTGTTGAAGCGATTGCGAATACGACCGGAGTCATGCCACTGGATCCCGGATCGACTCCAGAGAAGCCGTCGGTTCATCGCTCCTCGCGTCGGGCGATTATTATCGTGATGTTTGAGGTCTGCGTGATGACGGGACTTTTGGCGCTCCTGGCCTTGGCACTTCCTCCGGAATCCCATAAGGAATCCGAAGGATTGCTTCGCTACATGGGCGAACGCTATCTCGGACCGACTTTCGGATGGGTCGTTGGAGGAGTGATTGGGCTGCTTCTCCTTTCAGCGGTGAATACTGCGATTGTGGCGAGTGTTTCGGTCATGTATGTGATGGCGCAAGATCGTGAGTTTCCTCCGGTCTTTCGAATGTTGAATCGTTATGGCGTTCCATGGGTGCCATTGATTGCGGCGGTGATGATTCCGGCGCTCGTTTTGGAGCTCTTTCGTGAAGTCAGTATGTTGGCCTCTCTTTATGCAATCGGAGTCGTCGGGGCGATCGCGTTGAATCTCGGCTCCTGTGGTTTCAATCGTGCGCTCCCGATGAAAAAATATGAACGGGCCTTTATGCTCGGGACTGCGGCCATTATGATCGTCGTCTGGATTACGATTGCAGCGACGAAACATGATGCGCTTCTCTTTGCCGTGGTTATGATCGGTGCCGGATTGGCAATTCGCGAGTTGAATCGCAAGGCAAATACGGAAGAGGGACAGGGGGCTGTCGTCACGGCTCAGACCCTGGTGGAAGGAGTGACGCCGGAGTCGGGACAGCAAACTCGTCTGTTGGTTGCGGCTCGTGGAATGAGTACGGTTCTCTTTTATGCGTTGGATGAGGCGAAGTTGCGTCAGGCAAGTCTCTCGGTTCTGTATATTAAGGAAGTTGCCGTTGCCAGCGAGGTGATGGGAACGTTGGAAGATAATCCGCAGGCGAAGGAATTTTTTGATAAGTTAAATACCGTTGCGAGTACGTTGGGAGTTTCGATCGTCCCCCTTTACGGAGAGGGGAATGATCCCTCCGCAATGATTGTCAATATGGCGAAATCGACAGGCTCAACGATGGTCTATGTTGGTGCGACGCGACGTAGTCAGTTTGTGAATTTTCTCAAGGGAGATATTATTCGTTCCGTCGCGGCAGAACTTCCTTCCAAAACCAAACTCGTGATCATTGGATAACTTATGACAACCAAGCTCCAGCCTTCCGAATTAAATCAACAATTGCGCGATCGGTCCGTGCATCTCGTGGATGTTCGAACTCCGGCGGAATTTGAATCTTCCCATATTCAGGGGGCGGTGCTGATCCCGCTGGACAAGCTTAGTCCGGAAGCATTAACGCCGCTTGGGCTCGGTGCGGAATCGGCCATCTGTCTTTCCTGTCAGTCCGGAGGACGTTCTGCCATGGCCGTGAAGAAATTGGAAGAGATTGGATTCCGAAATCTATCGGAGCTGCAAGGGGGCATTGGTGCCTGGGAAGGGGCGGGTTTGCCGGTCATTCGCGGGGCTCAGTCGATTTCCTTGGAGCGCCAGGTTCGGATGGCGGCGGGGGTGTTGGTCTTGTTGGGGGTCTTGCTTGCCTGGAAGGTTTCACCGGGCTGGATTGGGCTGAGTGCCTTTGTTGGACTCGGTTTGTTCCTGTCGGGAATTACCGGATTTTGCGGGATGGCTCTTCTTCTGGCAAAGATGCCCTGGAATCGATAAGCATCTGCCGAGGCGTTGATGAAGATTTTACATCGAGTCAAGCGCCGTTGGGAGTGGTTGAAGCTTCAGAAAATCGGGAATTATCTCTTTTGGTCCCTCTTGGCGGCTGCGGTAATTTTTGCGATTAAAGCGACTGATTTTGGACAGCGGTTTGAATTCCAGACGGTTGATTTTCGATTCAAAGCAAGAGCGTTTTTGAAATGGGATCCTCCTGCGGATGAGCGGATTTATTTCGTTCAAATTGATGAAGAATCCATCCGTGATTTTGGACAGTGGCCATGGCTTCGCTCGAGACATGCTGAGTTCATTCAGGTCGTTTCAGAAATGGCGCCTGAGGTTATTTCTTTTGATCTTCTTTTTTCAGAAGAGCGTCCGACAGATGAAGATCGAAAGGCCACCTTACTTCTCATTGAGCAACTCACGGTTTTTCCAACCTGCGTCATGGGGGCAAAGACTGATAATGTGGGGAATCAAAAGGGAACAGTTCTAGGGGCTCAAATCGGTATGACGCGGGCATTTTCGAAAGTAGAGGGTTCGATTGAAAATGTGTATGGGAGGGATTATGCAACCTTGCCGCTTCCAGGAATCACGGAGAATACATTTTTAGGATTTGTTGATTCAGATCCTTTTTCAGACGGCGTGAGGCGACGATCCAATGTTATTATTCGTGTTGGAAATTATCTTTACCCTTCGTTGGGACTTCAATCGATTTTGATCTTGCTTGGGGTCTCTCCGGATGATGTCGTTGTCAGAATTGGGAAAGAAGTAGAATTCACGGCAAATGACAAACAATACAAGATTCCTGTAGATCAGGAGGGAATGACGCTCGTGAATTATCGCAAGGAATCTACATTTCAAGAATGCGGATATACCGTACTCATGAAGACGGTGAGAGAGCATCTGAAGGAGGGAAAACCTTGGCCTCAAAAATATCCGAATCCTAAAGGAAAGATTTTGTTAGTAGGTCAGCAAGCCGTCGGATTGACTGATTTCGGACCAAGTCCCTACGGTCCTCTTTCGCCGAATGTTTTAGTGCATGCCAATTTTATCAGCAATGTATTGCGCCAAGATTTTCTCAAAGTGATTTCCTGGAGTGCTTTTTTCCCGGGATGGATTTTGGTTTTAATTGGATCCCTTGTGGCACTTCGGAAAAAACCGATTCTCTATGCGGCGTTGACTCCGGTGATGATTTCGGTCGTTTACGTGATCATTGCATTTTTGGTTTTCGGAATTTGGAGCATTCAAGTTCCAATCTTTTTTTCGGTTCTCGGGTTTTTGGGAGTTCATACGCTGGTGATTGTTCAGCGCTGGAGGGAAGAGGAAAAAAGCAAAGAGCAGATCAAGAAGGTTTTTTCGTCGCTGGTGACTCCTCAGGTCGTGGATCGCTTGATGTCGTCTGGAGCGAATATTCGCATGGGGGGTGAAACGAAGCCGGTGACGATTCTCTTTTCGGATATCCGCAGTTTTACAACCTTTAGCGAAGGCGTGGGACCGGAGGAGTTGGTGCGTCAGTTAAACGAGTATTTTGATCCGATGGTCGAATCCGTTTTTGATACGAATGGAACGCTCCAAAAGTATATTGGGGATGCGATTATGGCGGTCTGGGGCGATGTCGTCAGTGAAGGCCCGGAGAAGGATGCCCGAAACGCGGTGACCTCGGCTTTGGAGATGCGGGAAGAGTTGCGAGAGGTGAACGCGCAACGGGCAACACGAGGACTCGTTCCGCTCAAGATCGGGATCGGGCTCAATCACGGAGACGTACTGGTTGGAATGCTCGGTTCCGAACGCCGCAAGGAATTTACCGTGATCGGGGATGCGGTGAATCTTGCTTCGCGATTGGAAGGATTGACCAAGGAATTTCATACCGACCTTGCCATTGGGGAGAGTGTTCGACAATTCTTGGATGATTCCTTTTTGGTGCGGACCTTGGGAAATATTCAGGTGAAGGGTAAAACCAAGCCGGTCCGGGTCTACGAAGTTCTCGATGACGATCCACAGCTGCGCGAATGGGTGCGCTGGTATGAAGTCGCCTTTGAATCCTATCTGGCCCGTCGATTTGAAGAAGCGCGCAAAGGATTTGAAGGACTCCTGTTGGATCGTCCCGACGATTACTGCTCGGAACTCTATCGAAAAGCCTGCGTTGAGTTCATCAAATCACCCCCCGATGCCGATTGGATCGGAACGGTTGTGATGACGTCGAAGTAGGTTTTATGCGTTTTTATGGAACCATTTCCACTTCCATTCCGATTTTAATTAGCTTGAGCGCTTTTTCGGCGTTCCAGTTCGAGAGGCGAAAGCAACCATGGGATTGAGTCGCGGAGATTTCCTCGGGGAGGGGCGTTCCGTGAATTCCGTAGCCGGAAAGACTGAGTCCGATCCAAGCGGTTCCGACAGGGTTGTTGGGGCCAGGGGGAATAATCATCTTTTGAGTAATCTGTTCGCGGATGACGATTTCCGGAAAAAGTGCTGGATCGAAAGTGTAATTGGGACGAGGAGCGTAGTTGATGACTTTGATGATTCCTTGTGGACGTTTTTGCTTATTTGCAGCAATAGAGCAGGGAAAATGCGCGACGATCTTTCCACTTTCATTAATCCCTTGAATGACGGTTTCTCCGAGAGTGATTCGAAGTTTTTGACAGGATGGGAGTGGCACGGAAGCGGCAATGTCAGGAACCAGAACGGTGGTTCCGACTTCAATGTTTGTGATTTTTGGATTCAGTTTTTTGAGAAAGCCTTCCGCTGAGTGAAATTTCTCAGCCAGCATTTCCCAGGCATGGAAATATCCGAGCGTCTTGGCTTTGCTTTTTTCCTTCCATAAGGAAGGAGGGGGATCGATTTGCGAAAGATCTGAAGCGGTGACGGTGTAATAGACAAAAAATTCGCGCTGGAGCGATAGCTTTTCGCGGGTGCCGAAATCAGCGATTCCGGTAATGGGAAGCTCCTGTGCCATCTGAAAGGCTCTGACTGCCCGGGTTGTTCTCGGTCCTTCCCGTCCGTCGATAAACCCACAGGAAAAATGTCGCTGTTCCAAGGCGATTTGAAGAATGGCCTGATCAAATGGACTGGCCTTGGGAGAGGTTGATGATTGTGCGTGAAGAGGAATCGATTCCAGCAATAGAACGATGAAAACGTTCCGAACAAACTGGAAAGTCACAGAAAATCACCGCTGATTGGAGGGAACCTCAAAAACCTCGGCTTCGGGGTGTTCCCGGGAGAGTTGCTGGAGTCGTTTGTGTGACTCGGAGAGAGAACCTGCGGATCCAAGGCCAAGGCCCCAATACCAAAAGGCGGAACCAAAACAAAGAAACATAGCTCCGTAGGCAAGCAGACGGAATCCGATTCCGTCTGCTTTGCCTTTGGAGCTTTTGGCCATCGATTATTGAGCGCTGAGATTTTGAATGATGCTCACCAGCGGGAGGAAGAGTGCCACGACGATCGTACCGACAATCACGGCCAGGAAGACAATCATGATCGGTTCCAGCAAACTGGTCAGACCGGCCACGGTGTTATCAACTTCTTCTTCATAAACGTCGGCGACTTTCACCAACATCTCGGGAAGCTTACCCGTCTCTTCACCGACCTGTACCATGCTGATCACCATCGGAGGGAAGATTCCGGAGGCTTGAAGTGGCCCAACGATGTTTTCACCCTCTTTGACGGCGTCATGGACTTTTCCAATCGCATCGGAGATCACCGCATTTCCGGCGGTCTCCCGGGTGATATTCAACGCTTGAAGGATCGGAACACCGCTGCTGACCAAGGTTCCCAAGGTTCGGGTGAATCGTGCGATGGCGGTTCGTTGAATCAAAGTTCCAAAGAGAGGCGCTTTGAGGGCGAACCGATCCAGCATCACCTGACCACCTGCCGTGCTCGCGAAGGATTTAAATCCAACGACAAAGGCGGCAATGGCACCAATGATGATGAGGAAGTTGTTTTTGACGATTTCACTGAAGGAAATAACCATCTGGGTGAGAATCGGCAACGGTTTGTTTCCAAGCATTTCTGTGAAGATCTGCTGGAATTTTGGAACGATAAAGACGAGGAGGAATGCCAGAATACCGACGGCAATAAAGAGGACGACGATCGGATAGAACATCGCCGAAACAATTTTGCCCTTGATGCGTTCGGACTTTTCCTGGAACTCCGCCAAACGGGTCAGAACGACTTCGAGCACACCACCGAGCTCTCCCGCTTTGACCATGTTGACAAAAAGTTTATTAAAGATGCTCGGATGTTGCGCCAACGCTTCGGAGAAGGTGCTACCTCCTTCGACCGCCGCCGCAAGACTCGTCATCGTGCTTTTCAGGACGGGATTTCGCTCCTGTTGCAAGAGCGTATTCAGACTGCGAAGCAGGGGAAGTCCGGCATCAATGAGCGTGGCAAGCTGTCGGGTAAAAACCGTCAGCAGTTTGGCTTTGATCTTGCCTCCCTTACGGGCTTTTTTGACGCCCTTGGCAGCAGGGGCTGCTTCGGAAACTTCCGTAATTTTGGTGGGGAAGAGTCCCAGTTGTCGGATTTGGATCGAGGCCTCATTGTTATTAGCGGCTTCGACGGATCCCGTTTTGCTTTGGCGTTGGGAGTCAACCGCCGTGTATTGGAATGTTGGCATAGTTTTTCCTTAGGTGTATTTTAGGATTTCTTCGATTGTGGTTTCTCCGTCAAAAATACTGCGCAGTCCATCGTGTCTGAGGGTGGTCATACCAAGTTCGATGGCTTTTTGACGAATGACCACCGAAGGGGCGCGCTGATTGATGAGTTCGCGAATCGGCTCGGTAATATCAAGGAGCTCGTAGATTCCTTTACGTCCCCGGTATCCGGTTCCGTTGCAGCTCTGACAGCCTTTGCCGTAGTAAAAGGATTTATCGCCGATGTCGTGGGGTGAGAGTCCGATCTGCTGAAGCATGGATTCGGAGGGTTCGTAAGCAGTTTTACAATTGGGACAAATCTTGCGGACCAATCGTTGTGCGAGAACCCCTTCAAGGGAGGAGGAGATCAGGAACGGCTCAACGTTCATATCGAGAAGACGCGCCACCGCTCCCGGAGCGTCATTGGTGTGAAGGGTGCTCAAGACCAAGTGACCGGTGAGCGATGCTTGAATCGCGATCTGTGCGGTTTCCAAGTCACGCATTTCACCGACCATGATCTTATCGGGATCCTGACGCAAAAAGGCGCGAAGAATTCGGGCAAAGGTGAGTCCGATTCCCTCTTTGACCGAGCACTGCTGAATCCCTTCGATTTCATATTCAACCGGGTCTTCCGCCGTGAGAATCTTGGTGTCTTCACTGTTGATCCGGTGCAGACAGGCATAGAGCGTCGTTGTCTTACCCGCACCGGTGGGCCCGGTGACGATGAAGATTCCATTCGGCTTCTGAATCGTTTCGCAGATGTATTTGTAAATCGGAGGAGGGAGGCCGATGACTTCAAGATCCAAATTAACACTGGAGCGATCAAGCACACGAAGCACGACGCTCTCTCCGAATTGAGTCGGGAGGGTCGAGACACGAAGATCAACCGCGCGGTTGGCAATGGTCGTCTGAATACGGCCGTCCTGGGGAACGCGTTTTTCGGCGATATTCATATTCGCCATGACTTTCAGGCGCGAGATCACCGGGTTGGCCAAGCTTTTCGGAGGAGGGGCCATTTCGTACAAGGATCCGTCCACCCGGTAACGGATGCGGAAGTCGTATTCAAACGGCTCAAAATGGATATCACTTGCTCGGGCTTGAATCGCGTGTCCGAGGACCGTGCTGACATATTTGATGATCGGGGCCGAGGAGGCAGCATCCAGATTGGTCGTTTCGGATGAGCCTGAAGCGAGTTCGGCCTGTTCTGCCTCTCCTGCGAGATCGGTCAGAAGACTCTTAATATCGACTTCATCCGCCGGATAGTATTTTTCGATTAACTCCTGAACCTGTTTTTCAGGCGAGACGATGATCTGATACGGAATTCCGAGCGCGAAATTGAGATTGTCCGTAATCTTCGGATCGAGCGGATCCACCACAGCGACTTGGAGGACCCCTTCTTGGAACATGATCGGAAAAATGCCAAGGTGCCGAGCCGTTGCAGAGGAAACTTTTCCCATCAGTTCGGGTGAGAAATCGTAGATCGTGAGATCCGGTGCGTAAGGGGCATTTAAATTCTGGGCGATCAGCTCGTACTGTTGTTCTTCGGTCAGGACGCCGCTATTGGCGACCACTTCCATGATCGGTTTTCCAGAGCGCGACTCTTCATCCTGAAGCTCGAGGACTTGAACGTCCTCGATGTACTCGCTCTCGCGAAGCAAATTGAGAAGTAACTCGGCATTCATGAGTTAATCCTTGTCCTTCATGGTGCTGGAAATGACTTCGTCCGGAGTGGTCATTCCGGCAAGAACTTTTCGAATGCCATCTTCGCGAAGTGTTCTCATGCCAATATCCCGGGCGCGTTGGCGGAGGGCGGAAGTCGGCTTTTTCTCGTTGATCATGTTTCGAATTTCATCATCGACGATAAAGATTTCAAAAATGCCAATTCGTCCTTTGAATCCGGTCCCGCGACATTTGGCGCACCCTTTTCCTTTTTTGAATTGAGCTTCGCTGAGCTGGGATTCTTTCAGGTTGAGTGCTTGAAGCTCGGATTCGGTCGGCTCATAGGATTCGGCGCAATTGGCACAGTTTTTTCGGACCAATCGCTGAGCCATGATGGCGCGAATGGAGGAGGCGACGAGAAACGGTTTAACCCCGATATCGGCAAGACGCGTGACGGCGCTCGGAGCGTCATTGGTGTGAAGCGTGCTGAAAACTAAGTGACCGGTCAGTGACGCATTGATGGCGATATTGGCGGTTTCGGCATCTCGAATTTCACCAAGCATGATGATGTTCGGGGCCTGACGCAACATCGCGCGAAGTGCGGCGGCGAAGGTCATTCCGACTTCGTCGTTCACCGGAACCTGATTGATTCCGGGGAGCTGATATTCAACGGGATCTTCCACCGTGATGATCTTTCGATCCGGCTTATTAATGGTATTGAGACAGGCGTAGAGCGTGGTCGTTTTTCCGGAGCCGGTGGGTCCCGTGACGAGGAAAATTCCGTCGGAAAGTCCGAGAATGCGTTCCATAACCGCCTGATCGTCGGTGAGAAAACCGAGCTCGGGTAATCCAAGCATGAGGCTCGATTTGTCAAGAATACGCATGACAACGCCTTCACCATGATTCGTCGGAACGGTTGAAACACGAAGATCGATCGAGGTGCGCTCGCCAATCTGGAGCTGGATGCGTCCGTCCTGGGGGAGACGCTTTTCGGCGATACTCATCTTGGACATGATTTTCAGACGACTGATCACGGCAGACCGAAGCTTTTTCGGAGGGTCCGGCATGACTTGAAGGACGCCATCGATCCGGTAACGGAGACGCAGACGGCGTTCCATCGGTTCAATATGGATATCACTCGCTTTGAGGCGATAGGCTTCGGTGATAATGGAGTGAACGAGCTTGATGATCGGCGCGTCGCCTTCTCCTTCGCCCCCCCCTTCGAGGGAGATCGCCTGAATATTGGCATTTGCTGCGGGATCGCTATCGGGATAAAATCGGGAAATCGCTTCTTCGATCGTCTCGGGAGGAACGACCACGGCTTCAATCTCTCTTTTGAAGCGCGTTCGGAGATTGTCAATCGTCTCAAAATCGTAGGGGTTACTGATCCCAATGCGAAGTAGCGTCTCTTCGGCGTGAAGGGGAATGATTCCGTAGCGAGTGGCCACATCTCGGGGAATCGATTCAATGGCGGAAAATTCAATTTGGTCGATTGTTTCCTGAAAGGGGAGCCCTGCGTCATTCGCCATGGCACCGAGAACATCAATTTTGGAGATACGCTCGTTGGCAATCAACCAATCCAAAGGACTAATCCCATCATCGAGACAAGCAAGCCGTGCTTCTTCGGCGCTATCCGGAGTAATCCAGTTTCCGTTGAGGAGAACTTCTAGGATATAATCGTCGTTGGCGAACACAGTGGGGAATTTCCTAAGGTAAAACTACCGAACGCCATGATCGCTGCCAAGGAAATTATAACACAATTTTATGTAAATATGATGTCAATACACAGATCCATTCCTCTTTTGTCAATGAAAGGGGGAGGTTAAATGAAGGGAGTCATTCTTAAGGGGCCTTCCCAGTCTCGATTGGTAGGATTTCGTTAAGGATTCTTTGCAATCCGCCAGTAAAATAACTCAAACATTCCCAAGAATAACCATCTTCTTTGAGTACATAAAAATTATGACAGTGAAAGCAGACGCTGGTTTCAACTACGAGATCTGAACCACGAAAAAATCTAAATCCATAAATCGGGTAATGACACATTGCTTGAATCGAACCCGGACGAGTTGCCGATAAAAAGCTTTCTCGGACTTTCTCGAGCTTCTCTCCGGTCAAAGTGACATGGCCAAGGATGGGAGTTCGGGTCGTACCATAAGCGCGAATGGGAAAGGTTTTGTCATCGTCTAACTTGCTCTTCTCGTCGAAAGTCGGTAACTTTGATTGTAAGAGGTATAATTCAAGGCGGTCTGTTTTTGCCAAAGCTGATTTGAAGGGGGAAGCAGGTCTCAGTAGGAAATAGGCTGATACAGCCACGACCATCGTTATTGCTAAGAGGTAAACAGACCACTTGAAAATTGTACGTAGGAGTTTCATAATGCGCGTTGCTGTATGATGGTTACCGATCTCAAGAAGTCTCGCAAGGCGGATCTTGAGCATAAAGCCGGCAAATTCACCACGGAAATTTTGCAAGACACGGAATCAAGGTAGAGGCTTAAATCAAACTTCAGTGTGTTTCGTAATTTCCGTGGTAAAATCGAAAATTCAGAAGCTTCCCTTCGTTTTTTCTTGGATCCCAGCCGGCTTTCCCGGCAGGATCGGAGCTGATGAAACGCTGGAACTTTCCTTTGATCGATTTTCGCTAATGGAAACCCCTTTATTTTTAGTCGGTCCAACGGGGGTGGGGAAGAGTGCGTTGGCACTGGCGATAGCACGTGAAACGGGGGCTGCCATTCTTTCAATGGATTCGATGCAGGTTTATCGTCGTTTGGATCTTGGGACGAGTAAGCCGACGGCTCAGGAACGTGAGGCGATTCATCATGGGGGCTTGGATCTGGTGGAACCGACGGAGCTCTTCGATGTGGCGAAGTATCTCGATGCGGCTGAACTTTTCCTCAACGAGGTGAAATCGAAACCGCTTCTCATCGTCGGAGGGACTGGGCTCTATTTTCGCGCGTTGACGCAGGGACTTTGCGAGGTTCCGCCGATTGATCCCGAGATGAAGATGATGGTAGGAAGCTTGTCTTTGGAGGAATTGCAGCGGGAACTTCGTCAACGAGATCCGGCGATCTGTGAAACGATTGATTTACAAAATCCGCGTCGATTGCAACGGGCCTTGGAAGTGATGATGAGTACGGGAATTTCTCTGCGAGAGTGGCAGCAGAAGAATTCAACGCCGCTGGTGCCGAAGTTTCGGGCTTTTTTTCTGCAACGAACCGATTTACGCGAGCGAATTGAGAAACGGGTTCGGGAGATGTGGAATCAGGGATGGCCCGAGGAGGTTGCCTCGTTGATTCAAACCGAAGGGGCAGAGGCGGTCTCTCGATTTCCGGCGATTGGATACCGAGCGATTGCCCATTTTTTGAATTTCGGAGGGCATAGGGAGGAGGTCCAGGAATCGATCACGATTGAGACCTGGCAGTACGCTCGGAGGCAGTTGACATGGTTTCGCCGGGAGTCTAGCGTTCGGCCCTTGGAAATTGCAGCAAACTCAACGATGTCTGAATTAACGAAAATCATTCTGAGTGAGGAAATCGATTCATGATGATTTCCACCAAGGCTCCGACGACCCAAGGTCCGGAGCGCGCGCTTCTGGTTGCTTTGGAGCGGCCGAGTCAAAGCCATTGGGATCTTCAGGAATCACTTCGAGAGTTAGCTCAACTCGTCTCCAGTGCCGGTGGCGAAGTGATGGAGCAGGCGGTTCAAAAACGTTCCGCGCCAACGGCTCCCTATTATATTGGAAAAGGAAAAGCACACGAGCTTGCGGCAAAAGCAAAAGAGCTCGAGATTACGACAATCGTTTTTGATGATGAATTGACGCCAGCTCAGAGTCGAAATCTGGAAAAAGTTTTTGAGCGAAAGATTTTAGATCGGACTCAGCTCATTCTTGATATTTTTGCCCAGCGCGCTCAGACCCGCGAAGGAAAGCTCCAGATTGAGCTCGCGCAGTTGCAATATCTCTTGCCCCGGTTGACCGGGATGTGGACTCACTTGTCGCGTCAAAGCGGTGGAATCGGAACGCGAGGTCCGGGTGAAACCCAGTTGGAAGTCGATCGCCGTCGCGTTCAGGAGAAGATCGCTCGTTTGAAGGGAGAGCTCGACCAAGTGCGACGTCATCGCTCGATTCAGAGGAAAGGACGTCAGCGTCATCAATGGCCGATGGTCGCGATGGTCGGCTATACGAACGCCGGGAAATCGACCTTGCTGAATCGCCTGACGAAAGCGGAGGTCTATGCGGCGGATCAACTCTTTGCGACCTTGGATCCGACAACGCGCAAGCTGATGATGCCGAATAAGCAGACCGTTTTACTTTCGGACACGGTCGGATTTCTACAAAAACTTCCTCACCATCTGGTCGAATCGTTCAAAGCGACGCTGGAAGAAGTGAAAGAAGCGGATCTCCTCCTGCATGTGATTGATTTGAGCCATCCGCTCTTCGAGGCCCAGATGGAGGCGGTTGATTTGGTTTTGGATCAACTCGAGGCGCTACAAAAACCGATACTTCTCGTTTTCAATAAAATCGATCAAGTCGAAGCTCCTGGTCTTGTCGAGCGGATGCGATCGACCTATCCCCGAAGTGTTGCGATTTCGGCCATGGAGGGGACGGGAATGGATCAGCTCTTTCAAGAGATTGCCTCTCAAATGATGTATCGCCGTCAGGAAGTGGCGTTGCGTCTTCCCCAGCAAGCGGCTTCGCTGATGGCGGAGATTTATCGGAGCGGAGAAGTTTTGACGGTCAGTTATCGGGGGAATTATATTCACGCAAAAGCCCGGATCGCCCCGCCGCTCTTGGGAAGAGTTCAGGAGTATCTCGTTGAGGAAAAAGAGAAGCCTCCGGTGAAGGCGAAGCGGAAGACAAAAGTTCGAGCGAGCTGAGATTTTTTGATGGATCGGATTGTTTTCGCGCGGAGCTCGCAGAGATCGCCGAGGTTTTTAAATTTCTCAGCGTACTCTGCGAACTCGGCGCGAGAATGGATTTTGGTATCAGATTTCAGGACAGGAATTGTTAAGAATTCGAGTCACGCCAAATTGCGACTTGATCGAGTTTAAGAATCCGTGCATGAACGAGGGATGAAGCCCGAACGAAAAGTGAAACTGGGGTTGGTGCAAACGACCGCAGGAGCGAATCCGGAGGAAAATCTGAAACGGCAGATCGCCTTGCTGCGACAGGCGGCCGACCGTGGCGCACAGATTCTTTGTACGCAGGAGCTTTTTCGTTCCCCTTATTTTTGTCAGAGCGAGGATCATGCGAATTTCGGTCTCGCGGAGTCGATTCCGAATGGGCCGAGCACTCAGGCGCTCCAAACTTTGGCGAAGGAAAAGGGAGTGGTCATTGTCGGGTCCTTGTTTGAAAAGCGGGCCGAGGGGCTTTATCATAACACAGCGGTGATCATTGATGCGGATGGTTCGTATCTCGGGATGTATCGCAAAATGCATATCCCGGATGATCCGCTCTTTTACGAAAAATTTTATTTCACTCCGGGCGACCTCGGGTTTCGCACCTGGAAGACCCGTTTTGGAAAAATTGGGGTGCTGATCTGTTGGGATCAATGGTATCCGGAAGGGGCTCGATTGACGGCGCTCAGTGGAGCGGAGATTCTTTTTTATCCAACGGCAATCGGATGGCATCCGTCGGAGAAAGCGCAATATGGGGTGGCTCAGCATACGGCATGGGAGACGATTCAACGTTCTCATGGGGTTGCGAACGGATGCTATGTCGCTGCCGTGAATCGGGTCGGGCATGAAACGCCGATTGGGGGCGATGGAATTCAATTCTGGGGCCAGAGCTTTGTTTCGGATCCATCCGGAATGATTTTACAGAAAGGGAGTTCGGATCAGGAGGAAGTTTTGATTCAGGAGATCGACTTGGCCCGGATTGACGAAACCCGGACGCACTGGCCCTTTTTGCGAGATCGCCGCATTGATGCGTACGGAGATATCACACGGCGGTTTATTGATTAATGTTTCGGCGGTCCGTCAGCTGACGGACGATGAACCCACCGCGGCGGTCTCGGAGAGGTCGCCCTACCAAATTTATTTATGAGTTTCTGGAAAAAAATCGTTCAAAAGTTCGTTCCCGGTGCGACGGAAGTCGCGACGCCGGAGGAATCTTCCACGCCAATTGATTGGGAGGCCCTTCTCATGGAGGCGGATCTCGGGTTGGTGTTGACGGAGCGCTGGGTGGCGGAGTTGGAGAAGCAGAAACTCCATCAAAAGCCGAAACAGGCGGGCGAGTATTTAAAAAAGCAGATGCGGACGCTTTTGGTTTCGCCGCCGTACCGATTGATTTTGGAGAAGCCCGAGGTGATTTTGTTGGTTGGAGTGAATGGGAGCGGAAAGACGACGACGGCCGCGAAGTTGACGCAACGGGCCCAAAGCCAAGGGAAAAAAGTGATTCTCGGTGCGGCGGATACCTTTCGCGCGGCAGCGGTGGATCAGTTGGAGATCTGGGGCCAGCGATTGGGTGTGACGGTGGTGAGTGGGCCTCCGGGGCGGGATCCGGCGAGTGTCGCTTTTGAGTCGTACGAAAAGGCGATTGCCGAGGGAGTTGATCAGTTGATTGTCGATACGGCGGGGCGGATGCCGAACAAGAACAATCTGATGCAGGAGATTGGAAAGGTGAAGCGGGTCCTTCAAAAAAAGAACTCCGATTCTCCGCACCATGTCTGGCTGGTGGTCGATGGAACGACGGGAAGCAATGTTCTGGCACAGGCGCGGGAATTCCATCAGGCGGTCGGATTGACCGGACTGATTATGACCAAGCTCGATAGCTCGGCCAAAGGAGGAATGGTGGCGGCGGTTCAGGCGGAACTCGGGGTTCCGACTCTTTTTATTGGACGGGGGGAGAGCGCTGGAGACTTGGAAAGCTTTAATTCAGACCGGTATGTCGAAGAATTTTTCGGACAATGAGGCAATGCTTCGGGCCCTTGAATTGGCTCGAAAAGGAAAAGGTCGGACGAGTCCGAATCCGTGCGTCGGTGCCGTTCTGGTCTCCAAGGGGCGTCTGATCGGAGAGGGGTATCATCGTAAAGCAGGATCCCCACATGCCGAAGTGGAGGCGGTTCGCGATGCTCGGAAGCGAGGAAATTCACCGGCGGGAGCGACGTTGTACGTGACGTTGGAGCCATGCTGCACTCATGGACGAACGCCGCCCTGCACGGAGTTGATTTTAAAAGAAAAGATTAAGCGCGTCGTGATTGCGGCCCAAGATCCAAATCCGGCTCATGCGGGACGAGGATTAAAGCTTCTTCGAAAAGCGGGGATTCGCGTGGAGAGCGGATTATTGGAAAAAGAAGCAACCGACTTGAATCGGGACTTTAATCACTGGATTGTCAGCGGCCTTCCATGGGTCACGGTTAAAATTGCCATGAGTCTGGATGGTCGCATTACGCGTCCCCGGGGTGAGGGGCAATGGTTGACCGGAGTGGCGGCTCGAACGGTCGCCCACCAGATGCGGGCAGAAGCGGACGCGATCATCATTGGAGCGGAGACGGCGCGTCAGGATAATCCAGCCCTCACCATTCGAATCCCAGGATGGAAAGGAAAGCAGCAACCATGGCGCGTGGTGATGACTCGTTCGGGAAAACTTTCGAAGCGGTTGACTCTTTTGAGCGATGACTATCAGGATCGTACCATTGTCTACAAGCGACGATCGTGGAAGGCGGTCCTTCAGGATTTAGGAAGGCGAGGCGTGATGAATCTGCTCGTTGAAGGGGGTGGGAAATTGTGCGGATCGATTTTGGAGTCTGGTTTTGGCAACGAACTCGCGATTTTTATCGCCCCCCATCTGAGCGGAACGTCCAAGATGTCCTTTGACTGGTCCAGGGGGTTATTAAAGTCAATTGCCTTGGAGAAAGTGGAAGTGGAATCCGTGGGGAAGGATTGGTTGATGAAGGGGAGCATTTGTGGCTCCTAAAGAACAAAAGAGCTAAGACATTGTCTCTCGCCAAGTCCCGCCCGCAACGCTTCGCGTAGCGATGCGGGCAGGGTACGCCAAGCCGCCAAGAAAGCCATTTTGGTTTTAAAGTGGAGCATTCCTTCGCGCCTTGGCGAACTTCGCGAGAGGCAAAATCCTGTTCTCACCACTCATTGCCACATGAGCACAGGGGCTGAAGCTTTGTGTGAGTTAATGTATGTTGTGCTTGCTTCGCTAATGATTGGGGGACGAAATCATCGACAAAAATCCGAATTGATCTCGCCCAGAGTTCCTGTCATCTTGGGGTTCCTCCATGAATGATTCCCAACGTAAACCCAAGTCTTCGGTCCCTGTCGTTACGGTCGGGCAGTTTTACACTCAGCATGCCGAGGCACTCCAGTTACGGCTTTTGGCCGGGGCGGGTGGGCTGAAGCGACGGATCGGGGAAGGAACGATCAACCGTCCCGGTCTGGCATTGGCTGGATTCTACAAATCATTTGCCCATCAGCGGCTTCAGATTATTGGGAGTGGGGAGACGGCTTATTTAAAATCACTCCCGGAGAATATCAGCCGAAAGCGGTTACGGGAGCTCTTCGACCATAAGATTCCGTGCCTGATTTTTGCCCGGAATATCACCCCGCCGAAAGTGGTTCTAGAGGAGGCGGAGGAAGAGGAGATCGCGGTCTTTAAATCGCCCTTGCGGACGATGCGTTTGATTAATGCGGCGACGATCTGTATGGAGATGGATTTTGCTCCGCATACGAGTGAATACGGGAGCATGGTGGATATTCAGGGGGTCGGTGTTTTGGTGAGAGGAAGCAGCGGGATTGGAAAAAGCGAGTGTGCCCTCTCTTTGATTGCTCGAGGGCACAGCTTGGTTGCGGATGATATCACCCGAGTTCGCCTTTTTGAGGGCCGAGAATTGATAGGAACGGCCTCGGATTTGACTCGGTTTCACATGGAGGTTCGCGGGTTGGGAATTATCAATACAGCAACTCTTTTTGGGGTGCGTAGTATTCGAACGGAAAAACGGCTCGATTTGGTCGTCACGCTTGAGGAGTGGGGAAAGGTTGATGATGTCGACCGAATTGGTTTGGATCAAAAGCACTATGAGGTCTTGCAAATCAAAGTCCCCCATGTCATTATTCCTGTCAGGCCAGGACGAGATCTGGCGACATTGGTAGAAGTAGCGGCGTTGGATCAGAAATTAAAAGGCATGGGGCAGAATTCCGCTGTGGAGTTCAATGAGAAGCTCATGAGTGCAATTCGAAATAAAGAAAAATAAAACTGGAACCTCAGATGGGAATTGCTACAACGAATACAGCCATGGGTGGAGATAAAATTATTAAGG
Source organism: uncultured Verrucomicrobiota bacterium (assembly GCA_964555235.1). Lineage (GTDB taxonomy): Bacteria > Verrucomicrobiota > Verrucomicrobiia > Methylacidiphilales > CAMAQI01 > CAZKRU01. The sequence goes on from CAZKRU010000048.1 coordinate 25,001, forward strand.
ATGTCGTCGTTTCGAATAAACTGGGAATTCATGCCCGTCCTGCAGCGATGTTTGTTCGAGTCGCGAATCGGTTTACATCTGAAATTTGGGTTGAAAAAGATGGCGAAGAAGTCAACGGCAAAAGCATTATGGGTCTCATGTTGCTGGCGGCTGGTTGTGGCTCTCGTTTAAAAGTGACAGCCATCGGGTCAGATGCTCCTCAGGCACTCAAAGAGATTGAAGAACTGATCGCTCGTAAGTTTGACGAGGAATAAAGGCCTTCATCGGTGATGAATCCCTTCAAAAATGGGGGATTTTCAATTTTTTTTTGAGTTTTTTTAAAATATCACTGGCATTTTTTATACCTTTTCGTGTAGAAAGATTCCGTCGTGTCGGAATCAGAATCCCAATCATCACAGGAAATTCGCTTTACCGGAGTTGCGGCCTCCCCCGGGGTCGTTACGGCTCCGATCATCGTTTTTGCGTCAGATGAGAAGATTGTTCGTCGTCGCAAGATCAAGGAAGAGGATATTTCTCGGGAATTGGGGATTTTTGAAGAGGCGTTAGGCCAGACTCGAAAGGAAATTTTAGAGATCAAAGAGCGTCTTTCTGCCGATATCATGGAGAAAGATGCGGAGATTTTCGAGGCGCATCTTTTGGTGTTGGATGATCCGACGATTATCGAGGCGGTCAAAACGCAATTGGAAGAAAAGCTTCTGAGCGTTGATTATCTCTATCAGCAGACGACCAAGTCGTTCGTCCAGCAACTGCGGAAAATCGATGACGAGTATTTGAGTGAGCGTGCCTCGGATATTCAGGATGTCAGCCGCCGTGTTTTGCGTCACATGCAAGGGCGTGGCGGTGGACGAATTTATCAGCTTGATTCCCCCAGCATTATTCTTGCCCATGACTTGACTCCGTCCGATACGGCGCAGATGGACCGGAGCATGGTGCTCGGTTTTGCCACCGAAGTCGGAAGTCGTACCTCGCACACGGCGATCATGGCGCGCTCGCTAAACATCCCGGCAGTGGTCAGTCTCCGCAATGTTATCGGCAAAATCGAAAGCGGTTGTGAAGCCCTCCTCGATGGTCATGAGGGGATCCTCATCCTCAATCCGACCGATCAGACGAAATGGCTTTACGGACAGATCGAAGGAAAGCGTCTCGAGGTTGATACGCGGTTGGAATCGCTTCGCGAAAGTATTGCGATTACTTCCGATCAACGCCGATTGATTGTTTCAGCGAACGTTGGATTGGATGAGGATCTTCCGTTACTCAAAGAAAACGGAGCCGAAGGGGTCGGGCTTTACCGGACCGAGTTTCTCTTTCTCAATCGAGAAGAATTTCCGTCAGAAGAAGAGCAATATCAAAAGTACCTTCAGGTGGCACAGACCGCCAAGCCCCATTCGATCATTATTCGAACCCTCGATATTGGAGGGGATAAGATGGCTACCAACGGGGAAATTACTCCGGAAGCCAATCCCTTTTTAGGGTGGCGTGGGATTCGCTTCTGTCTGGATCGGGTCGAGATTTTTAAAACGCAACTCCGGGCAATCTGCCGCGCCAGTGCAGAAGGAAATGTTCGGGTCATGTTCCCGATGGTTTCCGATATTTCCGAATTCCGACGGGCGAAGGACCTATTTTGGGAAGTTTACAACGACCTCAAAAACAATGGGGTTCCCGTTGGCGAAAAGATCGATTGTGGCGTGATGATTGAAGTTCCCTCGGCGGCGATGACGGCCGATGCGTTTGCCAAGGAGGCGGACTTTCTCAGTATCGGGACAAACGATTTGATTCAATACACCCTTGCCGTAGATCGGGTGAATGAGCGGGTGGCGAATCTTTATCAACCGACCCATCCTTCGATTCTCCGTCTGATTCACCGGGTGGTTGAAGCCGGACACCAGGAAAAAATCTGGGTTGGGGTTTGTGGTGAAATGGCTGGAGATATTCTCATGACGCCCATGCTCGTTGGGCTAGGAGTTGACGAATTAAGCTTGGGTTCCGTCTTTGTTCCTCGCATCAAAAAAGCAATTCAGACGATGAACTACGAAGAGACCCGGGCTTTGGCTCAAGGTTGGATGCAGTCGGGAAGCAGTGCGGAGATTGCAAAAGCCCTCGAAGAGTTTGCCCGGCGGCTCTATCCTGATTTGTTGTAATCTTTGAGATTGAACCGCGGCTTCTTTCCCGGTTAGATTCGTCCCCCTATGCAAGTTCTTATTCTCGCCGCCGGCTATGCGACCCGTCTTTATCCCCTGACCCTCAACCAACCGAAGCCGCTGCTTCCGGTGGCTGGAAGACCGATGTTGGAGCATGTCATTGATCGAATGCTCACGATGGAGGGAGTTGAGGAATGGTTGATTGTGACGAATCATAAATTTGCCGGACACTTTGAAACCTGGGGGGCGGATTACCGCAGTCGCCATCCTGATTTTAAATTTCGAGTCTTTGATGATGGATCGACCAGTGACAGCGATAAGCTTGGAGCGATTGGCGATATGAATTTTGTGATTCAGAAGGGGGCCATCAAAGGAGATTTGATCGTTGTGGCAGGAGATAATCTTTTTAATGAATCCCTCGTTGACTTTGGCCGTTTCTGCAAAGAGAAGAAGACTTCGGTTTTGGCCGTCTATGATGTTGGGAGTTTGGAAGAGATTAAAAAATACAACAGCATCTCCTTGGATCCTCAGGGAAAAATCACCTTTTTTGAAGAAAAGCCAAAGGAACCCAAGAGTACGTTGACAGGAATTGCGCTCTATTATTATCCGGCCGAGGTTGTAAAACTCTTGCAGACTTACTTGGCCGAGGGAAATAATCCGGATCAACCTGGACGCTTTGTTCAATGGCTTTACCCCAAGGTTCCGGTGCATACCTGGAAAGTTCCGGGAATCTGGTACGACATCGGAAGCAAAGAGACGTTGGAAGAGGCGAACCGGATTTTTAAATAATCGCTCCGGCAACCGAATGGATTCCCTTCAAAAAGCAACGTTTGGCGGAGGTTGTTTCTGGTGCGTGGAAGCAGTTTACGAACGACTGCCGGGAGTGAAATCGGTGACTTCGGGATATGCGGGCGGAACGGTTCTGAATCCGACTTACGAGCAGATTTGTGAGGGGGATACCGGGCATGCGGAGGTTGTACAGATCGAATTTGATCCCGCCCTTTGCTCTTACGAGCGGTTGCTCGAGGTCTTCTGGCTCGTGCATGATCCGACGACTTTGAATCGTCAGGGAAACGATGAGGGAACGCAGTATCGCTCGGTGATTTTCTTCCATGATGAGATGCAGCGACAGGCGGCAGAGCGCTCCAAGAAGGAGGCTGCCACTCATTTTCCAAAAGCGATTGTCACCGAGATTTCACCACTTCCGGTCTTTTATCCGGCAGAGAATTACCATCAGGATTTCTACCGTTTAAATCCGCATCAGCCTTACTGTGCGATTACCATTCCGCCTAAGCTTCATAAGGTTTTCGGTTCTCGGTGAGATGGATGTTTTTTTCGCGCGGAAAACCCTTCTGAAAGAAAAAAAGATTTCTCGGCGAGATCCGCGACTCCGCGCGAGAAATGGTTTTTTCAGAACGCTTAGGAAAAAGCGGTACAGGCAGGGTCAAATCTTTGAAAACCAGCCGAGCTTTGCCGGTGCCATGTTCAGATTGATCTGTTTAACTTCCTGATAAGCATCGAGTCCGTAGGTGCCAAGTTCGCGGCCGATTCCGGATTGTTTGTAGCCGCCCCAAGGGGCTTCGTTGAAGGTGGGATGATAGGTATTCATCCAGGTGATTCCGGCGCGAAGCTGACGTAGCACTCGCAAGCCTTTGGCTCCATCGGTGGTAAAAACGCCGCCTGCGAGTCCATAGATGGTGTCGTTGGCGAGACGAATCGCTTCTTCCTCGGTTTTGAAAAGCTGAAGAACGAGCACGGGCCCAAAAATTTCTTCTTGGACGATTCGCATTTTTGGAGTGGTCTGAGCAAAGAGCGTGGGTGCCATGAAGTTTCCGCCAGCTCGTTTGGAATCGGTGAAACGATTTCCTCCAGCGAGGAGCGTCGCGCCTTCCTTTTTTCCGGTTTCGACATAGCCAAGTACTTTTTCAAGATGCGCTTTACTGATAAGCGGACCCATCTCCGTTTCAGGAAGCATGCCGTCACCGACGACGACTTTTCCAAAGGCATCCGCGAGGCGGGGGAGGAATCGCTCGGCAAGCGACTCCTCCAAAATCAGACGTGATCCGGCGCTGCAGACTTCCCCTTGTCCCGCCAGAATTCCGAACATTGCGAACTCGAGAGCAATGTCGAAATCGGCGTCGGCAAAAACGATATTGGGGCTTTTTCCGCCCAATTCCAAAGTCACTTTTTTCAAGTTACTTGTTGCCCCTTGCATAATTTTTCGCCCCGTCACCGTTCCGCCCGTAAAGGCGATTTTATCCACGAGGAGACTTTCGGCAAGGACTCGGCCGACCGGTTCTCCGGGCCCGAGGAGGAGCTGTGCGGAACCGGGAGGAAATCCAACTTCAGCGATGAGCTCGAAGAGTTTGATTGCAGTGAGGGGAGTCATCTCCGCCGGTTTAAGAATGCAACAATTTCCCGCTCCGAGTCCTGGGGCTAGTTTCCAGGCGGCCATAAGAAGTGGGTAATTCCACGGAATGATCTGACCACAGACTCCGATCGGTTCGCGTACGACCATGGCTTGGATATTGGGATCACTGACCTCGTAGGTCTGCCCGAGAGACTTGGTGATTAATCCGGCATAATAACGAAAGCAGGCGCAGGCATCGGCTACATCGTATTTGGCTTCGCGAAGTGGTTTTCCGTTGTTTTGCGTTTCAAGAGTCGCAAATTCATCAGTCCGTTTTTCAAGAAGATCGGCGAGTTTAAAAAGATAGGAGGCTCGTTCCGGAGCACGCATCCGGGGCCAAGGTCCTTCGTCGAAAGCTTTTCGCGCGTGAGAAGTCGCACGTTCCGCATCCACGGCAGTTCCGTCCGAAACGGTGGCAATGACTTGATTGGTGGCGGGATTGAGAATCTCCCTCGTTTTTCCCTCAGCTGAAGCGACCCATTCCCCGTTCAGATACAGTTGACCCTGAGACATCCTGAACCTCCTCTAATCCGTGATTGGATATTGAGATAACAATAACTCAGAACAAAAGAAACGCAAACGAGCTCTCAATCAGCGTTGATGGGCAAGAGTCGATTTCACAGGACGGGTTTTGCTTATTTCTCAAGCAAAACTTTTAATACTTCGACCACCGAGCTTGCCAATCCCTTGAGTCCATAACCGCCCTCAAGGAGGAAGACGATTTTTCCTCCTGAATAACCATCGGCTAACGTTCGAAGCTCTTTTGCCAGTGCTGCGTATCCTTTTTCAGTATAAGCGAGACCTGCCAAAGGATCATCGCGATGAGCATCAAATCCTGCCGAGACCAAGATAAATTCCGGGCGAAATCGTTCCATTGCCGGCTTGAGTTGAGACTGAAATGCTTCCAAAGCTTGCGGATCGCCATCTCCTTGTTTCAACTCCACATTCAAAGTGAACCCATTTCCTTTTCCGTGGCCTGTCTCCACCGAATGTCCGCTCCCCGGGTAAATTCCGTGTTGATGAACGCTAAAATAAAAGACGGTTGGATCGTTGTAAAAAATATCCTGAGTCCCGTTGCCGTGATGGACATCGAAGTCGACAATCAGCACTCGTTGAATGCCATGACGCTTTTGTAAATGACGCGCGACAATGGCGACGTTGTTAAAAATACAGAAACCCATTCCGTGATCTGCCGTCGCATGATGTCCCGGGGGGCGCACTAGGCAAAAAGCACTGGAGAGTTTTCCTTCCATGACGCCATCCGCCGCCGCAACTCCTGCTCCGGCTGCCAACCGAGCGGCTTTTAAAGTTTCCCGAGAGATCTTGGTATCTCCCGTACTTAATTGATGACGCCCGGATTCAATCTCCCTCTGAACCAGCTCAATATAACTTTTGGGATGCACCCGCTGAAGTTGTTCCGGAGTCGCTGAAGGAAACGTAGGCCATACGACTTGATCATGGAGTGAGGATTGTCGAATCGCCTCCAAAATCGCTCGGAGCCGATCGGGTCTTTCCGGATGTCCTTCTCCGGTATCATGCGATAAAAAAACGTCGGAATAAAAAACGCCCACCGGAGCACGATCGGACTTCCGAACCGATTGAGAATCAGTTCCAGCTTTGGTGGTCCCAGAAAGTGTCGACATGAGAAGAAAAACAAACGCCCATTTCTGCATCATGACAATCTGAATTATTTTTATGAGGTGGAAATCTTTGTTTTTAGGTGTTGCCCTAAAAACGATGTCGGGGAAAATGTCGGGAAAAATCTTACGCATCTTGGATTCATAAGCTGAGACCTCTGCAAAAAGGGTACTTTTAAGTGAAGGTGATGGGATTTAAAAAA
>CAZKRU010000049.1:0-30333 GCA_964555235.1 uncultured Verrucomicrobiota bacterium
TTTGAATTGATGAGGGAATTGCCACGCTCCTAGGATCGGAGCGTGGGAAATAACACGTAGGCGGTTCGAATTGAGGGGAGGCAATAGGGTCAGATCCAAACTAATGACTATTTGTTAAAAATTTAATTCCCATCGTAGTGTTTTTGATAATTCTCGTCGTACGGTTTTTGAAGGTTTCCCTCTTTGGGAGTGTTAATTTTTTCCAGCGGTGTCGTATCCTCCTTCGCCAAGGCTTCGGCGGACGTGGTTATGATGGGATTGGTATTTTTCCTCCTTCGCTAAGGCTTCGGCGGACTTCGGGTTGTGATGAGAGTTTTGGATTCGATCCCAGATTGCGGTCGTATTTGCTCAAAAAAAGGGCTTCAAAATTCGTAAGCAGCCTTAATTCGATTTTCTTTCAACATTGGGGTCATAAAAGAGGAACGCCTTGGTCCTCCTCCCACAAGATCTGTAAGTTTCTGAAACAGTTGGAGATGAGGATTTTTTAATCTTTTTGCTTTTCCTCTTTCATTTGACGGTTTAGACAGGGGGGCGAAAAGCTTATGCGATTCCGCTCAAAAATATTAAGCCCTCTTTTGGGAGTCTGTATTCTGTCCTGTTCCGTGATGGCGCAGAGTCCGGACGATCTTTTGGAGTCGGCACTGCAGCGATTTGGGGCAGAGGCTCAGAAGCCGGCGGCGCGGGAGTTGGGGATGGATCAACAGATGACGGGAGCGCAAGCGCACGCTCAGTTGTTTGAGAATGATCAGTACCCGAGTGCCTCCAAGTGCGCCACGTGTCATCAACAGATTTACGATGAGTGGAGTGTTTCGAATCACGCTTACGCATCGCTCTCTCCGATGTTTCATAAATTTGAACAACGAATTAACGAGCTGGCGATGGGGACGATCGGCTATTTCTGTCTTCGATGTCATTCGGGGGTTGGAACAACGATCGGGGAGAGTCGCGAGCTTCCCCCTTGGAAGAAGGCAAAGGTTTCGAATGAGGGGGTTACTTGTATTTCATGTCACCGAGTGGATGAAGAATATAGTAAGGTAAACGGGGAGCGACGCATTGTACCGGGACCCATTTACGATCCTGTTTACGGAAATATCGGGGGATCCGGGGTTGCCGAGGTGATTGCCAAGAAGGATGAGACCCGGGTTCGGACCAGTGCCGAGGGGAAGGGGATGGATATTCACCGTAAGGGAATCAAGTTTGCGCAGCTTTCAAAATCGGAATTCTGTCTCTCCTGTCACCAAGTTGCAGTTCATCCTGGAATCAAGTTGGAAGTGGTTTGGGATCAATATCGCTCTTCTCCTGCGATCAGTCAGGGGATCTCCTGTCAGGATTGTCACATGGGAAAGAATCCTGGGCGAGCGGATGGTTATGCGACGGGGCCTGCAGCGGTGGTTGCAGGGGTTCCGATTCATCCGGAGCGCAAGCATTCGAATCATGCGATGTGGGGGCCGGGCTATCCGATTGGGCATCCGGGGGTCTTTCCTCACAATCCGAAGGCGGACCGATTTGCCATGCAGGCGTGGCTGAAGTTTGACTGGCGCGCCGGATGGGGGAAGCAAGAGTTTGAAGATCGTGTAATGAACGGCGATCTCAAGGTGAATTTTCCTTCCGAGTGGAAAGAGGTTGAGGATCGGTATTATGGTCGCGAGGTCATTGAGGAAAATATCGCAAAACTCAATGCCAAGAAAGAGATGCGTCGACGGGTGATGGAGAACGGATCCCATCTCGATGGGCCGTTCTTTGAGGGAGTGCAGGTTGCTGGCAAGAAGCTTGCCTTCAGCTACAAAGTGACCAATACGAATCCAGGGCACAACATGCCGTCAGGATCCTTGGGGGCGCAGCCGGAAATTTGGTTGAATGTCAGTTTGACCGATCCCAATGGTAAAATCATTTGGGAATCTGGTTATGTGGATTCAAGAGGAGATATGTGCGATTTACATTCGTTGGATGTTCGGGCGGGGAAGATTGCACGCGACCCGCAGCTATTTAATTTACAGACGAAGTTTCTCACGACGAATGTGAAGGGAACCGAGCGGGAGATGTATCTTCCGGTGAATTTGGATATCGACCAGATTCCGTTTATTCGTCCCTCGGGAGTGCCGACCTCGGTTTTGAATCATCCGCCGTTTGTTCGAATGGAGCAGCGCAGCATTCCTCCGCTCAAGTCCCGTACGGCGGAATATGAAGTTCCAGCGAAGTTTTTACAAAAACCAGGAAAGTATAAACTTTCCGCGCGACTTCGCAGCCGAGCGGAGCCGATCTATTTTATGCAGTTCTGTGGATCGACTCCGGAAATGGATCGGGCGATGAACGAGTGGATGCTCGACCTGCATCCCTACACGGTTGAATTTGAAGTGAAGGGGAAGAAATGATTCCGCGCTCGAGAGTCATGATCGGCTTGATGTCGTTGCTTGTTTTGGGGGGAGCCTTCCAAATCTGGATGATGGTGGCGCCTTTGCACGCGGAGTCTGCTCAGCCTTCGACACCGGTAGAAGCGAAACCCTCTAAGGTCGCGCCTGCTCCAGTCTTCCAACAGACGGCAATGCAGGTTGAAGAGGAGGTCAGCGGTGAATTTCGAGGTTCGGGCGTAGGCAAGTCGAAGGTGGAAAAAGAAGAGGCACCTCCCGAGGCTGAAGCGATGTCGGTTCCAGAGAAAGCTCCCTCGGCTTCTGAGAAGTCTTCTGCGGCCAGCTTAGTTCCGCCCGAGCAACATCATCCGGAACCAACGATGTCTCCGCAGGCGAAAAAGACTCGCTATTCCCCGGGATTTTTTGGATCGGATCCGTCGTATGGCCCACAGACTTACAATCCTGAATTAGAAACTCAGATTTATTCTGGAAAGCGCGAAGTTTTAAATTCACGTCCGTTGCTGGAAGTCGGTCGGGAGCTTTATCAAAAAGGGCCATTCCAACCGGGATCAGACATTACGGGCAAGAAAAATCTGACGTTTGCGCAGTTGATGATGTTTGGAGATTGGCGAACGGCGGTGGCGTATAATAACGATGGCAAGCAGGCGTTTTCACGGTTGGCGACGCGGTTGAATTTGAATGTGGATATGCGGTTTACTTCGACGGAACGGATTCACGCTTTTTTTACTCCGGTCGATCAGGATGCTCGGTTTACCCGGGTTGATTTTGCGGATGATCTTCGGTTTTCTCAGATTGTGTTGGATCCTGATCCGGATGCGTTGTTTTTTGAAGGGGATGTTGGACGGATGATGGAGGGAATTACTGGGAAGTATAACCGTATCGATCTTCCGTTTGCTGGAGGGATTATTCCAATGCTTTTCCAGAATGGTGTCTGGGTGGAGGACGCCTTCACTGGAGGGGCCTTTACGATTCCGGCGAGGAACAGTCCGTTTTTGGATATTGCCAATATGGACGTCACGTTTTTTGCGGGATTTGATCGGGTGACCACCCGCGCGATTCCTGAAGATAACAAGGCTCATGTGTTTGGAGTGAACGCGTTTGTTGAGGCGACGGAAGGGTATTGGGAAGCGGGTTACGGTTTCACGGATGGAATTGAAGAATTTGAAGATTTTGATTACCACAATGCGACGATTTCATTCACAAAGCGTTATTTTGACCGAATTTCAAACTCGATGCGTATCCTGACAGCGTTTGGACAGGATTTAGATAACAAGAAAAAGACGGCAAATGGCGTCTTGCTCTTGATGGAGAACTCGCTGGTGACCTCGCTTCCCTCAACCTTGGTGCCGTACTGCAACACGTTTATTGGAATCGATCGGCCTCAGTCCTTGCTTCGAGCGGATGGAGCGGGAGGAGTCTTGAAGAATACGGGGATTAATTTTGAAACCGATGGACTGACCGGCTTTCCGAAGTTGGATGATACAGGGAGTGATGTTTACGGAGGCGCGTTGGGAATTGAATACCTATTTGATTTAAATCAGCAACTTGTGGTGGAGTTAGCGGGGTTGGGAGTGATTGGAGAGGACAATGATCCGGATCGAGCGGCGAAGGGGACCCAATTTGGGCCTGGAATACGCTATCAAGTCCCGATTGCGAACGACTGGATTTTGCGTGTGGACAGTATGGTTGGTTTTAGAAATCATCAAGAAGACTTGTTTGGGGCCCGGTTTGAGGTTCGCCATAAATTCTAATAAAGGGATGGGATGTCGTATCTGATTCAATTGGGTGGGCTGCTTGTGCTGATTGCCGTGGCGTCGCTCTTATTCATCACCATTTTGGCGACATGGCGTCGTTTGGTTGAACAGCGGAAGAAATTTGAATTGGAGACGGAAATTTTGAAGCAACGTCTTCAGGTGGCTCGAAGAATTTCGCAAACCCATGAAGCCTTGGTTCATTCCTGGAGTGGGATTCGAAAGTTTCAAGTCTCCAAGCGGGAGGAGGAAAGCTCGGATGTTTGTTCCTTTTATCTTGTTTCTCATGACAAAAAGGCAATTCCTTCGTATAAGCCGGGACAGTATCTGACCTTTGAGTTGAATATTCCCGGAGAAAATAAAAAGACGGTTCGTTGTTACTCTCTGTCCGATAGTTACCGGCCGGATCATTATCGTATTTCGATTAAGCGGATATTGCCGCCATCGGGGGATCTGACTCGACGCCCCGGGCTTTCCTCGAATTATTTCCATGATCAAGTCAAGGAAGGGGATATTCTGGATGTCAAAGTCCCCTCCGGACACTTTTTTTTGGAAACGGGCGCTGTGACGCCGGTGGTTTTGATGGCAGGGGGAATTGGGGTTACTCCGATTTTCAGCATGCTTCGTCATATTCTTGATTCTGGAGTGCGCCGGGAAATTTGGTTTTTCTATGGAGTCCGGGACGGATCTGAGCATTTGTTCAAGGCAGAGTTAGAGCAAGCAGCGCGGGAGCACGATTTTATCCATCTCCACGTTTGTTACAGTCAGCCGAGATCGACAGAATCCGAGGGGAAAGATTATCAACATCGAGGGAGGGTTACCGGGACTCTCTTAAAGCAAGTACTCCCTTCCAGTAATTTTGATTACTATCTTTGTGGGCCTGGGCCTTTCATGGAATCGCTCACAACCGATTTGAAAGCGTGGGGGGTTCCCGAGCAGCGAGTGAATTTTGAAGCCTTCGGTCCTTCGAGTGTGAAAAAGTCTGCGCCGGCGGTTCGTACGGAAGCCGTTGTGTCATCTGATGTTGCCCGGGTTTCGTTTTCGAGGTCGTCCAAGGAAGTCGCTTTTCAGAATCCGGCGATGTCGCTGTTGGAGTTGGCGGAGGCGAATGGAATTTCGCTTTCCTCCGGGTGTCGTTCGGGAAATTGCGGGAGTTGTTTGACGGCGATCAAGGAAGGGGAAGTCGAGTACATGAAGGAGCCCGGTTTTCAAGCGGAAGAGGGAACCTGCCTCACCTGTATTTGTCGCCCCAAAGGGAAGCGTCTCGTTCTGGACGCGTGAGGAAGCGAACGTGATGAATCGGTTCACTCGGGTCGGATCCGTGGGGCTTCTCGCTTTATTGGTTCTTGCGGGATGTCAGCGTGAGACGATGCGATACGAGGAGATTCCAAAGCGGGCCCCGCATTCGGAAGGGGAATTAAGCTGGACGCTTCCGGCTTCATGGGTGGAGGTTCCGCCGGGGAACATGCAGCGGTCCAAATTTAAAATCAATCATCCCCGCGCAGAGGGAGTGGATGTTTCCATTGCGGTTCTACCGAGTCAAATGGGGTCGGAACTTGCGAATGTAAATCGCTGGCGGGGACAATTGCAACTCGCTCCGATCGATGAGCCCACCTGGGCTCGATCCCGAAAGACGATGGAGAGCTGCGGAATGTTGTGGGTCACGCTCTCGATTGAGAGTACGGAAAAAGGAGCTGCGGCGAGAGGGATGCGCGTGGCGATGACGACCGTCTCCGGGCAGAGTTGGTTTTTTAAAATCATGGGACCGTCCACTGGAGTGCGCGCGGAATCCGAGAATTTTGATCAGTTTATCAAGGGAGTACGCGCCCCATGAGCGCAGCGCTCCTACGCGGGTTTCGATTTGTTGCCTCCCTGCGACTGACGGTCTTCTGTCTACTTTCGGCGATGGTATTGGTGCTGGCGGGGACGTTGGCACAGGTAGATTGGGGAATTTATGAGGCGCAACGTCGCTATTTCGAGAGTTGGGTGGTTTGGGGGACGCTCGGTTCGTTGAAGCTCCCGGTTTTTCCCGGAGGAATGACCATTGGAACGCTTTTTTTAGTGAACCTCTCGGCGGCCCATTTTTCGAAGTTCCGTTTTTCGTGGGCAAAGGGAGGAATTCATCTGATTCATGGAGGGCTCATTCTCTTATTGACCGGACAGTTAGCGACGACGATTTTTTCGGTGGAGAGTCAGATGCGCTTGGATGAGGGAGAGACCAAGAATTACTCGGAACACCTTCGGTTAACAGAACTGGCAATTGTCGATACCTCCCCTCAAGATCATGATGCGGTCCTGACGATTCCGGATTCATTGCTGGTGCCTGGGGCCGTTTTCCAACATCCGAAGATCCCACTTGTTTTGACGATTCAGAAATTTTATCCCAACGCGCATCTTGCATGGAGGCGTGGGGAGTCGTCAGAACCGACAGAAGCAACCAAGGGGCTCGGGTTGAAAATCGCAGCGCGCGAGCTGCCGTTGGTGGTGCGTTCGGATGAGCGAAATCTTCCGGCAGTCTGGGTGGCGGTTCGGACTCCCGAGGGGGAAGCGGGGGTTTGGCTTTTTTCAAATGCATTGGGGCAAGCGCAGGAGATTCAATCGGCAGGGAAAACCTATCGAGTGGAGTTGCGGCCCCGTCATTATACGAAGGCCTTTTCCTTGAAATTGTTGAATTTTACCCATGAGAAACATGCGGGAACGGAGATTCCGCGATTCTTTTCAAGTCGACTTCTCTTGACGGAGCCCGGAGATAAAAAAGGGCGTGAGATTTTGATTTCGATGAACGAACCGTTGCGTTATGCCGGGGAGACTTATTATCAGGCGAGTTTTGATAATGGCGATAAGACCTCGATTCTCCAAGTGGTGCGGAATCCAGCATGGCTCTTTCCTTACCTTTCATCAGCGCTCATCACGCTTGGGATGGTCTGGCAATTTGGATCGCATTTGATGAAGGCGCAAAGGAGGAAAAAATGAATCCAATGATTTCTCTCGCCAAGTTCGCAAAGGCGCCAAGCACGGATCTGTTTTTTGATTTTAAACGAGCGGATTTTTAGAATGAAAAAACTCTTTTCCATCTTGCCGTGGTTGTTGGTGCTTGCCGTGTTGGGGGCTGGATTTATTCCTTCCAAATCAGCGAGTCCTTTTGCAGTGAAAGAACTGGGCAAGCTTCCGGTCTGGAGCGATGGGCGAATGAAACCGTTGGATTCGGTCGCTCGACAGAGTTTACTGAACTTTAGTGGTCTTCAGGTCATTCGCGAGGAGAAAGGGGAATCGGCAAGTGGGATGGATTGGATGGCGGAGGTTTTATTTGATCCGGAAGCTGCGGCCTCGCGACCTGTCTTTTTGATTCAGCATCCGGATTTGCGGACGTTGGTGAATTTGAAGCCTGAGGACGAAAAGCGGTTGACGTTGCGTCAATTGATTCGGTCGGTGGATGGGATCGAACAGCAGGCGGATCTGGCGGCGAGTGTTGCCGCAGAGCAACGGAGCCCCTTTCAGAAGGAAGTAGTTTCGTTGCGGCAACGGATGATGCTCTCTCATCGTCTTGCGTTTTCGGTGAGACCTCCCGGTGAAGTGGGATTTGCTTCGGAAGTGGGGCTTTATCAAATTTGGGTGATGCAGGGGCGCGTTTCAGAAACGAAGGAGTCCCTGATTGGAAGATATCGGACGATGGATCAATGGGCTTCCATGCGATTGATTCCGCCTGCCACTCCGGACGCGGAGTGGAGGACGGTCGGTGGGATGCTGGTCGGATTAGATCCCAAAGAGAATTCATCGACAGCCTTGCTTGCTTATATGAAAATGCTCGAGGCTTATGAGAAAAAAGAGGTCGGTGCATTTGCCCAGGCGATTGCCGAATATCGCACCTGGCTGGAGGATTCTTCAAAACTATCGTTGAACAAGGTTGATGCCGAGTGGTGGTTTGGGCGAGGGGAGTGGTTTAATCGCTGCGCGACCCTTTATCTCATTGCATTTTTATTGGTGTTGGCCGGTTGGTTTTGGGAGCGAAGTGAGCCTTTGGCGAGCGCATGGAAATTGATCCTCTTGGTTTGGGGGGTGCACACGATTTTGTTAGCGTTGCGGATGTGGATCCAAGGCAGACCTCCGGTGACCAATCTTTATTCCTCGGCGATTTTTATTGGATGGGCTTCCGTCTTATTTGGGATTTTTCTGGATCGTCGTGAGAAGGATGGGATTGGGACGGCTGTGGCTTCAGTGCTTGGGTTCTGCACGCTTTTGATTGCGCATCATTTATCGACAGGAGGCGATACCTTGGAAACCTTGAGAGCGGTGTTGGACTCCAATTTCTGGCTAGCGACTCACGTGGTGGTGATTACCTTGGGTTACTCGGCGACTTTTGTTTCTGGATTTTTAGGGATCCTCTATGTGGTTCGGGGAGTCTGGACGACTTCATTAGGAGCAGGGACGGCGAAGCGATTAATTGAGATGGCCTATGGCGCGGTCTGCTTTGCAACGCTCTTTAGTTTTGTCGGGACGGTGTTGGGGGGGATTTGGGCAGATCAATCCTGGGGACGTTTTTGGGGGTGGGATCCGAAAGAAAATGGGGCATTGCTCATTGTCCTCTGGAATGCGCTCTTATTGCACCTTCGTTGGGGAGGAATGGTTCGGGATCGCGGCTTCATGGTTTTGGCGATTGCGGGGGATATTGTTACCTCGTTGTCATGGTTTGGAGTCAATATGCTCGGGATCGGCCTCCATTCGTATGGATTTATGGAAGAGTCTTTTTGGTGGCTTTGCCTTTTCATTTCTTCTCAGCTTGCTTTAATCATAATCGGACTTACACCTACATCGTGGTGGAAGAGTCAACTCCTCATCACCGGAAAAAATCTATGAAGAAAATACTGATTCCGATGTTCGCGCTCATGGGCTTTGTGGGGGTGAAACCGTGTGTGGCCTCCGATCCGGCTAAAATTGTTGGATCCCAGGCGTGTGCTGCGTGTCACCCGCTGGAGAGTGGTGTTTGGAACGAGACCCATCATGCAAAAGCGTTTGATTTATTGCATCGACTTCCGAAGGCGAAGGAAATTGCGGACAAGATGGGCGTCTCCAAAATCAAGGGGGAAGGGGATTGCATGAATTGCCATTACACGGCTCAGAAGTCGGGGGTCTCCAACAAGGTGGTTTCCGGAGTCTCTTGTGAGAGCTGTCACGGCGAAGCCAAGGAGTGGGTGGCGTTTCATCACCAGCAACCTCGTCAAAAAGAAGCGGAATCCGTCGGTTGGGTGCGAGGTTCCAATCTCTACCAGTTATATTCAGCCTGCTACGAGTGTCACACGGTTCCGAATGAAAAGCTCGTGAATACCGGAGGACATGCAGCCGGAAGTCCCTTTGAACTCGTTTCCTGGTCGCAAGGAGAGATCCGTCACCGGTTCTACGACGCGAAGACGAATCCCGAGTCACCGTTGATGAAGCAACGCGTCCTCTATCTGCTGGGTGGGGCTCTGGATCTGGAGCACGCCTTGCGGGCCGTTTCAAAAGCGACCGTGAATGATACGTATGGTCAACGAATGGCATTGCGAGTGAAGGGGGCGGTTGAATTTTTGGAGAAGGCGAATGCAAAGGTTTCCCTTCCGAACGTGAAGGCGATCCTCGATGCGGTTCCTCGGAAAGCGGATGGCAAGTTGGATCTTCGACTGAAAAATGAGGTGGCGTATCAAACGGCAGCAGATCAAGTCAAGGCCGCGACCCAGGCATTTCTGGCAGAGCAGGATGGAAGTAAGTTGGGGGCCTTGGATCCGCTTCTCCCCAAAATCTTTATGGGGAGCGTTAAGCCGTGAGCAAGGAGAAGATCGATCTCGCCTCAGAGTCCTCTTCCATCACGCGTCCGCAGCGTTGGGATAGTCCGTTTAGTGATGAGATGTCGGATGAGATTGTAGACGGATTGCTTGCGGTTCCTCCTTTTAGTGAAATTGATGCCAGTCGTTTTCCTGCATCCGCGTCGCTTCGTGATATTCTTCGGAACGATGCCCGGATCGTGAAGTTTTCCCCCGGAGATATCGTGGTGCGTGAAGGGGATTACGGGCATTCCGCTTTTTTTATCTTGGAAGGGAGGGCCTTGGTCTCGTCGGATGACCGGCTGAACGAATTACTCGGAAGACGCAAGACCACCCGGAAAAGTTTTTTTGAAGCGGTGAAGCAGTTATGGACGAATACGATCCATACAGAATCCCGAGATTTAAAAGGATATGCTTCGCGAAAACAAGTGGGGGCTCGTGCTGGAAAGGGGGATTCGGTTCGTCTCTTTCTGCAGGATTATAATGTTGTTTTGGGAAATAACCGGGGCGAGTTGAAGGCGGGAGAATGGTTTGGGGAGATTGCAGCGATGGGACGTACTCCTCGCACGGCGACGGTGATTGCGGATGTAAATTCGGTGCTTTTGGAGATTCGGTGGCAAGGGCTTCGTGATCTGAGACAGCGGGCGGAAGAAATTAAACGTCACATCGATAAGCGTTACCGACAACATAGTTTGGGAATTCATCTGGAAGAGACTGAATTGTTTGAATTGCTGTCAAAGGAAGAGCGTCAGGAGATTGCACAACAGACGGTTTTTGATACCTACGGAAATTTTGAGTGGTTTGGAACGTATCAAGCAATGGCAGAAGCGAATGCGGCGCAGCGACTGGAGAACGAGCCGTTGATCTGTCGGGAGGGGGATTATCCGAATGGCTTGGTTTTGATTCGATCGGGATTTGCACGCTTGAGTGAGCAATGCGGGAATGGCCACCGAACGATTCGCTATTTGGGGAAGGGTCAGATTTACGGACTGGAAGAGATTGCCCACAATTGGCGCATGGAGGAGCGAGTTCCGTTGCAGCACTCGTTGCGAGCGGTTGGCTATGTCGACGTTCTGGTGATTCCGACGGCAGTCGTTGAAAAATTGGTCTTTTCTAAGATGGATCCGAAGCATCTTCCTCCGTTGATTGTACCCCAGGAGAAGCAGGCTTTTCGTCAGGCGACTTCAGCGGAAGTGGCCCCCGAGTTGTTGGAGTTTTTGGTGGAAAATCGCTTCATCAATGGTACGGCAACGATGATGATCGATTTGGATCGGTGTACGCGATGCGACGACTGCGTCAAGGCATGCGCATCGACACACGATAACAACCCCCGGTTTTTAAGGCACGGAGCTATTCAGGGGCACTTCATGATTGCCAATGCCTGTATGCATTGTGTCGATCCGGTCTGTATGATCGGGTGTCCCACCGGGGCCATTCAGCGAAATGCGGTTGGGGGGCAGGTCTCGATCAACGATCAGACTTGTATTGGCTGTTCCACCTGCGCGAACAGTTGTCCTTACGATAATATCCGGATGGTCGAGATTCGAGATGAAGAGGGGGCGATGGTTCGTGATGAGAAAACCGGGACGCCAATTCTCAAGGCGACCAAGTGCGATCTTTGCAGTGAGCAATTGACCGGGCCGGCCTGTCAAAATGCTTGTCCGCATGATGCCCTCAAGCGGGTTGATATGCAGCAGCTCCATCAATTAACCGAGTGGGTGAACCGATGAAACTGAAAGTCAGCAAAGTAGCGCGAAATGTTCTGCTAACGCTCGGAGCCGCCTTCGGAATTGGGGCGATCGTCTTCTGGTACGAATCCTCATTGCGTCTCTCCCAATATCTCACGGGATGGATCTTGCTCCTGATCTTAATCTTTTTAGCACTTTTCAATTTACGAAAAAAGCTTCCGTTTCTTCCCCTGGGCACCGCAGAGTCTTGGTTGCAGTGGCATCTTTATATCGGCTGGCTCTCAATGTTCATATTTGTCTTACACGGGGGGAATCACTGGCCCGGTAGTCCTCTCGGCTGGTCGATCTTCCTGCTTTATCTCGGAGCTGCATTGAGTGGAGTGGTCGGGATTTTTATTTCACGAAACTTTGCAGGCCGACTGACGACACGCGGGGGAGAGGTCATTTATGAGCGAATTCCAGAGCTTCGGCGAAAACTTCGTGAAAGAGCTGAGGCACTCGTGGAGCGTTCAGTGAGTGAGAGCAATATGTCGACGATCGGGGATTTTTATACGAATCGGTTGCTGGAATTTTTCACGTTTTCAAAAAATCAGATGCGGCATCTGCTGGATTCACGAGCGCATTGGGCGCGAATGGAGGCGGAGATGAATGGAATGGACCGCTATTTGTCTGATGTCGAGCGTGGGTATTTTGCGGAGTTGCGAGAGTTGGTGAAGATGAAAGAGGATCTTGATTATCATGAGTCCCTGCAATCCGCCTTGAAGTACTGGCTCTTCTTTCATATTCCCGCCAGCGTGGCCTTGCTGATCCTCGTTTTTGCCCATGTGCTCCTCGCTTACGCCTTTGCCGGGAGGGTTCCATGAAGAAGCGCTGGTTTCAGAATTTTCGATTCAACAAAAGCCGCTACGAACGTCCGCAAGGGGACTGGATTTGCGGGCATCATCCGGATGGCTATCGCTGTCCCCTCGGCCCGACCGCCAAAGGAACGTGTCAGACCGTTGGAGAGTGTCAGCCTCACAAAAAGAATGATCGCTGGATTTGTTCCCGTCCTGAAGATTGCGGAGGTCCATGTGAAAACGGACCGCTGCCGGATGGTCAATGTTGTCGGAAGATAACGCCCTGTCAGCCGCTTCCGGCCATTCGAGCGAGAAGAGGACGGGTTGTTTTTTCAGCAGCGGCCTTGGCCTTTGGTTTTCTCTTCGTTGCTTTTGCGGGACGCACCCAACGCACGAATGCCTTGCCGGGGCAACTTTCCAAGGAACATGCGTCGATGCAGGAAAATTGTGAAGCTTGTCATGCGGCGGGTGCCGAGGCTCCGGTCGATTGGCTACAAGTGGCTTTTTTTCCAAAGGCTCACGGCTCTCAAAATCAGCGCTGCCTGGAGTGTCATCACAATCTCAAACAACCTTTTTTTGAGAATCCGCACAGTTTAAATCCCGATCATTTGAATGCCCATACGGAACGCTCTTCCCAGTATGTGAAGAAATCGCTTACGGATCATCTCCGGATCCCGCATCTCTCCGTTCCTGCCAATGAGAAAGGGGAAATTGCCTGCGCCAGTTGCCATCGCGAGCATCATGGTGCGGATGCAAAGTTAACCGAAATGACTTCCACCCAATGTCAAACCTGCCATCAACAGATTTTTGCGGGTTTTAGTAAGGGGCATCCTTCTTTTGTTCGCTCGAGTCTTGCGCGTGAAGATGTTTTGGATTGGGAAGGGTGGATGAAGAAATGGAGTCAGTCCAAGGTGCTTGGACCGAAGCTGACGCAAGCATTGCCCGAGGGAATTCGCACTAATCTGGATCCTGCCAAGGTGGCGGAGAGTCCGGAGCTGCAGCGTGAAGTCGTTCGAGCGGTAAACCGCACATTGCATCTGGAAGGAGCTTCTGGAAGCGAAAAAGCGATTACTGCACGCCGTTCGTTGCAAGCGGAGTTTCCTCAAGATTTAAGCGCCGGATTTTTCTACGGAGGACACCGACGGCCTTCGATTGCGTTTAATCACCAAAGCCATCTGAACGGATATTTCACTTCAGCCAAGGGAAACGTGGCGACGGCTTGTACGGATTGTCACCAGCCGGAGCCGGGAAGTCAGTCGATGGCGTTTATTGGATTTCAACAGGCCTGTGCCTCCTGTCACATGAGTATGATCACGACGAGTACTTCGGGAACTTCGGGTGGTGTCGCGTTGCTTCGGGTTCCTGCAGTTGACGTTGTGACGATGCGTAGGAAGGGACGTTCGATCGGGTCGTATCCGGTGAATGCGGAAGGCGAGCTCTCCGTTTTTACCAAGTTGTTGATTGCGGGGGATTCAACCTATCCTGAGTTTGCTCAAGATTTGAAGGAGCTTCGCTTGATGGAATCATGGGGCGATCTAAGCGAGGCTTCGGACGTTCAGCTCAAAGCAATGGAGCGTTTGGTCTGGGGGGTGAAACGTCTTTACGTCGAGATTGATGCAAAAGGAAAGGAAGCGCTTCGGACGCGTCTTGAGAAGGCAACCCGAGGACGTTTAAGTCCGGAAACGATCGAGTATTTATTGAAGCCGATGCCGCTGGATGTCATGAAGGGATTGCAAGCGCGTGCCTTGCCTCAAGCTCCGTCGGAAGTGCGTGAGAAGAAGTGGCCCGCAACCCATGAAGCCAATGCGAATGCGGATACCGAGAATTTTGCGCTCTTGTACCAACCGAAGCGTCATACCGACAATTATCTTCAGGCGTGGCTCAGTGCGGTGGCGATGAGTCCGGCCGCGAGCGGTATTTTTGAGAGCACGCCTGGGCAATACGCTTCTTTTGCCTCCTGTCTGATCTGTCATAGCACGGAGTCGATCGGTTCGGGTGAGGTGAAGATTCACTGGCACGGAACGCCGGGTGAGGAAGGGATGCGTGAGCTGACAAAATACTCGCATCGTCCACATTTGACCATGGCTTGCAATACCTGTCACCAATTGGAAGGAAATACCGATACCGGTCGATTCAAGAGCGCCTACCATCGGACGAATCCCGCGTCACTGGAGCCGGTCTTCAAGCCAATCTCGCAAGCGACCTGTTTAGAGTGTCATACGCCGAACAAAGTCGGGGATGACTGTCTGACCTGTCACCAGTATCATATTGGAAAATTTCCCGAACGGATGATCAAGACACCGATTGCGCTCCCGAAATAAGGAGCCTGTATCTGGGAGTAATTAAGTCGATTCTGGTAGGGCGACTTCTCCGAGGGCGCCGTTACTAATCCGGCTCGCCCGGAGGGTCGAGCCCTACCATTTGGTATTGATGCTTTCTATGTTCTATGCGTCGACTGTTTTAGTGGATTAAAAAAATCTATAAAAATTCTTATTGACTCTTTTGGTTACATCAGTTAGGGTGATCTCGTCAATTATGAAAAAACAAAGTCATCGCTATTTTGGAACGTGGGCGTCATTACGCCTAGCGGTGGCTTTTTGTCTCGATCGGAAGAATCTCATTCAACCCGAAGCCACCATGGAGACGAGCAGGTAAACCGATTTAACATCGATTTGAAAAAACCCTGCTCTCCCCTCGAAGGAAGCAGGGTTTTTTCGTTTCTGAAATAAATAAGAACTAGGAGAATGCTAACGAGTAAAACAATTTAAGGTCGTAAAAGAAAACCCCACCCTCCGTTGAAGCGGAGGGTGGGGAGGTGGGAGTAGGGATAAACCGACCCCCGGTGTTCTGGGAAGAACGCCACGAATCTATCCCCTCGCGCGAGAATTGTCAAACCGATATAGATATCGATTTGATGGCGCGCTCCCTCCATCTCTTTTATGTCCGTTTCGATTCTATAAAACGAACGGCTTGATGGGAGGTGTGCCGGAAACACCGAAACGTCCGCAGAACGCGGCTACAGAAAAACTGTAAGTGTTTGTTCTTTGTTGAACCCCGAATGCTTTCGGGGTGAAGAGCGATGATTCAGACAAGCCGCGTGAAAACGGCACCGCTGGGTCCGCAGGTCGTGCTGCAGTCGCTCATTGAATCGCGGCCTCCAGGTTGGGGGCCGCACCATTTTCTTGCGGTATTGGTGAAACAGAATCACGCAGCGTTGCCAACGCTGAGTCGCCGGAGCGTCACCGGCATACCGCAATTCTTTAAAAACTTAAAAAATAAGAAATGTCTCGCGCGGAGTTCGCAGAGCCCGCTGAGGGTAGAGCAAGTTCATAAAAACTGTAGCCGCTAGTTATTGGATCAGGAACTCATGAACTCAGGAAAAATAGGGCGTACCCGGTTGTTTTTTACTTCTTGAGTTCCTGAGTTTCAAATTTTCTTGAGGCCATGAGATTACTTTAAATGCTCTAATTTTAAAATTCATTCTCCGCGGTCTCTGCGATTGTGCCCCCCTTCGCCCCCGCACCAAACGCATCACGCCTCCGGCTGAAATAGTTTTTTCTTTCAGAAGGGTTTTCCGCGCGAGACACATCCACTTTCTGCGGCGGGCGACAGCTCGCAGATCGAACTCCAAATCCGATCCTCGAGGGGGCAGCACCCTCACGCCGCGCCATTTTTCTTTGGGGAGTTAGCTCATTGAGTAGAGCACCCGGCTTGCACCCGGGAGGTGGCGGGAGCGAAGCCCGCACTCTCCATTTTAATTTTCAGGCTCGTCCTATCGCAGGGCGGATCACTCACGATCGCGGAATCGCTCCGGGCCTGATTCTTTTTGCCGGTGAGGTTGGCTGTCAGATGTGCCACTGCGGTCTGTAAAACCGTACCCTTTGGGTAAACATCGCAGGTGCAACTCCTGCTGCCGGCACCATTTCTGGATCCGTAGCTCAGCCACGAAGAGCAGCCGCCTGTCGAGCGGAAGGTCACGGGAGCAATGCCCGTCGGGTCCGCCAATTTCTCGGGCACGAGGAAGATAGAAATCCGCACCGCTTGGGACGGTGAGAGACTCGGGGCAGAACCGAGGTGCCCGACCCTTTCAGGCCCACTAGCTCAATATCCAGAGCGCGCGGCTTCTATCCGCAAGGTTCCAGGCGTAACTCCTGGGTGGGCCACGCATTTAAAATATCAGCGTGGGATAATAGTAGTCCGACTCCCTGTTAAGGAGAACGGTGATGGTGCGAGTCCATCCGCTGATGCCATTTTTATTCCAGAGTAGCTCAATGGCAGAGCTCCCGTTTTGTAAACGGGTGGTTGCCGGTGCAAGTCCGGTCTCTGGATCCCTTTATTGAGAGTAGCAAGGGGAGTATGTCTCACACGGAGGGCGCAGAGGCAGGGAGTTTTTGCATCTATAACAAGTTTATAAAAACTGTAGCGGCGTATTATTGAATCAGGAACTCACGAACTCAGAAAATAGGGCGATCCCGTCTGGTTTTTGCTTCTTGAGTTCCTGAGTTTCAAATTTTCTTGAGGCCATGGGATTGCTTAAAACTCTCTAGATTCCGTCTTGAATTTCAAAAATACGATCCTCCGTGATCTCTGTCACTCTGTATGAAATTTGTGGGTCGCGTCCGGCATAGACGAGGAAACTGTCCCGAAAACAGCAATCCCCTGAAAAGGATCCAGAGTGCGATTCTCTGGCGGCCCGCCAATTGATGTCCCGGTAGCTCAGTTATCCAGAGCCGCTCTCTCCTAAAGAGCAGGTCGTTGGTGAAATTCCAACCCGGGACACAATTTCTTTTCTGCCCGCGTGGTGAAACAGCGATCACACCGCGTTCTCAATGCGAAGTTCCCGGGGCGGCACCGGGCGCGGGTACGTTTTTGCTCCTGTAGCCCAATGAAGAGGCACGACGTTGAGGACGTCGAGAGTGTCGGTGCGAGTCCGGCCAGGAGCACCCTTTTCGAGAATCCGGTTGGATGACGACCGAACCAGCCCGGAGGCAACGTACGCTTCGTCAGCCGACGACCTCCCGCGGGACCGGACTCTCGATCTTTTTTGGGTCGCTGGTGTAACAGCAGCACAGCGGTCTTTTAAACCGCAAAGACTGGGGGCAGAACCCAGGCGACCCACTCATTTTCATTCGCCTGTTGGTGGTAACAGTAACCCATCCCGCTTACATCGGGAGGTCGGCGGGGCAGCACCGTCACGGGCGACCATTTTTCCTCCTGTAGCTCAAAAGCAGAGCGTTCGATTGATAATCGAAAGACGATGGGGCGGTACCATCCCGGAGGACCCTTGATCGATTATTTCTCACACGGAGATTTCGGAGTACACTGAGTTTAAAATTTTATTCATCTCCGTGGACTCCGTGATCTCCGTGTGAAAACCTAATTTATTTTGGCTCGTTGAGCTGCCATAGTGGGAGCGCCTGCCTGAAGCGCAGGAGGGGTCGGGGCGGTACCGACACGAGCCATATTTAAAAACAAAGCCGTTTTTTCGCGCTGAGTTCGCGGAGGCCGCAGAGGATTGAATTCCGAATTAAAAAACAAAACGGATTTCCTCAGCGTGCTCCGCGGTTGTGCCCCTCTTCGCTCCCGCACCAAACACATCACGCCTCCGGCTGGAGAGCGTTTTTCTTTCAGAAGGGTTTTCGGCGCGAGACACCTCTTATTTTCATGCGGGAAGGTTGAGAACCTGGGGAGTCTCATAAGCTCTCCTTTCGTGGTGCGACTCCACGTCCCGCGACCTTTTTTGGCCGGTTCGTCTAACAGCAAGGATTCCTCTCTTTCAAGGAGGAGACGCGGGGGCAGTACCCGCACCGGCTACCACTTTTCATGCGTCATTATCATAGAAGCAATGAGCCTGTCTTCCAAACAGGTTAAGCCGGGGCAGTACCGGCATGACGCACGTTTTTCTTGCTCCCGAGGTGTAATAGCTCTGCATTCACGAATACGAATCGTCGAGGTTCCAGGTGCAACTCCTGGCGGGAGCACTCTTTTGCCGCACTAGTCCAATGAAGAGGCACGAGTCTCAGAAACTCGCGAGTCCCGGTGCGAGTCCGGGGTGCGGCACGCTTTTCATTTCTTTTTTCGGGAGAAAAGATATTTTCGATAGAGGTTATTAAAACGTTCCTTTTTGAAAATCCGGTAAATATCGTAGTCTGAGTCGATGGAGATGATGTTGGATATTCCCTTTTCCTCCGCCAACACCACTAACGTCGCATCTGCCAAATCCATGGGGATATCTTTATATTTTTTTGATAACTCGATGATGCGATCGAGGCTTGATACGTGAGTGTCGATCACTCGGAGTCCCCCGAGACGAATCCACTCTAAAAAATCAATTTGGAGTTGATGGTTTTCCGAAAGCAGATGGGCGGTTTTGGTAATCACGGGCCAAGTCGTCAATAACTCACCGACATATCCTTTTAAAAAAGTGGTGATGTCCTGATGGTGTTGGTCGTCACTCGCAAAGAGAGCGATCAGTGGACCTGCGTCAACGATGGTGCTTCGCACGAAGTTTGGCCAGATATTTGGTTTTTGTCATGGAGGAGAGGGAGGGATTTCCGAGGGGGTGCTTTCCAAAGAGGTGCTTGCCCACTTCGTAGGGACTTTTCTGGTGACTGAAACGCGCCAGATATTCGCTTAAAGCGGTGATGATGATTTCTGACTTCGAGGAACGACGGTTTCTCGAAACCAGCTTGAGTTCGTTTTCTAATTTTTCAGGGAGTCGTACGGAAAGCATGGAATTCCTTGTATGACACTAATGTAATACAAGCGGTTTTGTTGTCAAGTGCGAGAAAGGTAGGGGCTCTGATTTTAAACTCTAATCACAACCGCATTCGAGACTTCGAGGGCTTTGCGGTTAAAATCCTGATTTTCTCTTTTATTCCCGAATCGTCTAATCAGTAGGACACCGGTTTTTGAAGCCGAGGATCATGGGGCGGAGCCATGTTCGGGATTCCTTTTTCAGGAGATGGTGTAGCGAGTGAGCATCCGGGTCTGTGAAACTCGAGGGCGGGGTGCGAATCCCCGGCTCCTGATCCTTTGATTGCGCGCAAGGTAAAGAGCCGAACCTCCGGTCTGCAAAACCGGCTTACGGAGTGCAAGTCTCCGGCGCGCGTCCAATCCGGGATCAATTTCCTTTTCGCGCAGAGTCCACTGAGTTCGCTGAGAAGACTTTTTTATTTTGGATACGATCTCTACGCTTTGTGGAGCAGAGGGAGGAAGCCCATGATTTTAAAATGATGGTCGGCGGTTAGGACCTCTTTCATCTTCAATTCTTTCATGAGTGCAAAGGAGGTGCAATCGGTGAAAGGGAATTGCTGGTCTTTATATTTGATAAAAATCTTTTTGGAGCTTTCAAAGCGGTCGTGATCGATATTCAGGATTTGCAGGATTTTGGATTTTTCCAAGTGCTCCAGGAATTCGATTCCGACATGGTGTTTTTTTCGTGCGGTGAGCAGATTGAGGGTCTCGCCGATAATCCAATCGGTGGTCACAAAACGGCGGCGGACTTCTCCAAGGATTTGCAACGTCTGTTCATGGAAGAGGTCATCTCTGGAGAGGGACGAGAAGAATCCCGAGGTATCAATGAAGGTTGGAGTTTGCGCCATATAAAACGTCGTCGATCGAAAATTCATCCAAGGATCCAAGGCCCGTTTGAGAGATCGAGCCGATGCTTCGGAGCGGGTCTTCTTTGTCTTTGAATTCTTCTTTAACGGGATTCAGGATTGCTACCGCTTTTCCTCGATACTCCAGCTTGAGGCTTTCCCCCCGGGCCAGCTCTTTCATGATTTTTTGGCTCTGGGTTCTCAGATCAAGCATTGAAATTGTTTTCACGAGATTAACTTAAACTTGATGTTGATCTTGTCAATCTCAAGCTCGAAAGTTCAATTTTCCGCTCCGTGGCACAATTGTAGCGCAGCTCCCTCATAAGGAGAAGGCTGCTGGTGCAACTCCAGCCGGAGCGACTTATTTTCGCAAAGGGAATCAGGGCATACCTTAACGCGCCGATCGAATTCGGTGAGGAAGCTCGATCCTGGACAACCTAACGTGGGAGACTGGAAACGGTCGTTTGCACCACGGAACCAGAAACACAAACAGGCCGAGAGTGTCGGTTGCTCGATGAGGCCGGGTCGTGGATAACGGGGAGAACCTCCCCAGACGAATGTTGAGGGCCGGGGTCCATCATGACGTGAGTTATGGATGGAGTGCCGCCGGAACAGAAGATCGGCTATTTGCCTGAACTCCCTTTGCGAAGCTTCTTTTGGATCCAGAGTATTGGCAGACCGTACAGCGAGCTCTTAACTCGACAGGCCTGGGTGCGACTCCCAGTGGATCCACCACTCTATATCTTCCTAGCTTTATCAAATATTAACCGCAACGACTCAAAGGCTCCAACGTAGCGGAATTCGAGGCTTCGAGGTGAACAGGATCTGATCTGCATTTGCCTGCTTTTGGTAGAAAGACGGTATTATTCCTCCGGTAGCCCAATGCAGAGGCAATCCGCTCAAGACGGATCGAGTGTGGGTGCGGATCTCACCCGGAGGACTCCGCCTGTGTAGCCCAACCAGAAGAGGCATCCGACTTAACCCAAATTTTGCGTTAGCTACGCAAAATTTGTTTCGGCGGTGCCGAAACCGAAAGTATTCGGGGTCGCCCCGCCGCCAAAACTCTAACACCAAAATGGTTGTGAGTTTTGGCGGAAATCTCGGCCCAGTCCCGAAAGTTTTCGGGGACTGGGCGGATTTTGCAATACGGGGTTTATTGCAAAATCCGGGCTTAAGATCGGAAAAGTGCGAGTGCAACTCTCGCCACAGGCAAATTTTATGGAGATGACGCGGATGGTCAGGTTTCCGCAGTCGTTTGCTAAACGACCGAGCCGTCAAACGCTCCGAGGGGGCAGCACCCTCCATCTCCGCCATTTTCAACAAAGAACAAACACGCAACACGCTAAAGGCAAGGAGACTAAAAATGAAGGTGTTTGGAAATCACGACGAAGGAACGCTTCGTCAAATGCAAACGTGTCTTGATCATGGAGGTGCCCGTGCGGTCCTTTGTGCCGACGGACATAAGGGCTACGCGCAGCCGATCGGTGGCGTTCTTGCCTATCAGGATCAAATCTCCATCTCCGGGGTCGGTTTCGATATCGCTTGCGGAAATTTGGCGATTCGTACGGACGCGGTTTTCAGTGACCTCGCCGGACGGATTCCTGATTTCATGGATCAAGTGGTTCACCGAATTTCATTCGGCGTGGGACGCACGAATGCGGAGCCGGTCGATCACGAGCTTTTCGATGATCCGCTTTGGCAGGAGAAGCCTTTTCGTGACTGGAAGCGGATGGCTCAAAACCAACTCGGAACGGTCGGAAGTGGAAATCACTATGTC
The DNA here is from genome assembly GCA_964555235.1 of uncultured Verrucomicrobiota bacterium. Lineage (GTDB taxonomy): Bacteria > Verrucomicrobiota > Verrucomicrobiia > Methylacidiphilales > CAMAQI01 > CAZKRU01. Next base: position 21,818 of record CAZKRU010000049.1, read on the forward strand.
GATCTTTTTGCGGATGAATCAGAACGGGTCTGGGTCGGCGTGCATTTCGGATCCCGAGGATTGGGTCATAAGACGGCAACGCATTTCTTGAAGTGCGCCGGAGGAAAGGACGGAATGGATGTTCCTCCGTGTGTGGTCGAGGATGGGAGCGAAATCGGTCAGGCCTATCTTGCTGGAATGAATCTCGCCGGACGTTATGCGTATGCGGGACGCGAATACGTTGCGCGTTTGGTTGTTCGTGAAATTCTTCAAGCCGGAATCGTTGAGGAAATTCACAATCACCATAACTTTGCATGGAGCGAAACGCATCAGGGGAGTCGATACTGGGTGGTTCGAAAGGGGGCCACTCCGGCCTTTCCCGGACAGAAGGGATTTGTCGGTGGAAGCATGGGCGATGATGCGGTCATTATCGAAGGAGTTGATTCGGAGACTTCTCGTGAGGCGCTCTACTCGACGGTTCACGGAGCCGGTCGGGTGATGTCTCGCACCGCGGCGCTTGGAAAGAGTGTGAAGGTAGAGGGGAAGTGGGTACGAGGTCAGGGGCGAATTCGTCACGATGAGATGAGGGCTTGGCTTCATGAAAAGGGAGTCCATCTTCGTGGAGGAGATTTAGACGAAGCACCGCAAGCCTATCGTCGGCTCCCGGAAGTGCTCGAGGCGCATGCGGGAACGATTCGAGTTCTGCATACCTTGAGGCCTTTGGGAGTGGCAATGGCTGGACGTGATATTACGGACCCGTATAAAGATTAACGGAGACTGCGATGAATAATCTGTTGGAAAAAAAGATGGTTCTCGTCCTCAACCGGGCGTGGCAGGCGATCGGAACGAAAACTCCGATCGAGACCTTTCCGATGCTTGCGACCGAGGTGGCGACGGGTCTGGATATTCAAGGGGATGAATCGATGATTCCGGTTCGCTGGAAGGATTGGATTCAGCTTCCTGTCAGGGAGGGAGATTCGGCGATTCAGACGATTCGGGGAGCGATTCGCATTCCGACCGTCATTGTCTTGGCGAACTTTTCCAAAGTGCCGAAATGCCGTCCTCGATTTTCCACCAAGGGGATCTGGGTGCGGGATGGAGGACGTTGTCAGTACACCGGGAAGGAACTTCGTCCGGGGGAAGGAAACATTGACCATGTCATTCCGAGGGCCAAAGGGGGGAAATCAACTTGGACGAATTGCGTACTTGCCGCCAAAGAGGTGAATAGCAAGAAGGCAGATCGTTTGCCCGAAGAGGTTGGATTGAAATTGATCAAACCTCCGGGAGTTCCTCGTGAAGTTCCGGCTTCAGCGATGATTCGTAATACCCATGAGATTTCCGATTGGGGTCGGTTCTTGATTGGGTAAGGGATTAAATGGAGAACCGTCTCACACAAAGGCACGAAGCCACAATCGGAAGGTGTTTTTTGTTTCATTTCATAAAAAATCGGAAATGGCCTCGAAAGCTTTGTGGCTTCGTGCCTTTGTGTGAGAGTTCTTCCTTTACTCAAGATCGCTAAAGATTGGGATGAGCCTTGACCGCCAAGGGATTGTTATCTAGCGTTTCGGCTCCCGGAGGGAACTATGACTGTAGATAAGATTAGAAATATTGCGATTATTGCTCACGTTGACCATGGAAAAACGACTCTGGTCGACCAGTTGTTGCGTCAATCTGGAACGTTCCGTTCGAACCAACAGGTGGCGGAACGAATGATGGATTCGATGGATCTTGAAAAAGAACGTGGGATTACGATTAAAGCCAAGAATGCTGCGTTTCAGTACGGCGAATACCATGTGAACATTGTGGATACTCCGGGTCACGCGGATTTTGGTGGTGAGGTTGAGCGGAGCTTGAAGATGGTCGACGCCGTTTTGCTGGTGGTTGATTCACTCGACGGTCCTCAGGCTCAGACGAAGTTTGTGCTTCGTAAAGCGCTTCAAGTCGGTGCCAAGCCGATGGTGGTGATCAATAAGATTGATCGCGAAAACGCCCGCCCGCACAAAGTGTTGGATATGATTTTTGAACTCTTCCTCGAATTGAATGCGACGGATGAGCAGCTTGATTTTCCGACAATTTACGCTTCAGCCAAACAGGGATTTGCGGTGAAAGAATGGAAAGGCGAATTGACGGATGACGTTCGCAATGCCGGGATGAAGGCTCTCTTTGATGCAATCATCGAGCACGTTCCGCCTCCGGTCGCGGATCCCTCGAAGTATTTTGAAATGTTGGTGGCCAATCTGGATTACAGCGATTACGTCGGACGTATTGCGTATGGGAAAATTTACGGAGGAACCGTCAGGATTGGTGACAAGATTGTCTGTCTCGGACCTGAGGGAAAGAAACTCAAGGGGGTCGTGACGATGCTTTATTCGCATCAAGGACTTCAAAAAATGGAAATCAAGGAAGCCGGCGCGGGAGACATCATTGGGCTGGCCGGGCTTGAAGAAGTTTTTATTGGGGAAACGATTACGGATACCGAAGAGCGGACGCCGATTCCTTTTGTGGATATCGATCCTCCGACGATCAAGATGCAGTTTCTGGTTAATGACTCGCCGACGGCAGGCAAAGAAGGAAAGCTGGTGACGGCGCGACATATTCGTGAGCGTCTGATCCGTGAGACCCGAACGAATGTCAGTCTTCGCGTGAATGATACGGAAGCGTCAGGGGCCTTTGAGGTGAGTGGTCGTGGTGCCATGCAGATTGCGATCTTGCTCGAACAGATGCGTCGTGAAACGTACGAAGTGATGGTCTCCCGTCCTGAGGTGATCTACCATAAAGACGCTGAAGGAAACATTCTTGAGCCGATTGAAAATCTTTATCTCGACGTCCCGACGGATTCGTTGGGAGATATTCTTCAAAATCTAGCAGCGCGCAAGGCGGAAATCGTTAATATGCACCATCACCCGACCTCGGTGGCGGTGGAGGCGATTGTTCCAACTCGTGGCTTGATCGGATTTGAAACGGATTTGATGAATCAAACTCGTGGAACGGGAATCATGAGCCATCTCTTTAAAGAGTACGGTTTGAAGCGGGGTGACGTGACGACGCGTCTCAACGGGGTTCTGATTTCGATGGAAGGCGGACCGGCGACGGCTTATGCGTTGAATAACGTACAGGAGCGCGGAACACTTTTTGTTGGCCCGGGCGATGAAATTTATGAGGGAATGGTGGTTGGAGAAAACTCCCGTCCCGATGATATCACCGTGAATCCTTGCAAGGAGAAGCATCTGACCAACATGCGTTCCCAAGGAGATGGAAAAGGTCTCGTCCTGGCCCCGCCTCGTAAGTTGAGCTTGGAACGTGCACTGGAGTACATTGCTCCGGATGAGTATGTTGAGGTGACGCCGAAGTCACTTCGCTTGAGGAAAAAATTCCTCTCGGCAACTCAACGTAAACGCGGTTAAACTCCTCGAATCTTGAGAAAACCTGTTCGACGAAAGATTACGAAGCCGGTTCTCCCGTTGGCGAAAACGATTCGCCCGACAAAGGAGATTTCCGTCATGGCGTGGGTCGAGGATGCCTTCGGCCAAGTGCTTTTGGTGCGTCAGGCTTACGGGAAGCATCTTTGGACGCTCCCCGGCGGGAAAGTGAAGCCGTATGAGTCGATTGAGGCGGCACTTCGACGTGAACTCCGTGAAGAGACGGGCTACCAGATTGCCTATGTCTGTCCCGTTGATTTATATGACCGTCCGAAAAAGCAGACGCTGACGCTCCTCTTTCGGGTCTTATTGAAAAAAGGACTTCCCGAGCGTCGCCGGATGCGAGAAGTGAGGGCGGTACGCTTTCATCGGTCGCTTCCCAAAAACTCAACGCCATCGGCACAATATTTTTGGGATCGCGCCAGCTCCAGTTTTGAGCCGATGTTCATGATTGCCCGTTAATTGCGGGATCTCTTTTTGAGGTAAAAACGGTTTTAACCGCAAAGCCCAGCCCGCAGCGCTACGCGCAGCGTTGCGGGCGGGACTCGACGACCTCAACGTTTTTTTGGTTTTAAGCTTCGAAATGCAAATTCCTTCCGTTGAGCTTTTGCGACTTTGCGGTTAAAACTTCAACGATCCGAATGGACCTCAACGACTCCAAGAACTCAAAGAAAGACTCTCGGTTGCTGGCACTAATCGTGCTTTAACCCTGAGGAATGACTTGCGGAGAAATCCAATCATGAACAGTCGACTCTTTTCATTTGTCGGGGGATCAACCGGTCCTTGGCGGATCATTCATCTCAAGGCGGTCGTTGGAGAGTCTCTCCCTTCCGTACCCTATCTAAATATTCTTCCCGGCTCTGTGAACCATGAAGAAGGGGAGTGGGTTTTACGTGGAGTCACCAGTAATGAACGGTATGTGACCTGTGAGGAAAAGAGCGAACTCATTTCGAAACAGGAAGGATTGGGACGTCCAAACTCAAGCTCTGCGGCCTTGATCCCAATTAAGAAGAGCGAGGCGTGGTGGGCGCTGACTCAAGAGGAGCGCCGATCCATTTTCGAAGAGCAATCCGCACACATTCGAACGGGGATTCGGTATCTTCCTGCAATTGCTCGACGGCTTCACCATTGTCGTGATTTGGGCACTGACGAACCATTTGATTTTTTGACCTGGTTCGAATACTCGCCAGAGGAGGTTGGAGCGTTTAACGAGCTCCTGGCAGCGTTGCGTGCTTCGGAAGAGTGGCGATTTGTGACTCGCGAAGTGGATATTCGCTTAAAGCGGGCTTCAGATTAGCTTGAGAGGGGCGGTGATTTCAAAGTCTCTTTCAAAACTTCACTCAACGTTTGTGCGGTGAACGGTTTGGGGATGGCTGCGGAAAAACCAAAGTCCCGATAGTGAGCCATCACCGGGTCTTCCGAGTAACCGCTGAAGACGATCAGTTTGGCGGAGGGATCAATGAGTTTAATTTGAGCGGCGGCATCTTTTCCTCCCATTCCTCCGCGAATCGTGAGGTCCATCAGAGCGGCGTTGAAAAAACTACGACGACGAACCGCTTCTTCAAAGAGGTGGATGGCTTCTTCTCCATTGGAGGCGAGCGATACTTCATATCCGAGCTTTGTTAAAACGCGATCCACCGTACTGCGAATCTCCTTTTCGTCATCCATGACGAGAATCTTTCCCTTACCATGGTGAAGCAGGGCGTCCGGCTGTTCGGAAGGTTTTGGAGTTTGGGTGCTGGCGGGAAGGAAGATGGAGAAGGTCGTTCCTTTTCCGAGTTCGGAAGTGACCCCGATGAGGCCTTCATGACGGTGAATAATCGAGAAGACCGTGGCGAGTCCCAAGCCATGTCCTTCCGTTTTGGTGGTGAAATAGGGATCGAAAATTTTCGTGAGATTCTTGGGGGAGATCCCCGCGCCGGTATCTTGGATATCAATTCGAATAAAGGAGCCGTTTTTGTGAGGGAGTGTGGGGTGATCGATCCCCGTGGTATTGAATGCGCGAGTGTGGAGTTGTCCCCCTTGGTTCATCGCTTGGGCGGCATTGATGGCGAGATTTTGAAGGACTTGTGAGATTTGACCAGCATCGGCATCCACGGGGTTGAGATCGGGAGCGATTTGGAAGTCGGGAGTTACATTGCGGCCGTGAAGCGCGAATCGAATCGATTCCTGAATGAGATCCCGGAGGTGAGAAGCCCGCTTGATTGGGGTTCCCCCTTTTGAAAAGGTAAGAAGTTGATGGGTAAGATCGCGTGCTCGAAACGAAGCTTGTTCGGTCTCGATGAGATATTCCTGGGAGGCGTCTGATGCGGGAATCATCGATTTTAAAAACGAAAGATTCGCTAGGATGGGAGTGAGTAAGTTATTAAAATCGTGAGCAATGCCGCCCGCAAGAACCCCAATCGATTCCAGTTTGCTGATTTTCAGTTGTTCTTCCAAGAGTCGTCGTCGCTCGGTGATGTCGGTGAGCGTTCCGATGAACCCTTTGACTTCTCCCTCGGGACCACATTCACAAAGCGCGCGGCCGAGAACCCAGGAGATCGTTCCATCGGGGCGCTGGAATCGGTATTCACTGAGAAAAAGTGTCTTTTTCTCAACGGCTTCACTCCAAGATTTTAGCACTCGTTCCCGATCTTCGGGGTGAAGGGCATTATGCCAGCCTGACTGAAGCGCTAACTGTGGGGGAACTCCGAGCAACTCGGCGGCCTGGGGATTGATATAGTTGCACTGTCCTGCGGCATCGGTTCGAAAAATTCCGACCGGCGCAATTTCGGTGAGGGCTTGGAATCGGCGTTCGCTTTCCAGGAGGGCTCCTGCGGAGCGTCGGTTGCGCTCGATGTTAATCCATTCCCGAAGAACACCAATCAAGAGGAGTACCGTAATCGTGAGTCCCGCTGCAAGAACATAACGGGCATTGAGGGGGGAGATTTTTTCGTGGAATGCGGGAAGCGTTTGAATCGTCAGAGACCATTGACGATTGGCGACCTGAAGTTGGGTGAGATATCGGTAGGGATGAAAGGCGGGGGGAGGGGGGACGGTGATTTTCTGCTGATAAATGGGTCCGCAAGAAGTTCCGATCATTTCACTCAAGTTCAACTGGATTTCGTTTTGGGTGGTGCTTTCGAGCTCTTCCATGAGTTTATTGATTTGGAAAATGGCAACGACGACGCCTTCGGTGGCCTCTCGTCTTTGGATTTCTGTCTCGATCGCTTTCGTTTTTTGGAAAATCGGAAAAATGAAGAGACATCCTCGAGAATTGCCGTTGGGGTGATTAACAAGTTCGACTTGATGGGTCACTGAGAGATTGCCGGTGAGGATGGCTTGATCAACCGCCTCCTGTCTTTCGGGATTTGCGTAGATATCCATTCCCAAAATAGAGAGATTTTTGGAATTCTGCGGTTCGATGTAAGTGACGACACAGGATTGAGGACGGAGCCCTGGAGGAAAAATTCCGCGTGGGAAGAGGGTGGGGGAGAGTTGTTTTAAGAAAAGCGGTCGTTTGGATTCAGGAACCCATTGATTGTAGGTGATGCCGATGAGCCCGGGGTATTTTTTGCTGAGATTAAGGCTTTGAATGTACGCATGAAATTCATCCCGGTCGACATCTTTTGAGGCGGCGTAAAGTGCGGCGACTCCACGAAGACATCGCTCGTAGAGTTGGAGACGGGTTTCAATTTGAAGGGTGAGATTTCGAGCGGTGTTCTGAAAGCGATCCTGGGCATTCGCTTCCATGGAAGTGTTGACTTGAACCCAGCCCCAGAGCGTCCCAAAAAGTCCGACGAATCCAACCAACCAAAATAAGAGACGACTGCGAATTTTAATCCAAATCGGGAGGAGGAACCGGAGCGGAAACAGGTCTCCATCAGGCATTGGATTAAGATAGCAAGAAGGGTGAAAGGTGCAATTGCAATCTATTTGACCCAAAATCGTCGATGAAGCGGGCGGCCTTCTTTGGCAAATTCCCGTTCGAAGTCCGTTGTCGGAATTTCAGGCCAGGGAGAGGCATCGGAAGGTTTCAGGAGTGGACATTGATCGATGATTTCAGAGCCTGAAGCAAAGTATTCCGTGTGGTCGGTGGCAAAATGAAAGAAGCCCTGAGGCGTGAGTGCTTCCGCCACGTACCGAACAAACGCTTCCTGAACGATCCGATTTTTGAGATGACGGCGCTTCGGCCACGGATCGGGACAGAGAAGATGAATGGCAGAGACCGAACCTGCCGGAATCAGATATTGGAGCGTGTAGGACGTTTCGAGACGAAGGACGCGTAAGTTGGGAAGCACCAGTCGCTTTGCCTTTTTTTCAATCTTTCGAACGCGTCCCAAGAGACGTTCGACGGCGAGAAAATTTCGTTCGGGATAGCGCGTCGCCATGGCTGCGGCAAACCCACCGTCGCCTGCGCCGAGATCGAGTTCAACGGGATGGGTATTTCCAAAGACTTCCGTCCAACAGAGCCGATCAAAGATATTGGGAAGAGTAAGAAACGGAGGATTCATCAAAACGAGCGAAGGATTAGAGTAATCCCTTCTTTTCGAGGATTTCCAATCGTGCGTCGTCATGTTCATCAATGACTTCAAGGAGTCCGGGAAGTTCGAGAAGAAGATCGAGGCAGAGAGAGATCTGTTCGGCGGGAAGTCCTGAGGTTTCGATGACCTGGCGGTCCAAGGTAATATAAACCCAGGCGAAATCGATTCCGTTCACAACGCGAAATTGCATATCCCGGTGCCACATGAGTTCTTCGGGCTTGGTGATTGCCAATGCCGAGGTGCCATTGTTATCGCCAGGGAGTAACTGTTCCACTTTTTCAAAGCGCTCAATCCAGGATTGAACGAATTGCGAGATCGCTTCCCGCTGAAGGGGCTCGCTGAATAAACCGACATATCCTCTGCTAATCACTCGGGAACGCTAACGAAAAACGGAATTCGATCAACTTCATTTCTTTGGACCTTCAGATCTTGATGGGGCCGGTTCGACGAAACGGCCGCGGCTTGGGGAGCGGACAATCTAAGAAGCGGCGCCCTCATCGAGGTCGCCCTACCAAATCAGGTTACTGGTTTTGTGGAAATCTGAATCTCCCGATGTTGTCGGGTAAGAATGCCCTGAGCTTGGAAGCGAAACCCT
>CAZKRU010000050.1:0-29944 GCA_964555235.1 uncultured Verrucomicrobiota bacterium
TTTCAATCCCCCCGCCCGGTTTCACCTCGGTGATCGGGTTTTATTTTGGACAGGAATGACTTTTGATCGCCCGCTGAAGAACATCCTCCAAAATCCGATAGCGAACGACTTTCCCCGTTCTTGGGTGATGGCAGATTCCTGCCGCAGGAAAGACCCAACGCCATGGCCATTCGAAGCCAGCATTCGGATATTTTTGTTCCAAAGCATCAGGCAAGGGAACGGGAATTTTGTCGCGAAGATCTAACTCATGTAACGAATGAAGCGTTGCAATGTGTTTTTCCAAGGTGACTCGAATCGCCTGAGGTAACATCGTTCGCCGATCCTTGTTTCCTTTTCCCGCACGAACAATGAGAAGACCGCGACTGAAATCAAGATCCTTGATTCGAAGATTCAGACATTCACTGACCCGAAGTCCGCAGCCATAGAGGATTTGAGCCATCAATCGCATCTCCCCTTGAAGCGCATTCAACAGTTTAGCGACTTCCTCCCGACTCAAAATGACCGGAAGCCGCTTCGCTTGCTTTGCGCGGACGACCGAGCCCAGTTCGCCAATGGGTTTTTCTAAAACGTATCGATAGAAAAAGACCAGCGCATTGAGCGCCTGATTTTGAGTGGAGGAGGAAACCCTTTTCTCTAACGCCAAATGTTCTAAAAATGTCCGAACCTTCTCCTCAGAGGTCACCTCAGATCCAGAAAATAGACGAAAACGTCGTTGCAAGAACTCGATATAAGATCGAGTCCAATAGAGATAAGCTTCTTCCGTCCGCAAGGAATAATGCTTCACTCTCAACGTTGCAGTCATTCGGCTCAAAACGTGCTCCCCTTTCAGTGTGGTAGAAGCTTTTAGACCTTGAGGCGTCGGAATATCCATGCTGATATAAACACCGAACAGAGAAGAAAGTTTCAAATGAAACAGGATATACCGCAATTTTATAGTGGCCTAAGTGTGAACGCTTCCTCTGAAGGGTCCCATGATAGGCCGACAAACCAGTGGCCTAATATGGGAATTTCCCATGTTATGCCGAAACGGCCTATTAACTGTTCGCCAACAATATGATCACCGTCCGTGACGCAATTGAGGCCGACCTGCCCGAGATCATCGACATTTACAATGCGTCGATCCCCGCCGGGCGTGCGACTGCCGATACAAATCCCATTACGGTTACTGATCGGGTTGAGTGGTTCAGGAAATTCGATCCATCAAAGCGTCCGATATGGGTGGCGGAGCTTGACGGCCGGGTCGTTGGGTGCGTCTACCTGTCCTCGTTCTATGGCGGGCGGCCCGCTTACGATAAGACCGCAGAGATCAGCACCTACATCGCACCCGATCACCAAGGTAAAGGGCTCGGGACTATGCTGAAGCAGCGGATGATCGAGGCGTGCCCTCGCCTGGGCGTTGAGAACCTGATAAGCATGTATTTCGACCATAACGAGGCGACCCAGCGATTGAACGAAAAGTTTGGATTTCACGCGGTGGGACATCTGCCGGAGATTGCGGAGGCATTCGGTCAAAAGCGAGGGTTGAAGATTTCGATTCTGCGGATAAAACAAGGCGAACCAAACGATCCACCGAATGACGGCCCCGCCACGTCAGTTGACAATTCGGACGGCTCTGGAGGGGGCCGTCATCGGTGATCTTGGTCGTTAGGCGGCACGAGGCTGCGCGATGAAATCCATACCTCCTAACGAAGACGACCAACTTGCCCGCCTCGGGCAAGAGCTTAAGACGGGCTCTTGGGTCAAGAACGCGCGCCATCGGTCACGGCGGCGGAGAAGTCTGTGGAATCTTTTACTGCCGCTTTTCGCTCTTCCATTGTGGGCCGCAATAGCCTTCCTGCTCGGCTGGGTGTTTTCTGGTTTGCATGGACTGTTGCGCCCTGCTGCTGCCCCGCTATTCTCGAGCGGGCCTCTCAGCTTTTCTACAGCGCTCGTTCTTTTCCCGGCGCTACTTTCAGCGCTTTGCCCGGCGCTACTCTTGACCAACTTTCTTGTTTACCGGATTCCTCCCGCTCGTCGCGCGATGGATGCTGAAGATCTTGCTCACCCGGGCACGGACTACGCGTCATCGCAGCGCGCCTTGTCAAAACTGGGAGCGTGGGTTGGCGCCGTATGCTTGCCCATCGCGCTAGTGGGGGTGTCAATTGCCTAGTTGCACGTGCCGCCTAACGATAAAAGGATCGCTTTGAGTGCGGCGCGAAGCGGCGCACCTCAAAAGTGATCCATGGTTGAACAAGCCCGAAGCAAGGACGGACTACTTTGCCAGACGACCAACCTAGAAAATATTGCATCAAGTCTAAAATCCGATAACTTATCAGTAATGCCCACGTCGCTGCGAATCGGACCTTATCGCTTTTTCTTCTACGCGAATGACCGCGAAGAACCGGCACATGTCCATGTTCAGCGAGAGAGGCATATCGCAAAATTTTGGATCGACCCCGTTCGAATCGAGCGAAGCGGACGATTTCGACCCAATGAGCTTATGGATATTCAGAAGATCATCAAAAAGCACAAAATAAAATTACTGAAAGGCTGGCATGAATACTTTAACGATTGAAACCCACCTCTGCCTTGAAGATGTTCGAGTTGACGCATCGACCCTCACCGTCGACCTTTCTGATGGCCGCTCCGTCTCCTCCCCTCTGGTGTGGTATCCGCGACTGCTCAATGGTACTGCAAAAGAAAGAAATCATTGGGAATTTATCGGCGATAAGGAGGGAATCCACTGGCCGGATCTGGATGAGGACTTGAGCATGGAAGGAATTTTACAAGGACGACCTTCGTTTGAGTCGCAAAAGTCGTTCCAAAAGTGGATCGTCGAAAGAAAGAAAAAAGGCCTAACAAGTCGATGGACCTAATCTCGATGCCTTCGGCACTTCTGGCATGTCGCCTGCGGAGCAGGTTTAGATGCCAGAAGCAAGTAGAGATAGGTCATCGCTGACGTCGCAGCGCCCTCGGATCGATCGCCCACCAATGAGAGCACGATGTGGACGTGGAACAAGCTGTATTCGGAGCGTCTTTTATTTCTCCGGCAAAAAGGAGCTCGGCTCATTTTCCAATGCAAATCGAACGACGCGCGCTAGGTCTGCAGGGGTAAACGGTTTTTGAAGGAAATTAACTCCAGACTCTAACGCCAACTCTCCCGCCACGAGACGCGGACTGTAGCCGCTGCAAAAAATCACCCGAAGCTGAGGATCTTCCTCATACAACTTCTTCCCCAGATCACACCCAGTCAATCCTCCTGGCATCATAATGTCAGTAATCACAATCGAAATCGCTCCACGATTTTGCTGCCAAACCTCCAACGCCTCATGAACCGTTCCTGCCTGTAAAATTTGATATCCTTGACGTTGTAAAACCGTGATAACCATCTCCCGGACCGACGGCTCATCTTCCACCACTAAGATCGTTTCGTTCCCCCCACGAATTACCGGGTTTGCCCCATCTTCTGCTTCCACTGAAATTGTCTTGGCTGAAATAGGTAACAGCACACGGAAAGTCGTTCCTTCATCCACCTTGGAATCGACCTCGATCCGGCCGCGATGTTGCTCAACGATCCCGTAGACCGTGGAGAGCCCAAGTCCGGTCCCTTTTCCAATTTCTTTCGTCGTAAAAAAGGGTTCAAAAATGTGTTCGCGTGTCTTCTCATCCATCCCACAACCACTGTCAATCACTTCAAGTCCGACCGCATTCGGGCGACGAGTCACCGATCCTGAATAGTTCTCCATCTTGGGGCTTGAAACCGCGAAGGTTCGAATCGTAAGCTCTCCCCCCTCCGGCATCGCATCCCGCGCATTCACCACTAAATTCAAAATCACCTGCTCCAACATTCCCTTGTCCGCCTCGATTGGAGAAATGTTCGGATCGCAATCGACCCGTAGATGGATATTCTCCCCAATCAATCGCATCAACATCAGTGACATTTCCGAAATCGCTTGATTCAAATCGATCATCTTTAACTGAATCACCTGTTGACGACTAAATGCCAACAACTGTCGCGTCAACGTCGAAGCGCGATTCGCAGCCATCGCAATCTGTTGAATATAATCGTGCAAATTTTCATTTGGTAAATCCATCGAAAGCGAAAGATCCGCATAGCCCTGAATCGCCGTCAGAATATTATTAAAGTCGTGGGCAATTCCTCCAGCCAGCCGACCAATTGAATCCATTTTCTGAACCTGGCGCAATTGGGCCGTCAGTTGCTGACGCTCCGAAATGTCTCGCGAATTAACCACAATCCCCTGGATCGAAGGGTCGTGCAAAAGATTAATCCCGACGGACTCGAGCGCGATCCAGTGGCCTTCCGCATGGCGAAACCGATACTCGACCACTTCCTGAGAGCCCTGATTCTGAAGAATTTTTTCAAGTCGTTCGATCGTCTTTTCAATATCGTTCGGGTGCATGTACTCAAATCCGGACTTCCCCATCAACTCCTCTGGAGGATATCCAAAAATCTTTTCGCACGCCGGGCTCACATAAACCATCGTCCCTGCCGGATCCAAAATGGTAATGACATCCGATGAGTTTTGTACCAGCGAACGGAATCTCGATTCACTCTGCTGCAAGGCGGTCTCAACTTCCACCTGTTTGGTGATATTGATCGCCAGAATGAGTCGGGCGCGACGCTCTCCCAAATCAAATTCGTGCGAGGAGAGCTGAACCAAGATCTTTGTCCCGTTCTTATAATAATGATTCCACCAGCCGGAGAGCATCAGCGACGGGGAGTTATCCTTAAAGTAATCCAGGAAACGCTCCCGATCTTCTTCCGAAAGAAGATCCGTGATCCTCATTCGCAAAAACTCTTCACGATTGTAGCCGTAACATTCCAGGGCCGCCAAATTCGCCGCTAGAACCTGTTGCGTCTGCGAATCATAAACCCACATCGGATTCGGATTCGCCTCAAAAAGAAGCTGGTAGCGTTCCTTGGCCAGAACAAACCGCCCCTCGATCTCTTTTCGCAGGGTAATGTTCTGGGCCAGAATCAGCCCTCCCGTCACAAGGTTTCGTTCATTTCGGATCGCCACCATCCGCACTTCGTAACTGTGACCGTTCCAAGGAACATCGAATTGATAGGACATTCCCCCCAAGACAAATCGTGCACGCTGCCCCAATGCCTTCTGAACATTGGGTGGGAGCGGATCAAAAAGCGTCCCTTGTCGTAAAACCTCCTGAGTCAGCCCCAACTCGTCCATCCCATGACCTCCCCCATAGGTCACCCGGAACTCCCGATCATAAACCAAAATAATTCCGTTCGGAAAATGCGAGGCAACGGATCTGAAAATTTCTTCCTGCCGCGAACTCTGAACGAGTGCCGCATGATGGGCTGTATGATCCACTCCCCAGGCAAAGACCCCCTCAATCTCACCCGTCTCTGCCTGAAGGGGATTCAACATCCAGGTTAACCACCGGCAATCGCCCACTTTTGTCATCCAATAGGCTTCCACAGAAGTCGGGTTTCCGGTTCGAACCGCCTCTTCAAATGCTCGAGTACTCGGCTCCGGATCTCCAAAGAAAAAAAGGGGATCCCAAAACGACACTCCCATTAACTCCTCGGAGGTATAACCGGTCGTCGCCTCCCCTTCTCCCCCAAACGAACCGATACGTCCCTCAAGATCAAGAAAGACAATGAATCCCCCCATCCGCTGAAGCAGCGGAAGATCTCTATATTTTTGAAGAAAGGTGGATTCCATTCAGATCATTCAGAAAAGTAATCCGCGCGAAAGCCGAGATAAACCTGACGTCGATACCCGGACAACACGGAAAGAGCGTTCATGGATACGCCAAGAATGGCAAATCCCCGCCCCGTCGACAAGCCAGAACTCCCCAGATCCCCCCCAACCTCTTTAGCGATTCTATGGGAATAAGAAAAAAGGTGATATCTCACACAAAGGCACGAAGCCACCAAGAAATGCCATTTTTTGTTTGTTCTTCAAAAACAATTTCCTGCCTGGAGTAAAAACTTCGTGAGCTTCGTGTCTTTGTGTGAAAAAATCAGCGATCTCGGTTTTACGCTAATGATTGGGGAGATCCCCTTGACATTGATTTAGCGCTCGACTCGGTTTCAAAAACCGGCACTCTCTCTTTCGAAACATTCGATCAATTCCGAACCCCGAAAGGATCTCTATGAACGAATCACTCGCCCCTTCCAAAGAAGACCAGCAAAACGCCATGCTCTGCCATCTATTGGCTTTGGCCGGCTTCGTTATTCCATTCGGCAGTATTATCGGCCCTGTCGTCATGTGGTCCCTCAAAAAGTCGACTTCTCCGTTCGTCGATGAGCACGGCAAGGAATCAATCAATTTTCAAATCACCGCATTAATCGCTGGCATTATTTGCGCCGTCTTAGTCTTCGTTGGAATCGGAATTCTGTTGGGACTTGCGTTATTAGTGGCTTGCGTGATCTTTGTCGTTCAAGCCGCCCTCAAAGCAAATGAAGGCCAGCCTTACCGCTATCCCGTCAGCCTGCGATTCCTCAAATAATTTCTCCCCATCGAAAGGGAGCGTTAATCCGCCATCCGTCCTCATGGTGCAATCCATGGTGGGAACAGGATATTGTCTCTCGCTAAGCGCGCCAAGGAGCGAAGGAATGTTCAGCCTTAAACCCCAAAAAATGGTTTCTTGGCGTCTTGGCGAAACTTGGCGAGAGACAACATCTTAGCCCTTTTGTTCTTTAGAAGTTCGCAGGGGACACCGAGAAACCCGCTTTCGTTTTTAAATCAAATTTAAACCTTCGCCACGGCTTCTACCGGCTTCGCTTCAACGGCGACCTTCGGCGGATGCGGAACGACTTTCCAAAAGAGTGCTTCGTATTTGGCCCAACTCGCGAGGATCTCCTTGGCGAAGGCACTTTCCGTTAACTCGAGATGCTTGTAGATCAGCTCCTTGAGCTTCAAACTATCCTCCGCTTCCTTCACTCGAACAATGTCAACCATCGCCGGGTTGTAACGCTTCTCAAATTGATTTGTTTCGTCAAGGACGTAGGCCACTCCGCCTGACATTCCCGCGCCAAAATTTTTCCCCGTACCTCCCAGCACCACGACGGTTCCGTTGGTCATGTATTCGCAACCGTGATCCCCGATTCCTTCGATCACCGCCGTTGCTCCCGAATTCCGCACGGCAAATCGCTCCCCGGCGCATCCTCGAACAAAAAGAGATCCCCCGGTTGCCCCATAAAGATTCGTGTTTCCACAAATGGAATTCATCTTCGGATCAAAGAGCGGATTCGCCACCGGCACCAGGACGATCTCGCCTCCCGACATACTCTTCCCGACATAATCATTCGCTTCCCCGGTCAGGTGAATGCGAACCCCCTTCACGAGAAACGCTCCGAGACTCTGTCCCGCCGTCCCTTCAAGACGAAGTTCAAGGGTCCCCTCGGGAAGCGTTTCGTCCCCATACTGATAACCGATCTCCCCCGAAAGCTGCGAGCCGATGCTCCGGTGCGTATTCTTTACCTTGTATTTGAAAACGGCCTTTTGCTTCGTCTTGAGAGCGCTCTTGGCATCCTGAAGAATAATGTCGTCGAGCGACTGATCTTCCAGACGATCATTTCGTTCCCACGTGTGATAACGCGGGGTCGTATCATCAATCTCCGGCATCGCCAGAAGCCTCTGAAGATCCAGCGTATTCGCCTTCGGGTGATTCGGAATCTGACGCTGCTGCAATAAATCCGTGCGTCCGATCAATTCATTGAAGGTCCGAATTCCGAGACTCGCCATGATCTGGCGAACTTCCTCTGCCACGCCGTTAAAGAACTGAATGATATTCTCCGGAGATCCCTTGAATTTCGCACGCAATCGCTCGTCTTGAGTCGCCACACCGACCGGGCAGGTATTCAAATGACACTGACGCACATAGACACATCCCGCCGCGATCAAGGCAATCGATCCAAAATTAAACTCTTCCGCTCCGAGCAGCGCTCCGACGATAATATCCATTCCACTCTTCATCCCGCCGTCGGTTCGAAGCGTCACCCGATTCCGCAAGCCGTTCAACAACAAGACCTGTTGCGCTTCCGCCAAACCGAGCTCCCATGGAACTCCCGTATTCTTCACTGCAGAAAGCGGCGCATTTCCAGTTCCTCCGTCGTGACCGCTAATGAGAATGATATCCGCATGAGCCTTCGCCACACCGGCGGCAATGGTTCCGACTCCGGCCTCAGCCACCAATTTCACGCAAACCTTGGCACGCGGATTAACCTGCTTGAGGTCGTAAATTAATTGAGCCAGATCTTCGATGCTATAAATGTCATGGTGCGGTGGCGGGGAAATCAACGAAGTTCCCGGCGTCGCATGACGCAACCGCGCGATAATTCCGTTTACTTTATTTCCATTGAGAGCGCCCCCTTCTCCCGGCTTCGCTCCCTGCGCCATCTTGATTTCAATTTCCGCAGCGCTCGCCAGATACTCCGCCGTCACGCCAAATCGTCCCGACGCCACCTGCTTGATCCGACTGTTCTTGGAGTCGCCATTCGGCATCGTCGTAAACCGGGCGCGGTCTTCGCCCCCCTCACCGGAGTTCGATTTTCCGCCAATTCGATTCATCGCAATCGCCAGCGTCTCATGCGCCTCCGGCGAGAGCGCCCCCAACGACATCGCTGCGGTGGTAAAACGGCGTCGAATTTCTTCGATCGGCTCCACTTCGCTGAGCGGAATCGCGGTGCTTTTTTTCAAATCAAGACAGTGCCGCAACGCCAATGGCTGACTTTCGAGCACCGCCTTGACGTACTTTTCATATTCCTCAATCTTCCCGGTCTTGTCGCCCCCCTTGAGTCCCACATACGTGTGAAGGTTTTGAATCACCGGAGGCGTAATCGCGTGCATTTCTCCTTCGCGACGGAACCGGTAAACCCCGGCATCCTGCAACTTGGAGTCGGCCGTAAATGCGTTGGTGTGTCGTGAAAGCGTCTCTTCGCAAATCTCTTTGAGGCGCAATCCACCGACCCGTGTCGCCGTTCCCGTAAAATACTTTTCAATGACTTCCGGATGAATTCCAATTGCTTCGAAAATCTGACCCCCACAGTAGCTCGCAAGCGTCGAAATCCCCATCTTCGCCATGATCTTGAGAAGCCCCTTCTCGATCGCTGCACGATAATTTTTCACCAAAAGCGATTTCTCGGTCACCTTCAGTCCGGCATTCGTCTGCAAATCCAAGTAAGTCGCCAGCATCAGATACGGATTAACGCCGGAGGCGCCAAATCCAAAAAGACAGGCAAATTGATGGACGTCGCGACATTCTCCCGTCTCCACAATCAGACTCACCTTCATCCGTTTGTCTTTGCGAATGAGGAAATGGTGAACCGCCCCAACCGCCAAAAGCATCGGCAACGAGGCAAAGGACGAGGTCACTCCGCGATCACTCAAAACAATCAAGGTCTTCCCGGCATGGACCGCAGCTTCCGCTTCGGAACAAATCCGATCCAGCGCCTGCTCAAACGAGGCAACTCCACCATCCGCCTTGAAAAGGCAGGAAATTTTTTGTGACTGAAATGCGGGATCCGAAATCGAAAGAATCTCCTGAAGCTCCGCGTTGGTCAGCACCGGACTCTTGAGGCGTAATAATTTCGCCTGCTCGGGAGTCTCTTGAAGCCAGTTCGTCCGATGACCGCAAATCAACTCCACCGACATCACCAATTTCTCTCGAATCGAATCAATCGGAGGATTCGTCACCTGAGCAAACAATTGTTTAAAGTAATCGGTAAGCATTTTGGGACGGGTCGACAATGCCGCCAGCGGAGAATCATCTCCCATCGATCCGACCGCTTCCTCTCCCGTCTCCACCATCGGCTTGAGGATGATTTTGATTTCCTCGTCATTAAATCCGAATGCAAGCTGCTGTTGAAGCAAGGTCGATTCCGAAAAGGTCTCCGGCTCCAGAGCAGTTCCCGGCGTGATCGTCTTGAGATTTGCCTTCACCCATTCGGCGTACGGCTTGCGAGCGGCATAGGTCTTTTTAATCTCGTCGTTTCGTAAAACTTTTTTCCGGACGGTGTCAATCGCGAGAATCTCTCCGGGCGCCAGACGTCCCTTTTCAATCACGGTCTTCTCGTCGATATCTCCCACACCGACCTCTGAACTCAACAAGACCATTCCATCTTTGGTGATTTTATAACGGGCCGGACGCAGTCCGTTTCGATCGAGACATGCCGCAACGCTCAATCCATCGCACATCACCAAGGCAGCAGGTCCGTCCCACGGTTCGTTCAGGCAGGAGTGATAATCGTAAAACCCGCGCACGTCGGGAGAAAGCGATGAGTCCGCTTCGTAAGCGGCCGGAGCCAGCATCAGCATTCCGTGCATCAAATCACGCCCCCCCATCACTAAAAGTTCCAGGGCATTATCAAAACTTCCGGAATCACTGCTTCCCGGTTGAATCACCGGACGGAGATGTTTGATCTCTTCCCCAAAAAAGGGCGACTGAAGTTCCGGCTCACGAGCCTTGGTCCACAAACGATTTCCATGAATGGTATTGATTTCACCATTATGCCCCATGAAACGAAACGGCTGCGCCAGTGGCCAGGTCGGGAAGGTGTTCGTGCTGTAACGTTGATGAAAAACTGCAATCGCGGTCTTGTAGAGCGGACTACGAAGATCCAGATAAAACTTTTCCAACTGGGGAGAAGTCAACAATCCCTTATAAACAATCGTTCGACTTGAAAACGAAGGTATATAAAAATGCTTCACGCCAGACGCAGCCACCCGGTCTTCAATTTCGTTACGACAAAGGAAAAGCGTTCGCTCGTAAGCTTCATCATCGAGCTTTGAGTCAGGAGGACGACCAATGAGGGCGTGTTCGAATTCCGGACAGGTCGCCAGGGCCTTGTCGCCGAGCACCTTCATGTTGATCGGAATGGGGCGCCAGCCAAAGAGATAGAGCCCCCGCTTTTCGATCACTTCCTGAATCACCCGATGGCAGACCCCTTTTTCGTACTCGTTGTTGCGAGGTAAAAACAAAACCCCCACGGCGAGGTCGGAATCCCGGAAAAGCTTGTGCCCCAGTTTCTCCACCTCGAGACGGAAAAGATCATAAGGAATCTGCGTCAGAACCCCGGCGCCATCTCCGGTCTTTGCATCCGCATCCATCGCTCCCCGGTGCGCCAAGCGACAGACACAGGCGATCGCTTTTTTCAGGATACTATTGGTACGCTCTCCGTGAATGCTCGCCACAAAACCGACGCCGCAGGCATCGTGTTCGAACGACGGATCATAGAGACCTTGATAAGACCCCATGCGATCGAGAATGGACTGGTTCAATTTCATAGCGGGATTGACGTTATGCAAATGGTTCGTTGACGCAAGGCTCTTTTCAGAGCCGGACGAGGTCCTGAACCACTTGGCGGGTGACATACCAGACTCCGCGCCAAGAATAGCGAAGCCCTTCGGTCGCCGGAGCCTCCGGCAACAAAATTCCAACACTCAAATTATACTCGACCTGACGGGAAAGGGAACGCGCCATTAGATCCCGAATTCCACGAGGCGATTCCGCCGGAAGCAGCTCCTCGGGCTTGCGCTCGTTTATCTCCAAAAAGGCCTGATGCTCCTCCCAAACCTCTTGAACTGTATCGGAATCAAAAACACGATGCAGTGCAATGTCCGGAGGCATTTTTAATCCGTACGTGAGAGGATAGTCCCAAGTCACCCAAAGACGGCCCGATTTTTCCTCGGAAAAAAAGGCGGTGAAATGAAACCCGACCCCTCCTTGGGAAACAAAGCCAATCGCCCCAAAACTCTGCTTCTCCGGATGCAGAAAAAGGCGGTAGTACTGTTCGTGTAACGCAGGCGTGAGATCACAATCATCCGCACGCTGAAATCCGAGTGCTTCAAATTCCTGAGTCAACGCCCGGAGCCCGGGAAACTCCTCCAAAGGTGGGGTGGCATCCCGAAAACAACGATCTTTTGGCATTCTGAGTTGACGCAACATCATCACAATTTCCGACACGGGAAGCAGGATCCACGCCAAGAGCGCCGCAACCCCCAACCAAATCTCTCCACTCAAGAAATAAACCCCGAGTCCAGTCGCACACCAAAAGCAGAGCACCCCGATTTTACGAGCACTCACCGAAGGCCGTTGAAAGAGTCCAAACCCGACCAAAACCATCGCCAAACAGATCAAAATTTGTGTCATGAAGGTAACCCGGGATTCTGCCGGGATATTCTCAGGAATTCAATCTGAAATCTTGATCTTATTCCATGAGTGTCCAAAATAGAATCTCTCCCGCCCATGAGAGTCTCCCTTCGAGATCTTGGAGTCTTTGCGGTGTGATCGGATCGTGGTTTTTCCCACCCCCGCCTGCAACGGCTATGCCGTAGACATTGCGGGCAGGGCAACGCCCGCCAAGACGCTACGGAAAGCCTTTTCTATTTTAGAGATGAAAACAGCCCTTCCTTTGAGGGCGTCGCGACTTCGCGGTCAAAAAACCGATCCAAATCCTCCAAGGCGCCAAATCCTCAAATCCGAATCCCTTGCACCGCCGCTGGAACCTCCGCCCGTCCACTCACTTCGTAAGTCTGGTCGTTTTTCCAGGATCCCGTCATCCCTCCCGACGCCTTCCACCCGGCTAACTCCAACTCCGATCGAACAGAATTTCGGCCTTCCGACTGAAAAACAAATCGCAACGAAGTCACGTAATAAGCATGCGTCACTAAAAAATCATCGTCCACCCACGGCCAAAGTTTTGATTTCTTCTCTTCCAACGCCTGTAGTTGTTGAACAAGATCAAACGCGGCGGCCGTATTCCGAAAACTTCGAACCTCGACCCCGCTCACTTCCAGAAGGACCGTCTTCTCTTTTGAAAAATCCGTTTGAGCGGCGACCCCAAACTGCGGCAACGCCAGCGAACTCCCGAGCTCCATTTTGCCGCGAATCGTCTCCCGAATTAAATTCGCCGCTACACGAACGCTCGCATAAGGTCGCTTCGGAACTCCTAAAAATTCCCAAGCCAATCCTGCCTCTTTCTGAAATTCCGGCTTTTCAGGAGCCCCCGGCCACGTCGGACGCCACCGGCAATCAAGAAGCATTCCCGGAACGGCCCGCGCCGTGGAGAGATTCAATGGATACGCATGATACCGATTCCTCAAAAGCTCATAAAGCGAGTCGATCATCCAAAAATCTCACCTTTCCCTCGGAAAAAAGTCACGCATTTTTCTTCGGAAAAGCGGAGATGAATCTCTGAGGAATGCAGGAAAATAGCCACCAAATGGTAGGGCGATCCGTCAGCTGCCGGACTCCGAGGGAGCCGTACAGTGCGGCATCATCTTTTCTCCCTTGAGGCGTCGATCAATCCATGCTGAGATAAACTCCGAACCGCGCGAAACGTTTCAAATGAACTCAACAATTGAAGCAAAGGTCGAGCGTCTGACTGCCGAAGCTTTTAATGCGCTCGACGTCTATGACATCAAGAAAGCCCTCAAGGTCGGTCGCCAGTTAAAAAAACTACGCCACTCTTCGGCGTACGAAATCCTCGCACTGGCCTATGCTGCCGACGAGAAGCTCAATGACGCTATCTCCATTCTCGAGGAGGGGGTGAAGACGGTCCCCTCGGTGTGGATACTCAGACAGTTGCTCGGGAACTACTACTCCGATCAAGGCCGCTACGTTGAAGCTCTCTCATGTTATCAGCAAGCACTCGAATGTCCCAACGTAAACGCAGATTCAGTTCATCTCAACACCTCCATTGCCCTTGGTCGTCATGGAAAGTACCTGGAAGCCCTTATGGAGGTGCAGCAGGTAACGAGCAATGAACTTGAACCGCGCGCAACGTCCCATAAGCTCTACATCCTGAACTGCGCACAGCGTCACGCTGAATGTATCGCGCTGGGGAAATCCGTGATTACATCGGCCGTTTGGGGCGATGAAGCCGCCCCGCAGTTTGCCGCAGTCCATGCGGAGTTGGCGACGGCGTTGTGGAAGATGCAGCAGGATCGAGACAAGGCTCTGGCTCATGCGTGGAAAGCCATAACACTCCACAAAGGTCAGGAGACGGCGGCGTGGGTGATCCGAGAGGTGACCAACAAGATCTCGCCAGCGTCTCGTCACATGACTCTTCTCATTCGCGGTCGTTGGCCGGAACCTTTCGAGGGTGAGACGGAAGCTCCGGGGTTTTTTGTAACCTACGAGGTTGTCGCCGAGACTCCCCAAGAAGCCATGCTCTTCATAATCCCATTTGAACCCGAAGGCGTGCGCGAAACGCTTGCCATTGAAGAATGCACAGACCGGGAGGCTGCAGCCGATCAGCCAAAGGGAGTCTATAATGCTTGTCGTGGTTACGCATTCTATCCCTGGGAGGAGGAGACGTGACGAGGGAATACACTTACCCCACTCTTTCTGGTTTGCAATGGAGTTCGTTAGTGCGCCATCGTCTATCGGCTGTGGGGCATCAAAAAAATCCTTTATGAGCAAGGTCGCTAAATTTTATCTCACCTTACCAGCAGGCTACCTCATCGCCTAGCTGCTTGCCTATGTTGCCGTGATGGGCTCCGACTTCAGCTACGTCGCTGAGTACTTCAAGCGGTCGTCAAATTAGTCCGTTAAGCCCAACACAATGAAATCGAGAGTTACTTTCAGCAGCAACTTCTTTCCTCAGAGTTAAATCCTAATCCGCCTTTTCCTCATTTCCCGGCGACGTTGACCCGCGCTCAACCCCGTGGTATTCCTCTTCAGTCTTGAATCCGCAACCGCAACGCACGCAACCGAGAATCAAAGTCATCCCCCCCTTGTGGAAGCGGATGAACTGGCCCCTCGTCGGAGGTCTGAGCATTGCCCTCCTCTTGAATGGACTCTTTTTTTGGTGGCTCATGGCACAACCGATGCCGAGTATGTGCTACGAAATCGCCGAAAACCTCCAATGGTATTTCAAAGTCCGGAAGCCTCCCGTTCCTCCGTTGACGATCGTCGATATTAAAAACGAATCCGGAGAAGTCATCGAAAAAGGCTTTGTCGTTCCGACCAAACAAATCCCGCGCGCCAATCTTCCTTTCCCCAGCACCAACTTTCAAACCAATGCCCCCAGTCAAAAATCGAAGAGCACTAAAGAATCAAGTGGGCAAAAAAAAGAGAAAAAGAAAATCCCCCAATAGAAATTTTCCAAGCGCGATTGATTTTTTTCTGAGTTCGTGAGTTCCTGATTTAAAAATGTGCGGCTACTGCTTTTTTTAAATGCTCTAAAATTCCAAAATCGTCCTTCGTAACCCGTCCAACGCCGCTTGTGCTGCCATGGACTTAAACACTTCGCGATCTTGGGAAAGTCGTTTCTCCCAAGAATGAACTCCGCGCTTTGTCGCTATCGCAAACCAAGCCATTCCCACCGGCTTCTCCGGAGTTCCTCCTCCGGGTCCAGCAATTCCACTCACAGCCACCGCCACATCCGCTCCACTTTGTTGCATCGCCCCACTTGCCATTGCCTCAACGACTTCACGACTCACCGCCCCATGGATTTTGAGAAGTTCCTCGGAAACGCCCAATTCCCGCACCTTGGCTTCATTCGCATAAGCAATCCACCCAAACCCAAAAACGTCGGAGCTTCCCGGAACATTCGTCAATCGGTGACCGACCAACCCTCCCGTGCAGGATTCGGCCGTTGCGATTTTCAACCCTTTTTGTCGAGCCAGATCGATCACAACCGCTTCCATTCCGCGAGTCCCCTCGGTATAAATCGCCTCTCCAAAGGCCGTGAGAATTTTCTCTGCCGCCCGATCCAATAATTTCGGCTCCTGAACAATCACTCTCAAATCGACTTCGCCGGAACGGGCGCAATACCCAATTTCCATTTCACCCAAAGTACGCAACTCTTCCTCGATCCGCTCTTGAACCGCCGATTCACCGACTCCAATAATCCTCCACTGACGATGATGCACGACCCTCTCTTGAAGTCGGTGAGCCTTCAACCACGGCAGGGCTTCATTCTCCCACATCGGCTTCAGTTCGCGTGGAGGTCCCGGAAGAAAAACCAATGTCTTTCCTTTCTCATCCAAAATCAATCCCGGAGCCGTTCCATGATCATTCGCCAAGAGAACAGCCCCTTCGGGAGCATACGCCTGACGCTTCACAATTTCTCCCATCACCAAGTGACGCTTCGCAAAACGCTCTCTGATTTTTTCTAAAACTTCCGGATGAAAGATCATCTTACGACTGAACAATTCCGCAGCAATCTCGCGCGTCACATCATCCGAGGTCGGCCCCAATCCTCCGGTCACCAAAATCAAATCCGACCGGTTGATCGCCTCTTCAAGCGCAACGCGAATCGCCACTCCATCCGGAACCGTCACCTGCCATTCGACGCGTAACCCGAGCTCAAAGAGCGACTTCGCCAGATAACCGAGATGCGTATTCGTCACATGACCGAGTAAAATCTCGGTTCCCGTGTTAATGACTTCGACGCGCATCGCTTTAGATTGAAAAGCCGTTTCTCTGAGGAACGCAGGAATCCAGGAAATTAATGACGCCTCGTTTCAAGAGGATCCGCCAGAGATCCATCTTCAACATCTCCTGTATTCCTGCTTTCCTCAGAGAGATTTTCAATGGAACCGTTCTGAGTCCATCAATAGAGACATTTCGTCAGATATCCCGCCAACGCAGTCGCTCGTCCCTCTTTGCGGAATTGGGCGATTTTTTTACGATCAACCTTCACCGCCTTCGCCCAAAGACGCTGCAAGTTTGCGGCGCTGGTCGTGAGAATGTCGGTAATATTTTCCTGACGGTCCGTACGAGGCGCCTTGACGTCAAACGCCAAAATCCCCTCCCACTTCGCATCCTGCAACACCACGCAAAGCGCCAGATCCTTCACCGGCTCCGTGTAACCGAATGGCAAATCCTGGTCATAACGCTGACCGTCCTGAGCGTTGAGGTGAATATGAAACAGCTTTCCGGCCTCGAGACAAAGCTCGATATCCCAGAGGTAATCGAGCCCCGCGATGCGACTGTGTGCGGTCTCCGGATTCAAACCGAAAAGATGTTGAACGCGCGAATCCAAGCGACTGATCAAATAAAGCGCTTCACCCACATTGCTCAGATACATATTGGCCCGGGGCTCGTTCGGTTTCGGCTCAATCGCAAATTTTGGCGCATTCTTGCCATAAGTTTTGAGAGCGTATTCGCCGACTGCCGAAAATCCTTCGACCATGCGTCGAAATGATTCCTGACCGTCCTTCGCGAGAACGAAATCAAAGCCTTCACGACCATTCCAAAAAACCATCACCTTCGCACCAAGCTCCATCGTGACATCCACCGCCCTCTTCGCATTCGCGAGGGCAAGCTTACGCACCGAGGCCTCATTGCTCGTCATCCCTCCATCTTTGAAAACCGCATCCGCAAAAAACGAGGGAGTGTACATCCCGCACTTCAACCCGTAACGGGACATTAATTTTTTCGCCGCAGGAACATCGGAAGCCGGGAGTTCACAATCATGAAACTCGACATAAGTAATTCCGGACTCTGCCAGGAGCTCCAACCGATCCAGCACCGGAATTTCCGCTCGAGTCGGCCCACCAAACGGATCACGCCCTGGACCCAAATTCCACACACCTGCGCCAATCGCTTGGACGCCCTTTTTTGGCTGAATCAAGACCTTATTCATGAGTTTTGGTCTAGCTTCCCCCGTAAGATTGAACAGGAGAAAATTTCCAATTCGCGACCTGACGGACTCCTTATGAACAAATATGAGATTTTTCACACGGAGAGCTCAGTGCTCACGGAGGTTGAAATTTGATTTATCTCCGTGTGAAACTGGAAGTTCCTTAGGAGACAGCGGCTCGGGCAAAGCGAGAAACCGAGAGTCGAAAACGTGTAACGATTCGACGACAACCGATAACACCCCCAAAATGGGGTTGCCAAGCGGAGGAACTCTGCTTTGATTTAACCCCTATGAAAAAGTTGACCCTTTTATTTGCCGCCACCCTCCTTTCCTTCGTGGGCTGCAGTTTCGATAATTCGACTAAAACCACTGATAGCGCGACCGAACCCGGTGCCACTGCTGGAGCGATGCCTGAACCGGCCAATAGCCAGGCTGGCACAACCGGAGAAAGCAAACCGTGGAGCGCTCCCGCCAATCATTCGACCCCAGCCAATTCCACTCCCGCCCCCAGCCAACCCGCATCAAAGCCCGTCGTCACTTCCAAATATCCGAAAGGGATCTCTGTCCCGGGCAAAAAAGGATTTGTGAAAAGCCCTTATGCCGAGCACGCAGGCCTGGTCGACGTTCAAGGGTTTCCCTCGGGAACCGAAGTCAAGTGTCCCTACACTCACAAAATCTTTGTTGTGCCGTGAGTCGTCAACGATTTTAACTTTTCCCAAAGAGCCCTCATGTCACAAATCGTTTGCGGTCCCGTCTACGTCGTTAAAGACAATATCGATACCGATCAGATCATCCCTGCTGAATATCTGATGCTCGTCCCCACGGTCGCCGAAGAATACGAAAAGCTCGGTTCTTATGCGCTCTGCGGACTTCCAGAATCTCTCTATCCCGTCCGATTCGTAACCGAAGGAACTCAAACCAAGTACCCAATTGTCATCGGCGGCCGGAATTTCGGCTGCGGTTCTTCCCGCGAACACGCCCCCATCGCCATGGGAGCCAGCGGCTGCCAAGTCGTTGTGGCGGAAAGCTACGCCCGGATCTTTTTCCGAAATTGCATCGCCACCGGAGAGCTCTATCCCTGCGAAACCCCCACTCGCCTCGTGGAAGAATTTCAAACCGGCGATGAAGCCGAGATTGATCTCGAAAAGGCAACGATCCAAAATCTCCGCACCGGAAAAACTCACACTCTCAATTCCCTCGGCGAAGCGAAACCGGTCATCGATGCCGGTGGCATTTTTGATTTCGCCCGCGCCAGTGGAATGATTCCCGCAAAATAATTATGTCAAAACGATTCAAAGTCGCCGTCCTCTCCGGAGACGGCATCGGGCCCGAAGTCATGGCGGTCACACTCCCCATTCTCGAAGCCACCGGAAAAAAATTTCATTTTAACGTCGAACTCCACGAAGCCTTGGTTGGAGGCATTGCGATTGATCAAAAAGGAAAAGCGCTTCCCGAGGAGACCATCCAAATCTGTCGTTCCTGCGAAGCCATCCTCTTCGGCTCTGTCGGTGGCCCCAAATGGGAATCCCTTCCTCCCAACGAGCAACCCGAGCGCGCCGCACTCCTTCCCCTTCGTAAAATTTTTGGCCTCTACGCCAACCTGCGCCCCGCCCTCTGCTACCCGCAGCTCATTCACGCCTCTCCCATCAAGAACGAGATCATCCCACAAGGCTTTGATGTTCTCGTCGTTCGCGAATTAACCGGGGGGCTCTACTTTGGAAAACCGAAAGAGACCGTGACTCTTGAGAATGGTGAACGCGCCGTTGACACGATGGTCTACACGACGGAAGAGATCGAACGTGTTTCTCATGTCGCTTTTAAAGCCGCCGAAAAGCGCCGCAAGCAACTCACCCTCATCGACAAAGCCAACGTCCTCGAGACCAGTCTCCTCTGGCGTAAAGTCGTCAAGGCGATTGCCACCCAATATCCTGAAGTAAAATTGAGCTTCATGTATGTCGATAACGCGGCGATGCAAGTGACCCGCAATCCGTGTCAGTTCGATGTGATGCTCTGCGAAAATCTTTTTGGCGATATCTTGAGCGATGAAGTCGCCGCCGTCACCGGCTCCCTCGGAATGCTCCCCAGCGCATCACTCGCAGAAGGGGCTTTCGGACTTTACGAACCATCCGGAGGAACCGCTCCTGACATCGCCGGAAAAGGAATCGCCAATCCGATCGCCCAAATCCTCTCCGCCGCGCTGATGCTCCGCTACTCCTTCCAGGAAGAAGCCGCGGCTCAAGCCATCGAAGGAGCCGTGAAGAAAACCCTCGAAGCTGGACTTCGCACGGGCGACATTTTCACACCCGGCCACCGCAAAGTCAGCACCCAGGAAATGGGCCAAGCGATTTTGGAACGCATTTAACACTAAAGTCTCCGAGACGTGGGATTTTTCCTCGCGCTGAGCTCGCAGTGACCGCTGAGTTTTAAATTCCGAACTGAAAAACAGCCAGATTCCCTCGGCGAACTCAGCGATCCCCGCGCGAAAAAAGGATCCCGGATTTCCTTTGGCAAGAGCAACATTTCCACGCATATTGATTTTATGGTGCCACTCTACGGCAAGAATGATTCCGTCGACGGAAATCAAGTTCACCTCCAAACCAAAGGAGCGCGCATTCTGACGCTCCCCCTCGAGATCTATCAAAAACTGATCGATATTCACGGACATGAAGGACGCCACAAAGCAATCCTCTGGGCGGAAAACCCTTCCGATCAATGGTTCGAACTCGAACCGTCCAAAGCACAGCTCCGCGATTTTGTCGAGCACTGCAATCAGACCTTCTCCCTCAACCTCGCTTGGCGCGATTTTCCCTCAACCGATCGCTTCGTTCGCTCTCACCTCGAAACCGTCCTCCAACTTCCCGAACTTGCTGAATTCAAAAATCGAATCCACACCCATGACGGAGCGCCATTGCTCGCTTTCGCTGAAGAAGTCATTCGCGTCCCCAATCAAACGCTGACGGTCGAAATTACTTCAATCCTCTCCATTGTTCTTCTCGGCGCAACTCCGATTGAAACCATTCGCACCGCTTTTCTTCAAGGTGAAACCAAGATCCAAGTCGTTCGCGAAACGCTCCAAGCCAAAGCCAGCGCACTCCGGGAACGCTGTGAATCCTGGAATCTGGCGGTAACCGACGAGTGGCCAGACCATCCGGTCAATGCCACCGAAGGCTCCCGACTTCTCGATCGCGCCTACGCCACGATCCGTCAAAATCGGATCCGTCAATTAATCGAAGCCGCCCTCCCCTCCGTTACTCCCGCCCAACTCCTCCCCACCCTCGACGGCACCCGCTTCGTCATTCGTATCCCCGGACCAATCACCCTCGCTGGAGAAACGATCAAGACCGGGATGGAACTCAAAGATCAATCAATCCCACGCGACTTCGAGCTCCGCACCCCGGAAGAGATCCTGACCTTTTTTAAAGAGAAGATCGATTCCCTTCGCGACTCCATTCACGCCTCCCTGCATCGTGCCGAGCAACGACTTCGTGATACTCGAGAAGCCGCTCAAGTTCCCGATGATCGCGTCAGCCGCTGGATCACCCAAACCTTCACGCGCCCTCTCAATCCGACTGAAATCGAACGAGCCACCGGAATCGTGATTGGGGATCTTCGCCGCTTCGCTGCCTCGCAAATTGCACGAAAAGATTTTCATCCTTCGGCCTATCCGCAATTTTTCCCGAACGCCCGAAGTCGAAAACGGAAAATCGTCGCCATTCTCGGCCCCACCAATAGCGGAAAAACCTATCGCGCCTTCCAAGCCCTGCGGACTGCCGCCAACGGAACCTATCTGGCACCGCTTCGCCTCCTTGCCGCGGAAGGAGCCGACACGTTGAATGAACTCGGATGTCCCTGCTCTATGGTGACCGGCGAAGAAAAAATTCCCGTTCCTGGAGCCCATCACGTTTCGTCCACGATCGAGATGACTGATTACGAAACCGAATATGAAGTCGCCGTCATCGACGAAGTTCAAATGCTCGCCGATCGGGATCGCGGTTGGGCCTGGACCGCAGCGCTTTGTGGCGTCAACGCCAAAACCGTCTATTGCCTCGGCTCTCCGGATGCCGAAAAAGTCCTTCGCGAGTTCGCACATCATCTTAAAGAGCCGATTGAATTTCAATTCACCGAGCGGCTTGCCCCGTTGCGAGTCCTTCCGAGCGCTGTCCCGCATCCTCAAACCTTGCAAAATGGAACCGCGGTTGTCGCCTTTTCTCGTGCAAATGTTCTGAGCTTTAAAGATCAACTCGGTGCTTGTGCCGCAGTTTATGGAAATCTCTCTCCAGAAGTACGCCGCGCCGAAGCCAAACGCTTTCGCGAAGGAGAAGTTCAGTTTGTCGCCGCAACCGATGCGATCGGCATGGGCTTAAATCTCCCCATCAAAAATGTCATCTTCTCCACCACGACAAAATTCGATGGGGTGGAGGAACGTCGCCTCACTCCTTCGGAAGTCCGCCAAATCGCCGGTCGTGCGGGACGTTACGGAAAGCACGAAGTCGGCTGGGTCGGCGCGATGAATAAGTCGGATCACGATTACCTCCGTAAATGTCTTTCCGACCAAACACGCCTCACCGATCTCGCACTCTGGGTCCAAGTCGCTCCGAGCCTTCTCTATTGTCTCGAAGTGGCGCGCGCCCTGGATGTCCCCGACCTCTGGCGGGTTCTCTCCTTCTTTGCCGAATTTCAAATCAAGGAAGCTTTTTTCAGACGAGCCAATATCGAAGAAATGATCGAACTTGCAGCGATTTTAAAAAATCTCGATCTCCCGCTCTCCATTCGAGATCAATACACCCTCTGTTGCGTTCCTGTCGCCCAGAAAGAGGATCTTCATCTGCGCTTTTTCAAAAAAGCCGCGCAAGCGATCGGAAATCAAGCTGCACTCGCCGCCCCGGAACCGGACTCCATTTGGCTTGAGGGGAATGGAACCGATAACTCCTCCGAGCTTCACGATGCCGAATCGTTTGTGAAACTTCTTTGCTGTTACTCATGGCTTCACTATCGATTCCTGAATATTTTTCCCGACCTCAATCTCTGCTTCGAATTACGAACCAAAGTCGATCGATATATTCTAGCCTCGCTCCAAAAACGAAAAGTGCGGCGCGCCTGTCTGACTTGCAGTCAACCTCTCCCTCCCCTTCACCCCCACAAACTCTGCGACGCCTGCTTCTTCGGCGCGAAAAAACGCCAGTGGTTCCAGCCGCGAAGACCGAGGTAGTCAAATCGTCCAAGTGACGATTCAAGGATAGACCTCAGGGCAGCCGCATCTAAATTTCAGTTTGCGCATGAGTGTAGCCGTCGCCGTCCCCGGCGCGGTATCGAGAATGCGGGAATCAAGAAGGGATCGGGGATTTGGGGGATCCATGAATCGTGAAAACCGCGTACACACCGAAATTTAGATACGTCTGCCCTAGGGATAGCTCTTGAGCCGGTCAGTTTTTCATGATAAATGAAACCCAGATGAGAGAAAAAAGTTTCGAATTTAATTGGAACAACCGACCGGTCGGTTGAATAACTGTTCGGCAAAGATATGAGCACCTTGGGATATATTCTTAAAAATCCGATTGAGGCAGTAAAAGCTGTTATCCACGGATACAGGTATCCCGACGATTACACATCGACAGCCGAAGAAGAGGAAAAGAGACTAAATTCACTCAGATTGGCTATCGCCTTTTACAAGCATCAGTTCAGCCGTTTTCCCGAAAAACTAGAAGACCTATGCTTCAACAACCATGAAGACGCCTCATGGAATGGGGTATTTATTAAGTGGCAGGGTAAGTCTACGTTTGGTGATTTGTTCGGACAGCCCTATCGTTATTCTGTGACAGAAAGTGAATTTCACCTCAGTTCACCCGGCCTTGATAACTGGAACCAGAAGAAAGAAACCTAACGATAAAAGGATCGCTTTGAGTGCGGCGCGAAGCGGCGCACTCAAAGCGATCCTTTTATCGTTAGGCTAATGCAGACATGGGGCGTCGCGAACTTTTAGATGTTGCCGGGGCCCTCGCCGGTTCGTTCGTCAGTCGTAACAACGACGCTAACGGCTACTGGAGCCTGGGACTGCTCAGGTCGTACGCTGATGGCAATCACGTCGGACCTCTGCGGTTCGACATCGCGAACGGCGGCGCTGATCCCGAGAATGACTTGCTACGTCGCGTCGCGGAAGCCTACCGACGGGCCCTGGCGAAACAGTTGACGACCCGACGAATTGCCCCCGAAGTCGTCGCAAAAGCCGAGATCGTCCTCACCTTTGACCGCGACGCGCCCAACGCTCCATCGGCGGCCACCTACGGCGCCCCGTTTTCGTGCACCGTTCGGTTGACTGATCGTCGAGACCGAGAGTTCGAGCGAACCATGATAGGTCACTGCGGCCCCCACGATCCCCGCCGCGAACTTCGGAGCTCGCGCGCCGAAGACTGATCGCCCGCCGCGGCGAGCGCCGCCCAACAAGCCGTTGAAGACAGACGGCCGCGCCTCGTCGTCACCTGCATCGCCGCCCTCTCGCCCGTGGTGAAGGGAAAAATGTGTCATGATGTCTTTTGTGACTTACCGTAGAGAGAAGAGTAGGTATGAGTGCCCATACGGATTGAAAGGAAGAAACAGAACGCATGAAAGTCACAAAAGACATCATGACACATTTTTTGCACTTCGCATAAATGCGCCGGTGATTTGGAGCGTTAGGACCGGAGTAAGATCAACCCATTGGTGTCCAAAATGGAAATACCCCGTCCAAGAGAGTATCTCTTCGAGACCTTGGAGTCGTTGCGGTTAAAGTCGGTTTTACCTCAAAGTCCTCCAATTCAATCCCCTCATCACTATTTACCTCTCCAATCAGACTTTATTTTGGACAGGGATGAGATCAACCCTTGACATGTGCTATCATTGCTAGCACATTTATCCCATGCCCCAATTACTCGTTAGAAACATCGAAAGCTCGGTCGTCAAACGACTGCGAGAATGCGCTTCGCGCGATGGGATTTCGATGGAGGAGGAACACCGCCGGATCCTGCGAAAATCACTCCTCGGTAGTCGTCACGGCAAAAAACTCTCTTTTTTAGACTTTCTGAAAACCATGCCTGAATTGGACGAAAAAGCCTTCCTCCGACCCAAGACCCCCTCACGCAAACTGGATCTCTGATTGTCCTACTTGATCGACACCAATATTCTTTCGGAACTTCGCAAATCTCACTGCGATCCTCAAGTGAGAGCTTGGGCAAATGAAGTTGATCCTGACGATTGCTTTATGAGCGTTCTCGCCCTTGGAGAAATTCGCCGCGGCATCGAAATGATTCTTAAGAAAGATTCAACTCAGGCAAAAGTATTCCAAAAATGGCTTCACACGCTCACGATCACCTACGGCGATCGGATTCTCCCCATTACTACCGAAATTGCCATCAGATGGGGAGCAATGGGAGCCACACGGAATCATTCTCCCGTCGATGCACTTCTTGGCGCCACCGCCGCCGAACATGGATTAACCATGGCCACCCGCAATGTCTCTGATTTCAAAGAAATGGGAATTCGGGTTATCAATCCTTTTCAATTTTAGCAATCAAGGCTTCGCCCCTGAACCGCATACTTCGCAAGCAGATCATATTCAACATGAATGCCATCTCCGACGACTCGATCCCGTAAATTCGTCACTTCGCGGGTGTGGGGGATAATCCAAACCAGTACGGAATTTTCCGTAACAAGACCAACGGTCAGGCTGATTCCATCCAAGGCAATCGACCCTTTCGGCATCACCCACCGGCGATGCTCGGGTTTCAAGGAAATTTCCAATTCGTAATCGCGGCCTTTTTGTTCCCACTTTAAAATTTTTGACGTTCCATCCAAGTGACCTGAAACAAAATGGCCGCCCATTCGATCCATTGGTCGCAACGCGCGCTCCAAGTTCACCCGCGTCCCCGGCTTTAATTCTCCGAAACTGGTTCGTCGCTCGGTCTCCTCCAATAAATCAAATGCCAGCGTCTCTTTACCAACCTCCACCACAGTGAGACAACATCCATTCACCGCAATGCTTTCTCCCACCTGAATCGGCTCGCCCGATAAAGCACCCCTCAGCGTGAGGCGTACCGAACCGGATCGAATCTCCCGTGATTGAACTTCTCCCGTGCACTCAATAATTCCCGTAAACATAATCTCCTAATCGCCCACCAGCAGCTTGAGGTGGTGAAGCAACCGATGATATCGTTCCTTGAGACTCGTGGTTTCAAGAATGGCCTGCTTTTCCTGGGCATCCGGAATAAATCCGTACGAAATAATATCGGCGAGCGTTTCAGGATCGTTCAAATTTTTCATAAAATCGGCCATCCACTCCGGCATCTCCGTCCCTTTGCTCTTGATGATCTCCACGTACTCGATGGTCTTCGAAACAAGTGCATCCATCTCAACCCCTTCTTCCACTTCCGTCGGAAAAAGCTCGATCCGCGCAATATAATAGGGCTTCGTTTGCAAATACTCCGTAAAGCGAACCCGCGTCAGCCCCTGAAGCACCAGATTGGAAGTCCCATCGGCATTATCGACACAGGCTCGAATGATTCCAATTCCCGAGACCGAGTGCGGCTTCATCGAAGGGGTCGCCAGGGAGACCGCAAAGATTCGATGATCCTCCAACGCCAATTTCAACATTTTCTGAAATCGTGGCTCGAAAATATAGAGCGGAAGCAAGACCTTCGGAAAAAGCACCACTTTCGGAAGCGCCATGATTCCCACCTCGGAAGGAAGGGAAAGAATGGGCGATCCCATGAGTATCGATCCAGCTCAAACCCTTACAGGGCCAACGAAACGCCTTGATCGCCAATCTTCGAAAGACTCAAGTCTTTCAGTGAAGGGGTCGCATGGGTCATCGCCTTAAAAACTTCTTCAATCGAATGAATTCCATTTCCACCCCCGAGCGCTTGTTTCAGATCGATCAAGATTTCCCAATCGTCACGGGCCTGGCCCGGAGTCGTCACGGCGCGATTCAAACGCTGCAAGCGACCTTTTCCATTGATCATTGATCCCCGCTTCTCCGCAAAACTCGCCCCCGGCAAAATAAAATGAGAATTCGGAGTCGCCGTATTCGGAAGCAAGGCAACCGTCACCACAAACTCCGCTTTTGCCAACGCGCTTGAAGGAATCCCTCCATCCGCAGGATCTTCCTGCCAGACGATCATCGCTTTGATGGTGCCACTTTCCAGACCCGATCGAATCGCCGCAAGGTTGCTTCCCTCTGAACTTAATCCAAAAAGTTTTGCCCCTGCTGAATTCGGATTCAGATCCGCACTACGAAGAATCCCATCGGCTTCTCCCTGTCGAGGGACCACATCGGTAAGAACTGCGTTTCCACCCAAGGTCTTTCGCACTTCCGCCAGCAGATAAAGCTCTTCGTTCGTCATCCGCGCCGACGCGAGAATCGCAATCTGATTCGGCTGAAACGATTTGAGGCTCGTCGCAATCTGAAGAATTGCATCCGCCCAACGCACCTTCCCGCCACGCTCTCCACCCGAGAGTGGTGCCGTCAGCCGGTTCTCCGCGTGAATCGAATGAAATCCGAGACGTCCTTGATCACACATCCAAAGCGAATTGACCGATTCGTTTTCGCGCGGAGTCAAGCGATGTACCACCGATTCACGACTTCCGATCGTGACATTACATCCCGTCGCGCAACCGGTACAAATACTCTTCGTCTCCTTCAAAAACCAGACGCGCATTTTGAATCGAAAATCCTTGCTCGTGAGCGCCCCGACCGGACAGATATCCACCGTGTTCAGAGAATAGTCATTATCAAGCCGCTTCCCCGGATAAACCGTCAGCGTCGTATGACTTCCGCGCTGCGTAAAGCCGAGCACGTCGTCCTTCACAAATTCTTTGGAGAATCGAATACAGCGTGAGCACATAATGCAGCGCTCATCATCGAGCACGATTCGCTCGCCAATATCAACCGACTTCGGCTTCTTGACCTTCTCATCAATAAAGCGGCTGTTCGCCTGACCATACTCCACCGAAAACTCCTGGAGCTTGCACTCGCCCGCCTGATCGCAAATCGGACAATCGAGAGGATGATTAATCAACAGAAACTCCATGACTCCCTTGCGACATTCCTGCGCCAGCGGAGAGCTCGTGCGAATTCCCATTCCTTCCGAAACCTGAGTCGCACAACCAATCTGAGGGCGAGGCATCCAACCGATCTCCGGTTTTCCATCCGCCCCAATCACCGGTTGGCGATTGGCATCCATCTTCGGGGTCCCCATCTCAAAGAGACACATCCGGCAATTTCCAACCACCGAAAGCTTCGGATGATAGCAATAATGCGGAATGAATTTGCTAAATTTCTGCGAGGCCTCAATGACGTTGATCCCTTTGGGGACCTGAACCCATTCGCCATCGATTTGAACATTCACGAGCGGGGCATTCGCGGCCGGCACGTCGTGATTAAAAGGATTCGTGCAGCTACAGCTCATGAACGGCTCTCCGATTTCGCGGAAGCGGCGACCGCTTCAAATTCATCCTTGAACTTCGTGACAAAACTTTGAACCGGCCAGGCACAGGCCTCACCGAAGGCGCAGATCGTGCGACCTGCAATATTGTCAGCAACATTCTTGAGAACCCCGACATCTTCCTTCGTCGCGGTTCCCTTGGTAATTCTCGAGGAAATTTTCTTCATCCAGAGCGATCCTTCGCGGCACGGCGTACACTGTCCGCAGGATTCATGCGCATAAAATTCCGAAATATTCGCCAGACACTCCGGCATACTTCGCGAATCATCCATGACAATCACGCCGCCCGATCCAGCCATCGAGCCGACTGCGGCGAGCGTATCGAAATCGAGACGAATATCTTCAATTCCAATTTCAACATCTGCCATCGAGCCATCCGCCTGCTTTTCTTTAAGCTTATAACGCTCTCCCGCCTTCAGAACCTTGGCCGACGAACCACCGGGAATAATCGCCTTGAGCTTGCGCCCATTTTTGATTCCACCGCAGATGTCGTAAATCAATTCGCCCATCGTCAACGCACCGACTTCAAACTCGTAGTAGCCAGGCTTTACGACGTCTCCACTCACACAAAGCGTTCGGGTTCCGGTATTGTTTGGACGTCCAATTTTCGCAAAAGCGGCTCCGCCCATTTCAACGATGTGCTTGATATTGCAGAGCGTCTCGACGTTGTTGACGATCGTCGGACACATATAAAGTCCGAGAACCGCCGGGAAATATGGAGGCTTGATCCGAGGATAGGCGCGTTTTCCTTCCAGCGACTCAATGAGTCCAGTCTCTTCTCCACAGATATAAGCACCCGCACCGCGATGCACGTAGATTTCCAAATCGTAACCGGTTCCGAGAATATTCTTCCCCAAGAAATTTTTCTTACGCGCAGCGGCCAACTCCCGCTCCAAAATCTTCGCTCCTTCAGTAAATTCACCGCGAATATAGAGGTAAGCGAGTTTCACGTTATTTGCAAAACAACTGATCACCATTCCTTCGATCAATTGATGCGGATCTTTATAGATAATCTGACGATCCTTAAAAGTCCCCGGCTCCGACTCATCCGCATTACAAATCAAATAGACCGGCTTGGTGTTCTTCGTTGGATCAATAAAACTCCATTTGAGACCACAAGGAAATCCGGCACCCCCACGACCGCGAAGCGCCGAAGTCTTGACCTCGTTCACAATCTCCGCCGGCTTCATCTGAATCGCTTTGCGAAGCTGTTCGTAACCCCCATGCTTCAGATAACAGTCCAGGTCATTGGTATAACCGGGCGCATCAATGTGCTTAAAAATAATTCTTCGTTCGGAGGCGGCCATATGATTATCCGTACTTCTTAATCAGAGGCTCCACCTTCTCCGCAGAGACCGCCTCATGGAAATCATCATTCACCATCACCACCGGCCCCGTTCCACAGGAGGCCAGACATTCCACAAATTCAATCGAGTATTTTCCGTCCGGACTCACGGCCGGACCGTGCGCATTCTCATCGGCAATCCCACAACGCTTCTTGAGATCGGCATACAATTCGTATCCCCCCGCCAGCGCGCAAGAGAGCGTGCGGCAAACCTTGAACTGAATTTTTCCCGCCGGGTGCTGACGAAACATCGGATAAAAGGTCACCAATTCAAAAACATTAATCGGCTCAATCCCGATTTTGGCAGCAATCCACTCAACCGCCTGATCGGAAACATAACCGTGTTCTTCCTGCCAGAGATGCAGCAACGGAAGCGAAGCGCTCCGTTTCGAGACCGGATAATGCGTGACGATTTCGTCTGCTTTGGCTTCAAATGCCTTTGTGATTGTGACCTGACAGCTCATGCTTGATTCCGCCCTGATTATTTAAAACTTCCATCCTTGCTCACCACTGAATCATTGAGAAAAACCACTTTTACCTCCGCTTTTCGCGTCGTGTAGTAGT
>CAZKRU010000051.1:0-29920 GCA_964555235.1 uncultured Verrucomicrobiota bacterium
AAGCCGGAGCCTCGGCAGAGACCGGAGCCGGAATGAGAGTGAGTCGCCCGTTTAATTATAATGGCTGGAAATGGATCCCGGAATTAAGACTGATGGGATCACACCAGTGGGAAAAACCGAACGACATTCGCGCGCAGTTTGCGGCAGGAGGCGATGACTTCACCGTGCATCCGGAAGGAGCCGGCCAAGAGATGATCATCCCGGGAGCAGGCCTCCAACTCAGATTCAGTGAAACGACCACACTCAATTTCGGTTACGAAGCCCGCGTGAACTTGGAGTCTTGCTCCCATCAGTTGGATTTAGGGGTAATGACGAAGTTTTGAGAGAAGGACGCAGTCCTCAAATCCAAAGTCTTGCTATCTGGTGGTTTTGGATTAACTTGAGACGTGGAAGACATGGGGGCGCTTGGATTCGACTCAAGCGAAACATTGCCTTGCCGCAAGCCGAGGGCATGAGCGTGGTTGGCCTCGTTAAAAAACTGGCTCAAAAGATAATTGCTAACGAAGAATTAGCCCTCGCGGCCTAAAGCGCCGCGACGCGATTACTCTGACTCCTGCTGAGGGATAATTGCGTTATAAGCAGGGCCAATCGGAGGGTGAGTGACCGACCGAACGATTGGTATCAACGTGGTGACTCGAGAATCGGTGCGCGCCTTGACGCTCCCGCTTCTCTAAACTCAATCAAGGCTATGCTTGTAGACGCGGGTGAGGTTTCCTTCGAGGACGCGGGTTCGATTCCCGCCGCCTCCACTTTTGAAGTTTGCTCTTGAACTCCAAAAACGACTTCGCCTCAAATGACTGTGGCTCGGGACTTGATTCGTGACGTTTTTGCTTCCAGTGTAAGGAGATGAGCTTAGAGGCGACGATTCAGGGAGTTGGGAAGGCGGCAAGAGCGGCTTCTCGGGAGTTGGGAAAACTTTCCCCTACTCAAATGGATTGTGCCCTGCTCGCGATGGCGTCCGCATTGGAAAGTCGTCGTTCGGAGATTGAGGCGGCGAATGCCAAAGATGTTGAAGCGGCGCTGCAAAAGGGAATCTCGTCGGCCATGGTGGAGCGGCTACGGATCAAAGAGAAAACCTTTATCGGAATGGTGGAGGGAATTCGTCAGGTTGTTGCCTTGCCAAACCCTCTTGGAAAAGTGATGAAAGAGTGGGAGCGCCCCAATGGATTGCAATTTCGCCAAGTCCGGGTCCCCATTGGGGTCATTGGAATTATTTACGAATCGCGTCCCAATGTCACCGTGGATGCCTCCGTGCTCTGTTTGAAGACCGGAAATGCGGTGATTTTGCGAGGGGGAAGCGAGGCGTTTCACTCCAATCAAGCGTTGGTGGCGGCATTGCAGGAAGGGGCCCGAAATTCCGGAATTCCTGAGGCATCGGTACAGCTTCTTTCGATGACGGATCGCGAGGCGATTCCGGTTTTGTGCCGGATGGATCAGTATATTGATCTGATGATTCCCCGGGGCGGAGAGGGGCTCATTCGGACGGTGGTGGAGCATGCCCGGATGCCGGTGATCAAACATTACAATGGAATCTGTCACGTCTATGTTCATGAGAAAGCTGATTTCGAAATGGCGGAGCGGATCATTGTGAACGGAAAATGCCAGCGTCCCGGAGTTTGCAATGCGGTGGAAGCCGTCTTGGTCGATCGCGCGATTGCCGATCAATTTGTTCCTCGAATTGTGAAGATCCTGCAAGCGAATCACGTGGAGGTTCGAGGCGATGCGGCGACGCAAAAGCTCGGAGGAGCGTCGGTAAAAGCGGCGACAGAAGCAGATTGGAGTACGGAGTATCTGGAGCTCATTCTCTCGATGCGAGTCGTCGAAGGGCTGGATCAGGCGATCGACCATGTTGAGCGTTACGGCTCTCATCATTCCGATGCGATTGTCACGGCAGAAGCAGAGGCCGCCGAGCGGTTTTTAACCGAAGTGGACTCTGCAACGGTTTACTGGAATGCGTCGACTCGATTTACGGATGGGGGGGAGTTTGGTTTTGGAGCGGAGATCGGAATTAGTACCGACAAAATCCATGCTCGTGGTCCGATGGCACTTGAGGAGCTGACGTCCTATAAATATCGAATTGTCGGAACCGGTCAGATTCGGGGTTGAGAGATCTCTGAGATCCATGCAAGGTGAATGATGACATTTGAGCGTCCCATTTTAAATCCGCCGGGAGGGAATCGAAAGATTCTGCTTCATTCCTGCTGTGCGCCCTGTTCGGGAGAGGTGATGGAAGCGATGACGGCCTCCAGGATTGATTATACGATTTTCTTTTACAATCCGAATATTCACCCGGTGAAAGAGTACGAGCTTCGTAAGAGCGAAAACATCCGGTTTGCGGAAAAGTATCGTGTCCCTTTTGTGGATACGGATTATGAGACGGATGCTTGGTTTGAGAGAGTGAAAGGACTGGAGTGGGAGCCGGAAAAGGGGGCGCGCTGTACGGCCTGCTTTGATCTGCGATTTGAGCGAACGGCGCTTTATGCGCAGGAGAATGGGTTTTCGTTGATTACGAGTAGTCTCGGGATTTCCCGTTGGAAGGATATGAATCAAATCAACGGGTGTGGCGTTCGTGCGGCATCCCGATATCCGGGAATGACCTATTGGACCTTCAATTGGCGCAAAGGGGGAGGATCGGATCGGATGATCGACATTTCCAAGCGTGAGAATTTTTATCAACAGGAGTATTGTGGCTGTCTCTACTCACTCCGGGATAGTAATCGTTTTCGCCTGGCTCAAGGGCGTTCCAAGATCAAGCTCGGTGTCAAATTTTATGGAGAGGTTGAGTCGTCTTCATGAGTCCCTCCGGTCGTTCGCATTTTGTTTTTTTAGATCCGACGGGAAAACGCTGGCCGAGAATGAGGTTGGTAATTGTTTTTCTGTTTATCGTGCTTCTCGCGGCGCTTTTGATCTTTATTCATTCCATCTGGATTGCGCCTCGTCTCAAGCTTCCTCCGCATATTACGGAACTTAAAGATCAACTTCGGTCCCAGGACAATCCCTCTCCGTTGACTCCGTATCAGCCTAAAAATCTCTGGTTGGAGTTCTACAAAAAAACTCCTGCAGGACAAAAGCGGATTGCTTCCCTCCATCGAAAACTTGCGGCATCCAAACCGGATGTAACGCTGGGGTTCTATGTTCCTTGGGATCCGAACAGTCTGGCTTCTCTTCGAAAAAATGCGCCATCGCTGACTCATGTGGCAGTGGAGTGGTTTGTTTTGAAAAGCGAGCGCACGGTGATTGTTGAGGAGATCGATGCGACCGTTAAGGATTTTTTGCAATCCACGGGGGTTGGTTTTTTGCCGATGATGACAAATTTGGTCGGAACCAGTTGGCAACCGGAACCGATTGAAGCGCTTTTGATGGGGCCGCAAGAACGTCGGGATCACTTCGTTCAAGAGACGCTTTCGAGAGTGAATCAGCTTCAAGCTGCCGGGCTCTTGGTTGACTGGCAACAGATTGATCCGGCATATCGAAATGCGCTGACAGCGCTTTTAATGCAACTGGCGGAAGCGCTTCACGGGGCAGATCGGGAGTTTTGGCTTTCGGTTCCGGTCGGTCACGATTTGCGCCCTTTTGATCTCGATGCAATCTCCGCTTTTACCGATCACTTTGTCGGGACACTTCACGATGAAAATTCGGATTTGGATGAAGCGGGCCCGATTGCTTCGATGGATTGGTTTGAGGGTTGGCTCAAGGCGCTTCTTGCTTATGGAGAGCCGCAACAATGGGTGATTTCATTGGGGAGCTATGGGTACGACTGGGGTTCTCGGCCTGGTCTTCAGGCGGAAAGTCTCTCATTTGCGGATGTCATGTCATTGGCTCACAACGCAGAGGTTGCCAAGATTGAAGGGGGTCCCCCGACGTTAAATCCGAATTTTCAATATCGGGAAAATGATGTCGCGCATCAGGTCTGGTTTCTAGATGCGGTGACTTTTTTGAATCAAGCCCGAGCGGTTCGCGCTTTTGGTGTGACGGGGATCGGTCTCTATCGTTTGGGAACTGAGGATCCTTTGGTGTGGGAGGCACTTCGCCAGAGTCGGAATTCTCAGATGGATTTTTCAGCGTTGAGAGTGTTGCAATCGGGGGAGACGATCAGTCATTTGGGTCGTGGCGAATTCATCACGGTAGATGTTACTCAGAAGCCAGGATTGCGTGAGGTCCAGGCAGATGCTTTTGGAAGGTTGCAGTCAAAATACATCACGTATCCTCAATACCCCGTGGTTTTTCACCAAGGAGGGGAAAATCCGGATCTGGTAGCGCTGACCTTTGATGATGGTCCTGATGAGAAATGGACTCCCCAGGTTTTGGAGATTCTCAAGGAGAGAAAAGTTCCTGCGGCATTTTTTGTGGTCGGAAATAAGGCGGAGGAGTCTCCGGAT
Organism: uncultured Verrucomicrobiota bacterium; assembly: GCA_964555235.1. Classification (GTDB taxonomy): domain Bacteria; phylum Verrucomicrobiota; class Verrucomicrobiia; order Methylacidiphilales; family CAMAQI01; genus CAZKRU01. Next base: position 4,380 of record CAZKRU010000051.1, read on the forward strand.
CTCGTCCGGCGCATCTATCAGGAAGGTCACGAAATCGGAAACCATACGTATACCCACCCCAATCTGAATTTGGTGACGGACGAACATATGATGCTCGAGTTGAATGCCACCCAACGTCTTCTGGAATTCATTCTCGGACACTCGACGCTTCTTTTTCGACCTCCGTATCAGGCGGATGCGCGCCCCAAGGATTTGGAGGATTTGAGGCCGATCGCGATTGCCGAGTCGCTTGGCTATCTCACGGTGTGCGAAAAGATTGACCCGGAAGATTGGCAGCAGCCGACTGCCGAGAAATTACTGGAGCGAATTAAAGAGAAACGTCGCTTGGGGAATATTGTCTTGCTTCACGATGCGGGAGGGAATCGATCGCAAACCATCAAGGCGCTCCCCGCTCTGATCGACTGGCTTCGTGCGCGAGGGGACACCATCGTTCCGTTGAGTACCTTGATTGGAACCCCCCGGGATCAATTAATGCCGGTTCAAGTGGAATCTTCAGAGGAGACGCCCCGATGGGTCAGCGGCTTCGGATTCCGAGCGCTTCATCTTTTGGAGGAGTTGGCCTGGTCCTTTATGATTCTGGCAACGATTCTGCTACTGATTCGAACCCTGATTGTTGCGGCGTTGGCGAAGCGACATCCTGCACAGAGAGGCCTCGATCCAAGTTATCACGAGCCCCTTACCATTCTGCTTCCGGCGCATAATGAAGAAAAAGTGATCGTAAATACCATCACGGCTTTGCTGCGTTCCGAGGGAGTTCCTGAATTTGAAATTCTTGTGATTGATGATGGATCGCGAGATCAAACCCGAGCCATGGTGGAGGAAAATTTCGGAAAGAATTCTCGTGTCCGTTTGATCTGTCAGGCAAATCAAGGAAAGGCGGCGGCGTTACAGCGGGGGCTTCATGAAGCTCTCCATGGACTTCTGATTACTCTGGATGCGGATACTCAATTTCAACCGGATACGATTCGATTTCTCTTGGAGCCGATGAGAGATCCGGACGTTGTCGCGGTCTCAGGTCATGTCAAAGTCGGAAATCCTCGCACGGTGTTGACGCGATGTCAGGCGTTGGAGTACACGTGTGGTTTTAATTTGGATCGCCGTGCTTACGATCAACTGAATGCCATCACGGTCATTCCAGGAGCGGCGTGCGCGCTTCGAAAATCAGCGGTCATGGCTGCGGGAGGATTCACGCACGATACTTTGGCGGAGGATACCGATCTCACTTTAAATCTTCATCGGCTTGGAGGGAAAATCACGTATGCACCTCGTGCTTTTGCCTGGACCGAAGCTCCAGAGACAATTGCGGAACTCCTCAAGCAGCGATTCAGGTGGTGCTTTGGAACGATGCAGTGTCTCTGGAAACATCGTGATCTTCTCTTCAGTCCGAAGATGGGGGCGCTCGGATGGTTCAGTCTTCCGGGGATCTGGTTTTTTCAAATGCTCCTGGTGGCGTTAATTCCGGCGGTCGATCTTCTTTTGATCTTCTCACTTCTTGTCGGTTCAGGAAGTGCGATCCTGCCGTTCTTCATTCTCTTCCTCGCCGTCGATCTGTTGCTGGCTTGGCTGGCTTGTTACCTTGAAGAAGAGCCGCTCTGGAACGCGCTTTGGATTATTCCGATGCGTTTTATTTATCGCCCGCTCCTGGCCTGGGTCGTTTGGAAATCGCTGAGCCGCGCCTTTCGTGGGGTGTGGGTCACGTGGATTCGAGTGGAGCGCACAGGGAGCGTTGATCTTCCGGAGGCGTAAACCGGTTAAGAGGTTTTTCTCGCGCAGAGTCGCTGTGGCGCGGTGGATTTACAATTGGTGGGGTCAATTATTCGAGCCCGGACCGCTCCCCGAAAAGCGTTCGGGGCAGGCAGGAGATCGGTCCCTACCAAGGTAGGAATTTAGGAGAACTCGTCGTAGGCGATTTGGTTGGAATCGACTTGAAGACTTTGAAGCATCTCCGTTCCGGCTTTGATCATCGGAGGGGGGCCGCAGAGATAGAATTCGACTTTTTTCAGGTCGGGGTGTTTGGCGAGGTATTCGTCTTTGAGGACGTTATGAATGAATCCGGTATGGGACTTCCACTGGTCTTCGGGTTGTGGCTCGGAGAGGGCGAGATGGAAGGTGAAGTTGGGGAATTGTCGGGCAAGTCCTTCAAAGTAATCTTGATAGAAGAGTTCTTGAAGGGAGCGTGCGCCATACCAGAAACTGACTTTTCTCCCGGTCTTGAGCGTCTCAAAGAGATGCGAGAGATGAGAACGCAACGGAGCCATTCCGGCACCTCCCCCGAGATAAACCATTTCATTTTCTGTCGGCTTGATGTGAAACGTTCCAAACGGTCCAATGGCCGAAACGGTGTCACCCGGTTTAAGTCGATGTACGTAAGCGGAGCCGGCGCCGGCAAGGCAATCCTGTCCGCGTGGTGGAGTGGCAATGCGGACATTGAACTTCAAGGTCGTGTCGGTCGATGGATTGGTTGCCAGGGAGTAATTGCGACGAATCGCGGTCTGATTTTCTGAGCGAAAATCGAAGACGTGCTGGGTTTTCCAGACGGTCGCATACGGTTCTTTGACGGAGATTTCGTTGAAGGAGATCTCGCCATAGGCAGGAATGTTGAGCTGGAGATAATCGCCCGGCTGATATTTTGGAAGGGAGGATCCTGGCACTGGTTCCAAGACCAATTCCTTGATGAAGGTCGCCACGTTTTCATTGCTGACTACTCGGAATTGGTAGGTGACGGGCTCTGCAGAAGGATTGCGACGGCTGGTAGGAGTAAGATTTAAGAAAATCTTCTGGTCATGCTCACGCATCGGATAGGTCTTCAAGGCCACGCAGACGGGAGCTCTCTGGGGGGAACCATCGGTGAAGTCAAAACGGCCGTTGTGTTTGGGGCACTCGATCAGCTTTCCAATGACGAGTCCGTCGGCGAGGTGGGTGTTTCCATGGGTGCAAATTCCATCGGTCGCATAAAGACTTCCATCGGCCGTCCGATAGATGGCGTAGGTTTTTCCGTCGTGATCAAACCGAATGGCATCTTCCTTTTTCAAAAAGGCACTCGCACAGATTTCAATCCAGCCGTCGACCGGATCCCCTTTCGCCTTGAATGAATGCGAAGTAGCAGGTGCTTCTTTTGGGATCGTCGGGGTCGGTAGTTTGCGTTTTACAAAATAGCCCGGATCTTTGACCTGTCGGAGAAGCGCGGGGATGATCTCTCTCCATGCCTCCCCAAGTCCGTTGTAAGGCGTGGGCATGTCTGATTTGACCGCCTCGTGAAGTTTGGGGAGATTGTGGTAAGGGACGAGCGGAAACATGTGATGTTCGACATGATAATTCATGTTCCAGTAGAGATAGCGATGCAGGGCGTTCATGTAGACGGTTCGGCAGTTGAGCCGGTGATCGAGAACGTTTTCAGCGAGTCCTGCATGTTGAGTATATCCATAAACTCCCATGAGCCAGGCGCCGTAGATGTTGGGGAGGCCGATAAACATTAATGGCAAAATGCTTTTCGTGTAGAGACTGCTTCCGATGACAATCGCGTAGATGAGAAGGGTGATGCGTGCCTTGAAGAATATTTTTTGGTATTCAGATTCCGGAACAAATGTTTTTTCTTCGTCGGTCATTTGCCCGGAGGCATGAATGAAGAGCTTTTTGAAATATTTTGGAATTACGGTGAGGCTAAAGGCACCTAAAAGCATTCCCAAGAGATCGGGAGGGCGGGGGGCGGCGATTTCGGGGTCGCGTCCCACGATGATCGTATCACTGTGATGTCGTGTGTGACTCCAGCGCCAGACCGTCGATTCACGCATGACCATAAACGAGGCGATTTCGTAAAGCAGATCATTGAGCCAGTCGGTTTTAAAGGCAGTTCCGTGGCTGGATTCGTGCCAACGGGAGTCAGAAGTCGTTCCGTAAATGACTCCGTAGATTGCGAAGGGAATAATCGCCCACCAAGTTCCCCAGAGCTGATAGCCCAGGTAACCGGAAGTGAAAAGGAGTCCGAACCAGATCAGGGTGTCGCGAATGGCCGGGCCGTCTTGACGTTCCAAGAGCTCGCGCATTTTTTCTCGAGGGAGCGGAGAGGTGTACCAAGTGGCTTCAGCGAGACCTTTTTCAATCGCAAGGGCCGTGTCTTTCCCGACCAAACTGTAATCACTGAGGCGAATCTCGTTCATAAAATTAGCTTACTGGAGTTCCTCTGCTTTCCATAGCTTTAATGCGTGAATACCTATCCAAAATGAAAGCGCTTGCATTTTTCTTACTTCAGCACGCGAACCGAAGGAAGGATTTCTTTTGCTTTTTGCAGAAAGGCAGTCGGTGTTTTTTTTGCTCCTAACATTCCACCTGAGGAGGAGGAATCACCAATCATGACGCGTGAGACGATATTCACGACCCAATACTTTTTTTGAGATGAATCCACGATCAGGAGGTTTTCGCCCTCGACTTGCTCAATCAACGGTTCTGAAAAGCTATTTTGAGCGGCGGCATACCCGGAGATCGTGGTGGCTTGGATTGGAGTGAAGCGCATATGGGGATTCCGATTTAAGGAGCCACCGAGCCTTGTAGAGAAATCTTTAAGGAGTTTGGAAGGATCGGAGAGAGTTTCAGCTCCTTGAAGCTCCATGACCACGATCATGATATAGCGACTATGGGATTCAAATTGACGAATTTCGATGCGGCGCTTCTCCATTTCCTTTGTATGCTTTTGAGTTCTTGCGATTTCTTCTTTAAATTCGTTCGGGGAAAGTACGGAAAGCCCCAAGACCGATCGTTCCTTCCAGTCTGTTTTTTCCATTCCTGCTAAAACTCCCTCCGACGCATTTTTTTTCAAATCACTGTAAGTGTTAAGGGCGCCCATGAGCGAGTCCCCTAGCGATTTTGTGTTCTTAGCTTCTGATTCGGAAGGGGGTGCAGAAGAAGTGCTGGGAGATCGCAAGGCCCAGTATAATCCTCCCGCAAGGAGGAGAATGACGAGAAGCGCCGGAAGCCACGGAGGAAGGGATGAGGGCTCGTCGGTCTCCGTTTGGGGGGATGACGAGGTTTTTACCGGTGTGACCTCCAGAACAAATCCGACCGTCTGCCATTCGGCGAGGCCTTCATACCAAGCGGGGGTTTGAGAAGTAATCTGACCGCTCGAGAGCATCGCTCGAAGTTGTTCGAGTGTGTAAGGGCCCTGCTGTTGTTCTGAAAGAAAGAGATAGATTGCGACGGAGCTGGAAGCGTCGGAACTCATCCCGAAAGCTTAACGAATCGAGGCGGAAACGTCAAAGCTGGAGATGGAGGCTGTTTTTGACGGCAACAGGCGTTCAGTGGGAATCGGAATTTCAACAAGAATGAGGGTTCCTTCTCCCAAGCTGGAATACATGATTAATTTTCCTCCGAGACGTTTGCTCCAATAGGCGGCTTTGGTTAATCCATAGCCTCCGCCGAACGAGGTTTTTCCCGTAGAGTTTGAGGCACGGTAGCCGGGGCGAATGCAGTGGGAGATTTCATCACTGGGGATCCCCTGGCCAGTATCAGAGACTTCCAAAAAGAGAGTCTCCTCGGTTTCACGAATACAAAGAGAAAGATGGGCCGGGGGCTTGGAGTACTTGCGGGCGTTGGAGAGAAGATCCAAGGTGACTTCGAAGAGGGGAACCGGGAGTTGAATCTGTTGGCTTCGGTGCGAGTGGGCCTCTGCCTGGAAAAAATAACTGTTTTCGGTCATTTTTTCTGGATCGGTCACGATTTGAAATCGCCCCTGACTGAAGCGGGCCTGATTCATGAGAAAGGATTGGCAGTCTCTTAAGAACGTTTCAGCGCGTATGGTTTTCCAAAGCGGAGCCGTTGGAGACTCGCGTCGTTTGCGTTCTTGAATGCGATGTTCGAGGGAGATGGCGGCGTCGGTAATAAAATTGATGAGTTCAATCGTTTCGGTGGAGAGTTGGTCCGGCGGGGGATAACTCAAACTTGCCTCGTGGATCCGTTCGCACAATTGAATGAGGCGATCCGCGTTTTGCTTGAAGCCGGTGCTCTTTTGCAGGAGTTGTCGGCACTGTTTGATTTCTTCTTCGAGGGGGGGAAGCAGCGGTTCGGGGAGCATGCCGTGCAGATAGCTGAGGGAAAGGCCCAGCATTTGCATCAGATTCAGGAGAGTGTGATTTTCGCACCGTTCGATTTCAAGAAGATCGAGATCAAAATCCAAAGTGACTTCATGAGGTTGATGCGGTTTCATTGCGGATTTTGATCGATCCAATCCCCTCTGGGATTCGACTTGACTAATAACTTAACACGTCAAAACGACATAAATCTGACTTTTGTGTGACGATTTCAGCTAAGCCCCAAAAATCCACCACATTCCGAGTTGAACCCAGCACGGAATGGTGAGGAGTCCAACCAGTGAGGAGGTCAGGACAACTTGTACGGCGGTTGGGGTGTCTCCGTGATAATGTTTCACGAGGACGACCGGAAGAATGCCTGCGGGCATGGCGGCTTGGAGGAGAATGACTCGTTTCAGTTCTACGGAGAGGGGAAGATATTTTGCCAGGAGTAGAAAGGTGATGGGGAGAAGGGCGAGCCGAAGAAAACATCCCCCAAAGGCAGGGAGGGGGCGGGTGGTGAGGTTGAGCGATCCAGCATGATCGTACATGGCGGCTCCGATCATTAACAAGGCCACTGGAACCGCCGAGAGTCCGAGCATGTGAATGGTGGTGAGAACAAACGTGGGGATTGATTCGTATTGATGGGTGAGGTTGAGGAGGACGCCGATCAGGACGGCTAATAAAACCGGATTGAGCAGCTGTTTGATTCCTTTACGCCAACCTCCTCCCGTGAGAGTCATGAGGCAGATGGTCCAGATGGCAATTTCAGTTCCAAAATTATGCACGAGGAGAACGCCCAAGGTTTCATGATCGAAGAGGCGTTGGCTCATCGGAATGGGGAGATATCCGTAGTTAAAAATCCCAGTCACATAGGCAAAGGTTCGTCGTGAGACCGGATCGCTCAGTCCGAAAAGTGGGGCGGTAAAATAGGCAGCAATCAGGCCGATCGTGACGAGGGAAAAGCCGATGAGGGGGGCTTGATAAAGATTATTCCACTCGCGAAGCGCCGTGTTCCCCAGAATCGCATCAAAGACAAACGAGGGGAGAAGCAGATTGACGCAGATGCGAAGGAGCGAGTGATCGGCCTGTTCGGTAAGCCAATGAGTACGGCGCAGGAGCGCACCGATCCCGACCAGTGCAAAGATTGGCAAAATGGCTGTCAGTACATTCCAGAACTCCCTCATTTGATTCCTAAATGTGGAGAATGAGGGGTCTTTCCTTCAATTCAAGCCTTTCTCTCTGAGGAAGGTAGGAATCCAGGAAAACCGGGGACGTTTTTGCTAGTCCCTATCGAACAACGCTATGAATTTCGATTCCTGGCTTCCTACTTTCCTCGGAGAGGCAGCTTTAGCCGCAGCATTAATGCTAGTGATGCTGCAAAATTCCTGTTGTTCGAGGGAGGTCTCTAAGGTAGTGTTTCATGGTAATTGAGACATGCGAGATCCATCCCAAGTGCTATTTCAACGATTTGAGTGTGCCCCTTTGAGTAAATGACTATGAACCGGTTTTTGAACAAAAATGATTTAGCTCAGCTCGCCTCCTTTCGGGGATCTCGAAAATCGTTCGCGTTTAGTTTGGTGGAGGTCACGATTGCGATTGGGATTATTTCGTTTGGGTTGGTGGCGATTGTCGGTTTGATGCCGGTTGGTCTGGTCACGATGCGTCAGGCGATGGATCAAACGATTGAGGCACAAATTTCACAGCAAATGGCTGGCGAGGCCAGTTTGATGCCCTTTAGTCAGTTGAAGGAATACGTTGAAAAGGGGCCCTATTTTTACACGGCAGAGGGGATTCGGCAGACGGTTCGAAATGATCGGACTCGTTATGAGGTAAAGTTGGAACAAGTGAAGACCGTCTTTCCCGGTTCAGAGAATGCATTGGATCTCTCCTCCAATATGACGACCTTTGTGGTCCAGACCGTGCGCGGTTCGGGCAAGGCGGTGATGGGGCGATCGACGAATATCATTTGCATTCCCAACTCGGGAAGTTAAAAAAGACGGCAATGATCAAGGATCTTCGGCGTCGGGAGCAAAGATCGTCAACAGGAGCCTTTTCCCTGATCGAAGTCATGGTGGCGACGGCCATTTTGGTAGTCATCATGATGATTGTGGTATCGATCATCGGTCAGATTTCCTCTGTTTGGCGTCGTTCGTCGGAGGATATTCAGGCGTTTCAGAATGCGCGGCTTGGGTATGATTTGATTACTCGGAATTTGAGTCAGGCCCTCTTGAACACGTATCTTGATTATGACAATGTGACCACTCCCACGCGCTATCTCCGGAAATCGGAACTCGCTTTCTTCTGTGGGAAGGCGGGGGAGGATGATTTGCCGGGAACAATGGGAACCGGGCAGGCCGTTTTCTTCTATGCCCCGGCCAGCTATACAAAATCCGCTGAGATGTATGGGGGAATGGAATCGCTCCTGAATACGTGTGGATACTACGTGACTTTTTGCCAGAGCAAATCCATTCCGGGGCATGTTTCCGGGGCCGCCAACTCGTATCGGTATCGACTGGTGCAATTACTCGTTCCGACGGAAGAGAAAAATATCTACGATTCTTCGATGGTCGGAACCCATTCGTGGTTTATGAATTATGCCGACCCTTCGAGCAAGATGATCCAAGCGGTTTCGGATAATATTATTGCGCTCATCATCCGTCCTCAAGATCCGGCATCGACTCCTGCGGATTTAAGCGAGGACTACAAGTATGACACGACATTGAAGGCGACGGACGATCCTCAGCCGGTGACTGCGCATCAGTTACCTCCGGTGATGCAAGTGACATTGGTTGCGATTGATGAAGTTTCAGCGCGTCGCATGGAGCGGGGATCCCAGCCGCCTGAGGTGATTGCAAACGCGCTCGGAGGGAAATTTAAAGAGACGGCCAATTATCAAAATGATATCGATCAATTGGAGAGTGCGTTGAATGCCGCGCATATTCAATATCGTATCTTTTCCAGTGCCGTACCGATCCGGGAGTCAAAATGGACCAAGTAAGGAGGACTCAGTTTGAGTTGGAGAAGGATCGGATGCCCGTCCGTTGTTTGCAGCGGTGCGCTGCTTTTTCGCTTCTGGAGATTTTGGTCGTACTCGCCATCATTGCAATGCTATCGGCCTTTGCAATCCCCTCGCTGCGATCGGTCATGGTTGGCGCCAACTTAAATCGTTCCGGGCAGATGGTGAGTGATCAAATGGTCTTTGCGAGGCAGGAGGCAGTGACCAAAAACCGCGAGGTGCAAGTCCGTTTTTATTATCTCTCTACCAAGGAAATCAAAGGGTGGCGGGGAGTTCAGGTTTGGCGCTCAGATCAAACGGCGAATGGATTGGTGGAGACCCCTGTGAGCCGATTGGTGGTGCTCGCCGACGGGATTATCATGAATCTTGAAAGGTCTCCGTTATTGAATGCCGACGGAACACTCGTAGGAAGTACGCGGTTGGCTCTTTATGGGGATTCAAAGTATTCGGGATTTCGCTATCGGTCGAATGGTTCTCCTGCGAGTAGTGTCACCGAAGAAAATAATTTCGTTACCTTGCAGCATGTCGCCGCCAAGGGGAATCCCCCGGCGAATTACTACACGATTCAAGTGAACCCCATCACCGGAAAGGCGATCGTTTTCCATCCATGAACTACCACTCCCTTCGTAAGCCGTCATCACGCTCGGGCTTTGCTCTCGTCATTGTGTTGAGCGTTCTGGTTTTATTGGTTGCCTTGGCTATGGGCTTTCTTTCGCGGGCATCCACCGAGCGCTCTGCAGCTTCGGGCTATTATGCTTCCGTGAGCGCGCGCCAGTTGGCGGACACGGCGGTCGGTTTGGTTCAGGGGCAGATCAATATGGCGACAACTCAGGGATCCAACGTCGCATGGACTTCCCAGCCGGGGATGGTGCGAACCTTCGATACAAGCGGGCAGATCATCAAAGCTTACAAGCTTTATTCCGGCCCGGAGATGGTGAGCAGCAAAGTGAGTATTACCTCTGGAAAATCGTCTGATGAGGCGCCTGAAGGTTGGGTCGGAAATACGGCAACCTGGGTGGACTTAAATTCTCCGATAGAAAGTGGAGGCATTAAGAATTTCCCGATCCTGGAACCGACGGCAGTGGCCGAGGGATTTACGATTAACAAGGTTCCTGGTGCTACCGAATATCAACCGGTTCCGATGCCCGTGCGGTGGCTCTATGTTTTGCAGAATGGCACGTTGGTGGACGCCAAGGGGGAAGGCACCTCGGGAGTCGTCGAAGGGGAAACTGCTGCGAATCCGATTGTGGGGCGCGTAGCGTTTTGGACGGATGACGAGACGTGCAAGGTGAATATCAATACGGCAGGAGTGGGTACCTATTGGGATGTGCCACGCGCCTATACGAGCCAGGAAGTGGATTTAGGAAAGTATCAACCTGCTCAGAAAGAATTTCAACGCTATCCGGGACATCCGGCGATGACTTGCTTATCGAGTATTTTTCCTTCGATGACACCGACCCAGATTTATGCTCTGGCTCCTCGAATTGTGGGGGGGGGATCCAACGAGGGAACGGTTCAGCCAACCGCAGCTCTGACGCCGGATTCAGATCGATTGTATTCAAGTGTAGATGAATTGATCTTTAACGCTTCACGATCCAGTAATGCGAGTCTCACGAAGGTGCAATTGGAACAGGCGAAGTTTTTTCTCACGGCGCACAGTCGCGCGCCCGAAACAAATCTCTTTAACCTTCCCCGGATTGCCTGTTGGCCGATCTTCAAAGACCTCGTTGCAGATCGTATTACTGCGTTTGACAAGCTCATTGCCTTTTGCGCGTCCACAGGAAGTTCGAAGGACCTTAAGCAGTATTATTTTCAGCGCGAGTTAGCCAATAGTCCGACGAACGATATTTCGATCCTTCGGAATACGAATCTTTACAAATACCTTCAATACGTCACTGCCAACTCGATTCCTGGATTTGGCGGGAATTTTTTAACAAAATACGGTTCAGACCGGAATCAGATTCTGACGGAGATTTTTGATTATATCCGGAGCGCGAATTTACACGATGATGTCTTGGCGCCAAACAAGCAATTTACGCCCTATTGGAATTCTGTGAGTGCTTATGGGTTTCCGACCGGTCATGGTTGGGTAGCTCCCACGCGCTATCAGCCAGCGGGTTCAGGAATGACGTTGGGGTTTGGGCGAAACTTTACTCTCTCAGAAATGGGGATTGCGTTTATCTGTAATGCGGTGGCGGATAATGTAGCAACCCCGTTGGTGGATGAGTCATTCGGAAGCAATACTTTGACGAATCCAGCTCTTGGTGCGGGAGTCTTAATTCCGGGCGAGAAATGTATTCAAGCGGTGATGATTCCTGAGTTTTTTTCGCCAATGTGTGGGTATACGAACTTATGCCCGGATATTCTGGTGGAGATTACGGGTTTGGACACGTTTACAGTGACGACCAGTAATACCGCCGCGGAAACTTCTACGGTGAGTCTTTTTCCCGGACTTTCGCCGGTTAGCACGCCCTACAGCAAGATCAATCCGGCTTATGACAATGCTCGAGACTGGGGTGGGAATCCGGGCTGGCGATTCTCTTTCTATGGGATGGGGATTCCCGCGCGAGGAACGGTTCCGAGCGACGTGATTGGAACATCAGAGATTCTAAATGCTCCTTTATCGGCAAGGGTACAAAACTTTTATAATTTTATCGGGGTGCCAGCGAGAGTGAAGGCGAATTCGAGTGGAGGAACGATGCAGTTTAGTGGAGGAGATATCGTCGTCAAATTCTATGCAAAAAGTACGGTGGCAGCCACTCCTGCGAATCTTCTTCAAACGTTTAACATTACGTTTCCGCCGGGAACATTTAACATGCCGGAAATTCCTACCGCAACGCTTCAGCAGATACCGGGAGGCATCTCTTCACCTCCTCTGCGCCAATGGACGTTTCGAGCGGGAGTGCTTGCTGCCAACACAACCGGAAGACTTTATGCATTTGGTAAGCAATTTGGTGGTTTTAATGCACCTGGGAGTGGTGCGGGACAGCCTGGCGCAGGAGCGCTTTTTATAAAAGAATACGATATCATTCAAACGGTTTTGCCGGCTCATGGAGATTTCCGATTAATGGCGGCTACCCCCGTTGTTCCAAATACGGTCTTTAAGCCTCATACGCGTTATGGGAATTTGACCTATCGGTTTGCCAATGATTTGAGCAGTCCTGTTACCAATACAGATCCGCAGTACGTTGGGGGAAAGTATATCAGTACCTTGACTTATGGCTCAAAGTGGATCCCGGATATTCCAGCGACGGCGACGGGAGCGAATACACCCGAAATCACGGGGGATTTTGATAATTCCATTGGGCCCGCGATGGATGGCCCCATGATAAACAAACCAGATGAAGGGGCAACCTGGCGTAGTGGTGCTACGACGCCCTATTTTGATGCAAGCGGTCTTTCCAATACAGGAGGCCCTGCGTTATTTTCTCCGAATCGACAAATGCCCTCACCGGGGATGTTAGGATCACTCCCCACGGGAGTTGTTGCTGATATTCCTTGGCGAACTTTGCTATTTCGTCCTCAGGCAAGTCACTTTGGAGCGACGAGTCCGAAAGATCATCTGATCTTGGATTTATTTTGGATGCCGGTCGTTGAACCGTATGCCATCAGTGACCGCTTTTCGACGGCAGGGAAGATCAATATGAATTACCAGATTCTCCCGTTCACTTATCTGGAGCGATCCACCGGGATGCGGGCGCTACTGAAAAGCGAAAAGATCATCGCCATTCCAAACGCCAGAGCGAATACCTATAAAGGGAGTGGGGCGCCGGGTACTTATCGCAAGGATCTTAATTACACGGAAACGCTGAATCAGTTCAAAACAAAGTTTGATTCAGGAGATATCTACAAATCTGCTTCTGAAATTTGTGATGTACATATGGTTCCTTCGGATAAAAACCTCGCGGATATGGCGACCTACTGGAATAATACTGCGGCTGCTAATGCGCTCACGGGAGATAATAGTCGCGAACGGATTTATACGACACTCTATTCGCGTCTGACAACACGCTCGAATACCTTCACCGTGCATTTCCGGGTTCAGGCTCTGAAGAAGCGGAAGGAGAGTGCTCCGGGAGTCTGGACAGAAGGAAAGGATGTCGTCACGGGAGAGTACCGTGGATCAACCACGTTAGAGCGTTTTATTGATGCTAATAATACGGAGATTCCTGATTACGCGGATCCGACGACAAATCTGACATCGGTGAAGACGTTGGATAAATTTTATAAATGGCGTGTCGTCCAGAATCGGCAATTTGCGCCGTAATCGAAATAAAGAATCTCTTGGCAGGGATTTTTAGGACTCGCCTAAATAGAGCCTGACCACTTCTTCAAGTTGCCGCAGAAACGAATCAGGGAGAACGCCCGCTTCTTGTAAAAGGCGTTTTTTACTGACCTGTCGAATCCCGGGAATGACTGCGAAATTCCGTTTCAACCCAGGAAGTGGAGGGAGTTCGACTCGTAGGAGGTATTTGACTCTCGGTGGATGCGGCATCAATCGTGCTAGAATTGGAACAAGAGTCCTATAGTAAAAAATATTGATCGTTGTTAAGTCTTTCATTGTGAGGTTTGTTTTTGAAATAAAAATCAGCGATGATACGATTCGAGTCACGGGTCGTTTGTTTAGGGAAATGGGTTTGAGTGTACAAAGCGTGTGCGTTCCTGCGGCTTTTTTAGTTTTTGGAATTTCGAGCCACGCCGCGACGGTTTCTTGGAATACGGCAGCAACCACTTCGTCTTGGACGCTCGGGAGTAATTGGGTGGGTGGTGTCGCTCCAGTCAATGGAGATGATGTCTCTTTGGACTCAAGCGGCACCAACGATGCGACTGGTCTTGATATTGCGGGTCTTACCCTCAATAGCATTACCTTCTCGGCGGGAGGTGCGCTCACGATCGGAAGTACGGCATTTACGCTCGCGAGTGGAGGGAGTCTCGTTAATGCAACCAGCGGGCTTGCTCAAATTAGTAGTGCGATTGCGCTTTTGGGGAATGCAACGGTCAATAGTTCGGGGACGAGCAATATGTCTCTGAGCGGAGTGATTTCAGGCGCGGGGAATATCACCATTCAAGGGGCGGCCGTGGCGAGGACAATCACCACAGGAGTCAATCATACGTTTACTGGAAATTGGTTAATTAATAGCGGTACGTTGGTCGCTGGCAGTGATACTCGATTAGGAAATGCCGCCAATGATTTGGTTTTTGGTGGAGGACGATTTCGTGTTTCTAATATGACGCTAGGGGCCGGTCGTGTTTTGGATTTTTCAGGAGGAAATGGCGAAGTCCAAATTTCCTCTGCCGCAGGAGCGGCTCTTCAATTAAATGCGGCCGGTCAATTGGTCGGTGGGAATACATTAACTTATATCGGATCGTCCAATACGACGAATGCGACCACCCTTTCCATCGGAGCTGCCAATACCGGTTTTACGGGATCGGTAGTGATGAGCGCGATCAATGCCACCGATGTTGTCGATCTAAAGGATGCCAATTCCCTTGGACAAACCGGAAGCAAAGGATCTATAACGCTGACGAAAGGGACTCTCAACCTGACCTCAGATACCTCTACGACCTTTGGAAATAATACGACAGCGAGTGCATTAGCTTCGGGTGATACGACGATTGCTGTTGAACGAGCAACTGCCGGCGCAGGAGTCTCCCATACTTTAGGGACGCTCTCCATCGGAACCAAGCCGCTTACGGTCACGAAAGGAGCTAATGTCACTTCAGGAACTGCCGGATTGATCTTTGGCGCAACGACCTTGACCGGTAACCCTACCTTTACCCTCACGAATGCAAATCTGAGTCTGGGGGATATTTCGACGGGGGATCAGAATCGAAGAATGACCGTCGCCAGTGGAAGTACAGGACAGCTTCACTTTGTTGGGAATGTCGCTCCCAGTACCAGCGCCAAAAATCTGACATTCGATAATGCCGCGACATCATTGGCAGGATCCACCACTTTTGATACGGGTTCTACCTTTACCTTCAATTTGGGAACGAGCAGCGATAATATCAGTCTTTGGAATTACGAAAGCGGTGAAGTTGTTTTTAATAG
Source organism: uncultured Verrucomicrobiota bacterium (assembly GCA_964555235.1). GTDB lineage: Bacteria > Verrucomicrobiota > Verrucomicrobiia > Methylacidiphilales > CAMAQI01 > CAZKRU01. Next base: position 19,510 of record CAZKRU010000051.1, read on the forward strand.
TAACACGATCACGGTGAATCAGGCGACGGGCTTCACCACAACGACTTACACCCTATTTAATTTTTATAGTGATTCTGGAACCACACTCACCGCGCACGGTCTCTCCTCTGGACTCGGAACGGTAACGATTGCCGGGGGAGGATTCAATGGCGCCATTGTTTATAATACGAACACCATCGATCTTGTCGTGAGTGCCATTCCCGAGCCCTCAACCTATCTTTTCATGATCCTCGGTGGACTCATGCTGTTGGTCATGGGGTGTCGCAGAACGAACGTTTAATTCTGCGGGGCTGGAGGACTCCCGAAGTTTGACAATTCCGGGATGAGATGAAGGTGGAAGTTCTCGCGGAGAGGGTATTCATTCGAGGATTCGTTATTGAATCTGGAACTCAGAAACTCAGGAAATGGAGATCCGAATGAATGGGTATTTCGCTCCTGAGTTCTTGAGTTCCAGATTCGTCGGTCGACTTTTTCTTCGTTCAGAGCTTCAAGAGTGAATCGACCTGTACCGGCAGTCCTGAGGCAAAGGATTGGTTTGCCGCAATTCCGGTGAGGATTGACCGAGCTCCATCCAGATGTCCGGCGGCGCGCTTGTAAGGATCCGCTTTTTTCGTGCGACCGAAGAGATCGTCCAGCAAGAGAATGTCGCCGCCGCCGTGACCTCCAATGGCGGGAGGGGGTTCCACATTGTACGGTTTTTCAAAGTGCGGGAAAACCGTGACGCGTTGGCTGTGACTGGCGGACTCTCCGATTTTTCCGCTTGCTGCACTGACATAAGACTTTTCGAGTTCATCGAGTTCGATGCGTCCTTTCGTTCCGTTAAACGCAACTCGATATCCTTCCCACGGAGAATAAGCGGTGAGCGAGTAGGAGAGTTGAACGCCGTTTTTATAGAGGACCGCAAGATTCATCGTGTCTTCGATATTGATTCCATCGCTGAAGACGCTTTGGTCGCGCATGTAGGCGTCATCTTTTTCCGCATTCAGGTAGAGTCCTTCCAGGCGACCGCCATCCTTGAGATTGAGAGCGAAGGGGTCGTTCTTGGCGACCGGATTTCCGGTGGCGCGGGTGTAAAACTTTTTCACGCCACGGCTTTCCGCGTTGGCTTTTCCGTAAAACGCGAGCGCTCCGAATCCGAAAACCGTCTTGGGAGAGGTATCGAGCCACCAATTGAGAAGATCGAAATGGTGCGTGGATTTGTGAACCATGAGTCCACCGGAGTTCCGCTTGTCGCGGTGCCAGCGTCGGAAGTAATCCGCGCCGTGAGCGGTATCAAGAAGCCATTCGAAGTGAACCGACTTTACGTCGCCAATCGTCCCCTTCATGAGTAGGTCTTTAACCGTGGTGCGGGCCGGTGAGTAACGGTAATTGAAGGTGACTCGGAGATTTCGTCCGGTGCGTTCGATGGCATCAAGAATGCAGCGACATTTTTCGACATCAACGGTCATCGGTTTTTCTGAAATGACATCGCAACCGAGTTCCATGGCGCGAATGATGTACTGGTGGTGAGTGCGATCGACGCTGGTCACGATCACGGTATGCGGTTTTTCGGTTCGGATCATTCGGTCAAAATCTTGAGCGAGATAAGTGCGAATCGGCTTGGTAGAGAATTTTTTCTGGTAAACCGAATTTTGATAATCCATGCGACTTTGATTGACGTCACAAAGAGCGACTAACGAAGAGGTTTTGGCGTAAGGGCCCAAGAGAGCGTCGGTAAACATTTCAGATCGGGCACCGGGACCAACGAGGACGTACTTCTTTTTTGCAGTGCCAGCGGAGCGGGAGGGTTTTTTGTTCATAAATGTTGAGAGGAATCTATCATCGGAAGCAAAAACTGGCTATAGGAAAAACGCTCGACTTCTTGACAATATCGAACATGATCTCGGGATCCTATGTTTCTGGTTTATCTCTCGGATGGGGAGCGTTGCTATGGGCGAAAACCGATTCATCCGCATCCTCGAAAGCGGGTGGCATTCCAGATCATTTTACAAGGTCGAACTACGCTGGTGGTTCAAGGGAATCCAGGAGAAATCAGGAGAAGGATAGAGGGCCCATTTCTGACGGTGGCGGCGCCGGAATGCGTTCATGGGTGGAGTGGGGAGCGTGAGGATCTCTGTTCGGTGCTGGTTTTTCAATTTGACGATATCGATCCTGAGTTGACCCAAGTCTTGGGGCAATCGGGGTTTCGCGCGCTCTCGTTGCCGAAAGGGGAGATTCCGAAATTGATGCAGCTCTATTCTCAATGTGTGGCGGCGAAGGGTTCGCCTGGGCTGACGTCGTCGGTCTTCTATCGCGTGGTTGCGGCAGAACTGACACTCCTTCTCTTTCGGTTGCTTCCCCGCAACGAGCTTCGTCCCCCTGCGGACGTGGGTGAGCGGAAGGTTGCTGAGGCGCTCGGGTGGTACGATGCCAACTTGACGACCGCTCCGACGGTTGAGGAGGTCGCACGGGCGGTTCATCTTTCATCGGTGCATCTGCGCCGGCTTTTCCGAAAGTTTCGGAATCTTTCGCCGCAAGAGGCGATGGAGTCAGTTCGTTTCGAACGAGCGAAGGGATTAATGCGGGATCCGGCGATGACTTTGGAAGTGGTTGCGGAGAGTTCGGGATTTGGAAGTGCGAGCGACTTTTCGCGCGCCTTCAAAGCGCGCTACGGAATTCCTCCGCGAAAGTATCGGAGCTCCATGGCCTAAACTGATCGCGGTTCGCTTTTAGATTTCTCGGCGTACTCTGCGCGAGACCGGATGGCGGATTGACGGTTTGGTTTTGAAAACAGGAGCCCCTCTTTGAGTTTTTGTGTCGTCGCGGTGGAGACTGCAATGATCCGATTTAACCGCAACGACTCCAAGGCTCGAAGGTTTGAGGTCTTTGCGTCGTCGCGGTTAAACAGGATTTAATTCATTGCTAATGATTGGGGTCAATGTTCTAAAAAAGCTGAATTCATTTGATTGAAAGCGCGGGATCGGCTTTGCTGCAAAGATGAACCGAGATCGCATTGGAGTGGGGCTTTATGGCGGCAACGGACACCAAGTTTCTAAATTATTGGAGAATTGCCCGTGGGGTGAGGTGGTTGGTTATGCGGAATTCGAGCTTCCGGCGGGAAGTCATTCGAATGCGGTGCGTCATACGTCGCTCGATGAGTTATTGAAAGATCCACAGGTGCAATTGGTTTCACTCTGCTCGCCTCGGCGTGTGGATCAGGTATCGGATGCGATTGCTTGTTTGAAGGCGGGAAAGCATGTCTACGCAGAGAAGCCGGCGGCTTTCACGAACGAATCGCTTGATGAGATTCTGGTGGTATCCAAGGCTTCGGGGTGCGAATTTCATGAGATGGCGGATACGATCATTCGGCAACCGTATTTTGCATTGAGAGAATTGGTGCGTGCGGGGCGTCTTGGCGAAGTGGTTCAAGTCTGGGCGCAGAAATCTTACCCATTAAGTATTGCGAGGCGTCCGCAAGATGAAGACGTCGATGGAGGGTTGATTCGACAGTGTGCGATTCATTCCGTGAGAATGATTGAGCATCTGACTGGACTTGCGGTGACTTCCGTTGAAGCGATTGAAACCTCTTTGGGGAATTCTCGAGGAGGAGGATTGCGAACGGCGGCAAGTCTTCAGCTTGCCTTGGAGAATGGGGGGATCGGGTCGGTGGTGGCGAATTATTGGAACCCGGCCGGTTTTGGGCGTCACGGAAATGATCAGGTGCGAATTTTTGGAACGCTCGGAACGGCGGAGATCACGGATGATGCGCAGCGATCCCGTTTAATTGTTGGAGATCGGGATTTCGGAACGATTGAGGCGAATTCACCAGTCGAACCTTTCTTGCATTCTTATCTCAAAAAACTTTTAGGGCTCGGAGAGATGCCGATGTCGTTGGAGGAAGAACTCCGGCCGTTGCGGGTGGTGAATCGTGCGAAGCAGGCGGCGAAATTCAATGCGATTCAATCAAAGGACGGGGCGTCCCCGCTCTAAATTCTCGCGGCGTAACTCCGGTCGCCTGTTTGACGGCGCGGGAGAAATAGTTAGCGTCGCTGAATCCTGACTTCCACGCCACTTCCTGAATTCGGAGCTCGGAGCGATGAAGGAGGGAAAGCGCATTTTGGATTCTTCGATTATAGAGATAGAGCGAGGGAGTGAGGCGATAGGTATTTTGAAACGCACGGAAAAGCGTCGTTCGATGAATCTTAAGAGTGGTAGCGAGGGACTCCATGGTGAGCGTCTGGTCTCGGAAGTGGGCGTCCAGATGGGATCGAATTTTTGCAGCGAGGGGATTATCACTGAAGTCATGGCCATGTTCAATGGAGGCTTCGATTAAAAGGGCATGTGCGGCGTGGGCGGAGCGACGTTCTCCTTCGGGAGTTCCCTCTTGGAGTCCGGCTTCAACTTCTTCAAACAACCACTTCGGGCAGGGGCCCCGGCGGTGAACGCGGTTCCGAAGACCGAAGGCTTCAATCCATCGGAGAGAGTCCGGATGATCCCACGTAATCCAGTAATAATCGAATTGAGGGGTGATGGCCTTGATCGCGTGGGACTCACCGGGGCGATAGATAAAAATATCCCGTTCTTCGACGGAATGTTGAGTCTCGTCCACTAGGAACTCGCCTTGGCCTTTCACGGCCCAAAAGAGCTGTAAGAACCATTTTTTTTTCAGTTTTTCCTTCCAAGTGGGGTCGATGAGATAATGGCCGACCGATCGAACGGCAAGAGGGATCTCCAGTTTTTGATGCGAAGTTGGTCGAACAGTGTAATGATTTACAGGTTGCATCTTAAATGCTATTATTAAAACAAAACTCCTATTGTTACAAGGATAAACCGATAGTAAGGTTATCTCCAATGCGCAACACAAAACCTAAAGTCGAGGTCGATCAAGCGCTCGAACGGATCTTGCGGCAAAAGATGACAGGAATTGCAAAGTGCGTTAAGGTTTCTCAAATCTAAATTGAAACTCCACTCCAACGAAGAAAGTCCCTTATGATCAAATCCAAAATAAATCGTCAACTCCTGTCAGGAATCATTGTTCTGGTTGTTGCGGCGTTACCACTCTCGGCTGGCCCTCTTTTCAAGGTTGACTTCAGCGACGGAACGGCGGGACAGGAAATTGCAACGACCGGTGATGTGGTTCCCACGGAATTGCCCTCGAACAAGGTGACTTCTGCATTGCCGGCAGGAAGCGTGGTTCTTGATGCTCAAGGTGCACTTCCCGGGCAGTATGCGCTTTATACGGGAAGAAACTACAAACGTGATGCGATTCTATTATCGTGGGCGGATGAATCGAGTGGGCCCGCGGTGAAATCGGGGGTGCTGACGGCGAGTTGGACGATGAAAGTAACAACTCCCCCGGCAGCCCTCGATGGGGTGGTTTCTGTTCAAATCATTCGGCCTGGGCTTGGTAAAAATGATACGAAACTCGCGAGGGTTTCTGTCAACGCGGTGGATGGTCAGATTAAGATGGGGGGATCGACTGAGTCGGGGGCCGCTTCTGACGCTCCGATTTCGAAGACGCGATTGAATGTTGTTGAATCGCACACCTTTGTCTGGACATTGGATTTTGCATCAGGAGTTCAAACGTTGAGTGTGGATGACGGTGCTGCAGCCCGTTATTCTTCGGCAGCTCGTGCGGAATTGAATTTTCACAATGGTTCTTCTGCGATTGGTCTGAAAATTGTCGGACCGGGTGCGGGGTCCGTGGTTGCGTTTGATAATATCACGGTTGAAAGCGGGGAAGAGCAGAAACCTTAATGATTTTAAACAAAGAGTGATGATCCGAAAATGGTCATGCTTCTATCGTTAGGTTCAAGGACGTCGGGAAATTCGGTACCTCGGGAAAATTAAATGAAATACGATTCGCAATCCCTGTTTAAAATCACGGTTCTTCTCCTTCTTTTGTGTGGAGGGAAGGGATCCGCTGCGATCCTTCAAGTGGATGCAAAACCGGGAGCGACCCCCTTTCAAACAATCCAAGCGGCTTTAGATCAAGCGAAGGCGGGAGACACGGTGCGAGTTCGTCCCGGCGTCTATTGGGAGCGAGTTCAGTTTAAGTCGGGTGGTACCAAGGAACAGCCGGTCGTTTTGGAAGGTGAGCCAGGGGCGATCATTGATGGAAGCGCCAAGATGGTATTGGATTGGCAGCCGGCGACGGATGTGGGACCTGGAGTTTATCGGCTTCCTCTTGATTTTTTCCCCTTCACCGTTTCTGTGAATGGAAAGCTTCTGACGACCCTCGACGAAAAGCGAGTTTCGGATACTTCCAAGGTAAATTCGGACCGAATGAATCTTCGATGGCAGGAGGCTTTCAATAAAGGAATTGGACCCTCGGGATGGGATGCCGTCTTGGGAATCGCCATGTATCGCAAGAAGGAGAAGGAGTTGTTGATTCGATTCAAGGACCAATTGGATCCGAAAACGTTAACGATTACGGTGGGACCCGAGGATCCGTGCGTTTATATTACGGGATTCAATTACTGTGTCGTGCGGGGATTGGGGCTTCGTTATTCGGCGTGTGGCGTTCGCGTTGAAAATTCGATCGGTTCGATTGTCGAAAAATGCACCGTTGGACCGGCGGATTACGGTATTGATTTTGGGCCGGGATCCGATCGTTGTATTGCTCGTTTCAATGATGTGACGTTTGCGCCTTATGCAGGGGCGAATCCGTGGACAGAAGCAAATTGGGATGTTTGGCAGGCATGCAAGGCTGGGGGATTCTACGATCGGATTGGAATTCGGATGCAGAATAGCAAGGGAGGGCATGAGATTCATGATAATGATGTTCATGATGTCTGGGATGGAATCAATACGGATGGAGGGAAACAAGCCACCGGCGATCCACAGGCGAACGCGGGCTCACGAATTCATCATAATTACATTCGCAATGTTTTTGATGATGGCATTGAGAGTTCTGGGGGGCAGATCAATTGTCAGTGGTATAATAACCGGCTCGAAAATGCGCGTTGCGCGTTTCGAATCAAGGATCCGCTCTCAGGGCCATTTTATATTTATCGAAATATTTTCTTTGAGAATAAAACGGACTTCCGAAATTGGTCGCACACCGAGCCCAAGCAGCCTGAGGCTTGGATTTACCACAATACTTCGACGTCGGATTCTGCGGTGGCGATGGTCTATGATAAGATGAAGGTTCCGATCAGCACTCCGAACTTTCACTTTGTGAACAATCTCTTCTGGACGCGAGCGTGGGTCGCAAAAAAGAAAGAGTATCCGCTTCCGGATTGGAAAGGTGATTACAATGCTTTTATTAAAATCACTCCGGAATTTCCAGTGCCGTGGGGAAGTAATAAGGAATATCTTAACTTTATGAATGAAAAGAACACCGCGTCTCCTGATGAGCGATGGGATACTGGAGTGGCTCAAGCGAAAGAGGCGAAATTGGATGAGCACAGTGTTTGGGTCCCCCAGGGAGGTCCGGGATTTGTGGATGCGGCGAAACGCAATGTGGCCTTAACGAAAGAGAGTCCCGTCCGGGGGCGTGGTTTGAATTTGTCCAAGGATGCAGGCGTTATGCTGCCCGGTTGTGAGGTCGGTTATTTCAAGGGTGAAAAACCGGATATTGGAGCGCTTCAGTTTGGAGAACCGATGCCGGTTCTTCCTCGGAAGCCGGAAGAGGTAGCGGCAGGGAAATAGTTGATTGAATCCATGCAAAGTTGTTTTTGGTGGCGCGGTTGGTTTTGTGGGGTTCTTCTTATTCTAGGGGCAAATTCTCTTTCTGCCGCGATTCTTCAAGTGGATACAAAACCGGGAGCGGCCCCATTTCAAACAATCCAGGCGGCTTTGGATCAAGCGAAGGCGGGAGACACGGTTCATGTTCGTCCGGGGATCTATCATGAACGAGTTCAATTTAAGTCAGGAGGAACTAAAGATCAGCCAGTGGTTTTAGAAGGTGAGCCCGGAGCGATTATTGATGGTAGTGTGAATGTGGCTCTGAATTGGCAGTTGGCAACGGATGTGGGTCCTGGAGTGTATCGAGTGCCTCTCGATTTTTTCCCCTTCACGATCTCAGTCAATGGGAAGCTGATTTCAACTCTCGACGAAAAACGTGTGATCGAGACGTCCAAGATCAATACCGATCGGTCGAATCTTCGGTGGCGCGAGGTTTTTAAGAATGGTGTCGGGGATTCGGGATGGAATGCCGTCGGGGGAGTGGCGATGTATCGTAAGGAGGAGAAGGATCTTTTGATTCGTTTTAAAGATCAACTGGATCCGCGAACATTGAAGCTCACGGTCGGGCCCAAAGAACCTTGTGTTCAGATCTCTGGGTTCGATCAGTGCGTAGTTCGAGGCTTAACACTTCGATACGCGGCATACGGGGTGATGATTGGGAATTCAATCGGCTCGATGGTTGAGAATTGTAGCGTCGGTCCTGTCGACTATGGAGTTCATCTCGGTCCGGGTACGGAGGCTTGTACGATTCGGTTTAATCAGATGACGATGGCTCCTTATGCGGGATCGAATCCTTGGATGGAGGGGAATTGGGATGTTTGGCAGGCGTGCAAGGCGGGGGGGTTTTATGACCGGTATGCGATTCGGATGCATAGCACCAAGGGGCGCCATGAGATTCATGACAATGACATCTTTGACGTTTGGGATGGAATTGAAGCAGGGGGTGACCCGGGGGCTGATGGTACCGCAAATAAAGAATGCCGCATTCACCATAATTATATTCATGGTGTTTTCGATGATGGAATGGAGAGCGCCGGCGGACAGATGAAATGTCAGTGGTACAACAATCGACTGGAGTATGCGCGTTGCGCGTTTCGGATTAAGGATCCGGTTTCAGGGCCGTTGTATATTTATCGGAATATTTTCTTTGAGAACAAAACCGATTTTCGAAATTGGTCTCCCGATGCACCAAAGCCCGTGGAGGTCTGGGTTTATCACAATACGTCGACCTCGGATACGGCGGTGGCCATGGTTTACGGAAAGACAGATGTTCCGATTACGACTCCGAACTATCATTATATGAATAACCTTTTTTGGACTCGAACCTGGGTTGCGACGAAGAAGGAATATCCCCTTCCGGATTGGAAGGGAGATTATAACGTCTTTGTCAAAATCACTCCGGAATTCCCAGTGCCCTGGGGAAGTAAGGCGGAATACCTGAATTTTATGAGTGAAAAAAACACACTGACTCCAGATGAGCGATGGGAGAGTGGAATAGCCCTGGCGAAAGAAGCGCGACGGGAGGTGCATAGCGTTTGGGTTTCAAAGGGAGGACCCGGATTTGTGGATGCAGCAAAGCGAAACGTCGCCTTAACGAAAGAGAGTCCTGCACTTGCTTGTGGAGTCGATTTGTCGAAGGAAGCAGGTGGTTTGCTTCCGGGGTGTGGTCCCGGTTATTTTAAAGGAAAGAGGCCTGACGTTGGTGCACTTCAATTAGGAGAAGCGATGCCTCTGCTTCCGCGAAAGCCTGAAGTGGCGAATAAGGCGTTAGCTCTCCAATAAAAGAATCTGAATGAATCGTGTTTTCTGCAATTGCAAAAGCGAGAAGGGATTCTATCTTTTGATGATAACGGAAGAGTTGAAGATGAAACGAAATATCACCCCTCACATTATCCGGATCGCGATGCTTCTCTCTCTCTCGATTTTTTCAGCAAAGGGAGCGCTCCTCATTAAGGTGGATTTTAATGATGGAAAGGTAGGAGTACCGGTCTCTTCGATGAAGGGGGTTCTTGCGACGGAGTATCCCGCCACTGTGATTACGGACGTTTTTTCAGCGGGGACTTTTACAGTTGATAACGCGGGTCACTTGCCGGGTCAATTTGGACTCTTTTCGGGAAAAAATATCTCACAAGGGGGTGGATTTATTTTTGCATGGGCGGATGATCAAAAAGGGCATCAGGTGAAGTCTGGGGTCTTATCGATCGGATGGAAAATGAAGGTGGTTTCTTGCACTCAAGGGGATATCGCTTTTCAAGTCCTGCGTTCTCGAGTGGCCATCAAGGGAGGCGGGCGTCTGGCGAGGATCGTCATCAACCTGGCAGATGGGCAGATCAAGATGGGAGGATCGACGGATGAATTTTCGATGGCCGATTTTCCGATCTCCAAGAATCGACTCGATCTGAGTGTGGAGCACACCTTTGCCTGGATGCTCGACTATTCTTCGGGAGTTCAACGATTGATCGTTGATGATGGAAGTAAATTTAACTATGTCTCCTCGTCGCGTGAGGTGCAGAATTTTCACGTCGCTTCTCCGGCAACCTCATTGAGAGTTCTCATTTCGGGGACGGATCCGGTGCTCGCACTGGATGATCTTTTGGTGGATACGACGGAAGCTCTAAAGAAATAAGTCGAAAAAGGGAGAAATGATGATTTTGAAATGGGGAAGGATTTTATTGGGGGTTGCGTTAATGGGGGGAGCTCAGGGATTTGCCGGTCCGGTGATTGCAACCGTTGGGGATTCAAC
>CAZKRU010000052.1:0-29700 GCA_964555235.1 uncultured Verrucomicrobiota bacterium
CTCCAACTTGGGATTCTTACGTTTCGTCTCTTTCGCGTGTTTCGCGGGCAAAAATTCCTGAATTCCTGGTTTCTTCAGGAAAATCCTTTACGAGTGGATGGTCTTTTTCTGTTTTAGAGACCAATGGAGAACTATTGTCCTTGAGGCTTGCTGACGGGGGAGGTTGTTGTATTTGTAGAAGTGGCCGTAGGAGCAGGTGTGGGAGTGGTTGTCTCTTCCTGCTTTTTAGGCTTCTTCTCTTTCTTTTCTTTTTTCTTGCTGCTTTCTTTCTTTTCTTCCTGACTCGGGGTTGGCGGAGTCGATGGAGCGGGAGCAGTTTCAGCAAAAATGGGGCTGATGGTGGTTAATACAAAGGCAAATAACACATTAAGGGCGATTTTTTTCATAGTTACTGTTTAAACCCCGAGGTGTTGAAAAAGTTGCGAAAAAACTTTTGTTTTTTTATCTGTGCAGAACTACCAATTTCGAATTTTTTCCTTTTTAGTTTTGTCGACGAATTGGCCTTCTAATTCCGTGGATCCTCGGATTTTATCGAAACTCAGCATAATCGTGGCGGGTGCTCCTCCGGCTTTGGTGGGCTTGTTGGGGTCGGGAGGTCCTCCCGGTTTTCCTTCTCCTGGAGGGCCTTCGCCGGGAGGGGGCTCTCCTCCACTTCCCTCGCCGGGGGGGGCTTCTCCGCCTTTTGCAGCATTGGCCTGCGCCAGTGCGGCATCCAGTTCGCTTCTGAGTTCGCCGAGTTCCGCTTCTACTTTTTTTTGCAACTCAGCGGCTTGGTTTTCCCCCGGGGCGAGGGCCTCCGCTTGGGCAAGATCTTGAGCGGCCTTTTCCATGTGGGCAATCTCTTCTTGAAGTGGGGCAGTGCTGCCGGGAGGAGGCGGTGGGGTGGCTCCCTTTTTGGCGCCCTTTTTTGCTTGTTTGGACTTCTCCCCCGCTTTTTCTCCACCCGCACTCTCTTCGCTCTTCGCCTCTCCGGCGGCATCGGACTTGGCCTGCTCGGAGGCCTCCTCGCCGGGTTTGCTGGGCTCGCTCTTTTTTGCTTCGGCGGGGGCACTTTTGGCGGCTTCAGCGGCCTTTTGCATTTCAGCTTTAGCGGCTTCGACAAAGGCTTTCGCCAGACTCTTTTCGACTTCGGCCAGTTTCTCCTTGGCCTCTGCGTCATCGGGTTTGATATCGAGAGCCTTTTGGTAATTCTTCATGGCTTGGGTATAGTCGATCAGCGAAGTCGGGGGGGCCTTGGCGAATTTTTCGTCGCCTTTCGCCTTATCCTCATTGGCCTGTTTCACATAAGACTTTTCCAGTTTTTCGAGAACCTCGGATTTCATGGTTATTCCGCGCTCGTTTTTTTCGTCAAATCCCAGGGCCTTTTCAACTTGGCCCAAGGCGGTGATCAAAAGCTTCTGTTTTTGAGCCTCCTCTCCCGCCGAGGTTTTGGCTTTGAGCTCGTCGGCCTGAGCGAGCGTTGCCGCGGCGTCATTTAACTCGGCATTTGCGATTTGTTTTTTGTACTCATCGTGTTCCTCTTTCAATGCGGTATTTTTCGGATCGTATTCCAGTGCTTTCTGGTACGTTTCATTGGCCAGCATGCGATCTTTTTGAGCTTCGGATACCGCATTTTTTTTCGGTTTATCTTCCTTGGGGGCAGGGGGGGCTTCGTCTGCCTTTTTTCTGAATTCACGGGCGAGATTGGCCAGTGTCGCGGAATAGAGTTCTTTGATGCCTTTTAACTTGGTTTGGGTTTCCTGGTTATCGGGCTTTAACGTTGCGGCCTTATCCAAACGCTCGACGGCCTGCCCGAGGATTTGGCTTTTATTCAGTAATTGTGGAGCTTCTTCTGCCTGTTTTAGTTTTAATTCCACATCCTTGAGGAGAGCTGTTTCAAATTTTTGAGAGACGACTTCAACGTTGTGTTCGGTGTTGTCGAGGGACTTTTCGTTGATGGCGGCATTGTAGTATTCAACGGATCGCTCCATGGCGAGAATGACTCCGTCGGATTTATTCTGCTTCAACAAGGCTTGGCTTAAACGATATTGCGCGTTCCCCATTTGGGTGAGGGCGAGAGATCGAAGCTTTTTATCCTCACAATTCGAGACCTGCGAGAAGGCTTGGGAGGCTTCATTGAAATCGCCATTCGCATAGGCCGCAATGGCATAATTATAAAGGGCATAGAGATTTTCAGGATCTTTCTGGGCGACTTCACGAAGGGCGATGGCGGCTTCCTTGCACTTTCCTTCTTTCACCAATGCTTCGGCGTCCTTTAGGGAAATGAGGGCCGTTTCTGCGAGTAGGGAGGTGACGAAGAGAAATCCCAAGGAGAGGAGGTAATGGAAGGAGTTTTTCATTTTTTTCTTAAGGTTGGTTTGGGGGCGGGCTTCCTTTTTGAAACATTCACTCGTGAGGCGGTGGGAGCTTGAACGGGTTGAGGAAGGCTGACAACGGAACGCACTTTGGGTGGATTTTTAAGTCTTGTGGAAATGGCGAATTCAAAGAGGAAGAAAAGGATGGCGATGGCGAGGGGAACTTGAAAGAGTTCGGTATAATCTTTGAAATCAAGCGTATCGATTTTTTTGGTCAAGGGGAGGATGTTCTGAGTGTAGAGGTGTTCCCAGGTGTCGCCGTCGGGATCAAAGGTGTAGTATTTTCCGCCGCCGACTTGAGCGATGCTGCGGAGCGTTCGCTCGTCCAGGCGGCTGGTGACTTCGACGCCGTATTCGTCGCGGACAAAATTCTTATGGGGCAATTTGGATTCGAGTTTTAAATTTTTATGAAACTCTGGAACCTTCCCTCCCTGTGCCGTTCCGACTCCAACGGTGTGAAAGGTGATTTTTTGATTCATCACCTTTCGGGCCTCTTGGATGGTTTTGACTGCGTCCCCCTCCAGGTTTTCGCCATCGCTGATGAGAATGACGACTTTATTTTCTTGTTTTGTATCCTTGAGGGCTTTGGTGACGGCAACGATGGCGGCGGGGAGATTGGTTCCACCCAAAGAGATGGCCCCTGGGCTGGATTGTTTTAAGACTTCGCGATAGGCGGTGTAGTCACTCGTGAGGGGGGCTTGCACAAACGCGTCGCCGGCGACCAGAATGAGCCCGATCCGGTCGCCATGTCGAGTCTTGATCCACTCGTCGAGGGACTTGATGACCGCATTCAACCGGTTCGGCGCGACATCGGGGACGAGCATGCTATTGGAGATGTCTAAAATGAAATAGAACTCCGCTCCCTTTTGGTCCGCCTTATCGGCTTTTGGGCCCAGAAGAGGGCGGGCGAGGGTGAGGAGAAGAAAGCTCAATCCAGCGATAAAAAAAGTCATTTTCCGCTTTTTGGCCTGAGGATCCAGAGTTCGCAAGATCGCCGAGTGTCGGGAGGAGGGACTGAAGAGAAGGAGTTTTTTCTTTGCCGATTTTTTCGAGTAGCGCTGCAGGAAGTAGCCCGCCAGAAGGAGTGCGGGGAGTGCGTAGAGATAGTAAAGGTAAGCGAATTTCATGGGAGTCTCATCCAAAAGGTGTGAGAAGCAATCCACTCAAAAAGGAGAACAAGTCCGGCGAGGGCGACGAGCCAGGGGAAAAATTCATTGAAGAGCGTGTAGCGGTTCGCATCGAACTCATGTTTTTCCATTCGATCGATCTGGCGGTAGATCTGAATGAGGGAGCCGGTGTCAGAGGCTTTGAAATACTGTCCCCCGGTCATGGTTGCAATTTGACTTAAAGGACTGTCGGTGACGGATTGGATCTTGTTCGTATTGAGCTGAATATTCTTGATTTCCAGGGCGTAGATGCGGACTCCCTTTTGTTTTGCATATTTCCCGGCATCGAGGGGATTGCTGCCCGCGTTGTTGAGGCCGTCGGTGACGAGGATGATGACCTTGGAGCGGCTTTTGTTTTCTTCTAATTTATTGATTCCTCCGTAAAGGCCATCGCCAACGGCGGTTCCTCCTTTCAGTTCGACCAACTTGAAGACATTTTTAATCCAGTTTCCGTCAGTCGTCATCGGACTGAGAAGATAGACATCTTTCGCAAAGCCGACCATTCCGATACGATCGTTTTTACGTCCATCCACAAAAGAAGAGATCGCTATGAGAAGGGCTTCACGCCGGGTGATTTTTTTTGCGCCTAAAGTGAAGTCCGGGGTGTCCATGGAGTTGGAGACGTCACAGACGAGCATGATATCAATTCCCTTGTTGGGATCATTTTCCTCCCCAGTCGGAATGCGAGGTCGAGCCATGGCAAGAACGAGAATGATCAGCGCGAGAAAACGAATGCATTTGAGGATCTTTCCGGGGCCACCGGCCCGTTCCTTGGTGAGATCCAGGAGGAGTCCAATGGAGGAATGAGTAATGGCGGGTCCAAAGCCCGCTTTGCCTCTGCGCCAGAAAAACCACCAAAGCACTGGAAGCAGGAGAAGCCACCAGGGGTGACCGAAGCCGAAATCTTTGAGCTTCTCCCAGTTCATGGTTTGGCTCCTGACTTTGCGGAAGGCGGCTGCGGTTTGGTTTGCCGGACGAACGTTTCTGCGGCTTGGTAGAGAGCGGTCATTGCGGGGATTTCCAAGCCCCCCATGGCAAATTTAACGCGATCACACTGAAGCAGAAAATCAGTTAACATGTTTTTTTGATCTGAATTGAGGGCATCGCTTTTCTCCGCATGATAAAGAAATTCTTCGCTGGAAAGATGCGGCGCGCGCAATCCAAAGCGGGCTTCAATATAATAGCGCAGAATTTTTGAAACCTCGATCACAAACTCGCGGCACTGATCTTCGTTTAGAAGGTGGCGAATTTTGGCCAGCGCTTCCAATGCGGTGACATCGGGAGGAATGGCCGGCGGTACTTGGAACGGAAGTTTCTTTTTTCGGTAAAGGATGAACCCAACGATTCCGATCGCAAGGAGGACCCCAACGGTAATCGCGGTTGGCAAGACCCAGGCATAAGGATCTGCGGGGACGACCATTTCAAAATTTTCAATGATGTCGTTATTGTTCATCTGCCGCGGGCCTTGAGACGGCGTTTAAAGAATTTTTTCAGTTCCGTAATAAAAGGGCGCTGGGTCTGCGCTTCGATGAGATCGAGCCCGGCGCGCTGGAGCATCCGTTTCCGGGAGCTTTGAAGCTCTGTTGCCGCTTTTTCGTAGGCGGCACGCGTTTCAGGATCGTTGGTGTTCACTTCCACGAGCTCTCCGCTCTCCGCATCTTCCAGCGTCACCCAGCCGGCCTTGGGGAGGGAGGATTCGCTCGGATCGGAAATATGAATGGCGATCAAGTCGTGCTTCTGATTGGTGACCTTCAGTTTTTTCTCAAAATTCTTGTCGATGAAATCGGAAATGAAAAAAACAATGGCGCGTCTCGGAAAGACATGATTCAAAAAGTCGAGCGCCTTGTCGCACGAGGTTCCCGTGTGCTTGGGAATGCAAAAAAGGATTTCATGAATGAGGCGGAAAACATGGGCGCGTCCCTTTTGGGCGGGGATAAATTTCTCGACATCTCCGGTAAAAAGGATGAGTCCAACCCGGTCCCCATTTTTTGAAGCACTAAAGGCGAGGATGGAGGCAATCTCGGCCGCCAGATCCCGTTTCGACTGCTCGCCTGTTCCGGTGATTCCCGAGGCGCTGATATCGACCATGATGGCGATGCTCAGCTCCCGTTCCTCACGGAATTTTTTGATGTGAGTGATTCCTGTTCGGGCGGAGACATTCCAATCGATCGTTCGCACGTCGTCGCCGATCTGATATTCGCGCACCTCCTCAAAGTCCATTCCGCGCCCCTTGAACGCCGATTGGTAGGCGCCGGTGAGAAGCTCCTGCGCCAATCGGTTGGTCTTAATTTCGATCGCGCGGATCTTTTTGAGGTATTCCCGAGGAATCATGAAAGCCTCTTGAAATCAGGGGACGAAAACCTTCTCCAAAATAATTTTTACCAAATCCTCACTGGTCATTTCTTCCGCTTCCGCCTCGTACGTGAGCATGATCCGGTGCCGCAGGATATCCAGGGCGATGCTCCGGATATCGAGCGGAGTCACATGGGCCCGTCCTTCCATGAAGGCATGTGCGCGAGCGGCGAGCGTCAGATTGATGGTCGCACGCGGAGAGGCGCCGAAGCGGATGAGTCCTTCCAATTTCGGATCAACTTCCTTCGGGTAACGAGTCGCAAAAACCAATCGAACGATATAATCTTCAATCGTCGGATCGACATAGATTTTGTTCACCAGCGCGCGAAGCTGCATGATGGTGTCGAGATCCACAATCGGCTCGATCTTCGGTTTCGGTCCGGTATTTCCCATGATTTGCAAGACGCGCCGTTCTTCTTCTTGCGTTCCATAATTGACGACAACCTTGATCATGAAACGATCGATCTGCGCTTCGGGGAGGGGATACGTTCCTTCCTGTTCCACCGGATTTTGGGTGGCAAGGACGAGAAACGGTTGCGGAAGCTTGTGAGAGTCATCCCCCAACGTGACTTGATTTTCCTGCATCGCCTCGAGCAGGGCGCTCTGCACCTTCGCCGGAGCACGATTGATTTCGTCGGCGAGAACCAGATTTGCGAAGACCGGTCCCTTCTTGGTGATGTACTGCTGCGTTTGCGGATTATAGATCAGCGTTCCAACGATGTCGGAGGGGAGAAGATCCGGTGTGAACTGGATCCGGCGAAAGGCCGCATGAATACATTGGGCCAGCGCATTGATCGTCGTTGTTTTCGCGAGACCGGGGACCCCTTCCAGCAGCACGTGGCCGTTGGAGAGGAGACCGATTAAAAGTCGCTTGATCAGGTATTCCTGACCGACGACCACCTTGCTCATTTCCTGCATGATGGCGGGAATCCATCCGCAGGCTTCTTGTACGTGTCCTTCGAGTTTTGCGAGTTGTTCTTGGTTCATAAATTTTATCTGAAATCGTCGAGGTTAGGTTTTGGGTTGTATCGGAAATTTTGAGGGCGATTTAAGCGGAACGCTTTCGAGGTGGTAAATTGCTTTCGGTTCGTGGAGTTTGAGCGATCCAGTCGTTTAGATGCGAACGGAGTTCCTGCTCTATCTTTTCAGAGTCCGGCCGTTTCGCAAGATTATAAACTTCGCCAGGGTCTTCCTGCCGGTCGAAGAGCTGATCGCCAAAGGAACGGTAGTCGGTGTAGTTCGGGTTTTCTGGTTTCATCCAGACGCCCAATTTATAGCGATTGGTAATAACGGTCGACTGCGACCAATTTTCAGAAACCAGATAGGTTCTGCCGACGGGCGTGCCTTGGGTCAAATGCGCTGCCAACGACTTTCCTTGGAGTGGATGTTTGGTTTGAGGAGGGGGGACTTCTGAGAGATCCAGTAAGGTTGGATAGAGATCCAAAAGTTCCACTAATTCGTCTGAGACGCGGCCTTCCGAGATATTCTTGGGCCAGGAGATGATCATTGGCACGCGAAGCGTTTCTTC
Organism: uncultured Verrucomicrobiota bacterium; assembly: GCA_964555235.1. Lineage (GTDB taxonomy): Bacteria > Verrucomicrobiota > Verrucomicrobiia > Methylacidiphilales > CAMAQI01 > CAZKRU01. The sequence continues at coordinate 7,401 of CAZKRU010000052.1, forward strand.
ATAAATATTGTGTCCCGGGGAGCACTTTTCAATCATGCCGTGGGACCCAACGAAGTCTCCGTGATCCGAGGTGTAAACGATGATCGTATTTTCCAATTGTCCTGTCTCTTCCAAAGTCTTGAGGATTTCTCCAAGATGATCGTCAATTTCCTCGACCAACGCATAATACGCAGCGAGATAGTTGCGATAGAGTTGCTCGTCCTCCCGGGCAAGATCGAGACGCCAGACGCGATTTTCTCCGCGACGTACTTTTTGCAACAAGGGAGGGAGCTCTTCGAGTGGTTGTCGCAACGTGGCGGGTATTCCCAATCCATCGGATGCGAGGCGCCCTTTTCCCCAATGACTGCGGTCAATCCGTTGGTAATATCGTGGAAGCGGTGTGTAAGGCTGGTGGGGGCGATAAAAAGAGGAGAAGCAGAGGAACGGTTGTTCCGAGTTTTTTTGATCGCGAATAAATTGCACGGTCTTTTGTTTCGTCCATGCTTCCATTGTCATGGTTTCGGGGAGTTGAGACTCACGGACGGAAAGGACCGCAAACGGTATCTCCTGTTCCTGGCGCGGTGTTCCTTCCATCCCGTGTCCCCACTCGGCGGACCAATCGTGATCCAGTTCTTTGGAAAAGCCCTGTTTCTCAATCCACTCGGGATAGCTCTCACCTTCGCTCTCGTGAATAAAGTGACTGTGACGAATATCCCATCCTGCATCGCAGGCTGCATGTAAATGGCGTTTTCCAAAAGCGGCGGTTCGATAACCGGCTTGGCGAAAGGCGGAAGGGAAGGGGACGACTTCATCCATCACCGAGCTCCGATCCGCGTTGCCACGACAACCGAGTGTGCGCGGGTAAAGTCCGGAGAAGAGGGAGTTGCGACTCGGGACGCAAATTGCATCCTGACAATACGCTCTTGTAAACCGAACTCCACGCGCAGCCAGACGATCAAGGTTCGGTGTTTTTACATCCGGATGCTTTTCCGTACCGAGCACAGCGGCCTGGTGTTGATCGGTAAAAAGAATCAAAACATTGGGTGATTTTGAGGAGGGCATGGGATGAATTCGTGAATTGCGATGGGAGTTTTTATTGAAATCGAATCACTTGAAGGGGTTCTTTATTTCTAGATCTTATCGAATTTCTCCTTTGTTTTGAAGTTATTATTTTTGCGACAGAATCATAATTAATCGGTCAGGATTAAATCGCCAACGGCATCGACTTCCTTGGACTGGATGTCGCCGAACCACGTCATAAACGAATCACGCTTGGGGGCATCGTCTTCATTGAGGATGACAGCCATCCCGAGATTCGCGCCTACACCCGGTTGAAAGGGGGCGAGTCGTGTCCACGGAATAGCGACTTCATACACGGCATCTCCGCTTCCATCCTTTACCAATTTCATGGCGAGCACAATATCCTTCGCTTCGCCAGCGGGAGCGCGGCCATCGGCAGAGAGATAGCACCAAGCCACGGGTCCTGACTTGCCTTGGGCAATGGCGTAGTCGTATTTCCCAGGCTTTTCTTTGCTGCTACGAGCAGGATCAATAAGGAGCTGGAGTCCATCCCCGTTCCAGATGGCCGAGCCTTCTTTATCATTCTTAAAGAGATCGTCTTTCACTCGGAATCCAAGGTAGAGATTTTTCGCATCCCACAGAAAGCGCAATTCACCCGAAAGATCTGTCGGTCCGTTCCATGCGCCGCTCTTGATCAACTGAGCCAATTGACGCGCTTGGTCGAGGATTTGCGGTTTGCAGCGAGCCCAGTCCGCTTCGTCCAGTTTCCCGTCAAGCGTCGGAGGTTTCGATGCCTTGGGAACTGAGACGAATCCGCCGACATATCGCTCGCAAGTCAAATGGCGTTGGGCCTGATCGGTGACGGTCGCCTGAATTTTATAGGCGGAAAGCGGATCGAGTCCTGCGAGAGGCACTTTGATGCTGGATTCGGTTTCTGCGGCAATGTCCTGCCGACCTTCCGCCGCCTTTGTGAAGTAGGCACTGGACGGATGAGTGTGCTCCAAATTGTATCGTCCGGATTCGATCCGGATTTCGCGATCAAAAGAAAGCTTCCATTCAAACGATGCGGCTTTCGGGCTGTTGTTGCGCACCAGTAATTCAATCGCCGGACTCCCGTCTGTCGTGACGGAGGGAAGTGCTTTTGCTGAAAGCTGGCCGCTCACCGGAACGATCATCGTCAAGTCTCCATCTCCCGATTTGCTATCTTTCAAGCGGATTCGAATCGGCACAAATCGGGCTTCGGTATCGCTGGGAGCGGTGATGGAGTACTGCAGGGTCTCCCCTTTGCTGGAAAATCCTCCAGCTTTCCAGGTTTTCGGAAGATCAACTTTCAATTTTTCTTTGGAGGTACCGTTGAGCTGGATCCCGATCTGAACGGTTTCTCCACGGATGATTCTCCCGGGAATGGAAGTCACCGCGACACGGCCTTCTTTTAACGTTGCCGGTAGCGTGGTCTGGGAGCCCTTGTAAGTGAGCAACAAAGGGTCTTCATCAATTCGAAGGGTGACTCCCTGGTTGGCGGTGGCGAGCGGCACAACGGTGCCATCGATGCGCGTGAGTTTCACCTCGGATACCTTCGGGATCGGGACAAAAAGATCGGCGCTTCCACGATCCTTCCAAAGCACCTGGAGGTTTTCGCCGTCTTTGTCGACAAAAAGGAAGCTGTGCAGATTCTCGTTATAAACCTGATGGGCAACAAATTTTTTGATGCAAATACCGTTTACCATATTGTAGTAGGCGATCGCGTCAAGTCGCGGGCTGAAGTTCCCGTAAATCCCATTGAAAACATTGTGCGAATCATCGGCAGCACCGCGGAGCTTGCCTTCGCGATCGGGATAACAGATGCCGAACCATGAGGCATTAGATCCACCGTAACAAAAAAACCACGAAAACTTTCGAATCAGATCACCCGCCACCACTCGGCGAGAAAGTCCCTGGCTGTTGAGTCCGAGTTCCGTGCTCCAGATCGGCTGTTTCCCGCCGTATTTGGCGAACAGCTCCTCGTATTGCTTGAACGTTTCTTTAAGTACTTCGCTATCTCGATAAGTATGAAAATCGACGGCGTCGCTGTACTTCTGAAATCCCTGCTTGAAATATTCTTCCGCCGGGCCAACCGAAGTTCCAACCACGAAGGTGCCAGGTGAGAGTTTCTTGATCTGTTCATAGACAATCTTGTACGCGCGTAAATTTACCTCCACGGTCGGTCCGGTGGTCTGAGGTTCGTTGCCCAGCGTGATGACCATCGGTTTTTCCTTTCCGAATTTGGCGAGGAAACCAGTCACTCCATCGCGAAGCGCGGTTTCATTGTAATCTTCATACCCTTTCTTATGCTTCTCGATCAGGACAATCGGAGTGCGGGCGAGCATGGTAAGGTTGAGCTTCTCGATCTGGTCATAACAGGGTGCCACCGGTTCATACGGGGGCTTGGCACTCCATAATCCCCATACTCCGACAAGTCGGACCCCTAAACGGTCGGACAACTGAAAGTAGGCGGGCACCCGGTTGTCCCAGTTCCGGGTGCTGAATGGAACCTCCTGCCATGTATATTTTTTTGAAATTGCTTCCGGAAAAAAAACGAAGGTGCTGTATTCACGCTCAAGCTCGTTGGTGCCGGGATCCATCGCCACCTGCAGCTCATAGTACTTTCCGGTCTCGAACTGGTACCGGGCAAGGTCGATCGTCCCTTGCAATCGGAAGGCCTCTCCCGTGCGCTCCATCGGCGAAAGTTTTACCTTCACCGGAGCGCCGTTTTCGACACCCCAGTAATCGTGCACGTTCGCCGTCAAGAGGTTCGCCTTTTCAGGCAGAGGGTTGCGAGACTCAACGATCACATGAAAGGAGACGGTTTCTCCCGGATAGAACATATTTCCCATCCGGGAAGTGGTCAGGAGGATGCGACTGATCTTGCGCGCATCCACCGTCTGGGCATCGACCGGACGGAAAGAGACGTTGTCCACCCAGAAATGCCCGATCGCTTTGTTCAATTTGACTTGGAAGCGCGCTTTGACCGTTGCTGCGGGAATTTCGATCTGTTGCTTCAGAGGAGTCCAGTTTTTATCGCCCATGATCTCGGCGATTCGAAAGGTACTAATAACTGCCCCCGAAGCGTCGAGATATTGAAGGGAAATCGTGGCGTTGAACGAGGTGTCCGGCGATTCCAGCGCGCTCTTGAATACACCGCTAAACTCCGCGTAGCCGGCACGCACCGGGACCTCGGGGCTCCGCACTAACGTCGTTGTGGCGAAATTTTCTTTGGTGAGCGAAATTCGCAGTGACCCCGTCCCATCAAATTTTTGATCGTTAACAATGGAGATGAGTCCCTCTTTTTCCCATTGATTCGACAAGGGTTTATCGAAATGTTCTTCAAGATAGATCTCTGGTTTTGTGTCGGCAAATGCGCTGCAGGCGAGAGCGAGAGTGCCGAGGACGATCGGGAGTAAGGGTCTAAAAAATCGAGGGTTCATTTATTTTTTCCAGGTGAATAGATTGGAGGGGGTGTGTTCTCTGTCGAAGATCTCTTTGATGCGCGCAACAAGTTCAGGCTGCTGCGCGGCGACATCCGTGTCCTCATGAATATCCGTTTGTAGATCATAAATCTTGATCGGAGAATTGTTCGTGCCGGGATTGAATTGGATGCCCTTCCAGCGACCCTCGAGGAGCGCGGCGCGTTTTCCGCCTGCCTCGTAGAATTCCCAGTAGAGAAATTCATGTTTCTTCTGAGGATTTCCCAGGAGTGTGGGGAGATAGCTAATGCCATCCGTGTTCTGCGGCGTTGAAACGCCCGCAAGTTCGCAAGCCGTTGGCAGAAAGTCCCAGGAAGCTGAGACGTGTTCCGTCACGGTGCCTGGCGCAATCTTGCCAGGCCACCAAGCGATCATCGGCACGCGGATCCCGCCCTCGGTGAAATCCCGTTTGAATCCGCGAAACGGGCCGGCCGATTTGAAAAACTCCGGTGCGCATCCGGCGACGGTCGCAGGTCCGTTGTCGCTGCTGAAGATGACGAGCGTATTTTTTTCGATGCCGAGTTCCTTAAGCTTTTTAATGATCTCGCCGACCTCCCAGTCCAGGCGGGAGACCATGGCTGCATAGGAGGTCTTCGGTTCCGGCTCGTTCCGGTAATGCGCATTGCCAATGATCGGCGTCTCCTCGAACTTGCCGCGGTATTTTTTCTTCCATTCTTCCGGCGCATAGAGGCTCGCGTGCGGAATCTGGGTTGAATAGAGAAGAAAAAACGGTCCCTTCTTCTGTTCCCCGATATAATTAATTGTTTCGTTGAAAAATAAGTCGCCCGTATAGGTGTCGCCCTCGTGACGCGTGTTGTTTGGATACTTGACCTCTTCGCCGTTGCGGAACAGCGAAGGCGGAAAATAGTTGTGTGCCAACTGGTGGTTTACAAAACCAAAGAAATGATCCACCCCTTTCTTGTTCGGTTGGGTCCCGTCTTTGGTGTCGCCTGACAGGCCAGACTTACCAATGAGCGCCGTGTGGTAGTTTGCGCTCTTTAGTTGCTCAAACACCGTGATATCCTGCGGGGATGGAAGCAGCTCGTGGGGTCCGTTTCCCCGAATCGTGGTGTGTCCGGTGTGTTGTCCTGTCAGCAGTGCGCTGCGTGAGGGAGCACAGACGGCACTCCCTGAATAGTGCTGCGTGAACTTGATCCCTTCCTTCGCCAGATTGTCGATGTTTGGGGTCTCGATTTTCTGCTGACCATAGCAACCGAGGTCTCCATAGCCCATGTCATCCGCGAGAATAAAAATAATATTCGGCTTCTCCGCAGCAGGTGCGGCGAAGAGGAGGGGGATTCCAAGGCTGGCGAGTATAACGGTGATGAGGATTTTTTTTTGCATAATGAATCAGTGCCTTTTAGATCACATGAAAGCTGGCGGCTCGTTCCTCGCTGGGCAGATAGCCGATGCGAATCGCCTTTACGCGGAGTGTGGTCGTACCGGTTTTGAGACGGATCGGTCCGGTATAAAGGTGCCACGACGGTTCCGCTTCCTGTCCAGTGGTCCATCCGATCGAGGCCCCCTGGGTCGCACAGTGCAACTGGAGCAACACCGGACCAGTTAACGTGATATTTCCATCGACCGGTTCCATTCCAGGGGAGCTCGTCGTAATTGGAACAAAAATCGGTTTAGCCGTGACGGGTTGGTTTGGACCTTGCCACCAACGTTCCTTCATTTCTCGTTCGTCGATATCACCAAGATCTCCGATCTCATCACGCCAGTCGTCGAGCGCGGCGCGGAGGCGGACGAGATGGGGGCGAGACTCCGGGTTGCGGGCCAGATTTTGAAGTTCGTGCGGATCGAGATCCAGATCATAAAGTTCCTCCGCCTGTCGGCTCGTTTCGAATAGGAGGGTCTGCGGACCCTCGAGGCTTCCTTCCGCGTGCAGACGCCACATCTCCTGCATGATCGGATGGCGATTTTGGTAAGGGACCCAGGGGAGGCGGGACATTTCTGGGCAGTAGTTGCGAATATATTTAAAGCGTTTGTCACGCACGGAGCGGACCATGTCGTAGGCTTCATCCAAGCGGTCTCTACAGCCAAAAACATAGTCGCGTTTCTCCGCATCCGGGCCAAGAAAGGGAGAACCCTGCATGTGACACGGGACTTCGAGTCCGCTCAGGGAAAGGATTGTCGGTCCGAGGTCGATTAAAGAGACAAGCTCATCATTAATGATCCCTGGCTCGAGACGTCCTGGCCATCTCACGATCAACGGGATTCTGGTTCCTGCATCATAAAGCCAGCGTTTTGCGCGTGGGATTCCCTCTCCATGGTCGCTCCAGAGAAACACAATCGTGTTGTCGGAAAGACCATCTTCATCGAGTGCTGTCAACAGTTCGCCGAGGAGGGTGTCGTTATCGGCGATGTGGTCGTATTGGCGCGCGAGCGCTTCACGGCACTTGCGGGTATCCGGGATCCAGGGCGGCAGCGAGAGGGAGTTCGGGTCGGTGCGGGGCGCGCCATTTTCCTCCCACATTCCACTTTCGTGGCTCGCTTCGAAGTTGAAAACAGAAAAGAACGGCTGGGATTGGTCGGTGCGGTTACGCCAGTGGGCGGTTTTGCTCCAGTCATCCCACGCGGTGAACGGTGGCTTGAACTGGTAATCGGCTTTGACGTTGTTCGTGCAGTAGTAGCCGGCGGCACGAAAATACTCTGGCAGCATTTTCGCATAGTGCGGAAGCACGGCGCCGTACGGCGTCGGCATTTCCGGGGTGAACGGATTGGTATGTGCCGTTCGGTGGTGGTGGGTCCCGACCGAAGGGGGGTAGAGGCCGGTGATGATGGCGGATCGGCTGGGCGAGCAGACGCCGGCAACCGAGAACGCGCGAGTGTAGAGCCGTCCTTCCGCGGCGAGTCGGTCTACATTCGGAGTGCGGGCAACCGGATCGCCATAGCAACCGAATCGGGGGCTCGTATCTTCAAACGAGATCCAAAGAATGTTGGGTCGTGAAGAGGTTGGCATGCGAGTGAGTGAAAAATTAATTTTTAACGGGGGCAGACGACAGGAACTTGATCGCCTTTTCGGCAAATCGCTCGGTGAGTAGTTTATAGCCTTCCCCCGTGTAGTGAAGCCCGTCGCTCTTGCCATTCAGATCATCTGTATCGACCCATGCACCGCGGGGATCTGTCTCGGCAACCGACATCAATGCCGCACGGACCTTTTTCGAACCCTCGGGACGCTCCGCATAATCACTGATTCGGCCCACGACAAAAAACATATCCGGACGCTTTAAATCGTCCCTCATTTTTTTGATCACCGTTTTCAAGCTGGCTTCGTAAGCATCCCAATGATCGGCGTCTTTCGTGTCCGCCTCGCCCTGCATCCAAACAAAGACAACGCTTTCCGGCTTCGGTTTGTCCTTGATCGCTTTCTCGACCATTTCCATCAGGGTCACATACATATCGCCCATTTTTCCCTTTTTCACATCCGGAGGCGCTCCACTCGCCGGCTTCCACTCCGCATGCCAGCGGAGAATCGGCTGACCACTCTGTGCAAGTTTGACCGTGATGATGTCATCGTTCGGAAAAGCCTTTTTGATGGCCGCGCTGAATTCTTCGGGTTCGATATGCTTCATGTTCGACTGGCCGGAGAGAATGAAAAGCCGGGTCTTGCCGGTCTCGGCAGCCTGGAGGGGAGTGACGGCAGCAGCCCAAAGGAGTAGCGCGCAAAGCGATAAAAGCAGTTTTTTCATCATCGGTTGAAGGTTGCTCAGTTTTTGGTGGCGGGAGAATTGATGTGTTTGATTGCTTTTTCAGCAAAGCGTTCCCCTAGTTTTACCTTGCCTTCTCCGAGGTAGTGCAGCCCGTTGTTCGATCCGTTCAGGTCGTCGGTGTCGAACCATGCTCCAAGAGGGTCGGCTTCGGCGACCGCCACCTGAGCCTCGCGTACGACCTTCGTGCCTTCGGGGTGTTCCGCGTAGTCGCTGATTCGTCCGATGACAAAAGCCATATCAGGGCGTTTCAGGTCATTCCTCATGTTGCTGATCAAGGTCTTCAGGCTGGCTTGATAAACGCCCCAATGATCAAGATCGTGCGTGTCCGCTTCGCCCTGCATCCAAACAAAGACAATGCTATCCGGCTTCGGTTTATCCTTGAGCTCTTTCGCAACCATCTCCATCAGGGTCTTATACATGTCACCTAGCTTCCCCTTTCGTATATCGGGAGGAGCTCCACTCGCGGGCTTCCAATCCGCAAGCCAGCGTAGAATCGACTGACCACTTTTGGCATATTTCACCAAGATGAGATTGTCGTTTGGAAAAGCCTTTTTGAGGGTCGGAGTAAACGATTCATTTGGATCGAGACCCTCCATGTTCGACTGGCCAGAGAGGATGAAAAGTCGCGTCGGGCCGGTCTCAGCAGCTTGAAGGGGAATGACGGCAGCAATCAAAAGGAGTGCCGCGCAGACGATGATGGATGTGTTTTTCATAAGAGGTTCAAGGGGGGTAGGTTTTAAAATCAACATTTAGCAGTTTCCTTAATAGACTCTGCCTCCGATTCTCCAATAATAAAAGTTCCCGTTTCGGGCGGCCGCTCCAGGATCTGATTCTTGTGGATGAGTTCGTTGCGGAGGGCGAGGTAGGGGACGCGCTGGACCGGAGTCTTTTCTTTGATTGCCATGGCTGCGGCGATGGCGGCCGATTGCGCGAGTACCATGAATACCGGCTCCATGCGGATGGAACCAAAGGCAATGTGAGACGCAGAGAGACAGTAGGGGACGAGAAGATTTTGACACTCGCTTTCGCGTGGCACGATGGCGCGATAAGAAATCGGGTAGGGAAGAAAACCGCCGACCTGCACATCGCCCTCGTTTACGACCTTGCCATCGATCACGATGCGGCGACAGTTGTGGGAATCCATCCCATAGGCGGCCATGCCGACGGAATCTTCGGCAGTGACGTTGCCCCGACAGTTGCTCTCGGTCATGACATAGTCGGAGATCATTCGTCGACTCTCGCGGATATACATGGCATGGGGCCACCCGCCACAATCGAGAAATTCATCTTTGCACAAACCCCATTCGCTCATCGGTTCACGAATGGCGGAAGGGATTTCTGGGTCGTTTGCGAGGCACCACATCAATCCCTGCTGCCAGGTGACATGCGCTTGGAAAATTCTTTCGCGGGTCTCATAATCGGCTTCCGGATAACCATGATTCATTCCGATAAAATCGGTTGAAACCGCACCATGGTTGTTGGTGTCAGTTTTGCCGCCACGGATTGGATCGAATTTTCTAAAAGCTTCATTCCATCCCGTGGCGAGGAAACGCTTGAGCAGGAGGTACGAGCGAGGGTCGTAGCCAGTAGGCTTCGGGAACGGAATTCGCAGCTCGGATCGGTTGGTCAGGCACATCCTGAAATTGTATGCCTGCACGCGGCGGTCACCCCGGCCCACCTGAAATTCCCCATCGGCATCAATGCCCGGGAGAAGTCCGCTGGAGGGAACGCCGGGCGTTACATAAGGATCCACGGGGGAATTAAATTGATGCGCATCATGGATCTGCGCGCCATTACAAGTCTCATGATAAGTCGCGTTGTCTTCCCGGCCGATCGTGTGGGAGACGCCGACTTTCGCCATCAAATCGCCCTCGTAGGTTGCGTCCACGAACATTTTGGCGCGGACCGTGATTCCACTCAGGGTCTTCAGGGAAAGGATCTTCCCGTTTTCCATGAGAACTGCATCCAGAAATTGACCTCGGAAAACCTGGACATCCGTTTCAGCCAGCCAGGTTTCCAGGACCTTCTCTGCGACATGCGGTTCAAAGCGCCATTCCTCGGTCACTCCGTAGTGGCGGCCCACCCGTTTGTAGAACTCCCTCGCTAACCCGCCGATGACATGTTTGTTGCCGACATCCGTCATCCCAAGACCGCCTGCAGTCATGCCACCGAGGTGCCTCCCCGGTTCCAAGAGGACGACGTTCAATCCGCGCTTGGCGGCTTCGATTGCGGCGATTACGCCTCCGGAGACTCCTCCGTAGACGCAGAGATCGGTGGTAAGAAGACGCTCGTCGCGAGCGGAGGGATTCAAATAGTGAGGATGGTTTTTCATTTAGCAAAATCAGTATAATTCGTAATACTACTTGCGCAATGCCGTGTGCTTGCGGGAATGAGACATTCCGTTATCCAATCTCTCCATTTAAGGATGGATGGATGAAAAAGAAAGATCATGGAAGCGGCGGAACGGGTCAAAGGGGGGATGTGGTGTGGAGGTTGACTCGGGAGGACGTTACAGGCTTGGAGAGAGCGGGGAGAAAAGTGAGGTGTCCTATCCTGCGGGGGCGATGGGATTGCAAAGGTTCGAGGAACAAATAAGCAGCGATGAAGCACACGTCCCCATGCCCCCACAATGGAAAAAAGCGTAGCCATGTGTTGTTCGAATCAGGAACTCATGAACTCAGGAAAAATAGGACGATCCTCTCTGCTTTTTGTTTCTTGAGTTTCTGAGTTCCAGATTTTTACGAGGTCATGAGCTTGGCGGTGCGACCATTGGGACGTGTCTTAACATTGCACAATTAAGAATGGGCGATACCGTAAAATTGGGGAGTATCGTGGGATATCCAGGAGTACCAGGATTCGGATGGAGTGGGGGAGGAATATGGTGTGGGAAAATGTTCTTTCAATCGCGTTGCAGCTTCTCGGATCGCTGTTTGAGCTGCGGCGTCAGCGGAGTCGCTTGTGCGGCAGCTGAAAGATATTCTTCCAGATGAGTGAGCGATGCGGTGCCTCCGATGGTGGTCTGTATCACGCTTTCGCTGGCCGCGAGGTTCAGGGCAAAATCGGTTGCGTTGCGGCAGGCGGAATCCTTGATGAGCTTCTCCAGGCTTTCCGCTTTTGTGCTGCTCTGCTTATCTGAAGGTCCACCGCCGAGAGTGCGTAAGGCAAGGACCGGGATTTTCTCCTTCTGAATGCGCTCCCACGCGCCGTCGCTGCAATTGCGCTGGCAGGCATTCCAATACAAGATTACACCGTCGATCAATTTGCTCTGAACGGCTTCTATGGCTGCATCGGAATTCTGCTCCGTGAGGTAAAGTGCGGTTTGACGGATCAACCCGCGTTCGCGCAACGAACTCAGTTCATCGGCGATGGGACCGCCGCCACCACGCAACTGATCTACAAGATTTCCGGGGTGAGGATCCATCGAAACGAGCTGTGCCACATCGATGAAATCCAAACCAAGTCGCCGGCAACTGTCTTCGACTTCAAAACGCATTAACTGAGCGGAACCATCCCGAATCTTGATCATCATCCGCGGAACACGGGAACGCTCCGCATCGAACGCCAGACGCAAAACCATGAATGTGAAACCTTGATTATAAGTGGGACTGGAGTGAAACCAGACGCCAGCATCCATGGCGCGACGGACAACCGCAAGATCGCTGGAGATCTCCTCGGGTTTTCGCCCGAGTGACATACTTCCAAATGTATATGGAGTGAATGTATTCATCTGAGGATTCTGTTATTCAATCGTTAATTTCCCGAGGCGGCCTTCTTGGATTGTTTTTTGGTGAGGGCGGCCGCTTTTTCAGCCAACATCACTCCCAATCGTCCGTATTCCTCTTCATGATAATGCAGGTTGCTACCCAAGGGATCCGTGTCGAGCCAGTCTCCCAAGGGGTCCTCTTCAGCAACTTTCACTTGAATCGTTCGGACGGTGTCCCAGCCTTCATCTCCAAGCAGATGCGTATTCATTCGGATGATCAACACGGGCATGTTCGGTTGACTCATGTCTGTTCGTAATTGTTTGATGAGGCCTTTTAGATGCACCTCGTAGGTATTTTGCGTTTTTCTTTTGGCGTCGGCGCCCCCTTGGTACCACACGAAGCAGGCGGAGGCAAATTCCTTTCCTTTCATAGCGGACTTCACATCCGAGAGAAGCAGTGTGTAGAGATTCCGGGGGACCGGTTCTTTTTCGGGCTCGACCAGAATCCATTCGCAAATCTGCTGGCCTCCCTTGGAATTTTTAACGACTACGATTTCGTCGTTGGGAAAAGCTTGCTGGAGGGCAGGAATGAAACTGTAACGCTCATCCAGTAAAGCCATATTGGACTGTCCGGAAAGGATGAAAAGACGACTGACGCCTCCCTCCTTTTTTTCTCCGGCAACAGTGGTTCGGATATTGATGCCGTTGCTGCCGGATTCGTTGACTCTTTTGGTGGTTTGAGCGCTAAAGTTGTCTTGGGATCCACAGAGGAACCACAAGAACACCACGAGATTCAATAAGGATTTTAGAGAGAAAGTAATCATAGTATGGGTTTTTCAAAATAAGGCTCACCGGTAACGTGTCGAGCTGGATTGCTGTAAGGTCCCGAGAAAGTCAAAAAACGATAAGCTTTTGTCTGGTTTGGGGGGCTACTCAAAGTGATAAAGCGATTGCGCTTACTTTGGATCGTCTTTAAGTTGATCGCATGAGTCATTTATCGCTGCTAAAAGTGCTCGGGTTTACGGTCGTTTTCTTTGTGGTGCTGACAGGGGGAAGCGAACGCTTGATCGCGAAGGAAAAACCCGAGAAGTCGGGTGATTATCCCAAGGTGGACAAAGTTTTGGCGCCCGTGATCCAAGCGATGCCCTCGGGTACAAGCGAAAGCCCCATCAAGATTCCTTGGAGGCTTTTTGCGCCCCAGGGTGCCACTCAGGGAGGGACGGAGAAATTTCCCCTGATTTTTTTCCTGCACGGGGCCGGAGCGCGCGGGGATGACAATATCAGCCCGATGTATCTGGCCAAAACCTTCTGGGAGGAAAAAAACCAGAAGCAGTATCCCTGTTTTGTCTTGGCGCCTCAATTCCCGAGGGGCAGCTTTTTAAGTCCTATTCCGTGGGCCACTGAAGAAAAACGCGCTCGGGGAAACTACGTGGCGGAGGAAAAACCGTACGACAGCCTCCAGGCGGCATTCAATATTTTGGACAAGATAATCGCCGAATGGCCGGTGGATAAAAAACGCATTTACGTGATGGGGATGTCGATGGGGGGATACGGCACTTGGGAATCCCTGATGCGCCGTCCGGATCAATGGGCCGCCGCCGTGCCAATTTGTGGAGGCGGAGACCCTTCGAAAGTCTCTTCCTATAAGGACATTCCTATCTGGGCTTGGCACGGGGCAAATGACCCGATTGTCCCCCCAGCGACATCCCGTGCCATGGTGGAAGAGCTCAAAAAAGCCGGGGGCAATCCTAAATATACGGAGTTGGAACGAGTCGGGCACGGCTCCTGGGATCCTGCCTTCGAAACTCCAGAACTTTATTCCTGGCTCTTTTCCCAAAAACGCCCGTAACGGCAAAATAGACCTTGAGGGGTATCTGCCCCTATTTGGCGTGCGGAATCGACCAGGCGTCGAGGATGGCATTCGCAATTAAAGCATTTCCCGCGGCATTGGGATGAACGCCGTCCTTCGAGAGGTGTCCTTCTTCGGCATTTTGAGGGTTAAGGATGCGCAGTCGCTCAAGAAAGATGGATCGCAAATCAATATAAATGGAGGAGGTCTCGCTCCCCACCTTTTTGCATGCAGCAACATACTCTCCGATCAATTTGTCGTAGGGATTGCTCCCATCGGTCTTTTCTCCACGAATCAGCGGAGAGCAGACGACGGTTTTCGCACCCAAGTCCTGACACTGGATCACCAGCTTCTTCAATAGTTGTTCAAATTCCGCAGGATCGGGCGCTGTGTTCTGCTCGCTCCCTCGAACGTCGTTGATACCGATCAAAATAACCACGATATCCGGCTTGTTCGGGACCACTTTTGAATCAAATATCGAGGCCAAGTATTTGATGCCACGCCCTCCCTTGGCTGCGATATGGATCTGAACATTGCTGGCCGGTTGGGCTTTCTTGATCGCTGCTGCAATCAGGGTTGCAAAACCGTCCGGTTTGTCGGATGCAAGGGTGATGGAATCTCCCATGAAAACGATGCTGGCATTTTCCTTAACAAAGGGCGCAGCATCCGCTGCCAGTAGATCGGATGTGAAAGCAATGAGAGAAGCGACGGTTAGGAGTCGGATCAAAATGAGAGAGTAGGGGTATTTTTTCATTGATATCACGCAGTCTAACTCGAATCGCTTTCTGCGCAATATCAAGGGCTTGTGGGAGTGAGATATTCCGTTATCCAATATTTCCTAATGGATCATGAACGCTTAATGAGAGAATCCTCTTTGGGGAGTAGAACCATGGTGGGACGTCCCGCAATGAGTTGTCCGTTTTTCACGTATCCCTCCGGGCGTCCCTCGAGTTCGGAGACGAGTCTCGAGCGCCAGAGGTCCAAACGCGGTTTTACTTTCGGTCCAGGCTCGCGTGCGAGGTCATGAAGTTCCTGCGGGTCGACCTCTAAGTCGAAAAACTGTTCGATCCCGTGCTTGCTTAGCCAGATATATTTTTCCCTGCCATCGGTGACCCATTGTATGGATTGGCCGAAAAGAGTTAGCTCCCCCTGCAGGTAGTCGCGAATTGGCTTTTTTTCACCCCGGGCCTGCGCCAGAAAGCTTTTGCCCTCAACGGTGCTCGGGATGGGGAGACCGGCGCATTCAAGCAGTGTTGGCATGATGTCGCGTTGTTCTACAACGGCATCGCTGATGCCGCCTTGTAGAAGTCCACTTCCTGCGGGGCCTTTCAGGATGACGGGGACTCGCGACGAGCCTTCGTAGGGGATCCCCTTTCTGAAAAAATGGTGGTCGCCCATCATCTCACCATGATCGCTGGTGAAGCAGACCCAGCAGGGGGACCGAAACTCATGTAACGTTTCCAAGAGTCGATTGATCTGGTGATCGATATGAGTCATGTGACCATAATATCCCGCCCGCGCGCGCTGGAGAACGTCAGCAGGATAACTCGCGCGGAAGGCATCGGGCCGAGCCGACTTGTCGAGATGCGCGAACTGATCCACCCAGTCGCCGACCGGTGGGTTTGGCATTTGGACATTCAGATACTGATTCAAAGCCCACTCCGGTGGATCATACGGCGGATGAGGACGGTGAAAAGAGACATACAGAAAATAAGGGCGTGATACATCCCGATTTTCCATGAAATGGATGGCCCGCGAAACGCACCAGTTTGTCGGGTGCAGGCGCTCTTCCATCGGCCAAGGTCGAGCCGCTACAGAGTTGCATCCCAGACCGTGCTCAAAATAATCGGCATCGGCACGCCCGGTCTGTTCGCGCAGCCAGCGCACATACGCATCATGCTTTCCAAGATCACCGTTCGCGCGGTTCCGGGCAAAATGAAGAAAACCGTCGTGCAATTCCACTGACTCGAATCCGAGCGGGTTATTCTCGGGATAGGCGTGGAGTTTTCCCACGCAATGGGTCTGATAGCCATTACGGGAAAATTCTCCGGCCATCGTCACCGGATAATCCCACACGACGCCGTCTTGGTAACCGACACGCCGGTGCGAGCGCTGTGTCAGCCCAGTCATCAAAGCGGCACGCGCGGGAATACAAACCGGAGTTGCGGAATAGGCGCGAGAGAACCGGCATCCATCCGTGGCGAACTGGTCAAGATAGGGGGTTCGCACGACAGGATGTCCATCAATCGAAAGGCAGTCACCTCTCCATTGATCAACGTGAATCAAGATAACGTTCGGTCTATCGCTACTCATGGTTCGTTCGTTTGGCACGAGAGTCTGCGGCCAGGGCGACCGTGACAGGCTCTCTCTTCACACTGCGGCTCTTGCCATAGATGTCAATCTCGACGCCCGGTCCTTCTAACAGACGAAAGGAGGCTTGTTTTCGGTCCACCTGAATTTCGATGAGTGCGGTGCGATAAACGATTCGGAACGAGAACGATTTCCACTTTGCAGGAATGGTTGGACTGAACGAGAGCCGGCGTCCGTCCGTTCGCATGCCACCAAATCCATAGACCAAACTCATCCAGGCTGCGGC
Source organism: uncultured Verrucomicrobiota bacterium (assembly GCA_964555235.1). GTDB lineage: Bacteria > Verrucomicrobiota > Verrucomicrobiia > Methylacidiphilales > CAMAQI01 > CAZKRU01. The sequence continues at coordinate 23,767 of CAZKRU010000052.1, forward strand.
CATGGAGGTCATGTGCAGGCCTTGATTGGTGTTTCCATTGTAATCGTCGAGATCAAGCCGGGAGGCATACTTCACATACTCAAATGCCATCGCGTGCTTGCCCAGCTCGGTGGCAAGAATCGAATGGACCCCCGGAGAGAGGGACGACTCATGAGCGCACCGCGGCTCGTAGTATTCGAAATTTGCCCGTTTTTCTTTCAGCGAATACTCATGGCTAAAGAAGAAGGGGAGGAGAAGCACATCGGGTTGCTTGATCCAATCATGCCGAGAGCGTTTGATGTAGGGAAACTTCGCGTAGATCGGTTTCCGTTCCGGGGGAAGCGTATCGAGATCGATGTGCGGTAGGTCAAAATAACCGTCATGCTGTTCGATCAGTCCGGATTTTGCATTCCGCTGGAGTCTCATCTTGCTTGCCATCTTTTTCCAACGAGCCGGTTCTTCAGGTCGAACCTTGATTTTCTTTAGGAGCTTTTTCAGTTTGGCTGGTTCAGATTTTTTCATCTCCTTCATCCCTGCAAGCGTCCATTCAAAGGTCTTTTTTGCCATGGTGTTGGTGTATGCGTTGTTGTGAACCATCATGTGGTATTCGTCCGCACCCATGACGCCCCAGAGCCCGAATTCGCCGGTCTTCGGACTCCAATCTCCATGCGAGGCATAAAAGCGACTGATCTCGATCAGCATTTCCAAACCGTAGTGATAAAGGAAGTCCTTGTCTCCGGTCACGTGAACGTAATGCCAGACACCGTAGGCCACGGCAGCCGGAACGTGAATTTCCAAGTCGCCATGATACCAAACCCCGCAGGTTTCCGTGCCGTCGATCGTTGTCATCGGATAGCGCGCCCCCTCGCAATCCAGTTGACGGGCTCGCTCCCTGGCTTGCGGAAGGGTATTATAACGGAAAAGGAGAAGATTTCGCGCCGCCGCTGGATCCGTGAACATATAGAAGGGAAGGCAGTAGGTCTCGGTATCCCAGAATGCCAGGCCGCCATACGCTTCACCGGTAAGACCTTTGGCGCCGATATTCAGCCGGGGATCAATTCCATGATACGTGGAGAGCATCTGGTAGATGCAGTAACGCGTCCCCTGTTCGTTCGCGGGATCGCCTTCGATCGAGATGTCGAACTGTTTCCAGACGTCGTTCCAGTACTCACACTGCCTTGTCCACTCGCGGTCAAACGATGTTTTGAGCAGCTCGTCGGCGTGTTTCACTCCTGATTTCCAGACATTCTCCGCAGAGACGCTCCGCTCTTTCTCGACATGATGCGCGACGAGGCGATCGAGGAGCAGGGGCTCGCCTTGAGAAAGATCGAATGTCAATCCGACGCCGATAAACTTATTTTCGGGACCTTCGGTGGCAATCTCTGTGGTGGTGGAAGGATTGGAGTTTGAGAGGTAACGAAATGCAGAGAATATTTTTTGCCCACTCCCGTCGGTTTCTGCAAGAATCGCGCGCAGGCCGTTCTGCGGATCCTTTCTCAGGCACGCCCAGAGGTTGCGCCCGGCGCTCTCGTGGGGGGGTGAAAAATCCAGTCCCAACGTGATCGAAACGGGTCCGGAGCAATCGAGCGTTTCGAGTTCGATCCGCTGACAGCCCAGATGCGGCCGGGCCATGCTCAGAAAGCGGACGAACTTGATCCGGAGTTGGTGGCCCTGTTTCGTTTTCCAGATAAATGAGCGACTCATCGTCCCTGTTCGGAGATCGAGCCTGCGAGTGAACTTTGAGATGCTTGCTTGCGCGAGGTCCAGGGTCTCTCCCTCAAAGGTCAATCGGGTGTGGAGCCAGTTGATCGCATTAACCATGAAGTGATTGCGCTCAGGGAAACCCCGGTGCCGGAGCGGGTACACATGCGGGTGCTCCGTGAATACTCCGTTGAAATAACTGCCGATAAGCGTCTCCCCGCCAAAACCCTCGTCGAAGTGTCCCCGAATTCCCATGAATTCATTGGCCAGGGAGAAGATGGATTCCGAGACCTTGGAGCGGTCTTTGTGAAAGCCTTTTTCAGTAATCGCCCAAGGTTCGATCTCAAGATATTTGTTTGTTTTCATATAATTTTTTTGGTTGTTGTGATACGGGAAGCTTGACCGGTTCGGAGAAGAGAATCAAATCGAACTTGGCGGCGAAATTCCACTTTTTATTATCCTTGGGAAACATGCATGGCGAGGGGGCCGGCCTTCTTGTGTCGCGGTGAGAGAAAAGTTCGTGGAGAGTGACGCGTATATCGCTTAAAGACAGTGGCGAAATATTGTGACGATGAAAATCCTGTTTCAAAGGCAACCTTCGTAACATTTGCCCCGGGTTGCCGAAGCATTTCGATGGCATTATCCACTCGCTTTCTCAAAAGGTAGTCTTGTGGAGAAAATCCGATCTCCTGTTTGAACCTCCCCTTGAATCGGGAAATCGAGAGTCCAGTTAATCGGGCGAGATCGGCGATCCTAATCGTTGCGGCGGTGGATTGAATTTGAATCAGGGCCTTGGAAATCGCCGGACTGGTCGCCCGTGAGAGAGGGCATTCGCTTTGGTCGAGACAATCGATTAACACCGAAATGATGCATTTTCTGACCCGAATTGACTTGGTAGATGGGGTTCGCGATTCCAAGGCTTTAAGAAGGTCTCGGAGGAGAAGGGGAGTTTGGAGGGAGCTCTTAAAATTACGAGGATGACGCCGGACGATGAGTTTAATTAATTTTTGTAGATCTGGAGGGGTTTTCTTTGAATCGATTCCTAAAATAAGCCAGACCAATGCCCCTTTTTCTTCAGGGAAACCTCCGGTGGAATGGGATTCTCCAGGGTAGGTGATGAAACAGTCGCCTCCCTGAATCGAGAAAAAACGGCGATCCACATGATATATCTGCCGTCCGCTCAGCAGGAAGCAGATTTCGAAGGACTTTGGATGATAATGTGGCGGAATGCCCTCGCGGGCGGAGCCGTAGCGATATTTTCCGAGGATCGAATTTTTGGAGAACCCATATTGCTGAAGAGGGTAAATCTTCCGCTCGGGATCCGTTTTTTTCATGTTTGATTTTGTATCATGATTTCAAACTGAAAGCAATCTACGTAAAACTCATTTAACTTCTTGAAATGGAAACAATACAGACACTCAGCGAATATCCCTCTAGCGATAATCAGACAAGTCTCACGCCTTCTGCCAGACAGTCCCAGAATGGCCCCGCGACAGTTCCGTGGTATCGAACTAAATTAAACGGTAGGATCCACCGGGAGCTTCATTCGCGTAGTGACGCGAAGGGGTGGGTTCAATCCGGTGGATACCTTGCGTTGGTGATATTCACCGGAGGTCTTTCCGGAGTCCTGGCGTATTGGCAGATGTGGGGATGGTTCGTTGTCGCGCTCTTTTTTCATGGAACCGTCTCTGCATTTATGATCAATGCAGTCCATGAGCTGACACACGGAACCGTATTCAAAACGAGATTTTGGAATTTGTTTTTTGCCCGTCTTTTTTCCTGGCTCAGTTGGATGAATCACGAGGTTTTCACGGAAAGTCATGCGAGACATCATCGCTACACGCTTCATGTTCCCGACGATCTGGAGGTGGTTCTGCCGATCAAGGTGGTTGTTCGTGATTTCTTCCTGAAGGGATTCATTCATCCTCAAGGATTGTTTTACGTTATCCGTGAAAACGTGCGTTTGGCTCTCGGTCAGTACCGTGGAGAATGGAAAAATAAACTCTTTCCCGAAAAGAGTCTTGAGCGACAGATTCCGACGAACTGGTCGAGGATCGTTTTGGCCTGTCATAGCCTGGTACTTCTGATCTCGACTGTGACAGGAGGGTGGTGGTTCTTCGTCATCGTTTCAATGACTCCGCTCTATGGATCCTGGTTCTTTTTTCTCATGAACAATACCCAGCATATCGGGCTTCAGGATCACGTTTCCGATTTTAGACTTTGCTGCAGGACTTTTACGGTGCATCCATTTTTGGAGTTTCTCTATTGGCACATGAACTATCATACGGAACATCACATGTACGCAGCGGTTCCCTGCTACAACCTTGGGAAGCTACACCAAGCGATTCTCCACGAGATGCCACCGGTTTGTCATGGGCTTCTTCAAACTTGGATTGAGATCGCGTACATTCAACGAAGACAAAAAGAGAACCCTGGATATCAGCATATCTACCTTCTTCCAAGCTCAGCTGAGTAAATGCATGGTAAAAAAATGTAGATAAATGACAACGATTTCTGCTGGTGAACTTCCTGATCTGTCACTAATTTTTGCAATAGAACCATTATGAGTAAAACCCCGCGCCGTCCTAACATTCTAATCACCATTGCGGATGACCATCGCGGCACGGCGCTTGGTTGCGGAGGGATAGAGCCGGTATTGACTCCCTCCCTCGACGCGTTGGCGGCACGCGGGGTGCGGTTTACTCAAGCGCAACATCTCGGTTCTTGTGTGGGAGCAATCTGTGCGCCGAGTCGCGCAATGCTTCATACGGGGATTCCCTATTTTCAACTCGATGAGTCTCTCTTGGGCGCTACCTATCCTCCTCCAGATAGAAAGCCCTACATACCTCCAACGCTCGGACAAAAATTACGACAAGCCGGTTACCACTCGTTTGCTACAGGAAAATGGCATAATGGGGTTCATAGTTTCCTTCCTTCGTTCAGCAGCGGATCGAACCTCTTATTCAATGGAATGTCGGATCATTGGTTCACCCCAGTCTATCCGTTTGATCCAACAGGGGAGTATCCCCGCGAATCCTGTCAGTTGGCAGAAGGCTTTTCGACGGAGATCTTTGGACAATCGGCGATTGATTTCATTCGGTCGCGCCAAGGAAATGAAGAGCCCTTTTTTTGTTATTGTGCCTTTACGGCTCCGCATGATCCGCGCACGCCTCCCGATGCCTGGAGAAAGCGCTATCATCCGTCAAAGATTGCCCTCCCTCCGAACATCGTCCCCCGATTTTACAATGAGGGTCCATCTCCCTTGGGAGTAAAGCCGGCGATGAATTATGGATGCTCGGAAGAGCGCGATGAGTTGCTACTCGGCCTTCCTCGAGATGCCCGTGAGATTCAACGATCCCTGGCGGAGTACTACGGAATGATTTCCCACATGGACGAGTGGATCGGCAAAATTCACCAGTCTCTCGAGGAGGCTGGGCAGCTTGAAAATACCTTGGTGATTCATACGTCCGATCACGGGCTCGCGATTGGTCAACATGGTCTCATTGGAAAACAAAATCTTTATCGGCATTCGGTTAATGTTCCGTTGCTCATGGCCGGTCCGAACATTTTGCCGGGACAGGTCTCCGAAGCACTCTGCTACCAGCACGATCTTCATCCGACATTGGCGGAACTCGCCGGTGCGGAAGGGGGTTCACGCGTGTTTCAGAATCTTCTGCCGATACGTCCTAGTGAAGAGGGAAGAACTTATCTTGGTGGCGCATTTCGAGACTTCCAACGGAGTATTCGCAACGCGCGGTACAAACTCATCGAATATCATGTCGATGGGGAGCGGTTCTCCGAGTTGTTTGATTTGTTAAAAGACCCATGGGAAACGACGAATCTCATTGCGGATGCTTCACTCGGATCGACGCTTCAGCAACTTCGCAAGAGTCTGGGAGAGTGGCAGAATCAATGTGGCGATTCCTCACGCGGGTGGTAGGGGGGGAATCCTGCCCGCGAATCTCGCCAATCAACGCGAATGGCATCCATTAAGTTTGTAGCCGAGAGTGTCACGCGGCGCAGGGATGTTGTTGTTTTTTAACCCAGATTTTGCATTAGGAAATGCAAAATCTGTCCTGGCGGGAAGAAGGACCCCGACGTATGTCGGGGGGTAAAACCCCGCCGAGATTTCATTCACCATTTTGGTGAATGAAATTGAAGGAGAAATCGGCCTCAAAAAACCCCTCTTTCAGAGCGGATTTTTATGAGGCAAATTTTGAAATAGAGGGGCTATTGCAAAATTTGGGTTTAATT
>CAZKRU010000053.1:0-29553 GCA_964555235.1 uncultured Verrucomicrobiota bacterium
GTTTCTTCAGAAAAATCCTTTACGAGTGGATGGTCTTTTTCTGTTTTGGAGACCAATGGGTCGAAATCGCGGCTTTCAAAACTCCGAGAGGCTGCTAGGACGGGAGTCATGGCTGCATCTGAGCGCGTTTTAGTGGTGATTCCTGCCCGGTATGGGTCGACTCGATTTCCAGGAAAGCCGTTGGTTTCTCTGAAAGGAAAACCGCTGATTCAATGGGTTTGGGAGGCGGTTGCCAAAAGCAAGCGTGCGACGGCGGCAGTAGTGGCGACGGACGATCTCCGAATTTTCAAGGCAGTCGAGGCCTTTGGCGGAAAAGCCGTGATGACGCGGGTGGATCATATTTCCGGAACTGATCGGATGGCTGAGGTCGCTCGCAAGATCAAGGCGTCCATTTATGTGAATGTTCAGGGGGATGAGCCGCTCATTCCTCCCCGGGAAATCGACCGGCTGATTGAAGGGATGGGAAGGTCACCGATGGCGACTCTGGCGCACCGGATTGAATCCGAAGCGGAGTTTCAACGGCCCGATGTGGTCAAAGTGGTTTTGAATCGAGAAGGCGAGGCTCTCTATTTTTCCCGGGCGATGATCCCCTTTCCGAGAAATCTGGATCGAAAGGCTTGGGGGGGGCGCTTGGGACCATTTCGGCATGTTGGAGTTTATGCTTTTCAAGCGGGAGCCTTGAGGCAGTTTGTGCGATGGCCACAGGGGGCGCTGGAGCGGGTGGAGAGCCTGGAGCAGTTGAGAGCCCTTGAGAATGGAATGAAGATTCGCGTTTTGGAGACCCGATATCGGTGTTGGGGGGTGGATACGCCCGCTGACTTACGACGAGTCGCCGCTCGCATGAAGTGAAAGAGAGAGTATGAAATATATTTTTGTAACGGGAGGAGTGGTTAGTTCACTCGGCAAAGGGCTGACGGCCGCTTCATTGGGTACGCTGTTGGAGAGTCGCGGGCTGAAAGTGGTTCTTCAAAAGTTTGATCCGTATTTGAATGTGGATCCCGGGACGATGAGTCCCTACCAGCACGGAGAGGTTTATGTGCTGACGGATGGGGCGGAAACCGATTTGGATTTGGGGCATTATGAGCGATTTACTTCGGCCCGGTTGACGCGTCAGAACAACCTGACTTCCGGACAGATTTACGAAGCGGTCTTGGCGAAGGAGCGGCGCGGGGATTATCTCGGGAAAACGGTTCAGGTCATTCCTCATGTCACGGACGAGATTAAAAACCGAATCCGGCAAGTGGCCCAAACGGCGAATTGTGATCTGGTGATTACGGAAATCGGTGGAACAACTGGCGACATTGAAGGTCTCCCGTTTTTGGAGGCGATTCGTCAATTTGCACTCGAGGTTGGTCCGGAGAATGTGATGTTCATTCACGTCACGCTGGTTCCGTTCATTAAAGCGGCGGGCGAATTGAAATCGAAACCGACCCAGCAGAGCGTGGCGAAATTGCGAGAGATCGGAATTCAACCGCATATTTTAGTGTGTCGTACCGAATACCCTCTGGATCGTGATCTTCGGCATAAGCTTTCGATGTACTGCAATGTTCCGGTGGACGCGGTCATTGAGGAGCAGGATGTCTCCCATACGATCTACGAACTTCCTCTGGTGTTGCAGCGCGAACGATTGGATGCGTTGGTTTGTAAATATCTCCGATTTGAGCTTCCCGTCGCCGACATGACGGCATGGCGTGGATTTGTTGATCGCGTGATTGCTCCGAAGCATCGGGTGAATATCGCGGTGGTCGGGAAATATATTGAGCATCAGGATGCCTACAAAAGTATTTATGAGGCCTTAACCCATGCGGGTGCTGCGGCGGATACGGGGGTTGAGATTTTTCGAGTGGATTCGGAGGATATTGAGAGTGAAGGAGCGGACAAGTTTTTGGCAGGAGTGGATGGAGTTCTGGTTCCGGGGGGATTTGGAGTTCGTGGGGTTGAAGGGAAAATTTATACGGCGCAATTTGCGCGCGAAAAGAAGGTTCCCTACCTCGGACTTTGTCTCGGAATGCAAATTGCCGTGGTTGAATTTGCGAGGAATGTGCTGAAGTTGGAGAAGGCTCACAGTACCGAATTTGATCCCAATACGGCTTATCCGGTGATTTCCCTTTTGGATGAACAAAAAGAGGTCAAACAGAAGGGCGCTTCCATGCGCTTGGGTAATTATCCGTGTGTGTTGCGTGCGGGAACGAAAGCGTATGTGGCTTACGGATCGGTCGCCGAAGTGGAAGAACGTCACCGGCATCGTTACGAATTCAATGAAGCGTATCGCGCTCAAGTCGAAGAGAAGGGGTTGATTATTGCGGGGGTTTCACGCGATGAAAATCTTCCGGAATTAGTCGAACTTCAAGATCATCCATGGTATGTCGCCTGTCAGTATCATCCTGAATTTCAATCGAAGCCGAACCAGCCGCACCCGCTTTTCCTTGGATTTGTGAAAGCGGCTTTGGAGATTTCCCAGCGTGGCTAAACCGTTCTTTCTGGTGGCGGGGCCCTGTGTTCTGGAGAGCGAAGCACTCGCATTTCAGGTGGCTCGCACCATGAAAGAAATTACGGGGCGGCTCGGGATTCCGTTCACGTTCAAGGCCTCGTACGACAAGGCGAATCGGACTTCGGTGAATTCATTTCGCGGCCTTGGGGTGGAAGAAGGGTTGGCGCTGCTCGCAAAGGTTGGCAAGGAAGTCGGGGTTCCGGTCTTGACGGATATTCATGAAGTTTCACAAGTTCCTGCGGCTGCTGCGGCCGTGAATGTCCTGCAGGTTCCAGCCTTTCTTTGTCGTCAGACGGATCTTTTGGTGGCGGCGGCGCAGAGCGGTCGAACGATTCATGTGAAGAAGGGACAATTTCTGGCTCCGGAAGATATGAATGCGGTGGCGGAGAAATTGAAGAGTTCAGGGTGTACCGACTATTATTTTACTGAGCGCGGAACGACCTTTGGTTATCACAATTTGGTCGTGGATATGAGAGGGTTGGCACAAATGAAGGCGGCCGGGCATCGCGTGATTTTTGATGCGACGCATTCGGTGCAACGTCCGGGAGGATTGGGAAACGCGACGGGCGGGGATCGGACGATGGCTCCGGTTTTGGCGCGAGCGGCGGTGGCGGTCGGGGTTGAGGGACTTTTTATTGAAACGCATCCGGATCCGGAGCGGGCACTTTCGGATGGACCGAATATGATTCCGCTTGCCGAGATGGAGGGGCTTTTGGGTAAGCTACTGAAGATACATGAAGCGACTGGCGAATAAATTTATTTGGATCGTCTTTCTGGTGGCGCCTTTGGCAATTGCCCAGGTCGCGACACAGGTCGGCTCCGTCGTGAAAGGATTTACCCTTCCCCAGCACAATGAGGCGGGGGAACTCGAAGCGCGAATTTCCGGAGATGAAGCGACAACCGTCAGTCCTAATCGAACGGTGATCCGATCTTTGAAATTGGAACTTTATGAGGGGGGGAAATCGGTGACAACGATTCTTTCGCCTAAATGCGATTTCTGGTTTTTGCAGGGACGTCTGAATACCCGGGATGGTGTCACAATTCAGCGATCGGAATTTGAAATTACGGCACAAACGATGGAGTGGGAATTTAAGGAAAAAAAAGGGACGCTGCAAAAGGATGTTCGCGTCGTAATCCGGAATATGGATCTCGGAAGCGCGGCGGTGGCTCCTGTGAAGGAAACGCCGAAGGCCGATGAGGCTCCCCAATTGGAGACAAAATGAAGAGATGGAATCAAATCTGTGGATGGGTCATGGGATTAAGTGTCGCCTGTTTAATGGCGGCGGATCCGACTCCGGAAACCAAGGCGAATCAAACCGTGGTGACCTCCGAACAATTCCGGCTCGATATGGGGAAGCGCCAGGGAGTCTTTAGCGGAAACGTGCTGGTCTCTTCACCAAACTTCAAAATGAAGTCGCCGGAAATGACCGTCTCGTTCGGTGAGACGGATAATCGCATCGAGAAGTTGGTCGCCAAGGGCGGAGTGGAGATCGAACAGCCCGATCGGACCGCGAAGGCGAATCAGGTCGATTATGTCGTTTCGGAGGATAAAATTGTTTTATCGGGGAGTCCGGAAGTCCTTCAGGGAAAGAACAAGATCACGGGAACGACGATCACTATTTATCGAAAAGACAACCGGATGGATATCGATGGACGAAGCCGGGTCTTGATTTATGACGATCTGACTTCAAAAAAATCTGACAAATGAGTGGAGAACTGCTCCGGGCCCGTGGGTTGGCGAAGGAATACGGAGAACGCCGCGTGGTGAACGGGGTGGATCTCGAGGTTTCGCCTGGAGAGATTGTCGGATTGCTCGGTCCCAATGGGGCGGGAAAGACGACGAGCTTTTATATGATCGTTGGCATTGTGCCGCCGACGGAAGGGCAGATCGAGTTTCAAGGGGTGGATGTCACGGAGATGCCGATGTACCGTCGGGCGCGTTTGGGAATCGGTTATTTGCCGCAGGAAGAATCAATTTTTCGGAAGATGACCGTGGAGCAGAATCTCATGGCGATTTTTGAGATGCTCGATTTGTCAGACGAAGAGCGTGCGTCGCGGTGTGAGGATTTAATTTTGGATTTTGGACTGAGAGAGGTTCGTGATGCGGTGGCGATGACGCTTTCCGGCGGCGAAAAGCGGCGTCTCACCATTGCGCGAGCTTTGGTGACCATGCCATCGATGCTCTTGTTGGATGAGCCTTTTAGCGGAGTCGATCCGCTCGCGGTTTATGATATTCAGCAGATCATTCTGATGTTGCGAGAACGTGGTTTGGGGATTTTGATTACGGATCACAATGTTCGTGAAACACTGAGAGTGGTTGATCGGGCGTACATTATTTGCGAAGGAAAAGTCGAGTGTGCCGGAAGTAGTGATTTTTTAATTAATGACCCCCGCGCCAAAGAGCTTTATCTTGGGCCGCGGTTTAGCATGTAATACCATCCTTGCTTCAAAAGTAGCTTTTTCAAATTTTAACCGCAACGACGCAAAGGCTCCAACTTCGAGTATTTTGAGGCTTAGAGGTTAAACGGATCCGATCTGCATGGGTCTACTTTTGGTGAAAGGACGGTATAACGGGATATCGTTCAGGCTTTTAAAGCCTGATTCCGAACGAGGTCAATGGCTTCACGAAGACCGGCCTGTTGCTCAGAGGTGAGAGAAGAGTTTTTTAATGCGGTGGCGGAATCGTTAAAAGCTTTTTCCATTTGAGCTTCCAGTGTTTGTGGGGCTCCGCTCAGCTCGATGAGGGCGCGCAATTTTCTAACGGCGGAAGGTTGATCAATTTGATCCAAACACATTTGAAGAAAAGATTGATTGAGGGGATTCAGTTGATGATAGGCGGCGTGGAGAAGGAGTGTTTTTTTGGCATCGAGAAGATCGGTGGAAAGCTCGGGTCCCTGACGAAATTCCTGAAGGTCATTGAGAATCTGGAAGGCGAGCCCGAGGGGGTCGCAAACTCGCGAGAGGTCTTCGGTGATGTTGGGGCCCGCTTCCGCAAGGAGCGCTCCCATGACGAGTGGGGCTTCGAAAGTGTAACGCGTGGTTTTGAGGGTGTACATCCGCGCGATTTCAGATTCACCAACTTCTTTGATGGAGCGTGCGCCCAAGAGGATGTCGTAAAGTTCGCCCACTCCGGTTTCGGTGACATAGCGCTGAAAGCGTTGGAGGACTCCATCGCGAATGGAATGAGGAAAATCCGTCGTGAGGAGCGCTTCAACGGCGAGTGAAAAGAGAATATCCCCGGTGACCATCGCCAGGCTGCGGCCGGTGCGGGCTCGCTCCGTGGTGGCGGTGAGATGTCGCTCCATCTTTTGGTGTAAGGTGGGGAGGCCGCGGCGTTGAACGGATTCATCAATAATGTCGTCGTGAATCAAAATAAAAGCGTGAAGAAGTTCCAGGGAGAGTGCCGCGCGAAGAAGTGAAGGGTTTTCAAAAGAACGGGTTCCTCCAAAGACACGATAGGAGAGGAGAAAGAGGAGGGGGCGGATTCGTTTTCCGCGACGCAATGCGAATTCGGAAAGATCATCGTAGAGGGGGCGAAGGAGGGGGCTGTCGGCAAGGCGGGCGCGGTGTTCTTCAATAAAAGAGCCCAGGGCGGCTTCTAGATGCGGGGTCACCTGGGTAATTTCAGTGCGGAGAGGGTCCGTCATGCGGAGGAAACGCTAAAGGATTCGGAGGGAAAAGGCAAATGGGGAAATCCTCGCGGACAGGGAATGATCTGCCATCGGACTTGTCATCGCTCGAGGGGTTGCTAACTTTCGCGTTGTGAATTTGACTGTTTTTGTTCTGAAGCATGTGGCGCCTTTTGCGAAGCGTTATTGGCGGCGTTTTGCGTTGGGACTGGTTTTGTCGATTTTGTTCGGGCTGACGCATGGAGCGATTTTGTGGGGAATCCAGACGGTTTTTCATCGCGTAGAGCAGGGGACTTCGTCCGAAGCGGCCTCTGCGATTAAGGCGGTGGGTGGGTTTGGGGTTTCACTTCCCATTGAGTTAATTCGGTCCGAAGTAGAGGTGGCTCTGGATGCATGGCTGCCGCTGCGGGGAAGGCCTTTGGATGCAAGGCAAGTGATTGGAGGGATCGGCTTTTTGGCGTTTTTTGCACTGCTTCGCGGGGTTCTTGGTTATTTTGGGACCTATTGTTTCACGTGGGCGAGTGAGCGGGTCATCAACGACTTGAAGTCGGATGCGCTCGTCAAACTGAATACGCTTTCATTGGACTATTTTAATCGCTCGCGGTTGGGAGATTTGCTGACTCGAATTACGCAGGATACCGCGATGGTGCAGCGGATGTTGAGCTTGGGAATTGGAGATTTGATCAAGGAGCCGGTGACGATTGTGACGATTTTGGTGATGCTCTTTCTGGCAGATTGGAAGCTGACTTTATTGGCAATGTTTTTTCTTCCATTATGTGCGCTTCCGATTGCGATTCTCGGGAGGAAAGTGCGGAAGCATTCCAAGCAGGGATGGGAAATTGGAATTTTGCAATCGAGCGTATTAATTGAAACGCTCTCTAATATTCGTGTGACCAAGGCTTTTGGTCTGGAGCGGCTTCAAGAAGAAGAGTTTCGAGATTACGCGCGGCGTGGGCTCTCTCATAGTTTTCGGACACTCCGGGCAAAGGAGATGACGAATCCCATTGTGGAGACGATTTCCATGATCAGTGTTGGATGCGTGATTCTTTATGTGGTTCATACGAATCGGACGGTGGCGGATTTACTCTCGTTTTTGGCAGGTTTAGTTTTTCTGAGTAATCCGATTAAAAAAATGGCAGGGATTGGGTTGATGGTTCAGCAGACGAGGGTTGCCTTGGAGCGGCTTCGAGATTTTTACATGGAAGAGCCGAGTGTGAAGAATCGTCCCAACGCAAAACCGATGCGACCGTTCCAGGAAGGAATTGAATTTCGCAAGGTCGGATTTCGCTACAGTCCTGAGACGGAGTGGGTGCTTCGGGATGTTAACTTTCGACTGGCGCGGGGCGAATGGATGGGGCTTGCTGGAGAGAGTGGAAGCGGGAAGAGCACGCTGGTGAATTTGCTCTTTCGGTTTTACGAGGTGACAGAGGGAGAAATTCTGGTCGATGGGGTGGATATTCGGGAGATGGATCTCGCTTCGCTCCGAGCTTCCATGGCGTTGGTGAGTCAGGAGACGATGCTTTTCAATCGTCCGGTGGCCGAGAATATCGCTTTTGGAAAGCTGGGGGCGGGACGTGCGGAGGTGGAGCAGGCGGCGCGTCTGGCGCATGCGATTGATTTTATTCGGGCATTGCCGAACGGATTTGATACGGATATCGGAGAGCGCGGGGTTCGACTCTCCGGAGGACAACGGCAGCGGATTACGATCGCACGGGCTTTTGTGAGGAATGCTCCGATTTTGGCATTGGACGAAGCGACGGCCAGTTTGGATTCGGAATCGGAAGCCGAGGTTCAGGCTGCGCTCGAAATGCTTTCGCGAAATCGAACGGTCCTGTGTGTGGCGCACCGACTTTCGACCTTATCGAATATGAGTCAGATCCTGGTCTTCTCGAAGGGGATTGTTGTGGAGCGGGGATCGTTTCGTGAATTGCTTTCGGCGAAGGGAAGTTTTTCGGAGATGGCGAGACGTCAGGGAATTCTGAGCGCTTGAGATCATGAGCCTCCCTCCTTCGGAACCGCTCCTGCTGGCCGGACATGCGTCGGTGCAGCGAATTGGGGTTTTTAAGTTTCGCAATATTGGAGATGTCTTGTTGATGACTCCGGCGATTCGAGCGGTGCGAAGGGCCTTTCCACGAGCAAAAATTACGGTGGTGGTTAATTCAGGGACGGAGGCGATGCTGCAAGGGAATCCGCATCTCGATGAAGTGCTGGTCTACGATCGGGAACGCCGCAAGGGGAGTCTCTGGGGTCGGCTTCGGTATGAGGCGACCTTTTTCCAACAGATCTGGAAATGTCGTTTTGATCTGACGATTAATTTTGCGAGTGGGGAACGTCCCGGTTGGTGCTCGTTGTTTTCGGGAGCAAAATGGCGTACGGGTTATTATAATTGGTGGTCGAAGTGGAATTGGCAGCGACTGGCATACACGCAGACGTATTATTATCCGGAAGGAAAGATGCATCAGGTGCCGTGGCATCTGAATCTCCTGCAAAAATTAGGGATTGCTCCCGAGGGAATTGTGACGACGGAGACAGAACCGCTCGATTTGGTTCTTTCTGAAGACGTTCAACAGTGGGCGGGGAGAATGGTGCAGAGTCATGGACTTAAAAAATATGTCCAAGTGCATCCGGTCTCGCGCTGGCTTTTCAAGTGTTGGGATGATGTTCGCATGGCGCAGGTGATCGACTGGTTGCAGGAAGAGAAAAAACTGGGAGTGATTTTAACGAGCGGTCCGGAGGAGCGCGAAATGGAGCGGGCCCGGAGAATTATTGGGTTGTGCCGGATCAAACCGGTGACATTTATTGGAAATTTACGATTGGATCAAATGGGGGCGCTGATGGCGAAATCGGACGCATTTTTGGGAGTGGATACCGCCCCGATGCACATGGCGGCTGCGCTCCGGGTTCCTGTGGTGGCGCTCTTTGGCCCGTCGGGAGTTCAGGATTGGAGTCCATGGGGGCCGAAGCGCGAGATTTTGGCCAAAGAATGTTTTTGTGGGGTGCAGCAAAAAGAGGGCTGTGATTGGAATGGCGTGCGCGCCTGTCTCTTGGCGACGAGCATGAGCGAGGTCAAAGCAGCTTTGGAACGGGCACTGGCGGAGGGACGGGATTGAGGCTGAAGATCTGCTTTTCAAATCCTCCGACTTGTCTTTCGTCAGAAAAAAGGTTAAATTGCAGACATTATGAGCGTTGCTGAACTCCTTCACGAAATCGACACCCTTCCCATTGAAGAGCGCTGGAAGGTGCTTGAGCATACGCGTCATTTGATCGAGCCGGAAATTCCCGATAGCTTCAAGCAGGCGATGGCAGAGATTGCGCGTGGTGAGGTAATTGAATTGGAGGACTTCGCGGCTTTGACCTGCCCGCAATGCTGCGCATAGCGTTGCAGGCGGGGGTAAAATCGGTTTTAACCGCCAAGACTCGACGGCCTCAAGGTGGTTTGGATTTGAAAACAAAATCCCTTCGATTGAGCTTTTGCGTCGTTGCCCTGCCCGCAATGCCTACGGCATAGCCGTTGCAGGCGGGGGTGGAAATGTCAACGATCCGATTAGACCGCAACGACTCGAAGGGAGGCTCTCATGGATTGGGTATTTCCATTTTGGACACCAATGTGATGAAATCACTGATTTTCTTTGATGCAGGCGGCACGCTGGTTTATCCGGCCCGGAAGATCGGCGAGTTTTATGCAGAAGTCGGGAGGGAGTTTGGACAATCCTTTGACCCCCTTCGAGTGAATGAGGGGTTTAAGGCAGGATTCCGAGCGTTTCGGCCTCGTGCAGTAGAAACGATTCCAACGAACGGAGATGATCGCCTTTGGTGGCGTCAGGTGGTTCTCAACAGTCTTGAGCAAGAGAGGTTGACTTCAGATTTCGACTTCGATGAATTTTACGAAACGCTGTATCACCGATTCGAAAACCCAGAGTGGTGGAAGCTTTTTCCGGACGTGCTTCCCGTTTTGATGGAGCTTCAGGCCCGAGGGACTCGTTTGGCGGTTCTTTCAAATTGGGATGCACGACTGCACTCAATCTTGAATGGGTTGGGAGTGGGACATTTTTTTGAAAAGCGATTCATCAGTGCTGAAATGGGATTCGAAAAACCGATGCCGGAGATTTATCGAAAGGCGTGCGAAGCGATGAAAGTGGAGTTACGTGACGTTTGCGTGGTGGGTGATGATGAAGTGAATGATTTGGAAATGCCGAAGCGGTTGGGAATGGACGCGTATTGGGTTTCGCGCCCCGAGCGGACGCTTGAGGGAGTGCTCTAAGTTCGGTTGCGATGATGGTTGATGAGTTGTGGGTAGGAATCGGAACTTTCTTTGACAGAATTTCCAAATTGGGAGGGATCGCGATGCGGGGTGATCTCAAAATGTTTACAGGTAAGACTCCAGAGGGATTGATCCTCACGATGTGCAACGAAATCCGGATATTCAGGAGCCAGCCGACTGGGAGATGATTGAAGAAGGTGAGGGTTGGTACACCAAAAGAACCACTGCTCCACGACGGCGCGTGCGATTGGATTGTTGCGAAAGAGGAAATAGCTGCCGGCGAGTTGAGGGGTTTGAGTGTAGCGAGGCGTGTCGCTTCCGGTGAGAATGAGGGCGTCGCGTTGAGTGTAGGCACGCTCCTGTTGATCGAGGGCAAAGGTGACAATTCCCGAGGGCTCTTGTAAAGCGATCTCAATAAGTGGATCAACTGAGTGAATCCATTCCGCTCCCGAATCGCAGTAACAAAGAATTTCCCCTTCCTCCATTCGAGTAAGAGTTTTTTGGATTAAGTAAGGCTTCCAAAGCCAGAGGCCGGCGCCTCGAGGGTTGCGAAAAATGGTCCGGTGTTTCCACTTAAAAAAAAGATCAATGTGGATCGAGGTGTATGGAATGGCGCGATCAAATCTTCCCTGTTGCAGTGCGGATTCACAGCAGCGTTTTTGAGATTCCTTGAAGGCGCCGCTGGCGTAGCAAATGACGGTTTTGAGGGGTTTCATGAAGATTGGTCTCCAAGTCTCTGGCGAAGTTTTTGGCGTAACGGCGTTTCGAAATAACGGTAGGAGAGCTCTGCGAGAATAAAAGCTCCAAGAAACGAAAAAGTCAGCATCAGAAGTTTTGCGGGATCAGGGAATTCCCCGGCTGAATTTCGGGAAGGCCAGAGAATCAATCGGCAGAAGAATTCCTTCAAGGGGAGGTGAATTAAATAAATCGAGTAGGATCGTTCCCCTAAATAGGAGAGAAGAGGATGGGAAAGAATTTTAGAGAGAGGGGTCTCATTTGTGGCGGTGCAGAGAACCAGAATAAAAAAGAGCGGCGCCAGAAAATTGGGTGGGAGACCGGTGGCGAGGATTAAGAGAACGGCTGCAACCGTGGTCATCTCCAGATAGGTCATCCGTTTCAGGTTAAAATGTACCGTCTCACTCAGAATAAAACGAATTGAAAAGCCGGCGGTAAAGCCAAAGAGTCCTCGAAAGAGGCAAATCGATGTCTCAGGGATTAATTCAATCGAAGTCCATGGGAGGGTTTTACATGTCATCAGGAGAAGGCTCCCTCCCGCTCCCAGAATCCACCAACAGAGCGAGCTCTTTTTTGGAAATCGATTTAAAGACCAAATCAACAAAGGAAACAAACTCACGTAGAGAAACGCCTCTACCGAGAGGGACCAGGCCGGGCCATTAATTGAATTGTGAAAACCGGAATAAAGTCCGTTGAGTAGGAAAAGATTGTTTAGGATTCGACTTGGATCAAGATTGGGGCTTGGAATGTGATGCCTCAGGGCACTGTAGAGATCGAGTGTAATCACAAACAGCAAAGTTACGACGGCAAGAGGGTAGATCCGGGCGAATCGAGCAACGAAATAGGAGCGCCAATGAATTTTTGGTTGCGCCCCATAGACATGAGCGAGGATAAAGCCGCTCAGGACAAAAAAGAGATCCACTGCTTCATGGCTCCAATTTAAAAACAAGTAAATGGATTGCGTGTAAGGATTCGGAAAAAACAAATCGATTTGAAGATGAGCCATCAGGACGACCAATGCGGCAATTCCGCGCAGGCCGGTATGAGCGGTGATGTTCCGGGGGAGGATCATGTGCGGAAGGTTTTTAATTGGCGGGAGAGTGCTTGAAAATATTTTAAGCCAAGGATTTTTCGGAGCCAGTAGCCGGAACGGGAAAGAGAGGGACCCAGCGCGACTTCGTTCATCCAATGATTCCATTCGACTTCGGCAATCTGTGCAAACTCCATTCGATCCGCTTGAAGGGCTTTGCTGTAAAGATCTTCGTATTGTCGCATCAGGTGTGCGGCTTGACTGGGGCTGATGGGAATGGATCGCTGACTTAAAAAGCGGAGACTGCTTTGAACGGCGGTATGACATCCATGAAACCAACGTTCGATTCCTCCGCTCGTGGAGCGCGACCCTTCGGGGGCAAGATAGTAACGGGCTCCAGCGATAGGAGCGAAGATCACGGAAGTTTGATGAAAAAGTTTGAACCAAAAAGGGACGTCTTCGGCAAGCCAGCGATCCAGGGCTTCTTCCCATTGGAATTCTGAGGTGAGGAGCGCGCGTTTGACGATGGCGGCATGAGGGGGCCAGGCACCAAAGGCAATGGAATAGGCGAGGAGTGCCTCGCGATTGCCATTCGACCCAGGAGCCTGCTTGATCAAGGGAGGGTGGCCTTCCTGAAGTTCAACCCAGGAAGAGGCGATGATTCCGGTATCGGGATTTGCGAGGGCCGTTTGAATCATAATTTCAAAATAATCCGGATCAATCTCGTCATCTGCATCGAGAAAATGAACCCAGGTTCCCCGGGCGGCCTGGAGGCCAACGTTGCGAGCGGTGCCGGGCCCTTTTTTATCGGTGACGATCAGCGTGATTCGAGGATCGTCGAATTTCTTCACACGGTCAGGTCCGTCATCGGTGGAATGATTTTCAATCACGATCATTTCCCAATCGGTCACGGATTGCGCAAGAACGGATCGCACGGTTCGCTCCACGGTGGCGCATTTATTGTGAAGGGGAGTGATGATGCTGATCAATGGGGTTTTCACGATTCACTCATGAGAGGAAGATTTATAGCGGATTCAAACATCTGTTGATATTGCGGAAGCACTTGAGTCCAAGAATAAGTTTCATGAAAACGGCGGAGATTTTTTTGTGCAATGAGTTCGCATTCATGAGGGTCATGGCTGAGGGATTGAATTCGTTTTGCTAAAGCGTTTGGTTCCGTCATATCCACGTAGCAGGCCTCTTGATCAACAATCGAGCGCGCGCCCGGATGGGGATGAACGAGGAGAGGGCAGGAGGATCCCATTGCCTCGCAAATGGCCCGACCAAATCCCTCGTCGAGTGAGCAAAGGACCATGATCGAAGCTGCAGCGAAGTGGTACGGAATTTCTTTTGGAGAAACGGAAGTGAATTGGTAGGAGTTTGCTTTGAGGAGATTTCGAGCGAGCACTCGAAGTGATCGGGTCTCTTCTTCCACTTGTCCTGCCATCACTAAATAATAGTGCTCTGGATCGAGTTTCGAAAATTCCTGAATGAGCCAATCGATTCGCTTCGGATGGAAATTCAAGGCGGCAACACAGAGAACTACCATTTTATTTTCAGGCCAGCCATGATTCCGACGATAAAGTTTAAGATCGAAATCGCGCGGAATTTGTTGCTGAGGATCTTCAAATCCATTCGGAACTAAAAAAGAACGCCGCCGTTCCAATCCTGCAGCAATCCCTTTCTCGTGTTGAATCGGAACTTTTTGTTGAATGGCGTCGTACCGGCGGCAGTACTCGGGGGGGAGGGGGGCGCCGTTGGCAAACAGAAATCGGGTTCGCAAAGGAAGAGTGGTTCGCACACGGAGAAGGAAGTCTCCCAAAAGCTGATCGGCAAAGTAGAGGACGTCGTAATCTTCATGCAGAAGATGAGGGAGAAGAGAGAGGCCGAAGGTCACGCATTCCATTTGATAACGCCGATAGGGACGAACGTAGGGAGCGAGTCGGTACCCCGCTGCATTGCGAGTCAGGCAAGGTAACGCCGTTTCTCGAACCGCCGAAGCCCCGGTTCCCTTGTAGAGATGATAGTGAGGATCGTGTTTTAGTTTTTCAAAAAGCTCTCGCAGGGAGACTTCGTAACCTCGACGAATGTGATCCATTCCAGGACAGGCAAGGGCGATTTTCATGAGAGTGAAGCGATCCGCCGCCACCAAATTTCCAGCAGCAATAATTTATAGAGATAGAAAGAATTTCGAGGATGAGCTTCCAGGGTTGGAATTGCTTCGGAGCGGAGAACTCCAGCTTCTACCAAGGAACCCTTTCGAAGGAGGTGGCCATGCTTTTGATAAACAGCACGCATCCACTCTTTCCAAGGAGGTTGAAACGGTTGCTTGGTGCGCTGAAGCAGGGTGGGGGGGAGAAGATCCTCTACGGATTTTTTGAGGCGATCTTTCGAAGGGAGCTGATGATCGGGATGAGTTTTACGCAAACCGATGGCGACTTCCATTAATCGAAAATCGACCAATGGAACTCGGGTTTCAACTCCGGATGCCATGCTCACGCGATCGCCCAAGGCAAGGCAATTGGATGTAAGCCAGGTTGAAATCAGGATCTGGGTCATTCGTGTCGGTAGATCCGACTCCTGATCCACATCAAAGCGAAAAGGTAGTGACGAATTGTGTTGAGAGAGTGAGCGGAGGAAGTCCGAGGGATGAACCTTGGAGGAGAGACGTTGAGCGGTGAGAAAGTCGGGCAGGAGATTCTGGCAGACGGATTGCTGGCGTTCCGTTGGATCGATGAGGCCAGCTTCAAAACCACGATGGAGTGCATGAGTGAAAAAATCGGGAATTTTCCGACTGACTTGAAGCCGTTGCCAAAGGGGCGTCTGGGAAAGACGACGCAGGAGCGAGTAGTCGGATGCAGGGAGAAGCGGTTGCGCGGATTGTTTTTTTTGAGTCAGCTTGAGGGCTTTCCGAAACCATTCATACCCCCAAAACAATTCATCGCCACCAATCCCGGTAAGAAGAACTTTGAATCCTTGATCGGCCGCTCCTCGCGCAACTGCGTAGTGACCGTAAGCAGCGAGGTCGGCAATGGGGTCGTCAAGGAGGGAGACGAGTTCCGGGAAAAAATCGGACATTCCTTCGGGATGAAGTTCAATTTCGTGAAATTCAACGCCACAATGTTTGGCTGTTTCCCGGGCTAACAAACGTTCGTCACCGGAGGGAGCTCCTTGATATCCAATGCAAAAAGCGTGAAGCGTTTCAGGGCTTCGTTTTGCAGCGAGTGCGGTGATGATTCCGGAGTCGAGGCCTCCGCTCAAGGCAATGGCAACTGGCACATCCGAACGAAGGGTCAGATCGGTGACCGTTTCCAATTCCTGACGCAGGCGCCGCTCCGGAGAATCATCGATCGCGGGGGCGGAGTGAAGCGTCCAGTAAGGTTTTGGATCGGATTGGTAATGATTGGGGCGAAGCAGGAGCGAATGAGCGGCAGGAAGTTTGTGAACTCCTTGAAGGGGAGTGGCGGGTTCGGGGACATATTGATAATGAAGATATTGATCAATCGCTGCAGGATTCAGTTGCGGACGAATGCACGAGAGTTTGAGGAGGGCCTTGAGTTCTGAGGCGAAATAAAATCCGCTGGAGTTGTGGGTGTAGTAGAGCGGCTTTTCACCACAGCGATCTCGTGCGAGAAAAAGCGTTTGATCGCGTTCATCCCAAATGCCAAAGGCAAACATTCCTCGGAATTTTTGAAGGCAACTGACCCCCCATGTGGCATAGGAAGCGAGGAGAACTTCGGTATCGCCCCCGCTCTTGAAAGCCCAGGTGGTAAGCTCTTTTCGAATTTCGAGATAGTTGTAGATTTCACCGTTAAAAACGAGGTGATAGCGCCCATCCGGGGAAGCCATTGGTTGACTGGCGTGATTGGAAAGATCCAAAATGGAGAGCCGCGTGTGGGCGAGTCCAATATGGGGAGCGGTCCAGATTCCAGAGCCATCCGGTCCGCGATGCTGGAGGGCGGCAATCGCCTTTTCCAGATTCTCCGGCTTGTCTGGATTCGGTTTTAAAATTCCAGCGATCCCGCACATGTCAAAAGGCTAGCGACGAAAAGAGAAAAGGGAAAGCAGGAGTCTTAAGGCGCCTGAAATAAAAATCCGGTCCCGGGTTGGAAAGGGATCGGTGATCCAGAACTGAAAGGCTTTGAAAAAACGAGCCTTTCGGGTTTTCCAATCTGCAGGAGATTCCTTGAGCCACTCCGCGATTTGAAGTCGAGCCTTTCTTCGGCGACATTCGTCGTGAATGGCTTGCGCTGTTTGGGGGTCTGCAAGTGAGGCAAAATGGAGGGCGAGCGCCGCTTTTTCGCGTTCGGAGACCTCGGTGAGTGTATTGGTTTTGGATTCAAGATGGAGCCGGAAATGAGCGGACTTAAATGGGGTCACGAGCGGGGGACCGTGGTGGCGAAAGATTTCACAAAAAAGCCATTGGTCCATGGCGTAACGAAGATGGATTGGAAAATAAGGAAGCGGTGCGGCATCGCGCTTCCAAAAAACTCCGGGTTGAGCGAATTCTTGAGTGGCGACGAAGTCTGCATAGGTCGTGATATGGGGAATCCAATTCCATCCCCCTGAATTTCCGGTGCCGACATCGACGGTGGAGGCGAGCCAGTAAGGATTGGTTTCGCGAAAATGGTTGGCGATGTGGAACAAAGTGTTCGGGTAGAACAGATCATCGCTATTCAAGTAGGCACAGATTTCGCCGGTGGCTCGAGAGAATCCCTGATTCAAGGCGTCGCTCTGTCCCTGATCTGGTTTGCTTTGAAAGTAGCTCAGGTGTGGGGCGTACTTTTCTAAAAGTGCCGGAGACTCATCCTTGCTTCCTCCATCGATGACGATGTATTCAAGATTTGGATATCTCTGGAGGAGAACGGATCGCAGCGTCTCTTCGAGATAGGGGCCTTGATTGTAACTGGGAGTGACAATCGTAATTCGAGGCCATCCTCCCGATGGTTCTGGAGAGGAAGGCTCGGAGGGGGGAGTCCAGGGCCACCCATTTTTTTTCGAGGATGGAAACGAGGAAATCATATTACCACCCGGTCAATCGAATGAGTGAATCGACGAGACGGGTGAATCGATGGCCGAGCTTATTTTGAGTTCGGTGCAGCCAGGCGTGAATGCCTCGATCCAGCGCAGAGCGAGGGTCCTGAAGGGGAACTCGTGGGAGGTTGGAATTAATTCGTTGATCAATCGCCTCCCAGTCAGTGCTCCAAATCGCTTCACGTCGAAAATGAGCGGGGCCATGCTCCCTGAGCCACGAGACAATCTGCGCATCCCACCAAAATTCACGATGAGCGCCTTCGACAAGACTCGTCATATCAATTCCCGCCGCTTCATATCCTCGGATCCACTCATCGGGAAACGGATGAATGGCAGAGGGTGAAATCGCATCCATGTGATGATACATGCGATAAATTGCGACACCACTCCGCGGTTTGTTAAGACGTTCCCAGCATTGATACCAATCATGCTTTCGTTTCATGCGGGGCCAATCGACATATTGGTAATGGAGAATCGGAAGTCGATTGAGTCGTACGGAAGGGGCATGAGGTGGGACTGGAAGTCGAGGGCTGTGAATGCTGACTCCCGTGTGCTCGGCGCCGTCGTCGAGATAAGCGCAAGGAGTCATGCTTTGCATCATCCAATAGCGCGTAAATCCTGGAAAAATATTGGCATGTGAAAAATAAAAGGCGGTTCCCGGAGTGGCAGACAAAAGGGTTTTCCATTCCGGTTGCGTCGCATAGTCGGCTGCGAGCATTTCATCGGCGTCGAGGGCGATCAAAAGTCGGGGACCCGGGATTTTTCGGGCGGCTTCCAAGAGAAGTTTTTGACGCTCCGGCTCGTTAAACTTAGGTTGGGGATTTTCAATGAGAATGACTTTGGGATGTCGCCGCGCGATTTCGCGGGATCCGTCGGTGGAACCTTGATCGCAAATAATGATGTGATCCGCCCATTGGGAAGCACATTGAAGGAATCGTTCGAGGATCCAAGATTCATTTTTAACCGGAGTCAGGCAGACGAGGGTGGGGCGGGAATTCATGAAAGAATTTCCAGAGGAACTTCCCAAGAGCCGTACCCCCATGATTGTTGCATCACTTCCTTGGTCCCGTCGACCGGAGGATGGGAGATTTCAAAGGAGAGGCAATCTTGCACTCGATCAAAACATTCTGCAGCGGGTTGAGTCAGGGCGATACTGAGATGATAAGTTCCCAAGGCCATATGCTGAGTTGAAAAACGGGTTTTGATGATCGTTTCTCCAGACTCGAGCGAGACCATTTTGCGCGAGTCAAGAACACCGAGCGATGCGTACGCCACGCTCGCTCCGGTGAGATCCATGAATCGAATTTCCACCGCGGTGGTTCGCTTTGCCTTGGAATGAATCCGAAGGTGAAGTTCTACCGATCGATTGTTTTCTTCGGTAACCTCCGCATACGTCAGGGTTGGAATTCCTTCCGGGTGGGGAGCATGCGAATAAGTGCCATGACGTTGGATTTCATCGAGGTACCTCTTGACGACATCTCCGATGGCACCGTCTTTTTCGATATGACCGGATTTAAGTAGAATTCCCCGTTGGCAGTGGGCTTGAATTTGACTCAGGTTATGGCTGACGAGGAAAACCGTACGTCCGCTCTGGGTATAAGTGCCAATGCGGCCTAAACACTTTTTTTGAAATGCCATGTCTCCGACGGCGAGGACTTCGTCAATCAGGAGTACTTCGGTTTCCAGGTGAGCGGCAACTGAGAAAGCGAGCTTCACGTACATCCCGCTTGAGTAATGTTTGACTGGAGTGTCGATAAAGCTTTCGACTTCTGCAAAGTGAACGATCTCATCAAATTTCATGCGAATCTCTGCACGGTGCATTCCGAGAATGGCGCCATTGAGGAAAATATTTTCGCGCCCACTGAGTTCGCCGTGAAATCCGGTTCCCACTTCAAGAAGGCTCGCTACTCTTCCTCGAATCCGAATTTGACCTTCACTCGGCTCGGTAATGCGACTTAAGAGTTTGAGCAGGGTCGATTTTCCGGCGCCATTGCGGCCAATGAGGCCGACGACCTCGCCTTGTTTGACTTCAAAATTGAGATGTCGGAGCGCCCAAAAATCTCGTGTGTGGGCGGGACTTTTCCGTTTTTTTCGGGAGAAACTGAGAAGATCTCGAAACGTCTGATACTTTGCGGAGGGAGTGGCTCCGATCCGGTATTGCTTACTGAGATTTGTGACGGAGACCATCGGATTTAAGAAAACATGATTGTCATGTCGGTGAATAATGATCGTAGAGAAGTGGGATGAGAGGTCTAGCCAAAAAAGGATTACGACGGCTTCCGTGAAACCCACGCAATTCCGAATCCTTGGTTCTCCACGAGTTTTTCGAAAACGTAGCCCAAATTCTCGAGGGTTTGACGTAAGTGATCGAGGGTTCGGCCTTCGGTGAGATGGTATTCCATGTGAATTCGGTTGATTTTTGAAAAAGGGGCTGGATTTTGAAAAATTTCCCACTCGGCTCCTTCGCAATCGAGCTTGAGCAGGTCGACTTCCCCTCCGGGAAAGGCAGCGACCACTTCGGTAAGTGGGAGAATTCGAATCGATCCGGATTCCACCAGTCTGGTCTGGGCAAAGGTCGAATCACTCCGATCAATGATTTCCGCTTGGCCGGCACTCGATCCGATGCCTGCCTGAGTTAATTGAACGGAGGTCGAGCGAAGATTCTCCTGAGCGAAGGGAAAGGTTCTCGGATTCGGTTCAAAGGCGTGAATGATTGCAGTAGGGAAGTGATGGTTTGCGAGAAGTGAGAAGAGGCCGCAATTGGATCCGATATCGAGAACGGTTCGGGGTGGGTGAGGGAGAGTGCGAAGACCGTATTCATCGTCGAAGACGAGATTAATGAAGTCATATGAATTGCTCGGCTCTTCCGGGGATCGATAGGAAAAAGTTTGAGTTCCCAAACGAAATGTTGTGGGGCAATGAAATCGTGATGTGCCTGTGAACCAAAGGCCGCATTGCTGTGCTTTGAAAAACCGTCGAACCAGTAAATGGAGACGAGAGGTCATTCTAAATGAAAAATGTGGAGAAGGTTGTGATGGATGGCGATCTAATTTCTTTCGAAAATAATGATTTGAGAAATTTCCCGGGCTCTCCCATGCTTCCGGCCAATCTATGAGTGTTGCGTTGATTACGGGGTCGGCCGGTTTGATCGGATCTGAGGCGGTTCTGCATTTTGCGGAGCGGGGTTTGGAGGTGGTCGGGGTTGATAATGATTTCCGAAAGGTTTTTTTCGGAGAGGAAGCTTCGACGGCATGGAATCAAGAACGACTTTCCAAGGCATTGGGGGTTCGCTACCGCCATGTGACATTGGATATTCGCAATGCGGAAGGGATGCAGGCGCTTTTTGCGGAGTACGGGAAGAAAATTTCACTGGTCATCCATACGGCGGCGCAACCGTCTCACGATTGGGCGGCCCGGGATCCGCAGATGGATTTTACGGTGAATGCGAACGGGACGTTGAATGTTCTGGAAGCCGCCCGGAAGCATTCTCCGGAGGCTCCGTTTATTTTTACTTCGACGAATAAAGTTTATGGAGATCGCCCAAATTTTCTTCCACTGGTCGAAGGCGCAAAACGATGGGAGATAGAGAAGGGACATTCCTTTGAGGCTGGAATTCCGGAGGAGATGTCGATTGACCAGAATCTCCACAGTCTTTTTGGGGCTTCAAAAGTCGCTGCGGACGTATTAGTGCAGGAGTATGGCCGTTATTTTGGAATGAAGACGGCTTGTTTTCGAGGAGGGTGTTTGACGGGGCCGCATCACTCCGGGGCGCAGTTGCACGGTTTTCTGGCGTACTTAATGAAGTGTGCGATGAAGGGAGATTCGTACACGGTCTTTGGTTACAAGGGAAAACAGGTTCGGGATAATATTCACTGCGCTGATTTGATTCAGGCGTTCGATTGCTTTTTCAACGCCCCCCGGGTGGCGGAAGTTTATAATATGGGCGGAGGCCGTTACAGTAATTGCTCAATGTTGGAAGCGATTGAAATGGCGGAGTCGATTTCCGGACGGAAGATGAATTGGACGTATCAGGAGCAAAACCGTGTGGGCGATCACATCTGGTGGATTTCAGGGCTTTCGAAATTTGAGAAGCATTACCCTCAATGGAAAATTCGCCATACGATTCAGGATATTTTCAAGGATATCTACGAGACGAATCGCGCAAAGTGGCTGAAGTAGGCTCGCTGGATTAATGAGGCCAAGGATTCAGTAGTTGAGCCTCGAAGAAGTCCGAGGTGTTTCGAGTTACGACGGTCAGGCCCCAATGGAGTGCGGTTGCTTCTATCATGCTATCTAAAACAGGGAGCCGATGTCCCTTGCGTTGAGCATTTCCAGAAAGCAAAGCCCATCGGCTTGCGACCTCTTTGTCAAAGGACAAAAGGCGGCCTTCAATCTCATGAATCATTTCTTTAAAGGATTTTTCCAGATGACGTTTTCTTTTTCCTGAGGGCAATAAAGTGATCCCTCTTTCAATTTCTCCAATCGTAATCGTACTCAAAAAGCAGTTTTCTTCGTGCTCTCGAATCCATTGAATCACAGAAGGTTCTGGAGCGGGTTTCATCAATTCAGAAACCGCATTGGTATCAAGAAGAAAGCTCACAGTTGGATATTTCGAGCCGGTTCAACAAGGCGCTCGAATTGAAATCCCTTCATTTTTTGGAAAGCATTAACGAGCCCTTGTTTTTTTTGTTTGCGGATGGGTCGCAGAAGAATGTCCGCATCCGATGAACAAAGCACGATGAGATCGTCGCCTGTTTTTAATCCGAGCAGATCTCTGACATCGCGAGGGATCACAATTTGTCCTTTTGCGGAGAGAGTTGTTGTCATAAAGTAAGATTATCTTACTTTATCGGATTGTCAATCGGGCGGCTAGAACAAGTTGATGAAATCGGTAGCCGCGGGTTTTTGAATCAGGAACTCACGAACTCAGGAGGATCCCGTCTGCGTTTTGTTTCTTGAGTTCCTGAGTTCCAGATTTTTAAAACTCCGAGGATCGCTAAAGATCAAAGCGAAGAGACCTTCCTACCGATTAGGATCTTCCACAAATCGAACGGGAGCGTCTTGGGGCATTTCTTCTGGTCGAATCTGGTAGGTTTCGATCATCCATTGTTTGTTCTTTCGAATGGATTGGAGGATTCGATCGGCAAAGCTTTCGCTGGATTCCTCCGGACCGGCGGTGAGCGGGGGGCTGTAGCGAATGAAAACGCGTGGGCGGCGTAAGTAGTTTTTCCACTGATAGAGTTGATCCGCGCCAAGAATGGTTGCAGGAACGACCGGGACGCCAGCAGCCATGGCGAGTGCAGCGGTTCCACTTGGAATCGGAGCTTCGTTGAGGATGGAGTCTTCAGCGAAGCGGATTCCCTTTTCAGGAAAAACACCGACGAATCGCCCCATTTTTAATCGTTGAAGCGCCCATCGAATCGCCGGTCGATCCATTTTGATGCGATTGAACGGATAGGAGTTGTTGGCGCGAAAAAAGCGATCAATGATCGGGTTTTTGAAGAAATCATCCAAGGCGAGGTAGTCGATAGGCCGTTCCAGCGGGTATCCGTATAGAGGAGGATCAAAGTGACTGATATGGTTTCCGACCATGAGGGCGGCGCTTCCGAAGGGCGGAACGTTTTCCACTCCTGAAGCATAAATTTGGGCGACAGCGGGGCCGAGGGGCCGTGCAATCGCTGCGGTCAGGGCGTACCAGCCGTCACTCATGAGCTTCCTTACGCTCGCGCCACAAGGTCAACCAGATGGTGACTTCGTAAAGGAGGTACATTGGAATGCTCAGGAGCATGAGAGAGAAAACATCGCTGGTTGGGGTAATGATGGCGGCAAAAATCAAGATCGCGATGATCGAATGACGGCGTCCCGATTTGAGCATTTCATGGGAAACAATTCCGAGAAAATTCAAGAGCATGATGACCAACGGTAGTTCAAACGAGATCCCGAAGGCGAGAAGCATCTGGAGGATGAATTCCATGTAATTTTGAATGGTCCACTCGGTTTGAAATCCGAACCACTCGTTGTAATCGAAGAAAAACTGAAGGGTTTTCGGGAGCAGGATGAAATAGCAAAAAAGGACACCGGAGAGAAAGAGGAGGGCGCCACTCAGAAAGGTTGGGAGTAGAAATTGTTTCTCCTTGGGGCTCAGCGCTGGAAGGAGGTAGGTGCCGAGAAAGTAGAGAATAAAGGGAAGCGCCAGGAGGATCCCTCCAGAAAAGCTGATCTCGAGATGAATGGAAAAGGGGTCCAGAACTCCGAGAACCCGAAGGAAGGTTTCCGGGTTCTTCCCGGCAACGCGGAGGGGATGGGTGATGAGTTGAAGGAGTTCCTTGGTATAAATTGCGGAGATGGTCATCCCAATGGCGAGCGCGATACAGGAGCGGACAATGACCCAACGCAAGTCTTCCAGATGCTCGAGAAATGATTTGGGCTCGTCAGGATTCACCGCCCTCGGTTATGCCGTCAAAATCGGGAATGACAATCCAAGGTTTTTTCCCTTTTGTTTCGGGACGCTTTTCTGCTTCAATGCCGGACTTGACTGACCATGAACCGACCTGAGCCCCATTCTTTCTACAAACGTGCGACGATCTTACTCGGTTCGGGCCTTCTGGTGGCGCTTTGTCTACACCTCTCGGCAGGACAGGCATTGGAGACAAAGGCAACCGATCTGGCGATTGCGATTCGAAACCAAATCTTTTCCACGCGTGAATCCTCGGAGAACCTCGTCTTTGCGGCAATTGATGCAAACTCACTGCGTCCCGGGGCATCGCCCCATTCCTTTCCATGGAATCAAGGAGGCTGGCTGACTCGTGAGAATTGGTCACTCGGGCTACAGCTTTTTAAGGAATATTATCGTCCCCGCGTCGTTGCCTATCATCTGCGTTTTCCTGAAATCGCCCATGCTCCCATCGTTACTTCAGAAGATACACAGGAACGACTCAAGCTGATTCAAGACCTCGAAAAGGTCGGAGCGCTGGAGTTTCAGCAGCGACTCTGGGAGTTGGCGCAACTTCGCGAACAACAGATTGCCGCGCCGATTCCAGTCTTTGGTTTTGATATCAGCTCGGGCTTCGGGGGTTCACTGTCGCCAATGGAAGCCGCCGCGCAAACGCTTCAGGCTCAATCGATTTTCGAAGCGATCCGGCTTCCCGAGGGAGCGGTTCTCGGGAGTTTTCAAAAAGAGCCGATCATGATTGGAGCGGCTTCACCGCGTTTTCCAGGGGAGGAAATTCTTCAGGCGCCGATTCTCCTCGGGTCATTTGATTTTCCGCGCGATTTTGACGGAAAAATCCGGAGGATTCCCCTGGTCCAGGCCTGCCGTTTCGCCTCGATGCCCAACCGGACGATCTATCTTCCCGGATTTCCGCTCTCCGTTCTCTTGGCGCATCTCGAAATCTCTCCCAAGCAGCTCAGTCCCTTCGGAGGCGCCAAGCCGACCATTGAGGTCATTCCCGGAGAGCTTGTCCGAATCGAAACGATGAGCAGTCGTTGGGAAATTCCGATTGATGAAAATGGAGCGCTCCGCCTGAATCCACGCTGCAAGACCCCTCTCATGCTCTCGTATGTGCAGCTTTTAGATGATGGACTTTTTGCTGCGGGTCGGGCGGTTCAACCGCGGCCCTCGGCCCTTCAGGATAAAATCGTTTTTATTGCGCCCACCTTTTCCGAGGGATCGCCCCTTCCCGAAGAGACCATTGCGGCGTGGACGGCCATTAATCAGATTCTTCGAAGAGATCCGCTCCAAACTCTGCCGGTCTGGATTCAAGGATTTCTGATGGTGATCATCAGTCTTCTCACGCTTTTGGCGCTGACGCTTGTTCGAGTTTCCAAGACGAGATATGCGGTGATTGGATCTGCGCTCGCCTATTTTCTCGTCGTTGGATCGGCTTTTTTTCTCAAAGGATGGATGTTGCCGACGATTTTTCCGTTCTTCTGGTTTGTGTTGATTTTTGGATTTGAATATTACGTCGTTCCGCCCCCTGTCGTGGAGACCCCTGCGGCTCCTCCCCCGGAACCGGTGGCTCCGGCAACTCCAGTGACGGGATTTCGCCTGCGAAAATCAGGAACCGAAATTCCACCTGCCGTTTTACGTGGGATTCAAGCGGAGGCGTTGATTTTGGCTTCGGGATGGAGCGGGCTGACGGAATTATCCCAAAGTGCGGAGCCGATGGCGGTGGCGCATCTCTTGAGACAATTTCAAAGTCGCCTGCATGACAAAATAAAAGCAACCCCCGGGGCGTCGGAACTTTTGGATGGGGAGCGACTCTTGATCAGTTGGGGAGCATTGGATCAGTCCGACCAGCATCCGCTCGCGGCATGTCGGATGGCCTTGGCACAATTTGAAATCATTGAGGCGCTCCGACCGACAACCCCGCTTCTGCGTGAGTTCCCGATTCAACTTCAATCGGCACTCCATCGAGGAACGGTTACTGCCGGGCAACTCGGTCCGGAGAACCGGGTCGGAATTCTGGGCCCCGGAGTCGATTTTGTCTGGCGTCTGCAATCGCTCAATCGTACTTATGGAACTTCTATCCTTCTGACGGATTCGCTCTTTAACGACGTTCAGGACGAGATTGTGGTCCGGGTCGTTGATCGGGTGATGTTTCACGGAAAATTGGAAACGCTTTATGAATTGATCAGTCTTGTTTCGCCAAGATCCGAACCCCCGGCATGGATCGCCTCGTATCACGAAGCCCTTTCGCTTTATTGGGAACGTCAGTGGGATCAAGCGATCGCCCGATTTCAAGCGATTCAAAAACTCCGTCCGGAAGGGGATTCGGTCAGTCTTCTCATGATTCAGCGGTCTCAATTTTTCCGACAGAATCCTCCTTCCAATACTTGGCAAGGGGAACCTCCAACCTAAAGCGGGTGTTGAATATGAGCATTTCCTTCTGATTGGAAGTCTCTTGGTTCTTCTGAGCGCTGCAAGCGGTTCTAGTTATTATCAACTTGCTATAGACCGCAACACAACGCTAAGCGGTGTGGGACCTAGTGTACTGAGTCCAAAATATTGTATCTTATGCCAGAAGGGATTTTGTCCGCAATTCGAGGCGTGAGTGCCGGGTTTTATCTGAACGATAAGACCCAAGCGAACAACGAAGAAGACGGCCAAAAGAACTCTGGCCCCAAGGGTTGCAGTGAAAAAGGCCCGCCCCCGGCGTTGCTCGTCGCTCACAGATCGCTGCGGATAGGCTCACTCCTCTCGCCTTGGGTTCGGGCCTTTTTGACTGCAACATAAGATGCACTATTTTGGACTCAGTACACTAGACGCTCTTCCTGCCATTACGCGCAGAAGGGCAGTTTTAGCCTTCCATCTGGTCAAAACGTTGACGGTGGAGGACGCCATCTAAAAAGTCGTAGTGTTGAGGAATGATCTGGCGCGGATTCAAGGCTCTGATTTTTGCCTCACTGGATGGTAGGTACTCTGGAACGCTATTGAGAATGGCCGGGGGGCGGTGGACATTGAAGAAATAGCTGGCGAAGAGATCCCCGGAAAAGAGGAGGTCCTCTTTGCGGCTATAAAAACCGCAATGGCCTTCGGTATGCCCGGGAAGATGAACGACCTTGAGTCCGCCCCAAAACGGAAGCTCCATTTCGTCGCTTAAAAATTCATCAATCAGGACACTCTGATAGCGAAACAGAAATCGCCCGACGGCTTCCAGTCGTCCACACCATTGAGTGACGCCGCGATACGGATACGTGCCATCGATATGTTTTTGTTCAAGGGGATGCGCGTAGATTTTGGCGCCGGTCCAGGATTTCAGTCGCGCGAGATTTCCTGTGTGGTCGAGATGCCCATGGGTCAGCAGGATCGCACGGATCGATTGCGGTTGCAGCCCGAGGCGCTTGAGCAAGGATCGAACCTGAAACCATTCACCGAAAAGGCCCGTATCAATCAGAACGCATTCATTCCCGTCGTGGAGTAAATGAAAACACCCGATGATTCCACGGATGGTATATAACCCTTGGGGGGAATTACTCATGGTGCTTTAAGCCCAAATGGAGCCTGGAGTTGCT
The DNA here is from genome assembly GCA_964555235.1 of uncultured Verrucomicrobiota bacterium. Taxonomy (GTDB): domain Bacteria; phylum Verrucomicrobiota; class Verrucomicrobiia; order Methylacidiphilales; family CAMAQI01; genus CAZKRU01. The sequence goes on from CAZKRU010000053.1 coordinate 27,195, forward strand.
TTGATGTACTCGAAGCACCGTACCGACCAAATTCAGAGCACCAACGCTTGAGCGATATCGAGAATTGATTTGCTGTTATGATGCTTTTTTGACGGCTTTGCAGGGAGCGTGAGCGTTCCGAGGGCATCCAAAGGGAGTTGCAATAGTTCGTATTCCGCCTGGAGCCAGTTGTCCAAGTCATAACCGTCCTGACGGCCGTTCTCGACGTAGATTTCGTAGGCGCGTAAGGCGATGGCGGATTTGTTTGGGAGTTTTTTCTTCTCTGAACTTGTTGAAGTCAATTGCCTTGAAGTCGCCATTGAGCCAATTTAGTGCAACCTGGTGAAAAATGCAAGCGGCCCTTATACGTCAGGCGCGTCTCTGTTCAAAATAAAGCCCGATTTCCGAGGTAAACCCGGTTTTAACCGCCAAGCCCAGCCCGCAACACTTCGCGTAGCGATGCGGGCGGGACTCGACGGCCTCAACAATCTGATTTGACGCGGTTCATTGCGCAGTTTGGGGGTTGAACTGCGGAATGAAGGGGTTAACCCCTAAAAGCACCGTGATGATGTAATTAGAAAAAACTTGCGAACAGGGTGAGGAGTCGGCTTACTGGAGGCATTATTGAAAGATAATTGGTTTTTGCCGGATTAGCTCAGCGGTAGAGCAGCGGTTTTGTAAACCGTTGGTCATCGGTTCAATCCCGATATCCGGCTGTTTGCGTTTTTGTTAGTGAAAAATAATGGAGAATGAGCATATGAAGAAAGTTTCCTGCCTCCTGTTGCTTTTGATTGCTGCATGCTCTCATCCTCCGGCAATTCCGCTCGATACCATGTCATTTGAAGCTGAGGTGGTTTCGTATTCATCTTATAATCCCTCTCTCCAGCCTCAGTTTCCGCTCTATTCTGATCTCAACGACAAAACGATTGGGCTCAGACTTCTTTCCGCCATACACAACCATCCTGAATATGCCGTTGGTTCGGTTATTTATATTGCTGTCAATGAGGATGATTTCTCAGGTTCACCTAAAGTACGAATCGGAAAAAGATACAAATTCCAGATGGACAAGTTTTCTGAGGATGAGAAGGTCTGGTGGGAAACAGAACTCAAACAGATTCCGTGAAAACATTATCTAAAATCATACACTAAAATGAAATTTGCTGGATTTTGGGTTCGCGTCGCTGCTGGCTTTATCGATTCGATACTAGTCTTCGTCATCATTATTTTATACATCGTCTTGGTAGGTCGTTTCTGTGACCTTCTTGCTACAAGTTCGACCGTTAAAACAGTTCTTTCCATTTTTCTGCCGTTTTTCTTTATCCCGCCTTTGTATCTGGTTCTGATGAATTTTAAATGCGGCGCGACCTTCGGCAAAATGATTTTTTGCCTAAGAATTGTTACTTCTGACAATCAACCGATCGGGCTCAAGGCATCCATCTTGAGGTATCTTGGTACGATACTCAGTGTCAATATTTTAGTAATTGGTCATCTGATCATTCTTTTTGACCCAAAGAAACGAGCACTGCATGACATTCTGTGTTCTACACTGGTAATCCAAGACAATCCAAACGCTTGATGATCTTTAAGCGTGATCAAGCTGCGCGAAAGATTGGATTGCTGGGGGTGGCGAGTGCTTTGAGCTCTTTGAGTTCCGATTCTGTCAGTGGGGAAAGATTTGAGGCGAGATCGAGGGCGAGTCGGAAGAGGGATTCTTCACCGGGAGGGAGAGCTGCAGTGACGGATTGGTTAAGGGTGAAACGCAGGGCTAATTCGGCTTGATGACGATCTGTGAGCGGTTGATACCAGCATTTGGGATACTGTTTCCGGTCGGGATGATTTTCGGGCCATCGTTGAAAAGCCAACGCTTTGAGGGCGAGTCGGGCCAGGCCTTTGGATTGTGCTTTTTCCATGATCTGGGGACCGAAATTTCCAGCGAAGTAGGTGGCGAAATTCACCGGAAAAAGAATGGAGTCGAAGTCAAAGCGATCCATTGCGGCGAAGGCGGCTTCGACGGAGTGAGCAGAAAAGCCGAGATATCGAACCTGGCCCGATTTTTTCGCTTCAATGAAAGTCTCCATCGCGCCTCCTTTCGTGAAGACGGAGTCGATGTCCTTGGCGGTTTCCGTGACCGCGTGGAGTTGATAGAGGTCAAAATAATCCGTGCGGAGTGTTTTGAGGGACTGTTTGAGTTCCGCTGCGGATTCATCGCGGGTACGCTTGCCGGTTTTGCAGGCGAGAAAAACGTCCTTGCGATAAGGCTCCAGAGCCGGGCCCAATTTCACTTCGGCATCGCCGTACGCCGGGGCAACGTCAAAGTAATTCACGCCCCGTTCCACAAACTCAGCGACGACGCGGTTGGAGTGCTCCTGCTCGGCATTCA
>CAZKRU010000054.1:0-29072 GCA_964555235.1 uncultured Verrucomicrobiota bacterium
CGGCAAGGCTCCCTGCAGTTGCGAAGCCATCGGCTCCGACATCCCGTGCCGCTCCTCCTTGGAGAGGGGGCGTTTCTGATAAAACCCTTTGAGCAGCTCCCCCGCCCAATGCTCACAATCGGCCGCGCTTCCTCCGTTTCCACAAAGCAATACGCGATTTCCCGCTCGATAGCAGTCACGCATCATTTTGTAGGCATGCTGAAGCTCCGGAAGAAGCTCACGAAGTGAGGGGGCACGTTCAATCAAAAGACCCAAATGATGACTCATACAAAAAACTCTAGCGCTTCCAGTTTGAAACCCACTTATTAGTGCCATTAATCGACGTCTGCTTCGCTGTACTCCAAAGATCAAAGAAGTTTGGATTCATCCCTTCATCCGGTTTATTCGTGCAATAGCCATAGGAGTTCTCCCACGGATCAACGATGTGCGCTTTTGCCGTGGTACTTCCTCGTGCTTCACGGTTGATTTGATTTTCTTTAAATTCAAAATAGACGGTGCTCGTCGCTTTCTCGCGAGAACTTTCCCGTCCGGCAAGTGCTTGAAACAATACCTCGCTCGCCTTCTTGTAGACCAAAGATTTCGGATCTCCTTGCGAAGTCGGATCCGGCATCGATGAATCTCCCGGATAAGCCCCTTGATCAATCTTGTATCGCTCCAACGCCGTTTCAATCGCCGCAATCTCCCCTTGCGAGCGCGTCCGTTTTGCTTTTTCCATCATCGGGCCACCGACTCCGAGCGTCGCTCCGGCCAGGATGGCAATAATACTGATCACCACCAACAATTCGATCAACGTAAAGGCGCTTTTGGAACGATTCATATATTACCAGGAAACCAGTGCGTTTTCCGGCTTTTCAATATTGCTGGCGCCAACCCGCGAATAAATTGCCACGGACGAATTGACCTGAGTCACCGTTGACAAGTTCTTGCACAGAGGATCCGCAGGAACTTCAATCGATGTATCGTAATCGCCATCCAACAGCATCACAAAAAAGCCGGGCGCCTTGGGGGGAAATGTCGGATCACGAAGGGCTCCGTTTCCATCCAAATCCTGTTTTTTAAATTCAAAGAAGACAATCTCCCGGGAATTTGAGATTCGGGGGGAAGAAACATTTTGCCCCGTGACCGGATCCCGATTTCCACTCAGCATAATGACCATATCCCGCCACTCATCTGACTCGGAGAGCGTATAATCGGAGCCGGAATACGTATCCGGAATCGGGAGACGGCCATATTCCGTACTGTAAGCAGTAACCGCGGTCCTCACTTGCGACATCAAGGCATTGGCTTGCGCCTTTTTTGCCGCTTTCATCGCACTTTGGATTCCCGACATCCCAAGTCCTGCCAGAAGCGCAATAATTGAAATCACCACCAACAACTCGATCAACGTAAAACCAGAAGAGCGACGACGGATGTTCATGATTAAATTCTAAGGGAGGATGACTTGAAATGCCAATTCTTTTATTTCAACTCGGATTCCATCCGCTCAGCGAGCCACTGTTTCATCATGCTCTGGTAGTTGAGATAGCGGTGGCGGGCGATCCGTTTGATTCGGGAAAGCATCCTCGGATCTATTCGAATCGAGATCGTTGTTGATTCAGAGGTATCCGATTGCGTTAAACTTCCCTGCAGTAAGGGAATGGCGACTTGGTGCGTCTCCCAAAAGGTCCGCTCCGCTTCAACCGTCGAAAAGGGAGGAACCTGATCCCACGACGAAATCATTTTTAATGCCGATTCGGGTGCACTCATGAGAGAGTCTCCGAGAGTTTTCGTTCGTAAAGATAGTTTTCCTCGGTGGTCATCGCTCTCGCCGAAATCACCCGAAAGATTTTGCCCGTGGAGGTATAAACGCAAAAAATCGAACGCCCTTTCAAGCTTTTGCCAAGCAATAAAAACCGGGCCTGACGCGAGAACCGGGTCGCATCCGGAAGAAATCGGAGCGAAAAGGGGTCCTCAAAAATCTCCTCCACTTCCGTGGACTCCAAGGAATCCGACCGAAATGAGGACCAATCAAACTCCATAATTAGATCCCGTGATCCCGATGATCTTTTCGAAGCGGAATCAACTTATGTTCCAAATTATGAACGGCACGAATGTATCTGACGGTTCGGCTTTTCGCGCGCATCAGAATCGAATGCGTAATCGCCGTTTTCCCAATCAACTTCACGCCCGGCAAAAGCGGACTTTCACTGACACCCGTTGCACAAAAAATTGCACTCTCACCCGAAATCACATCATTAATGTTATAAACTTTTTTCAATTCCACATCCGTCAGATTCCCTCGAAGACTTTTACGCTCTTCCTCGTCTCGAAACCACATCCGCATTTGAATATTTCCGCCCATGCATTTCATTGCAATGGCCGTCAGAATTCCTTCCGGAGTTCCGCCGATTCCCCAGTAAAGATCCACCCCGGAGTCCGGAAGCGAGGGAGCCACCGCCGCCGTGATATCTCCATCACTCACCATGCGAAGCGATCCACCCGCTTGACGCACTTGATCAATGATATGCTGATTCCGAGGACGATCGAGCGTCACCACGACCAATTCTGCAATCCGTTTTCCGAGCGCCGAAGCGACCAGCATCAAGGTATCCTCGACGGAATTGTCAAATTTGATCTGGGAAATTCCGAGCCGCTTCATGGCATCCAAAACCTTTGGGCCGTATGCCAGTTTCTCAACGTAATAGCTCGGAAGATTCTGGATATTATGCTTCCCCGCTTCCGCGACATATGAAGCGCCGATCACCGAGATGGAATTTGGGAGCCCCTTGGCAATATTCGTCGTTCCGTCAATCGGATCCAAGGCGATATCAAAATGCGGAGATCCACTTTTCCAGGAACCGAGCCGATCTCCCAGGAAAATTCCGGGCGCATTGTCTTTGATTCCCTCGCCAATCATGCACTCGCCGGAAATATCGACCAGATCCATAACCCCGTGAATCGCATCACACGCCGAAGCATCCGCCTTCTCTTTTTCGCCGCGACCAAGCCAGTGGATGGAGTTTAGCGCCGCATTTTCCGTGGCGCGAATAAATTCAAATTCAATCGTTCTTTCAAAATCTCGGGTCATCATGGCCGCCGAGCGTAATGAAAAATTCTAAATTAGAAAGTTAAAATCATTCGTACCCTAAATAGAACCCACGGCACAATGAAAAGTCCTTCTTCGAGCCCTTGGAGTCTTGGAGGTCCATTCGGGCCGTTGAGGTTTCAACCCCCGCCTGCAACGGCTATGCCGTAGGCATTGCGGGCAGGGCGACGACTCAAAAGCTCAAAGGGGGGAATTTTGTTTTCAAATCCAAACCAACAAAACGTTGAGGCCGTCGAGTCCCGCCCGCAACGCTTTGCGTAGCAATGCGGGCAGGTCAAAACCGCGAAGCCCTCCAATTCAATCCCCCTCCCGATTTCCCCTCAGAGATCCGGTTTTCTTTTGGACAGGCGTAAGTTAAAAGAGATATTTTTCGTCTGAACCCGGCGCCGCCTCACACGCCGGCATGCATTCTGATTTCGGCGTCACTTCAGGATACTCGTAAATATCCCCCTTGTAATTACGAAGAACGACCCGATCTGCGGTCAATGCCACAATGTACTCTGGATTGAGAGGAATCTTCCCGCCCCCACCCGGTCCATCCACCACATATTGAGGGACCGCATAGCCGGTCGTGTGCCCGCGAATCTGGTCCATGATCTGCAAACCCCGACGAATCGGCACCCGGAAATGCGAGGACCCTTGAATCAAGTCACACTGGTAGAGATAATACGGACGCACCCGACAACGCAGCAGTTTTTGAAATAAAATCTTCAAGATCTCCGGATCATCGTTCACCCCTTTAAGAAGCACCGCCTGATTTCCCAACGGAATCCCCGCATCCGCAAGCCGTTCCAAGCCCGCGCGAACTTCGGAGGTGAGTTCTTTTGGATGATTCGTGTGAACGCTAATCCAAAGCGGATGAATCTCTTTCAGCATGGAGCAGAGTTGTGGCGTAATCCGTTGGGGAAGAAAAATCGGAATCCGCGTCCCGATCCGGATGAATTCAATATGAGGAATCGCCCGGAGTCGCTTCAAGAGGTGATAAAGTTTGGCATCCGAGAGCAACAACGGATCCCCCCCGGAGAGCAGAACATCACGCACTTCCGTATGTTGACGAAGATACTCAATGGCCTGATCAAAATCGGTTTCCAGGTGCTGTTCCCCCACTCCGCTCACGACGCGACTTCGCGTACAATAACGGCAATAGGCCGCACAGCGATCGGTCACGAGAAAAAGGACCCGGTCTGGATAGCGGTGAACCAGTCCCGGCACGGGCATATTCCCATCCTCCCCGCACGGATCCGCCATTTCGTCAGGGGAGATCTTCATTTCCGAGCCGCGCGGAATAATTTGACGACGAATCGGACCGTCCGGATTGTCCGACTCGATGAGATTAAAAAAGTGGGGCGTAATCGCCATGGCCAGCTTTGACTCCGAAAGCGTCACCCCCTCCTTTTCACACGAAGTCAGGGCAATCTTGTTCTGAAGATGCTCGAGGCGTGTCACCCGGTTACGAAGCTGCCAATTCCAATCGTTCCATTGGTCGGAAGGGACCGAATGCCAAAATCCTTGGCCATGGGAGCGAAATTCCCGTAAGTGGTCGTACATGATCGTTTTAAAAGCTAGAAAGGGTCCTCGGGAAGTCAAATGATTAAACGCCTCCTCAATGAGGCACGAGTCTAAGCGCTTGATTCAAAAGAGTTTTTACAGGCAAATCACCCCCCATTCAATAAAGTCCTTGCCAATCGCATCTTTAACTGTATCGATACTGTAATACAATTATGGGGCTCGATTTAAAAATCTCAACGGGAAGCAGCCTTCCGCTCTACGCCCAACTGGGAGATCAACTCCGACGCGCCATTGCCTCCGGTGCGGTTCAATCCGGCGAAACCCTTCCGAGCGTTCGAAGCCTTGCCGAACGGCTCGTGGTCAATCCCAACACCGTCGTCAAAGCCTACAGCGAGCTTGAGCGCGAAGGGTTAATCGAAGCCCGCCCAGGGAGCGGTTACTACGTCTCCTCCCGGCGTCAGGTCTTTTCCGTGGAAGAACGCCAGCGCCGACTGGAAGTCGCGACACAAACCTTTATCAGTCAAATCGCTTTTCTTGATTTTTCCTGGGAGGAGATCCGTGATCTCCTCAAAACGAAACTCGACCCCACCCGCAGCCCCCGGAGGAAATAATGAATCCCCCCGTCATTGAAACCCGCGATCTCACCCGTTACTATGGAGAGCGAAAAGTCCTCGGCGAATTGAACCTCTCCGTCCCCCGGGGAAGCATCCTCGGTCTTCTCGGACCGAACGGCGCTGGAAAAAGCACGACGATCCGGATTCTCATGGGACTTGTGGAACCGACCCGAGGCGAGGCAACCGTGCTCGGTCATGACTGTCGCAATCTCCCTCCCGAACTTCGTGCCCGAATTGGTTATCTCGCGGAGGGACATTATGTTTACGACTGGATGACCGTTCAGGAATGCGAACGCTTTCAAGCCTCCTTCTTTCCGCACTGGAACCGAGACCTCTTTCACGATGTCATCCGTCACTTTCGTCTGGAAGAAAAAGCAAAAGCCGGACATCTCTCCCGGGGACAACGCGCGGGACTTTGCCTCGCGCTGACGTTGGCGCCCGAACCGGAACTCATCATTCTGGATGATCCTGCCCTTGGACTTGATCCGATGGCGCGTCGCAGTCTTTTGGAATCGATGGTCTTTGTCACCCGGAAGGAAGATCGGACCATCATCTTTTCCTCCCATCTATTGGCCGATGTCGAACGGGTCGCCGATCAGATCGCCATCATCGATCACGGTACTCTCCGCGCCCATAGCTCTATCGACGAATTTCGCGGTCGTGTCCGTCAATGGAAACTTCGTTTCCATGAATCCATTCGCTTCCCGAATGGACTTCAGGGAATCCTCCATCAACGAACGGAAGGAACTGATCTCTTCCTCGTCCTTCAAGACACCACTCCGGAAATTTTGGATCAACTCCAAAAACTCGGCGCCGATTCCATGGAAGAAATCCCGATGGACCTCGAAGAAGCCTTCGTCCGATTTTGCGGTGGCGATGGCAAAAGCTTCTTCGATTCCGTCAGCGGAGTCACTCGATGAGATTCTTTTTCTGGAAAGAGCTCCGGGAGAATCGGATCGTTGGGCTTTTGCTTTTCGCGATCGTCTCATTGGCTTTCGGCGAGAATATCTACCAATGCAAAGTTGGATCGATAAACTATGACCAATCAATAACACTCTATTCAGCTCTTATTTGCGCGTTCTGTTTCGGTTTTTTTCAAACCTTTCGAGAACGAAAAATCGATCGATGGGCCTTCATGATGCATCGTCCGATTTCTTTAAGTTCCATTTTTTTAGCGAAAAGTTTTGCGGGAATTCTAATCGTTATTCTGAGTGTGGGGATTCCATTCTTCGGATGGCTTTTCTGGATGTCGATCCCAGGGAATTTGTCCGCGCCATTTGATTGGAGGTTGAGCTTGCGAGGGATCTCTGATTTGACGGCTTCACTCGCTTTTTACTTCGCGGGAATGTTAGTCGCACTTCGCCCCGTTCGATGGTGGGGAACGCGAATTTGGCCTTTGCTTGCAGCGGGATGCTTTACAATGCTGGCGCTGACCTCTCTTCTTTCTAATAATTTTCTTCCTTCGATGATTACCCTGCTGGTCGGAGCAACGACCCTTGGATTTTCCGCATGGGGTTCTTTCGTTGGAAAAGGCGAGTATGAGACACAACCATTCCCCGCGCGAATGTCACTTTTATCGATCCTTCTAGTCGGATGGGTAACGGTGATCTGTTTTTTAGGAATTGAATTGATGCCGCTCCTGTCACAATTAAACAAACAGGATGAGAGTGAGGAGCGGATCCAAATTCACAAAGACGGACGCATCTTAAGACTCCAACATAGCGGTGGTAAGACTCGCGTCTTTGACCTTCATGGAACTGAAGTCCTTTCCTCAGAACGGAATCCATGGAGCAGCTCTGACTTTAACGATTTCCTTGAAATGGATGGGATCTACCGTTATGCAGAGGGAGATTCTCTATCTTACCGCTATCCAGAGCGATATTTTTGGAAAATTGACATCTCAAATGAAACCTCAAGAACTTGGTACTATACTCATCAATACGGACGGTTTGTTCGCTATTTACGAGGAAAGATTGTTGGATCCATCGGGCCTGAGGGATATTCTTCTTCACCTGATTTAAATCATCTTCCACACTTTGACACTTCGGGTGAATTCGATTGGCGCCAACGCATTGGCAGCGATTCCAACGGAACGAAATGGTTTGGTCCTTCATTATTTGAAAATGAAATCGTTCTCATCGACTTTGAACACCGTCAGATCAAAAAAATCCCCGTGGATGTTCACAAGGTTTCGGGAAGAGTGACATTGAAGTCAAAAGGGGAAGCGAGCAAGGAAGTCTCGATCTTTCGCTTGAATCATTCATTGATCGTTTATGATCATCAAAAGGAATCGACCTTTGAGTTTTTTTTAACCGAAAAACAGAATAAAAACTTGGATTTTCATGTGCATTATTCACAAGATTTTTTAAGGTTATATTTTCAAATTTTAGACGACCCAGCCCATGGAGAGAAATCTTTTAATCTTTATCAGTTCAATGGAGCTGGAGTACTTCAAAAAACAACTCATGTGGATGAACCAAAAATTCAGAAGGATCGCGCCGATTCGTGGATCGATTCGATATGGGGGGCGATTGCCCCATTGATGACGCTTCTGATTGCCTTGGGCGTTGAATTCTATCGAGGAAATTTGATTCTGAACGGGAGGGAGGGAGTTCTTATAGTCCTTCGCTCCAATGAGATACCAATACTATACATTTACATGATGGTATTGGGTGGAATTTTGAGCGCCTATTTTACCGTTCGAAAACTTCGTTCGATCCTAATGCCTCAAAAAGTTTGGATCCCGTGGGCCATGACAAACTTCCTATTCGGATTAGTAGGTTGGCTGACATTGATCTCCAGTCGCGATTGGCGAGACGATCAAACTTCAAAGAAGCCGCTGAAGAAACCACTTGGAAGCTATTCTTCGATAAAAGCCTTTCGAAGCCCAATGACGGCGATGTTCTGGAAGGAGTTTCGCGAAGTAATTCCCTGGGTTCTTTCGGGTGCTGGAGTTTTTGCGCTGATCATGGGTTGGAATTATCATAAAATTTCAAGTCAATACTACTGTTCTGCGACCCCTTTTCACTCTGATGTGAATGAGCTCCCATGGATCGCTTCAGCGATTGCGGGACTTTTTCTTGCATTGGGTCAATTTGAAGGAGAACGAAAAATCGATCGATGGGCCTTTCTCGTTCATCGTCCCTTTTCGATCCATCAAATTTTTCTCACCAAAATTACCGTGGGACTGGGATCTCTTTGGGTCTCCTTCGGTTTCGTTTATTCCCTCGTTCTCTCCTGGTTTTCAGTTCCCGGTCGGGTGGCCTCTCCTTTTGAATGGGAAATGGCATTGCCAGGATGCTCAGATCTTCTCTTAGGAGGTCTCTTCTATTTCGCCGGGATTTTAATCATGGCACGCAAGGTAAGATGGTGGGGAACGCGGCTGCTTCCGATCTTTGCCGCATATTATCTCATGAACTGGATTCATGGAACGGGAGGCTGGCTTTTTTCAATTCAAGAATTTCATGATGCAATCTTGTTGATTGGAGTCGCTCTACTTCTCTTCGGTTTTCTCTCTCGTCATGCCTATTTGACACTCGAAACGAAAGAAGACAAACCTTCGATTCGTTCGGGTCTTTTTGTAGTTTATTTGTTGGCATTAGCCCTCCTCTTGCATATTGGTCCGGAACGGTGGATTGAACAATGGAGATACCGGGAGGCAGGATCTCAAGAGCCTGTGGAGTATTTGAGCGTGGATCGGACCGGAAGGATTCTTCGAATTTTACCCAAGATCGATGGAACTCATCAGATCCTGGATTTGAAAGGGAATCCCGCGATTTTTGAAGGGAGAGGTGAGGATTTTGATCTTAACTCTGTGATGGCCCAGAGTTCATATTTTGCTGTTAACCCAAAGGATAAAGTTAAGTATTCGTACCAGGATCCAAATCGGTTCTTCATAATGATGGGGCAAAATCATGCCTTCGATCACCATCGGATTTGGTATTACGAAAAAAAGAAGGGACTGATCGTCGGCTATCCTCAGCGTGAAAAAGATCGCCGTGCGAATACTTGGGTCGGTGCGAACGGGGTATTTACGGATACATCAAAAGGCGCACTCCGATTCTCAGGCGAACTATGCAATGATCGTAGTGGTGATGACTATTTCTTGTTTTCTTGGAATCAAGTTTATCTTTTCGATTTTGATCACCCGACCATCAAGCCGATTACCGGAGTCGCTCCTGTAGACCGGACTACGGCCTTTAAAATGAGGGGTTCTGAGAAAGAAGAAGCCGGCATTTTGTCCGAAGGAAAAATTTCACTTTATGATTCGAATGGAAATCGGTGGGCCTGCATTCCCATGGATGAGGATCTCCGGGAAGGATATTTTTCAGTGAAGATACCCGACCGAAAAGATCGAGTTTTTGTTGAATTCTACGATCCAATCGGGAGAAGAAACCAGCTCGATGTGATGTTACTCCGAGAATACTCTTTGGATGGAAAGTTGATTCAGGAACAACGTGACAGCTATAGACCTCCTCCAGATCCGCGAATGTATTTTTGGGAGGTCGATCACTGGATTCTTCCGGCAATTACTGTATACGCACAATGGGGCAAGCTCGGAATTCGAAAATTAACCTATCAGCCTTTGACTCGTGACGACACATCGTTGCTCTCCCCTTGGGGGATCAATGATGTTGCCTCCCGCCTCTGCGCAAGCCTCCTCTGGCTCTTCGTCGGAGGGTTGGCGAGCCAATGCCTGAAGCGGCGTTTCTCCAAGCAGTGGGCCTTCGGCATTATCCTCTTCGGCCCGATTGCCGTCGGAGCGGGACTGTTGCTTCCGCCGAAACCGCTTAGATCAAGTCAGTCGCGTATTGCTTGAGCCAATCGGCAGGAGTCACAACCGGAACCGAGATCACCGATCGATTCAATATTTCCTTATCCAGGGTCACCAGCGGAGAATGCGTCTCCTTGGCAACGGCATAATAAATTGAATCGGCGCCTCTCAGAAAATGTTTGGCCCCCAGTTTTCCAGCCAATTCTGCCAATTCAATATCAATACTTCGAAAATTCAGTCGCTTGAAGATATAAAGTTTTTTCATGCCACACTCACCGAGTCCTGTACTTCGGGTAAAACGAGCGATGGCGGTTCCGACCTCTGCAATTGCAATCACTGGCGTATAAAGTGTCACTCCCCGTTTCACCACATATTCCAAAAACGTAGACGCCGAAAGATGACCCGTCTCCGACTCAATCTGATCTGCCACAAAAACACTGGCATCAATCGTCACTTTCATTAGCGACGCATCTTACTAAGCAACGCAACCGCACTGCCACTTCCTTTGACCCGGCGACTCATCATTAAACGAAATTTGGTATCTTTCTTTTTCCAATCAGCATACTCCGATTGAACGGTCTTGAACAAAGGCGAATTTTCCTTCCCCACTTGAATTTCCCGTCGAATGGCCTGCGTTACGAAGCGCTGGAGAGGGAGATGCTTCTCAGCCGCACGGACTTTGGCCTTTCGATAGAGGTCGGCCGGTATTTCAAGAATAGCCTTCATATGAACCAAACTAACACCTCTCGAGGGAAGCTTCAATCCAGATTTTTGAAATATGACTGATGATTGCAAAAATAGACTGCATCGCCCGATATCACGGCGCCCTCGGAGAGGTTGCCCTACCACTTATCGGCTGATAAGACCTGCAAAAGCTTTTCGCTCACTCCACATTAGAAAGAGGAAGAGAGCAGTCATGAATATCAACATCGGCGAGAAGAGACCGTGTCCTTGGGTGATAAAGGTGTGGAAGGCGAGGATGTTCACGAAAATCGGGCCGAGGATGAGGAGGCCGCAATTTCGAGTCCGAGGAACTGCAACGAGAACCCCTCCGATGAGTTCCAAAACTTTCACAAAGGTGAGGTAACCGGTCGGAACGAACGCTCCCATGAACAAAGCGGCAGGAGTTCCCTCGGGAGGAGGAGGCATCGCGGTTAATTTTAAAAGAACCATCAAAGACCCTGCGGCAAAAATTAATCCAAGCAAGCCACCAGCAATGTTTGCCGCAATTCTCATCGTTTGTTGATTCATTCGCTCTCTCCTGATTCAGATTCATTGGGTTCCACCGTGCGAATCACGGATGCGTAGCACTTTCCACGACCGATTTCAAATTGGCGAGCCCCTTTTCGAACTGGCCTCCGACCATTTTGTCGCAGTTCATCAAGAGTCCGACGGCCTTGCCAACAAAATTATTCTTCCCGGTCATACTCCAAGTCACCACCGTACCACTTCCTTCAGGCTTAAAAGTAAACTCCGAAAAATTCGTCGCCTCGAACGGTTTGAGAAATTCAAGCCTGATGCGAATCCGTTCACTCGGCTGACTTTCGATCAACGTCATCGCCCCTGCACCAACCTCCTGATTCCCCGCCCAATGGAAGATCGAGCCGACTCCTGAGGTAGCACCTTCATAGTTCGTTTTGGATGCTGGATCGAGTTTCGCCCAAGGCGACCAAGCTTCCCAAAGATGGAAGTCATTCACCTGATCAAATACCATCGATGCAGGAGCGGCGATCGCGGTCGTCCGCGTAATGCAAAACTCACTCGGTCGGAGAGCAATCGCAACAACAAAAATGCCAAGAATGGCTACGAATAAGAAAACGCTTTTAATGAGCATGGGATCTCCAGTTAATTTATTGAGGACTATTGTTTTTCAGAAAAAAGAAGGCACTCATTTTTACTTTCCTCTCTCCGTCACGTTCTCTTTTCAACTTTAAGAATCTCAGCCGACTAACTTCACAAACCGCTCATACGCGGTCTTCCAAACACGCACGTCTGTCGGATGATACGATTCGATTTTAAACGATGCCCGAATCATCGCGCGAGCTGCAACTAAATCGGGCAGATGCCCTAATGCCAGTGCCTGTACTAATCCATTCCCCGCCGCAGTCGCCTCAACTGGACCCGCTAAGATTTCACGACCCGTTGCATTTGCTGAAAATTGATTGAGAAGTTCATTTTTACTTCCGCCACCAACAATGTGAATTTTCCGGATTTTCTTCCCGGTACATTCTTCTAACTGTTCCAGCGTACGACGATACAGCAGCGCAAGTGACTCCAAGCAGCAGCGAATCATCGCTCCATGCGTTTCCGGAACCGGCTGCCCGGTCTCCTGACAAAACTCTGCGATGCGACGAGGCATTTCTCCAGACTTGGAAAACCTCTCGTCATTCGGATTCACCAAAGAAACCAACGGCAGCGCCTCAGCCGCCATTTTCGTGATCTGATCGTAATTGTAGTCCGATCCCTCCGACGCCCATGCACGACGACACTCTTGAATGAGCCAAAGACCGCTGATATTTTTCAGGAATCGAATCGTGTGACCGTAGCCCACTTCGTTAGTGAAGTTATACTCGCGACTTTTCGGAGTAATCACCGGCTCGGGAACTTCCACCCCCAAGAGAGACCAGGTCCCGGAACTCAAATAAGCCCAATCATCTCCCTCTCCTGGAACGGCGACCACCGCATTAGCGGTATCATGCGAACAGGAGGCAATCACTCGAACATTCTGAAGCCCTGTCTCCTCCGTCATTTCTTTCGTCAACGGTCCCAAGACGGTTCCCGAGGCAACAATCTCCGGAAAAAGTCGCTCCGGAATTCCAAACTTTTTAATCAGGAGTGAGGACCAGCTCTTAGTACGAGGATTATAAATTTGCGAAGTGCTCGCCATAGAAACTTCGATTTTTCCCACTCCCGAAAAAAGCCAGTTATAATAATCACCCACCATCAGAAAGCGATCCGCCAGCTCCAACACTTGAGGACGTGTTTTTACATCAACAATCAATTGGTAAAGCGTGTTGATGAACATGAATTGAATTCCCGTCTCCTCAAAAATCGTCTCCGCCGGAACCGTGGCGAAGGCCGCTTTCGGATATGCCTCCGTACGGGAATCACGATAATGATATCCCTCCGTCAGACAGACCTCCTGTCCATGGAGATAGATGTAATCGACTCCCCATGAATTCGTGCTGACCCCGTGAAATTCCAATCCAAGGGCCGCCGCCTTACGTAACCCCTTTTTCATTTCATCAAACAACCGAAGATGATTCCAACGCAACGATCCATTGATCCTCACCGCGCCGTTCGAAAAACGGTAAATCTCTTCCAACTTCAGTTTTTTCTCTTCGAGCGTGATCATCATCACCCGTCCGCTCTCTGCCCCCAAGTCACATGCCAAATATCGTGTCGTCGCCATAGAAGACGTTTTAACAGGGAGTCGGGTAACTGAGCAAGATCGTAAAAAAAATACTCAAATCCATTCCTGACTTCCTGCATTCCTCAGAGCAAAAATCCGATGATTATTTTCTGAGGAAAACAGGAAGTGAGGAACTCTGAAATTCTATTGGCGAGATTCGCGGGCAAGGGATTTAACCCGAAATTCAGCTTGATCATTCCCAAGAACTTTCTCACTCTGAACCGGTTATGCTCGAAATCCTCATCCACGGCCTGGTTCGCGGTGCTTCTTACGCGCTCGTAGCGCTCGGCTATACGATGGTTTATGGAATTCTCGGGATGATCAACTTCGCGCATGGCGAGGTTTTCATGATCGGAATGTTTGCCTGCGTTTTCGGTATCGGCATCAGCAGCACCCTCTTTCCCGCGCTCACCACGATTCATCTTGCGGTCGGATTCATTCTCGCCGTTCTCATCGCCGCAGGCTTCGGCTACTCCAACGAACGAATCGCTTACCGCCGTCTCCGCTCCGCACATCTCATGGCACCACTCACCAGTGCTATCGGCCTCTCCATTGTTCTTCAAAATTTCATCATGCTGAGCGTCACCAAGGACAAACTCGATTTTCCTCAAGCCCAGAGTGCCTTTCTTACTGAAAACCGAATTCTCCTCGGAGGCGACCAATCAATCACCTATCTCCAAATCGCCATGCTTGTGACGGCGCTTCTTCTCATGGGAGGACTCTTCTGGTTGATTCATCGGACGCGACTCGGTATGGCCATGCGAGCGACGGCTCAAGATCGAATGATGGCCCAGCTGGTCGGAATTTCCACCAATCGGATTATCGCCACGACTTTTATCATCGGTTCTGCGCTTGCCGCCGTCGCTGGAGTCATGCGCGCCATGTACGACGGAGTCATTCGATTTGATTCCGGCTACCAACTCGGATTGAAGGCTTTCACGGCTGCCGTGCTCGGCGGCATTGGAAATATTCCCGGCGCGGTGCTCGGTGCCTTTCTTCTTGGGATCACCGAGGATGTCACCAGTTACAAAATTGGAAGCGATTGGAAAAACATCACGACTTTTGCCATTCTCATGGGGATCCTGATCCTTCGCCCGCGAGGATTGTTGGGAGAAAAGACTGCCGACAAAGTATGAAACGTTTTCTTTCCCCTTTTCTCTTTGCTCTTCTGCTCTTTGCGATCACCTTTCCCTTTCTCTGGCTCACGACCTCATACCATCCCCAATCAGGAATTTTGAATTTAAATTTTGACCTCGCGCGAGGATGGAAGTTTTTCTCTGGACTGATTCCGATCCTGATCGCTGTCTCTGGAATCATGTTGGTCACTCGGGGGATTCGGGCCGTTCCGGCAATCGGTGAAAAATGGAATCTCGTCAGTTCAACCCTTCAGCATTGCGCGCAGCATCGCTCATTTCCGTTTCTTCTTTTCCTCTTCGCCGGATCCCTCGCCTTTATTCTCAAATCCAATCACCTCAACATCGCCATCATGGTCGGGATCTACATGATCCTCACCCTCGGACTCAATATCACCATCGGGATGACCGGACTCCTTGTTCTCGGATATGCCGGATTTTTTGCCCTTGGCGGCTACACCTTTGCCATTCTTCAGCAATTCTTTCCCGGAGTTACTTGGTGGATGACCCTCCCGCTCGCCATATTAATTGGAACCGTCGCCGGCGTCATCGTCGGACTTCCGTGCCTTCGCTTGCGGGGGGATTACCTCGCCATCGTGACGCTCGGTTTTGCGGAAAGCTTTCGCGAGTGTACTCGCAATCTCCCGCAACTGACTGGCGGAGACCTCGGAATCATTATCCAAGCCTCCTCCAAAATACAACGTCACTTCGGACTCTCGTCGCTGCAATCCGGCTATTTAATTCTTCTCGTCTTCGTTTTTGCCTCCGTCTTTATGATCACACGACTTTATCATTCTCCTCTCGGACGCGCATGGAATGCGATCCGCGAAAATGAAGTCGCCGCCAACGCGATGGGGATTTCCGTCGTGAAACTCAAACTACTCGCCTTCGCCCTCAGTGCCGGATTCGCCGCACTCGCCGGAGTTCTCTACACGGCGCATATCGGCTTCATCAATCCGGAATCAAGTGCCTTCGAAAATTCCGTCCTCGTACTCGCCATGGTGATTCTCGGAGGGCTTGGAAGCATTCCGGGAGCCCTGATTGGAAGCGCGCTCCTTTATTTAATCCCAAGTCTCTTTCGCGACAACCTTCCGGCGCTTGCCGACTACCGACTCTTTCTCTTTGGCGCCATCATGGTCGTCATGATGCTCTACCGTCCCCAAGGAATGCTCGGCACGAAGGACCGCACATGAACCCAATTTTGACGGTTCAGAATCTTTCCAAAAGTTTCGGCGGATTAAAAGCCGTTCAAGAGGTTCAACTCCAGGCGTTTCCCGGACAAATCCTCAGCGTCATCGGCCCGAATGGCGCGGGGAAAACCACGCTCTTCAATTGCCTTTCCGGATTCTATCGTCCGGATACGGGGACGGTTACCCTTGAAAATGAGCCGATTCATGAGCTTCCTCCCCACGAAATCTGTCGACTCGGCATGACACGCACCTTTCAGAATATCCGTCTCTTCGATCGTCTCACCGTTCTCGATAACGTCCTCGTTGGCCACTTCAATCGCGAATCCTGGAATCCGTTCGAGCTTCTTTTCCACACCGCAGCACGTCTCAAAAAAGAAAAAGAGGCTCGGGATGAATCGATGGAATGGCTTCGCTTCGTCGGACTGGAAAATCACGCACACGAAAAATCGTGCAACCTCTCGTATGGATTGCAGCGGCGACTCGAAATCGCCCGCGCCCTCGCCACGAAACCGAAAGTCCTTCTTCTCGACGAACCGGGCGCTGGAATGAATCCGAATGAAATTGGAAAGATGATCGAGTTAATTACCAAAATCCGCGACAAGGGGCTCGCCGTCATTCTGATTGAACACCATATGAAAGTGGTCATGGAAATTTCCCAGACCATTTTGGTCCTCGATCATGGCGAGGAACTCGCCATCGGGACACCCGCTGAAATTCGAAGTCACCCGGAGGTTATCGCCGCCTACCTCGGCCAACCGGCAAAACCGTCATGAATCCGCTTCTCGAACTTCACAACGTTCACTCCGGCTACGGCAACAGCGAAGTCCTGAAAGGAATCCATCTTGAAGTCCTCCCCGGAGAAATTGTCGCGCTGCTCGGAGGAAACGGCGCCGGGAAAACGACCACCCTTTCAACCATCACCCAACTGATCCCACTCCGCCAAGGAGAAATTCGTTGGCAGGGAACTCCACTCCCCTTCACCTCGCCAGACCAACTTCTCCGCAAAGGAATCGTCCTCTGTCCGGAAGGTCGCCATATTTTCCCGCTCATGACCGTTGAAGAAAATCTTCGAATCGGAAGTTTCGCCCGAGATCCGAAACGCGACCCAGCCAAACTCGAAGAAATTTACCAATATTTCCCAAAGCTCGCCGATCGTCGCTCCCAACTTGGCGGAACCCTCAGCGGCGGAGAGCAACAGATGCTCGCCATCGGACGTTCCCTCATGAGCGAACCGAGTCTTTTAATGCTCGATGAACCGTCCCTCGGACTCGCTCCCTTGATCGTTGAAAAGATTTTTGAAATCATTCAGTCGATCAATCGCAAAGGGATCCCCATTCTCCTCGTCGAACAAAACGCCCGCCAAGCCCTTCAAATCGCCCATCGCGGTTACGTCCTCGTCACCGGAGAAATCGCCCTCAGCGACACCGCTTCTCACCTCCTCCAAAGCGACGAAGTCCGAAGAGCCTATCTCGGTGAAGAGTAGTTTTTGGTAGGGCGACCTCTCCGAGGGCGCCGCGGCGGGTTCATCGAACCCGCCCTACCAAATATCCTTGAGATAAAACTCCGTTCCATCGCGAATCAATTCGATGAGCTCCGGATCCATGAAGGGATAGTCATCAGGAATCTCCAAAGAAACAATCGGCGGGAGTTCGATTTCTCGAAAAGTCTCTGTAATACGTGTTTTCTGCGCTTTCTCCATCACCAGAACAAGATCCGCCCACTCCAGATCCTGAGTCGACAATAGACGCTTGCTTTTCCCACTGACCCCTGCCGATCTTACACAAACTCTCTGATCATTGGCATAAATCTGAGCCGCCGTCGGGCTCCTCCATTGATTTCGTCCACAGACGAATAAGAGGTTGTATTTAGGATTCATCAATACTTCTTCCAACAGCCGATCAAGAACAGAGTACTTATCACTTTCTACCCATCCAAGAACTCAAACACAACGGCGAAATTGAAACTTCCAACTCGACTAACTCCAAATGAAGATAAAAACCGGTTTTTCGCGCAGAGTTCGCCAAGTCCGCTGAGAAGACGTTTTTTACCCTCTGCGAGCTCGGCGACCTCTGCGCGGAAAAATGGATCCGAATTTTGTTTTTACTTCTCACTCCGATTCCTGCTGAATTTCCCCCATGCAACGTCGCTTCGCCACCCTAACACTGATTGGTACCGATAAAGCCGGAGTCATTGCCGCCATCACCCAGCTCCTCTTTCGACTGAATGCCAATATTGAAGGCCTCGAAGAACAAGTCCTGCGACGTCAGTTCAGCATGACCCTTCAAGCGTCATGGCCGGCGAGTGATTTTCATCGGGAACGGATTACCGAAGAGCTTCGCGAGGCGGCTCGTACTCTGGGAATGGAACTCAAACTCCACTTTCCCACTCCAGGCCACAAACGACTGGCAATTTTGGTAACGAAAGAATCGCACGTTTTGAAAGCCCTTCTCGCTGCTACTGGAAAATTTCCCCGGACGCGCATGAATCAAATCGGAGCGGAACCGGTCGTCGTGATTGGAAGTCGCCCCGATCTCGCTCCGCTCGCACGTCAGGCCAAACTCCCCTTCCACCTTGTCAACTCCCGCGATCGAGTTGAAGCCGAAAACGAAACCCTGGCTCTTCTGGATCGCTATGAAGTAGATTTTGTCGTTCTCGCCCGGTACATGAAAATTCTCTCACCGAACTTCGTCTGGCGTTGGAAAAATAAAATTATCAACATTCATCCATCACTTCTCCCCGCCTTTCCCGGCGCGAACGCCTATCGCCAAGCGTATGAAAAGGGGGTCAAAATTGTGGGCGTCACCGCGCATCTCGTCACCCCGAGTCTCGACGAAGGACCGATTCTCACTCAAGACGCTCTCAAAATTAAACCGGAAGAATCTCTCGCCAGTATCGTTAAGCGCGGACAAGCCCTCGAATCCAAATGCCTCCTGCGCGCCCTGAAAGCCGTAATCTCCAAGCGTCTCGACGTCCATTGGGGTCGGGTTTTCGGGATCTGATCTCTCGCGAAGCAAAAGCCCATGGGTGTAGGGGCAAAACAAGGAAGAGAACTACGGAAAGGATTTTTTCGCGCAGAGATCGCCGTGTTCGCAGTGGGCAAAAAAGATTTTCTCGGCGGACTCGGCGATCTCTGCGCGAAAAAACTGCTTACTTGTTCTTTAGGAGTTCGCGAGAGCTGACGTCCACTCTACTGGTTGGATTCATTCTCGTAACGCCGAGCCTCAAGCCAAAGCAAGTCAGAAAGTCGGTTGAGCGTTTGAAGGAGTCTCGGTCCGTATTCCGGATTGAGTTGATCCCCCAATCCGACTAGACAACGTTCGGCATGACGGGTTCCGGTGCGAGCAAAGTCCAACGCCGCCGCCACCGGAGTCGCTCCCGGAGTCGCCCATTTTTCAAAATTAAAACCACGCGCTTCGAGCGAGGCGATTCTCTCATCCAAAACCGCAAGGAAGGCCGGGGAGGGCTTTGGAATTTTTGAATCCTGATAACGTTGAAAATCCTCGGGAGCCACCGCAACGGCCCCCATGAGATTCACCAACTCCTCTTGAATCGATTCCAAAAACGCGCGGAATTCCAACTCCGTCTCCGCCAGTTGCGCTTTCACAAGACCGAGACGCGCATTGAGTTCATCTAACCAACCGTTCGCCTCGATCCGAGGATCTTCTTTGCGAAGCCGACGATTAAAAAGAAGCCCCGTGGTCCCATCATCTCCGGTACGAGTGGCAATCGACATTCTCAAACCATAAACCTCCAGCGATAAATAACCAACTTCAAATTTGCTCTAACGAATGATTGGTAGGGAGACCTCTCCGAGGGCGCCGGCGCTTTAGAAATCTCATCATGGGGACGAGTGGCGGGGCCCCTACAATTTAGTTTTTTGAGAATATCCCTTGATTTTTGGTGAAAACGAATTAATAATTATTAAATTAATTTATATTCTTATGCTTCACCGCTTCAACTTCACTCCTCAACTCAACCCCTAACGCCTCTCCTTTTAAAAATTTATGAAAAAATGTTCCTCCGTGATTCTTCTCGCTTGTCTGGGTGCTTTCTCTTTATTCGCCGCAGATCAACCGACTCCTGCTTCTGTGACCGTAGCGCCCCCTTCCAGCGGGAGCAAAAAGGCGATCACCCCTGTTCCCAAGACCGATGAAAAATTCACAAAACGGCATCAGCTCCTTTTGGAACGTGCAAAGAATGGTCCGTACGACCTTTTGTTTTTAGGAGACTCCATCACCCAACATTGGGAGGAGAAGGGTCTGGTGGCATGGAACGCGAATTACCAAAAATATAAGGCGGCGAATTTCGGCATCGGAGGGGATGGAACTCAGAACGTTTTGTGGCGTATCGAAAATGGCGAACTCGACGGCCTGCAGCCCAAGGTTGTCGTTCTTATGATTGGAACCAATAACAGTGGAGGCAGTACCGGAGCGGAAATTGCCGAAGCCAATGCCCTCATCATCAAAAAAGTTCAGGAGAAAATTCCGAATGTGAAGGTTCTTTTACTCGGCATTTTCCCTCGTGGACCTCGCCAGGCGAAGGACGGCTCGATGGATGACGGCGTAAAGCGGATGGAGGCGATTAATTCTGCGAATGTGGAATTGGCGAAATTGGAGAATGGAAAAACCATCCGTTTTCTCAACATCAACAGCAAATTTCTTGATGCGAATGGAAAGATTCCTGACGACCTCATGCCCGATCAGCTTCACCCCGGTCCCAAAGGCTATGAAATTTGGGCAACCGCCATGCAGCCGCTTTTGGATGAGATGATGACGAAGTAGAAGGGAGGGTCATGAAGACTCATCCCTTTTATCTACTTTTGAAGGGATTTCCATAAGAGACCCAATCATCGATTTAATGCAATACTAGATATTAGGGATACGTCCCCAGTGACTCTTTCGGGATACGTCCCCAGTTACTCTTGCTTTTGCTTTGATTTGATCGAGCACTTTTCCCAACGGAGAAGGCTTCATGTCATATCGATTTTGATCGTCAACATACCAGTCAACTTCGTTACCTTTGATTGGACGTAGTGACAAATGCCAGTTCGATCCCGTCCATAATGCGTCATCTTTCTTCAGGAAAGCAATAAATCGGCCCCTTGAAAGCGGGCATTGGGCGCAAATGAAGGTTTCCGATCCGTAAATAGTAAAATCCTTCGGAATGGCTCCTTTAAGAAGAGTCTCAACCGCTGCCTTTCCCATCTGGCGGTAAGTCCATGTCTTTCCGTTCGTATCAGATTCGCGGACATCTGTAATTGTGATGATCGCAATCACATCCGCTTTTTGAATCATTTCATCCTTGGTCTGAAAGTACGCTTTTGCTGACGCTTCCTGACTGAGCGCACAGAGACATAGAAGGAAGCTGAAAATGATCTTCATATTTTTACCGAACAGCCATTCAACCAACTCCGAAATTCTTTGGACCAGATTGTTCCAATTAAATTGTCACGAAAAAACGACCGCTTCAAGGATTATCCCAAAATCGTTTCTCGGAAGAGCCCATTGCCGACCGATGAACTTTGCTTTCGCGTCATTTCGCGTGTTTCGCGGGCAAATTCATCCCTCGGTTCAGAGTTTGACAGGTTGAATTTCGATCCCGAGGATATCACGCCATGGCAGACCCTATCCTTAAAGTCGATCAGATCACGCACCGGTACGAAGAGCGCGTGGCTCTCGATGCACTTTCCTTTGATGTCGCTCCGGGTGAAATTTTTGGCCTTCTCGGCCCCAATGGCAGCGGAAAAACAACGCTCTTTCGTATTCTCTCGACCCTCATGGAGGCGGATGCAGGGGAAGTCATTCTCGATCAAAAACGTCTCACTCAGGAACCCGAAGCGTTTCGGGAGCGTCTCGGTGTCGTCTTTCAATCACCGAGCCTTGATCCCAAGCTGACCGTTGGCGAAAACCTCACGCACCAAGGCCATCTTTACGGAATCCGCGGCGAAACCCTTCACCGCCGCATGGATCTCCTTCTCTCACAATTTCGAATCAATGATCGCTTCAACGAGCGGGTCGAAAAACTTTCCGGCGGACTCAAGCGCCGGGTCGAAATCGCCAAAGCGCTTCTTCACCATCCCAAAGTCCTTCTTCTCGACGAACCGAGCACCGGCTTAGATCCCGGAGCGCGACGCGAACTTTGGAGCTTCCTCCATCACGTCAACTCCGAGGAGAAGGTCACGATTCTCGTCACCACGCATCTCATGGACGAAGCCGAGCGCTGTCACCGTCTTCTCCTTCTCGACAAAGGCCTCAAAATCTCGCTCGATACACCCGTTGCCTTAAAAGCAAAAGTCACCGGCACCGTCATTACCGCCCGCTGTGCGGATCCGGAAAAACTTCAATCCGAAGTGCGCGGACGTTTCGAAGTCGGGACCGTCGTCGTCGATGATGAATTGAGACTGGAATGGAATCACACTGCCGGAACTCAATCGCCCTCCGAATTTGTCGGCAAGCTCCTGGAGCTTTTCCGCACGGAGATCACCTCGATCACCTTGGCGCAGCCGACGCTGGAGGATGTTTTCATTCATCTGACGGGACATGAGTTTTTTGTTGAAGAACCGGAGGAGAATTAAGATGTTGCTCGCAATTGGTACCCTGTGGAAACGTGAAGTCGTCCGGTTTTTAAGACAACGAGGCCGTGTCATTGGCGCCTTGGCGACTCCGATCATGTTCTGGTTCCTCATGGGATCCGGATTTGGAAAATCGTTGCGCCCGATGACGGCCGGAATTGAACCGAGCTACCTCGAGTATTTCTTTCCCGGAACACTCCTTCTCATCATTCTCTTTACGGCAATCTTCTCAACGATCTCCATTATTCAGGATCGAACGGAAGGATTCATGCAGTCGATTCTCGTCTCCCCCGCACCGAGAATTGCCCTGGTCCTTGGGAAATCATTGGGAGGGATGACGCTCTCGCTCTTGCAAGGCGTCTTGTTTCTGATGCTGGCCCCCTTGTGCGGAATCTCACTCACGTTTGTCTCTTTCGTCCAAGCGGCCGGAGTTCTGGCGCTCACTGGATTTGTCATGACGGCACTCGGCTATCTCGTCGCGTGGCCCTCCACTTCAGTGCAAGGATTCCATGCCATCATGAATCTCTTTCTCATGCCGCTCTGGCTTCTCTCGGGCGCCCTCTTCCCGGCCGATGGCGCGGCGATCTGGATTCGTTGGCTCATGCAGGTGAATCCCCTCTATTACGGACTCGTCGGATTGCAGCGATCGCTCTATTCGGAAGGTCACCCGATGGTCGCCGGACAACCGGCCATGTGGCAGGCGATGCTGATTCTAACCCTTGCGGGAGTGGTTCTGACAATTGCTGGAACTCAATTGACCCGCCGGTTTCGGGTTCCGTTGCCATGAGCGAACTCCCCGCCCCCAATCCGCGACTCCAGCGGCTTGTCTGGACCGTGATGATTCTCCTCGTCGCTGGACTCATGGCGGTCTATGTCCGGCAGACCCTTCAAGGGGCTAAAAATCGAACGGATCGAACGCTCGCCGTTTATCACCAGGTCCCTCCGTTTCAATTCACGGAGCGAAGTGGAAAGACGATCACCAACGACGACCTCAAGGGAAAAGTCTGGGTCGCTTCGTTCATCTTCACGCGATGCCCGGGAATTTGCAAAACATTGACCCAACGACTTCGAGAGCTCCAGGACACGGTCAAGCGCGCCTCGCAAGTTCAGCTCGTCTCATTCACCGTCGATCCCGATTATGATACTCCGGAAATCCTGCAAAAGTATGGTGAGAAATTCGAAGCCTCTCCCGACCGCTGGTGGTTTCTCACCGGAGAACGCCAGAAAATTCATGAGCTCTCCCGGAAATCCTTTCTCCTCGCCGTTGAAAAAAATGCACCTGAACTCGTCGCTCAAGAAGGGGAATATTTGCACAGCTCCAAACTCATTTTGGTCGATCCCCAAGGGGTGATCCGTGGCTACTACGAGGGCCTCATCCCCGAAAATATGCCGCAGTTGGTGAATGATATTGGAGTCTTACTTCGGGAGGCGGGAAAATGAGTGTCGAACAAATGCCGCTTTTGAATGCGACGTTAAACGGATGCACGGCCATCCTGCTGGCGCTCGGCTATATTTTCATTAAATCAGGGAATCGAATCGCTCACCGTCGCTGCATGGTCAGCGCCATTTTAACGTCCGTCTGCTTTTTGACCTCCTATTTGATTTATCACGCACTGCATGGATCGACTCCTTACACAAAGGAAGGAATCTCCCGGATCATTTATTTTACGATTCTCATCAGTCACACAATCCTTGCCGTTGTCATGCTTCCATTAATTGTAATGGCGATCGTTCATGCTGTGCGCGAAAATTTTGAAAAACACAAGCAACTCGTCCGATGGGCCTGGCCGATCTGGATATACGTCTCCGTCACCGGCGTCGTGATTTACGTCATGCTTTATCGATTATGAGTCTTGAGGGAGATTCACGATTCGAACGTGCGGCCATTACCCGCGCTGAACGCCATCTCTTTCTTTGCTTGGGACCCGACTGTTGCAATCCCCAGGAAGGGGAACGTGTCTGGGAACATCTCAAACGCGAAGTCAAATCTCTCAACCTCCCCGTCCTGCGAACCAAAGCCGCCTGCTTTCGCGTCTGCACCGGCGGCCCTTGGCTCGTGATTTATCCCGAAGGAATCTGGTATGGCGAAATGACTCCCGAGCGTTGCGACCGAATTTTAAAGGAGCACCTTCAGGAAAATCGTCCCGTCCAAGAGTGGATCGCCATAGAGCATCCATTATCACGCGAATAAAAAAGTCTCTCACACGGAGATCACGGTGGCCACGGAGTTGAATCGAGATTAAAGCTCCGTGTCCTCCGAGCCCTCCGTGTGAATCACTCAGGAATAATCGGCCCGATATCCCCTTCCAATTTCGGCTCCAATGCTTTTTCGGGAGTAATCCATTGATGTTGAAGCATGAATTGGGAGAGAACCGCCGTAATCATGCGCGATGTTCGAAGCGTGTCATCCGTGATTCCCTTGGCGAGCCCGCCAAAAATTCCGGCCCCCGCACTGATTAATGACAAAGGGTCGACACTTCTCGCCATAATTCCCGGCTCCGCGTTACTCCCCCCCGATGTTTTAAAAGCCAAAAAAGGATGGGGCGGACGATGGGAGAGATCATAAACATATACCAGCGTCTCCATCTTCGTCCCGCCGGCACCAAATCCCACGGTGACTCGCAAGGCTCGACTCCCTTGATTCACCCGAACAAATCGTCCCATCACGAGCCACCCTTTTTTCGGAAGTTTTTGCTTCTGAGTCAACTCGAGCGTCGGACCGAGATGCTCATTAAAACGGAGAACGAGCGCCTTTCGCATGAGCTCACCTGTGGCGATTTTGAATTCCTCCAACTCCTTCTCCTCACGATCCACGTTAAACTCCGATTTATCGGTCGCAAAACTCATCACGTAGATTTTCTCCGGGGGAGTCTGCGGAACACTCGTCGTCGATTCCTCCAAATCACGCACACTCACCGAGGCACAGGAACAAAGCCCAAGGCAAATCACCAAAACAATCAAGACTCTAGATTGGAATAAGTTCATGGTGAAACAGATGCCGACGCGATCCGCCTCCTGTAATCAACTTTGGAGCCCTTTCAACCATTTGTCAAAACTCGTATCATTCCCCGATTCCTGATTTCCTTAGAAACATCCGCACCACCCCAATCCTTAGTGATCTCATAGAAAATAAGAAAAATGGTGAGTTTTCACACGAACCCGCCCGCAACGCTTCGCGTAGCGATGCGGGCGGGGGCACGAAGCTCACAAAGGAAATCCGGTTTTATTTTTGGAAACCAAGAACGAGTCACTCAAAGGATCGAACCAAAAGAATTCCCCCTTTGTGAGCTTTGTGGCTTTGTGTGAAACCATCCGTCGCGTTAGTTCTTCGCTAATGATTGGGGCCGCGCCATCCTCATTCAAATTTCGCGTTGCTTCCAAGCCTGTGCCCGTGTAGTCTAACTTAGTGGTTCACGAATCGGAGACTGGCCGCTTTATCCTCACATGAGCAATCTTGATGATATGTCAATGACCTGCAAGATCGACTTGCGGGACATGGTGCGGAGCCTTAAAGGAATCACCAAGTCCGGTGAGCCGATCCAGTCCATTGATTCCGTTCAAGAAAACGCTCATTTTGTCGAAATGTTTGCCGACGAGGTTAAATTCCTTCGAAGTACCAATGCGCGACTCTCCGAAATTGTTCCGGCCCTTCTCCGAAAACTCGCCCTTCCCGAGACTCACGAGCATTTGATTCTCGGTGGTGACGCCGTCGGAAAGCGCGCGGAGGAAGGGAATACGGATCAACCTTCCTACCACAACCAGTTCCATGTCTCCGAAGTCGTCGTCGCTGCGTTTTGTTTGGGACGCCGCGAACGAATCCCGCCCGTTCGCATTGCAGAATTGCTCGTTGCTGCCGCCGCCCACGATTTGGGACACACCGGAGGAATGAATAAGTACGAGTACGAATTGGAAACCCGCTCCTACGAAATCGCCCTCCCGATCCTTCAGCAAGCCGGTTGGTCGGAAGAAGAGCTTCACCGGATCTGGCAGATGATCGTCGCCACCGATTTCCGAAATGGCGTTCCTCAAGTCCGCCAGGCGTATCGCGACTCCCGGTTCCTCCCCGCGGACGACGAAACTCGCCTTCTCTCCACGCAATGCCTTCTTCTTACCGAAGCCGACATTCTTTTTTCCTGCTTTGACACTCAGTACAACGACATGCTCAGTCAACTTCTTTCGGCCGAGTGGAATCGACCCGCTCCGAATTTATCCTTAAAGGAGCGTGTCGGATTCTTGAATTCCGTCACCTTTATCTCCAGCGCCGCACAACAACTCGGTTTGGAAGAGCGCCGTAAAAATTTGGTTGAAAGCCTCAAAGCCAAGATCCCTCCCGACCCCCCTCCCCCGCCGCAGACGTAACGCCGGTCTACTTCGTAAATCGACAGTAGAGCCAGAGGAAGTGACCTCCTAAAAGAAGCCAGAAACCGACTTGATAAAAGAGGAGCGGATCCCGCTCCAACAACGGAGCGTTCTGATTTCGAAAAGGCGTGACGCGATCCGGATGATCCAGATCATAACGAACCTCCGAATAATGCTGGTAGCGACGATCCGGATCCGGCGTTAACGAGCGAAGTAAAATCGATTCCAACCATTCCGGAATATTCGGATTCAGCTTTGTCACCGGTTTGGGCGAATGGAAAACCGGCGTCTGAAAAGGTTCAATCTCTCCATACGGAAAAGTTCCGGTTAATGATTGATAGACCGTCACCGCAATCGCATAAAGTTCCGTCCGCTCCGAAAGAGCGCGTCCTTGAAATCGTTCCGGCGCCAAATAACTCGGAGTTCCCGCACGACCGGTCATTGTAAAAATTTCCGCAACATTCCCCAAATCGATGAGCTTGAAACTTCGGGATCGCGAATCGGGCATCACCAAAATATTTTCCGGCTTTAAATCACCATGAACCAATTCCTTCCCGATCAAAAATTGCGAGGCATCCAATAAAAATCGGAACAAGGCCAACGCCTCCTCAACACTCAATTTCCGTTTCGATAAAATCTCGTGAAGTGACGGCGCCTTCAAATCCGGCATCGCTACATAGAGATACCGTGGATTTTCTGGAGTCTCGACCGGAACCAAATAGTCTGATTTTAATCGTCCTGCCTGCCAGACTTCCCGAACGAATCGATGATATTCCTCCTCTCGCTCCCGAGCGGTTGATGGAGGGAATTTTAAAACAAACAATTGCTCCCCCCTTCGTGCCGACCAGACTTGCCCGTTCGAATGAATGGGCGAGAGCAATTCGAAGTCATCCACCCGAACTCCGGGAGCAGGCTGAATCCATTCGATCAAACTCGGCTCTGAAGCGATTGGCCCTCGATTCAACACCTCAATCACTACCGCCGAAAGATCATCCCGCTCTGCTTCCTCGACCGAAAACCCCGCGCTCTCCACCAACGTTCTTGCCGTTAATCCCGGCTTGAGTAACGCATGAAAACGTTCATCTCCCAATGCATTCCTCACACCATCCGAGCAGAGGACAACCAGATCATCTGATTCCAAGTCTTCTTCAAAAAAATCCGCCTCTAATTCTGGCGCCATTCCAACGGCTTTCACTAAAATATGAGACCCCTCCCCCTCCACATGATCCCGGGTTAACATTCGGGTCTCCCCCCTTCGACACCGATACACGCGGGAATCCCCGGCATGGACGCCAATCAGTTTTCCCGATTCCATCACCACCGCACAGATGGTTGAAATCATGCGAGGCTCTCCAAATCGTTCCATCGATTCCTGATAGACCCGGCGATTGACGATTCTCACAAATTCTTGCAACGCCCGCTTGATCGTCCAACCTTTCGGCCGGGCGAGAAAATTTCCAACCACGGCATCCACCGCTTTTTCAGCCGCCCAACGTGCCTCCTCACTCTCTCCAGCTCCATCCGCAACCGCGCCGATGACAAAATTTGTTCCGGATTGAACCGCACACACGTCCCGCGAAACTTCCCGCCCCGCCGCCGCTTTGACAAATGATGTGGCGCGCGCCTTCATTTATTTGCATCTCGCGCAGAGATCGCCGAGTCCGCTGAGAAAACGGTTTTTACCCTCTGCGAGCACAGCGATCTCTGCGCGGAAAAATCCCGGTTCATTCATCAGATCCGCGCCTGAGCCACAGCGCCCCACGTGGTACGCCACCGCTTTTTCACGAGTCCCAATCCAACAAAGGCGATCAGACACATTCCCGCAAAAGCAAAGAGTCCCGTCGCATACGAACCAGACCATCCCTTTGAAATTCCAAGTCCACTCCCCAACAAGAATCCACCAATCCCACCACCGGCTCCCACCAGTCCGGTCATCAAACCAATCTCACGACCAAATCGCTGGGGTAGAAGTTGAAAAACCGATCCATTCGCCATCCCGAAGGATCCGCAAGCGAGAATCATCGCGGCCATCGTTCCCATCAAGGAATTCGAAAATCCAGCTCCAACCAATGCCACGGCTGCCGAGAGATAAAAAACATGCAACGCACGAATGCCCCCAATTCGATCCGCAATGGCTCCACCGACCGGACGCGCCAGAGCTCCCACTGCGGTACAAATCGCGGCCATATTTCCCGACCCTACCGCTCCCAGCGCGTACTCGCTATTAAAATAAATGACCATGGAACTCGCCAGTCCGACAAATCCGCCAAAGCTGACGGTGTAAAAAAAACAAAACCAGTGAGTATCCTTTTCTTTAAAAAGCTCCCAGTAGTCGCTGAATTTCTTCGGCTTCACTTGGACCGGAGCGTCCTTAGCCACCAGACTGTAAACGAGAAAGACGATCACGGCAGGAATCAGAACAATC
>CAZKRU010000055.1:0-28111 GCA_964555235.1 uncultured Verrucomicrobiota bacterium
TCGCGTATTTCGCGGGAAATGCCCCCTCCTTTTGGATTTCAATCCCCCCACCCGGTTTCAACCTCGGAAATCCGGTTTTATTTTGGACAGAAGCGTGAAGAGGTCTCACTTTTCATTCTTACTGATTCTGCATAGAAAGATAGGCTTCAGCGAATCGTTTCCCGAGCTCGATTTGCCCAGCAGTATCGTAGTGAAGTTGATCGCTCAGTTTTGAAAGTCCATCGGTCGAAACCGTTTTCACCAATGGGTAAAGTTGAGGGGCCTCCTTTTGAGCTTTGTTAACTTCTGCAGCCGCAGCATAGCTTTTAGGAGGATTGGTAATGCCAAGAATAAAAGGCGCGTTAGGACTATTAAAATCCTTTCGCATCGCTTCAATCAGTAACTTGAGATTTTCAGCATAAACTTTTCCGGCCTCAGGAAAATTGGAGTCCTTTTCCCCTTGCATCCATAAGATTCCCGCAAGAGGAATTTCCTTCGGTTTTACTTCACCGACAAAATTTTGAAGTTTTTTATACAACGACCCTAATTCCGCTTTTTGGGTAATGGCCGCCTTTTCGGCATTCCATTCCGGAGACCAATCAAACAGGGAGGTGCCGCCCATCGAATATTTGATGAGTTTAATTTTTTTATCCGGATACGCCTTAGAAAGGTGATGGGCAAAATTGACTTCAGGACCAAAACTGGGTGACTGGGCAAAATCTCCTTCTTTTGCTTTTCGATAGAGGGTCACATTGGAAGGCATTAGCTTCAGCTCCGCAGGAAGATCTTTATATTCCCCCCTTCCATCCATGTTGGATTGTCCTGATAGGATAAAAATGAGGTCTTGGGAAAAGAGGGGATAGGAGGAGCTCATAAAGAGAAAAAGAGAGATAAAAATTGGAATTTTTTTCATAGGGGTTTTATCATTAAGCCGTAAGGATTTTTAAGAAGATGCGTTTATTTACTTTTTATTGCCGGATTGCTGCAAGGATTGACTCGAGGTAAGGCGTAAATCAGTCGGTTCATCCCGTATTTTTCCGGTCCCTGTCTTTACTTCATCGATGATCCGTTTATCGACTTCATCACGATCACTCGGTCTTGCCCCTGCCTGAGCCAAGACACTCGCTTTGACTTCAGAGGGGGACAAAACCTTTATAAAATCGGGCAGAGGGAGAGGCATCTCACTCACAAAAGGCGAAGGACCCTCCGCAGCCCATTCCGGAGGTCGCGAATTTTTATCAAAAGTTAAAGTTCCGATTGCCTCGTTATTCTCCATGTAAATCTTAGATCCTGCATTTAATCCCTTTTCATGAAAAACCCCTAAATCGGGACGAGTGCTGGGACCTGCAATTACGACATTGCCCAGAACATTGACCATGAGCTTGGTGACGGCATCCGCCCCGTCACGGCCATAAAAATGAATCCCACTGAATCCCGGATCGTAGATGAGATTATTGACAATAATACCCGTGGAACCCGAGCAGATCACTGGATTACGAAAGGAATTATGGGCAAATAAGTTTCCCTGAACGGTAACCTTATCAATTCCAGTGCCAATCAGCAGTCCTGCGGAATGTTTTCCTTTGGGATGAATGGACTGCGAGAGCGCTTCCGCAAGAATACAATTACGGATTACAATATCATGATGCTTCTTCCCCCAGACCTCCACGAGTTCGTCAATCGACCAACTAACGGAGCAATTTTCAATCAGGATGTTATAAGAAGGAGCCTTGTTTTTCACATCCTCCCAGTCTTTTTCAATGGCAATCCCATCCCGGTTGTCAGGAGGTGAGCCCGAGGAAAGGGCGCCCACCCGTACACGAATATGACGCAAAATTAGATCATGCGTGCATATTTTGATTTGATCCCCCATCAGGGTAATTCCCGGGGAAGGCGCGGTCTCCCCTGCAATCGTTACAAAGGGCTTGGTGATCTTTAGATTTTTTTTCAACCATATCTCTCCTCCAACGGCAAAATGAATGATCCGAGGCTCCTCACTCTCCACCGCCTCCCGTAAGGAACCCGGCCCTGAATCATTTAAAGTTGTTACCGCAAGAATCTTACCGCCCTCCCCTCCTTTTGTGGGATAGGAAGAGGAGTTTGTTGATTGTAATGTACTGGCCTTGAGAGTTTCTTGAGGCCATAACAAAAGAACGCTGATAAAGAGAAAAAGAGTTACGCGGGCTTGGATGAAGATCATTTACATCCCTATTGTAAACCCGAAACTTACTAAAATCACGATGGACTTTATTTAACTCGTTAAACCCATTGTTGAATGAACCCCGTCGGTCCAAGAATCAAGAAATCCGGATTAATTCAGATTTTCCTGTGGCGAAACGGATCCCGAGGATTTCAACTCTTTTTCATCGGGCTTCTTCAGCGTCGGGGGGCCCGTCAGCCACCCTAATGAGGCAAAAAACTTATCGATTTCAAGAAGCGATTCGTAGATGTACTTGGGGCCACCTTGATTCAGATTCACAAAACCGTGCCCCTGACCTTCGTAATAAACGGCCTGGCAGCGAACTCCCGCTTTCTCCATCGATTTTTTAAAATTCTCCACTACGGAAACCGGAATAAGATTGTCTGCCGTTCCTAAAAAAACAATGGTCGGAGGCGCTCCTGCAGTCACATGGTGTGTCGGAGAGAGAGCTTCGGCACGTTCTCCAAAAACATTTCGCCCCCACGTCGTCTTGGGACCCGTATCAATCACCGGATTAAAAAGGACCAGTGCCTGCGGCTTTGCGGAAATCTTGAGATCATCCTGAGGATCATCCACTCCTTGAATCAACCCACAGACCCCAGCCAGATGCCCACCTGCCGAGCCCCCTCCCGCTGCAATACGATCCGGATCAATTCCCAATTCTCCCGCATGAGACCGAACCCACCGCATCGACGATAACGCATCATAAACACAGACCACGGGCCCTTCTTTGCTCCCCTTCTCCATGAGTCGATATTGCACTTGAATACAAACCATCCCGCGTTCCGCAAGATACTGACTCTGGGCATCAAACGCCGTCGGTCCCCCCTTCACCCAAGCTCCTCCGTGAAACCAGACAATCGCCGGTCGCCGATCGGTTGCCGCCCATCCCGTTGGAGTCACCACATAGAGCTTCAGCTCTCGTCCCTCGACTTTTTTATAGACGTATTCCGTTCCTAATCGATTGCTCTTTTTTGAAGACTCCTCAGCCGCCTGAATCGCCCCAAAAACGCATAGTAATAGCATAATATTTAAATAGTTTTTCATGACCAATCATCCGTTCTGAAAGGGACTGCCGGCAATCCTTCTCGGTTATAAAGCGCTGCAGGCGGATTATCCGCCCACGCATACCGTACTGCCATCGGATCTGGAACTTGAGAATGAGAAATCACGACGGTTTCATTTTCAATCACTGCTTCTGCCCAGTAAAATCGGCGATCACTTCCCGCCACCGCAAATCCCCGAACGGGATCCTCCCCTCGGAACTCAAACCCACTGCCCACCGAATCAAAATAAATCCGAAGCGCACTCCCTTCTCGTTTCATCGAACGAAAAACAGGCCCACTCTCCATCAACGGCGCAAACTCAGGACGTGCCGATTGAGTCTCCCTAACATAGTCCCGAGCCAAGGCAATCCGAGCCAAACGCAATCCGACATCCCTTTTATTCCCTGGATGAATATTATCCGATTCACCGAGATCAATCGCCACCGCCATTCCTGTGTTCGGTTCAGACAAAGCCATCGTCTGCGCTTCGCGTAATCCCGCCCAATTACTTTCACCCGGCTCTACCGGACGTTGATGATAGTTCGCTAATTGAACAAAATAAAAGGGGAAATCCCCTTGATTCCACAAGGCCCGCCAACTTCGAATCAGGGCAGGAAATAAATCCCGATACTGCTTCCAGCGAACCGCATTCGCTTCCCCCTGATACCAAATGACTCCGCGAATCGGAAATGGAATCAGAGGATGCACCATTCCGTTATACAGATAGGAAGCCCTCGATTTCGGTAAGCCATCCCGTTTCGGCTTTCTCCCCAACCGCTTCTCCACTTCGAAAATCCAATCTCGATTCAGAGGAATACAATCCGTGGAGGCTTCTCCCCAGCTCAAACACCCCGAGCGATTTCCAACTGGAAAAACAATATCATAACGAAGGATCAGTCGAATTTCTAAAAGATTTTCTCCCACCTTCACTAGCGCATCCGGCACTGAGTAAACGAACGGATCTCGATCAAGACTTCCTCCTTGAACCTCTTGAGATCCAATGCGCTCTCCATTAAAATAAACCGCATGCGACGATTCAAGAGGATCCAAACGCAAAATAAAACGCCCGCCAGATGGCTTTGCGGAAATCGTCACCGTCGTTCGACACCATGCGGCTCCGACAAAATCATCACCAATGGCACCGCCCCAAGGACCACGAGAAGCCCCTGAAGCGACTTCTACGGGAGATCTCATCGAAACTCGATCCGGAGCGGATTTGAAAAGCTCCTTCAATTCTTCAAGCCAAGCCTTCAGTAGCAGAGCCGTTTCTTGCTCTCGCGTCTCATCATGAACTTCGTTCTCATGCCTGAATTCCAGAAGGCTCTTAAACGATGGATTGCTTTGGAGCGTTTCCATCGGCATCCACGCTTCCGCAGGAGTCCCTCCGACCGTGCATTGAATTAATCCGATTGGAATTCCGGTTTCGCGATGGATCTCGCGCCCAAAAAAATATCCGACTGCTGAAAAATCAGGGACCGTCTCGGGAGAAGAAGCTTTCCAGATCACTTCAGATTCATCGCACGGCTGGGGCGAAGGAGAAGCGGGAACCGAGGCCAGACGAAGCATCGGCTCATTCGCCTGCGACGCCTCCAAATCTCCCCCTTGAGCCATATTCAACGTTCGTCCCATATTCGATTGGCCGGAACACAACCAGAGATCACCGATGAGAAGATCCCGTAAAATCACTTGTTC
Organism: uncultured Verrucomicrobiota bacterium; assembly: GCA_964555235.1. Classification (GTDB taxonomy): domain Bacteria; phylum Verrucomicrobiota; class Verrucomicrobiia; order Methylacidiphilales; family CAMAQI01; genus CAZKRU01. The sequence continues at coordinate 4,918 of CAZKRU010000055.1, forward strand.
ATCACCGCACTCAATGCAGCTCTCAAAAGGACCTCCTGCCGAAAGTGGGGGCAATTCCACTTGCCATGATTCATCGGAAAGAACCGTGGTTAGCGAGTGATGAGAATTCAGAGCGACTCGCACGATTGCCCCTGCTGATGCTTTTCCAAAAAACAGAATCGGACGATTCCGCTGCAAGACCATTCCACTCCGAAATGGAGCTCCCAATCGAAAGACTCTCTTCCCCGCGCCACTCACAATTTCAACTTCTCAGGATACGTCCGCTTCCATCCCCCGCGACGACTGAAAGCAGGATCTTGATACATTGGAATCTCAGAGCGAAGGGCAATGTCCTGACTCGCTCCCGTCGTTCCCTCGAAAAGATCTTTCCAAAGAAGATCATTCAATTCCACCACAAGACTTTTCAAGCTTTCATCCCCCAGCCGATTCGTCTGCTCCTGAGGATCCTCCTCCAAATTGAACAATTCCTGCACGCCATTGGCATACCGAGTGAGCTTCCATGCTCCGGATCGCACCATCGCCTGCCCTTGTAAAAATCCGGTCACATGCATTCGTTTTGCCCCCGGAAGCCCCAGACCGGGAAGTGGAACCGAATCCATATACGAAGGGAGCGCAACCCCGCAGAAACTCAAAATCGTGGACGTAATATCACGCAATTCCACCAAATCGTCAGACTTTTTCCCAACGCCTCCTGGAACGCGGACGAGCATCGGGATTCGAATGGACGGTTCATAGAAAAACTTCTTCCCGACCAACCCACGATCTCCCAGAAAATCTCCGTGATCACTTGTAAAAATCACGATCGTCTTCTCTAAAAGTCCCTGATCAGAGAGCGTCTGAAGAAGCGTCCCCACCTCATCATCAATTTGTTTCACCAGCGCCGCATAGTGGGCCTTCACCTTCATTCGCGCCTCTCGTGGAAACTCCGTGTAATCGATTTGATGCCAAGGCTCCTTCATTCCGCGAATAAATGCCGCTTTGGCAGACTCTTTCGCACCCCCTTCCCACCGGTCTTCAATCGGCTCAGGTAATGCAGAAACATCAACCTGTTTCAAATACTCTGGAAGCGCATCATAAGGACAATGGGGGCCGGGATATCCGACCATCAATGCGAATGGCTTTTCTCCCTTTTGCTTTCTCAAATACTCGCAAGCGCGATCCGTCACAAAGCGATCTGTCGTCGCCTCCACGGGAAGATGATTCAGAACCGCTCCGTAATTCGCCTTGTATTGTGGATCCTCAAAAGCGAACCGCTTCGCTTCTCCCCGTTTTTTTAGAAAATCGAAATAATCATCTTCAATCAACGGCCAGCGTTTATCCTCAGCAATCACTCGCTCTTGAAATCCTTCCGAAGATTCCCAAGGATAAAAATGCATTTTCCCAACAGCAGCCGTCTGATATCCGGCCTCACCTAGCAACGCCGGCCAAGTCGAAATCCCCATCTCCGTCCGATCGGGACGCAGCCAGTAATCATTTCCGATCACTCCGGTCTTGAGCGAACTTAATCCTGTCAATAATGCCGCACGTGCGGGCACACAAATCGGACAAGCGGAAATTGCCTGATCGTACGAGAGGCTCTCCGAAGCAAGGCGATCAATATTCGGAGTTTGAATCGCCCGAAAGCCATGATAGCCAAGAAAATCGGGTCGTAATTGATCTGCCAGGATAAAAAGGATGTTGGGTTGATTCACGTGCGTTACCCACTATTAAACCGCAAAAACGGTATTTTAAAAGCCTCTTGAAATTTTACTCGTTAAATTCCTTTAATTCCAAGATCCGCCACTGATAATAATCATCGACGGACGCAGTTGTATCCGTCGCAAAATCAGGCATTTTCGTCTCTGGATCAAGGTAGCGTTCAATGATCGCCGACCCCCGACGTTCTCCAACCACTAAGTCCTTTCCTTCCTCCCACTGCCCTTGATTCGGATCGGTCTTGATTTTTTGGAGCTTCTGGACTCGATAGTGAACCGTAAAGGTATTCGATTTCACGGTCAGTTTTTGATAGAGGTTGGTATAGGGTCTCTCTCTCGAACTATCCCCGGTCAGTCGCCGTGCCCCCCAATAAGCAGCCATCTGATTTATGACTCCATCTTCTGGAACGAGATAAAGATCGCAAATCTCACTTGCCGACTTAAACACATAGCCCGCCGCACCATCTTCAAATCGCTGCATCCATTGACTCAAGGTTCCCGTCCCCGAAGTCGAGCTCTCTCCCATTAAAATTTTCTTACGTAAATTATTCAACATTGCGTTCGGTTGTTTTTTATACTGGGCTCCTTTGACATTCTGAGTTTCCGGCACCGCCAGAACCCTCTCTCCACGCATTGCCGCATGAAGCGCCGTACTTCTTTCAATATGGGTAAACGGAATCATCTGGTAGTTCAAATTAACTTTCCCCGCAGTCGAAAGCGTTTCGCTAATGGCATAAGGCTCCACGATCGGCATCCAAAAGAGATCCATCATCAGGTGATCCGGAATTGTTTTACTATAAGAAGGATGCGCGGGATCTGGACGAAACAATAGGGTTCGATACGGAACCCCCTCCTTGACCCCGGTTGATAACGACCCAAACATTCCCGGAGAAGGAACCTCCCGATTGGGCGAAAAGAAACCCGGTCCACTGGCGCTTTCAACCGATCCATAATACGGAACTGACGGATTCCCGGCTGCATCAAGAGCGCGATATTGAGTCCCTGCATCTGCTAAATTAATGAACGTCCCGTCTCCGGTATCCGCAATTCCATTGTCCCAGTCGCCGGTACTGGCAGCGGCTATAAGCCCAGGAGCATCCGGATAAATTTCCTTAAAATATTTCATCCCGGGGATATACGAACCAGTGGTATCATATTTAATAAAAACATCTCCTTTATTTCCTTCTTTTAAATAATGTGCATGCGTTTCCGTCGGATCCGAATACTTCGAATGCGGAGTAAAGATCGTATCGGGAATCGTCGCCGAGGCCGTCAATAATCGATAGTCACCATGGGAGGGAGCAACGGTTCGAACCACGTCCTCCGTTCTGAAAATTGCCCCAACATTCACTGAATTCGCATCACCAGGATTTTTACTCACGTGATACATCCGACCTTCATTATTGAGTCCACAGCCATCCCGCGCAAAGGTCCACCACATCTTGGCACTTGTCGTTCCCACCCCATTATTTACGAGTTTGGGGATCGGAAAAGTTCCTTTAGGCATTTTAATGCTAAACGATTGGATCAAAGGTGATGTGACTGAGCCCGGCGCTCCGACGCGGCCTGCATAAAGTCCCACCGTAATCGTACCTCCTCCATCTGCATCGGTGCCGGTTAACTCCATCGTCGTTTTCGCAGAAGGAGGATCGGAAGGATAACGATAGGTCACTGTAATGGGAACACTCAGAAAGGGATAAGAATTGCTCGCATTCCATCCCGCATCGGCAGGCATAAATCCTCCTCGAGCCGGAGCACGGTGCCGATTCACTCCCGTGAGATTATTGCCACCTTCTGGCTCAGGATCTCCTGAGATCAAATAGCGAATCCCTCCCAGTCCACCAAACGCTCTTCCGTGAAAAACGGCTACCTGACCCCGATGCTGAACGACCCCCGAGGCTGGAAACTGAAGCGGTACCGTATCAATTTTAAACTGATCCAACCCCGTCACTTGAATCTGCATATCACTATTCAACATCGGATATCCCTGACTCGGGGAAAATAACTCCAACATAAACATCGCCTCGATTCGACGCTCGGTTTCTGTAAGCAAGGTCCCATTTAAAGTTTTGTTCGCCAGAACATTACTATCGGTACAGAGCGCTTGATTTGTCGCATTCGTATCATTGTTTGTATCTCCATTTCCGGTACAAATGAAAATAAATCCCGCCTCCGATACCGTATAAATTCGTCCAAATCCTTTCGTATTTCCAATCACCAAGGGAATCGCTTGACCATGCCCCGGATCGGTCGTCGAAATATCCGCTCTTCGCGAGGTGTAAGTATAGTTGACCCCTCCAACGGAAGTCGGATAGCCCGAGTGAGGATAGTTGGCATTCGGTTTATTCTGTTTGACCAAAACATCATCAAAAAGGTTCGTGCATCGAATGTAATCAACTATTTCCGTCAAAATCTGATCTCGCTCCGATGGGAAGGAGTACTTCGATAAAAAATTTCCTCCAAATCCAGGAACCGCTTTGGACGTCATCTCCTGCAGATATTGGTAAAGCGTCTGATTTCGGGCAATATTGTTATAATCATTGGTCGCACTGACGGAATCCTTTCGCTGAATATAGAACGGCTTCACACCCGTTGAGGTTTTCAATGAGGAGCAGAATGCGATCAAACGATCAAATGGGGTCGTATATTTACTATTCGTCGGATTCGCTGCCAAATCACTGTGTATCGGCCAAATGGCAATCCGGGGTAGTCCAAAAAGATTGACCTCAGGAGACCGGCTTCGAGCCGTTAAAAAGAATCGCGTTTTTTCCAATGCTTCACGATCCAAGCTTTTTTCCGGCTGACGATTCGTTGCTTGAAACATTAACTCGTCCACCGAAGCATAGAGACGCCCGTTGTCAGTAACAACCCCCGCTTTCGGATCTGGCTCTAAACCATTTGCAAGGAGTCCCTTCTTCGTTCCTCCGTCCGATCCTCCTTCTTGGATTCGAGGAACGAGTCGATAAAGATCTTCGCGTTTTAAATTAGGAAAGGCTGCACCGAGATAAACCGTCGCCGGATGTCCCGGGTAACGTTGATACTCTCGGGCCTGAGGTTGGGCATCTGCCAACATCCTGTCTTCAGTATTATACACCCGGGGCAGATCCCAGTAAGAACCGAAATCCGTCCCATTCCATGAATCTCCAGCTGCCGTATTAATATTAATTTTACAAGTTTCGTCATCGGTCCAAAACGCAATTCGCCCGGAAATCGGATTACTGGCCGATGCCCCTTCGACCGAAACCTTTGAACTTCCCTCAGAAGGGGCTACAATCCTCCCGTCTTTGAGAACGTACATCCATTTCACCGGCATCACCGGTTTTGAAAAGCTGGAAGGATTGCTTTTCACGTCTTTCAAAATAGAATATCCAACCACATCCGAAGGAGGATTTAAAATCGGATATCTTGGCGATTTAATACCACGATAAACCGGTTGATTGAGATCCGTATAGAGAGCCGGCTGCTTTTCCCATCCCCCAGACGGAACGTCCTCCGTCGGTTTTAACGCTCCCTTCACGACCATTTTATTGGAGGAGTAAAGCTTATAGGCGCTCACCGCGTCCCCTTTCTCGTCAAAGACCCGAATCAACCCTGGCTGCGAAGTCCAAGTCATTGGATGGCTGCTGGCATCACGACTTTTTGCACCCTGTTGTATTTGAAGCATTGCAATATTGATCGCACTATCCGCCAACATCCGAGTCTCCACTCCCCGCGAATAAAATTTGGATGATACAAGGTCGATACGGCTTGATGTCATAAAAGCAACCGTAATGAGACTAACCAAAGCCAATGCGCCCAATGTAACAACCAATGCAAAACCTTTTTTCTCGGACCGATCCAAAAACCTTTTAAAAATGGGTATAGGACCACTCCAACAAAGTAAGCGTCCCCTAAAATTGTTAAAATTTCGTCGCAAATTCATTACTCACTCCATTTCGAGTTTCTCAAGGGCACATCACTCCTAAAAATACGGAAATCGATTTTTTTATCGAGCAGCGCAGTTTCCACAATTTTTAAGTCCACATCAATTTGATCTGCTTTCTGAAAGACCGTTTTGTAACTAAAGCCTAAATCAGGTTGCTGCACTCCAAATTGACGCTGCAGTCGGGCTGCAGATTCTTCTGTAATCGCCACCAGAATCACCTCCATTAAAGGAGGAAGCTGATGGGCCGTGGAAGGCTGAGGATCATCATCGACACTCAGGCGACTATTGTATTCATAATCACTCACCAAACTTTTCCCTTTGGATAAAATCGAACCTGGCGCGGCTTTGGGTATCAGCACCATTGCTACAATATTTTCAGCGACTACGTGTCCTCTCGGTGGATTATTGGGCTTGATAATCCAATCCATCCCCGTTGCTGAATTATAAACCGACAGCAGCTCTGAGCCTTGATTAAACTCAATCAATCGAAAACGATTTCGAATCGGAACGATATTTGAACTCAAAAACGATGGCCGCTCCGAGGAATTGTCTCCAAACATAATATAAAAACCGCAGGCATTTAGCAAATGATTCAAACCCCCATAATGACTTTGGTCCACTGCGTATCCAATCGGAGCCTGAAAAAAAACGGATTGAGAGATCTGCCCGTTGACAAGTGTTTTTCCCGAACAAAAATGAAGTTCTGATTGTCGAATATAACGCGTCGGAGGTGGAGGCGTCGATGTTCCTGTCTGAGGCGGATCGTAATCCAGATAGGTATTGAGAGTTGCCTGACTCAACTTCTCAGAGACCTCATCCAGAGCCACTCGAGCGGCACGAAAAACCTCGAGGTTCGCCGTGGATTTCTTCCAAGCTTTGCTGACCGCCGAAGTCATTCCCAGAACAATCGCTAAAATTAAGGTTAAAATCGTGATCGATACCATCACCTCGATCAACGTGAAAGCACCCAGGAGAGCCCTCTCTCGCCACGCATTCCGTGAACGATCACTGCACGGTGTTATTGGATAAAACATGTCGTCACAGGCCGGTACGAACCAGTACTGAATTATAGCTATTGGTTGTAGTTGATTTGGTTCGATTTACAATTCCAACCACCAGATTGGTCGCATAACTCGCATCAGGAGGCACTAATGCTCCAGGGAGGAGCAAATTCGTCGGAGTCACGTAGACAGTGTACTGCGCATCTTTCGAAGCAGTCAACTCTGCGCCATCGAAGGAAAAATAATAGATGCTTTTAACCGGCACAAACTGATATCGTCCTTCCTTTTTCTCCCATACAGTCAATTGAGCTTCCGCAAATATTTTTTGCACAATCTGAGTTTGCCTTGTCGCATCAATCGAATCTTTCGAAGTTCCAATCGCCACGGTGAGCAACCCCATCAAGCCCACCATTGCAAAACTTACAATCCCCAGAGCCATAACGACTTCTACCAGTGAAAAAGCTCGCATGATTACAGTTTTTTTATCTTCTTGTTGCATCAGGATTCCGATGTCGTCACTCATACCAGACATCATAGGTTTTATACACTCTAATATTACCAGCTTTAACATACCCCCCCTTCGGGGCAACACAAGGAATTGGATATTTAACCCGTTAAATAAAAAGGAGTTAGCTCATTTAACGAGTCAAAAACATTCATCCTTTACGCATTCTTACTTGCGCATCATATTATTACAAAGACATGTCTCTCAAGCTTCCTCCTACCAATCGTCGAGAAAAATCAGAGCCCCATCACTTGCAAGATCCAGTGACAGGTCACCCCTTCTGCCGTCTCACTTTAAGCGGAGAACACGACAAACACACCTATTACGATATTTGTCCTTGGTCGCCCGATGGAAAGATTCTTCTCTTTTCCTCGGTATCGCCGGAGGATCTCACTGAAAGCCATCGCGACACCTTGGCCAGCCATAAGGGGCGTATTTATGCCATGGATACGGAATCCTTTCAATTGCGACTGATCACCGAAAACGCTTTTTACAATTCCCACACCGGAACCCAAGTCTTGTGGCATCCGAATGGCGAAAAGATCTACTTCTACCGTTCGGCCAATCAAGTCGAAGCTCTCGACATCCAGACAGGGAAGACGATCTCCCAGTTCAATGGAGGATTGCGCCAGCTCAGCCCGGATGGAACCCAGATTATTTGGAATCAGCCCGTCCAACCGAACGATCTCGAAGCGGGGATTTATGTCAGAGATGAAGGCCGTGACGAAAAGAACTGCCTCGTGACATTAAAAGCGCTCTACGAGCTCGCTCCCAATCGAAGTCAATTTGGGATTGACCAGATGAACCTTCAGAATCCGAAGTGGTCTCCCAATGGAACCTCCTTTTTAGTTTCGAACAACATTCGGGTCGCCCCCTTTCAAAACGATACCAAAGTCCGTAGAAGCCTTTTTCTCATCAGTCGCGACGGAAAAAACCGACGGTGGCTTTCCTACTTTGGACACCACTACAGTTGGACTCCTGACGGAAGTGCGGTTATTTTTTGTGATTGGAAAATCAATCGAGAGGATGGATCCCGTGATGAACCGCGCCTCTTCTACTTTCCGCTTCAAGGGAGCGAGGCGGCTCCGATTATCGAAGAACCTCTCGGAGGGCACCCCTCTTCAGATCCAACCGGGAAATGGGTCGTGACGGAAGATGAAAAGGGGATCATTCTGATTGATCGCCATCAGAAAACGATGCGATATCTCACTCAATTCCAACATCCTTATGATATGACTCACCGGGGAACCCAGGCACACTGCGTTTGGAGTCGGGATGGCAAACAGATCCTCTACAATTCGGCAGAAACCGGAACCAGCCAACTCTATCTCATTACCCTGCCAACTCCATGACTCCCGTTAAAGAAATCATCCCTTCCAGTTTTCAGCCAGCGGTTGGCGACATTCTCTATCAGAACGCCTTTGCATCAGAGTCCGACCTCGCTCTGTTTCGTCTGGAGGGAGAAGCCAAGCTGACTTTCCCCAATCGCCGACTTCGTATGGAAAACGCGCTCGATCCTGCCTTGGGACAAGCTTCGAATTTTGTCCTCTGGTCTCCTGTTGAATTTCCCGATCAAGTCCGTTTTACCTGGGACTTTTGGCCCATTCGCGAACCAGGACTCTGTATGTTCTTTTTCGCAGCAAACGGACGCCAAGGAGAAGATCTTTTCGCCCCCACTCTCTCGCCACGCGTCGGACTCTACGATCAATATCATCATGGTGATATCAATGCCCTTCACCTCTCCTATTTCCGACGGAAACAAGAAATCGAACGATCCTTTCATACCTGTAATCTTCGCAAGAGCTACGGCTTTCACCTCGTCGCCCAAGGAGCCGATCCGATTCCGACGGTCGCCGACGCAAAGCCCCCCTATCATCTGACCCTCTGGAAAAACGGTCCGCGCGTGACTTTTGCGATTAACGATCTCGTCATCCTCGACTGGCACGATGAAAAATGCACCGGCGGCCCTGCCCTCGCGGGAGGCAAAGTCGGTTTCCGTCAAATGGCACCCCTCATTGGAGAATATGCCAATTTTGAAGTCAGGAGAATGATTTAACAATATCCCGAAAATAAGTTCCCTCACTCTCATCAGAGTTACCCTTTACAAAAGAGCGATACGGACCTTATTTACTCTTGTATGCTTAAAAAAATACTTCTCTTTATTCTCGTCTCACTGATTCTAGGACTGCATCCCGCCAAGTCAAATCCGCAGTCCCTCCCCCCAGGAGGCACGTCACTTTTATCTCCCGAAGCATTCCTCAAACCTGAAATCTTAGGGGAAGAGTACGGAAAAGTAAAAGTAGTCCCCATCGAAGGAATGTCATTTCAACGCGCCCTTCAGGTAGTAACCAGCCAAGTTCCTCTCAAAAATTACGGCTATCAACTTAGGTATAATGAACTGCCGGCGCTAAAGAAAGGGGACATTCTCTTGGTCTCTTTCCATGCCCGGAGCGTCACGGACGAAAACAATGAGTCCGGATCCGGTCAGATCAGTTTAGCGATTCAGAAGAAAGTGACATGGGATGTTGTGGGTAAATTTCAAACAAAACCGGGGGAAGACTGGCAGCAGTATCACGTTCCGTTTGAAGTCCCTTTCGACCTTTCTGAAAAAGGCTACCAACTCGGTTTTTCATATGGAGCCATGCTTCAAACACTCGAAATCGGAAACCTCACGTTTTTGAATTATGGCAATCAGGTCAAGATCGATCATCTGCCCAAAACATCCATCTCCTACACAGGACGAGAATCTTACGCTCCTTGGAGAAAAGCCGCGCTCGAGCGAATCGAGAAGAATCGAAAGGCAGATTTAACCATTACCGTCAAAGATGCTAATGGAAAGGAACTTCCGGACAGTGAAGTCGAGGTTCGAATGATCAAACACGAATTCCTGTGGGGTGGAGCCGTTCCAAACCTCACCCTCCTCAGCTCACAGGATCGCGAAAAAGTTCTCTCCACCCATCGCGAACTCTTTAATCAAGGCCTCCCCTTAACCCATTTTATCTGGAACGAACAAGAAACCCCCGCAGGAAAAGCAGGAGCTGCCGAAATCCTAAAATACTTGAAAAAAAACCAGATGATCACCCGAGCTCACGCACTCATCTGGGAGCGTCCTGACGTCATCCCTGCAGATGTGCTCGAGATGATTAAAAACGTTGATAAAATTAAACTCCAAAAGCGTATCACCGAATATCTGACGCAAATGATCAACACTTACAAAGATCACGTCGATGAATGGATTGTTGAAAACGAAGGAGTCGATAATCGAAAGATTCGCGATGTCTTGGGTGATGTCGCAATGGCAGAATGGTTTAAACTCGTTCGCCAACTGGATCCCAACGCCAAACTGATGATCAATGACAACCGTCTTGAAGGATTGAAGTCAGATAAATCGGATCGACTTTTGGATCTCTGTAAATTCATCACCGAGAATGGTGGCGATTATGACCGCATTGGAATCCAAAGCCACTTTAGCTCAATTCTGGTCCCCCCTGAAATCCTTCTCAAGCATTACGACAAACTAGCGACGACTGGCAAGAAATTGGCAATCACCGAGTACAATATTTATACCGAAGATGAACAACTCAAGGCGGACTATACGCGTGACATCATGACCGTCGCATTCAGTCATCCGAGTTTTGATGCCTTCACGATCTGGAAGTTTTGGGAGGGGAAGCCTGATCTGAAAGAATCCGTTATTTTTCGCTCCGATTGGGCACTCAATCCTTCCGGCCAAATCTACAAAGACCTTGTATTTAACCAGTGGTGGACGAATGAAAAAGGAAAGACCAACACCTCCGGAAAATACAACACGCGTGGCTATTTGGGAGAATATGAGATTACCGCCTCCTCTGGAGGGAAAAAGACCACGATCAAAGCACTTGTTCAAAAAAACCAACCCAACCTCGTAGAAATCATTCTTCGATAAAATACATCACCAAAGGCCTCCCTCATGAATTACCTAAAAAAAACACCGCCAAGGCTTCGCTGAAAAAAAATCAACCCAACCCTCAACACGAATCGTAAGAAATTTATGAAAAAACTCATCCTCATCCTAACCACCCTCAGTTCCATCGTCTTCGCGGCAAACGAACCCCCGTCGGGTGGCACCTCCATCATTACGAAAGATGCTTTCGTCGCCCCTACCGTAAAAATGCAGGGCGAAGAATATGGAAAAAAGGAATTAATCTCGGTGGAAAAGATGCCCTTCACCAACGCCCTTCGCGTCGCCGTTACGAATAAACCAGTCAAATATTATGCGATTCAAACAAAAGTCGGAACTAATGCCCCGATCAAAAAAGGAGATGTCCTTCTTCTTTCGTTTTACGCCCGAACTTTTAATATCGGGATCAACGGCGTCGGTAAGGATGAAACGGGAGAAGGCGAAATCAGCATCGGCGTCCAGAAAAAGAAATCCTTGGAGCTCATAGGTAAATTTGCCGCCAGACCGGGCGCCGAGTGGCAACTCTATTATGTCCCCATGACATCAAAGGCTGATGCGGAAATCGATGAGGCCGCCGTTTCGATCTCCTATGGCGCCATGCTTCAGACCATTGATATCGCTGATGTAAAACTACTCAATTATGGTGGAAGCGTTAAATTTGACGATCTCCCCAAAACGGAGATCACCTATGCGGGCCGCGAAGCCGATGCCCCTTGGAGGAAAGCCGCTGTGGAACGAATCGATAAAATCCGCAAAGCCGATTTGAATGTCACCGTCAAGGACGCCAGCGGCAAAGCGCTTCCCGGCGCAACGGTCGACATCAAGATGACCAAACATGAATTCCAATGGGGCTCTGCCATTACCAGCCGCGCGGGCGTCGGATCCCCGGACCGGGAGAAAATCCTCTCCAGTCACAAAGCCCTCTTCAATCAGGGCCTTCCGATCACCTATTTCGTCTGGACCATTCAAGAGACCATCGAAGGAAAAAAAGGAGCGGATGATATTTTGAAATATTTCCGCGACAACCAGATGACGACTCGCGCTCACGTTCTGATCTGGGAACGGATGGATCACTTCCCCACGGATGTGCAGGAGATGATCAAAAAAGGAGAAAAAGAGAAGCTCCGCGCACGGATCACCGACTATATCACCAAAACAGTGACTACCTATAAGGGAAGAGTTGATGAGTGGGTGGTTGAAAATGAGGCCGTCGATAACAGTGAAATCCGAAAGATCCTCGGAGAAGAATCGATCGCGGAATGGTTTAAGGTCGCCCGTCAGGCGGATCCCAGCGCCAAATTCATGATTAATGAAAACCGCGTGGAGGGATTGAAACCCGACAAGTCGGATCAATTGCTGAAATTGTGCAAAACGATCACCGACAATGGAGGAGATTACGACACGATCGGGATTCAAGGTCACTTTGGAGCCATTCCGGTTCCTCCTGAGATGCTGTTGAAACAATATGACAAACTCGCTGCGACTGGAAAGAAACTCGCCTTTACCGAATATGATCACAATTCCGAAGACGAGAAGATCAAGGCAGATTATATGCGCGACATGATGACAAGCGTCTTCAGTCACCCGAGCTTTAATTGTTTTACGCTTTGGCGCTTCTGGGATGGAAAGCCCGAAAAACGCGAATCCGTCATTTACGCGAACGACTGGACCATGCGTCCTTCGGGAGAAGTCTATAAGGATCTCGTCTTTAATCAATGGTGGACGAAAGCCTCTGGAAAATCCGATGCGAGCGGAAAGTTCTCCACCCGCGGATTCTTGGGCGAATACGAGATCACCGTCACAGACGGAGCAAAAACGACGGTGGTCAAAGCGTCACTCAAAAAGGATCAACCGAATCTTGTCGAAGTGACGCTTGCCAACTAAGCGATTCCTTCGAGATCAAAGTGAATCCCCCCTTTGAAAAGGATCTCGGTTCTTCGGCGATCTCGAGGCTGGCAGGAATTTCCCTCCTGACCTGCCTCGGGGTTGTAGGAATTCTCTTCGCCTCCACACGCTCCTCGAGACCCTCTTGGCCAACCTTGGGCGGTGAAGGAGGGAGAATCATCTCTGTCACAACCCTATCGGATCGTGGTCCCGGATCCTTCAGGGCAGCCGTCGAAGCCGAAGGGCCTCGAATCATCCAATTTGCGGTTGGTGGCGAGATCTGGCTGGAGAGAACCCTCGAGATTCGCAATCCTTTTGTGACCATCGCCGCTGAAACGGCTCCCTCTCCTGGCATTACTCTCATGGGAGATCAAATTCGCATCCGTACGCACGATATTCTGATGCGGCACCTTCGCGTTCGAGTCGGCTCTCGCCTGAAAGGCCCGCCCCCCGATAATCGCGATGCCCTTGCCATCGATGGCGGAGCCGACGGATTAAGCCCCAGTTACAAGATCCTCATCGAAAATTGCTCCTTCAGTTGGTCCACCGATGAAATCATTCAAATTTGGGGCCCCGGCAACCATGACATTACCGTTCGTCACTGCATCCTTGCCGAAGCGCTCAATCTCTCTCTCCACCCCAAGGGAGCTCATTCTGCTGGAATGATCATTGGCCCGGGAGCCACTAACGTCCTCATTCAAAGAAATCTCTTCGCCTCCAATGCGTTTCGAAATCCTGTGATCTGTTCTGGCTCGACGGGGACTATCCTGAATAATCTGATTTATAATCCCGGGTTTTCAGGAGTTCACGTTTACGGCCGGGATGGTGATCTGGCACAAACCAAATTATTGGTGAATATCATCGGGAATCAGGTCATTGCTGGTCCCGACACCAAACCGATCCTTCGTCTCTTTCAAAATGTTACCAGAATCTTTAACCTCGGTTCGGAGATTTTTCTAAAGGACAACGCGGCTCAAGGAACTGTCAGCTTCGACGAGACGGAGCGCCCACCGAGCTGGATTTCAAGAAGTACCTCCCCCTTTGTTCAAAAAAATCCGATCCCGATTCTGGAGTCCCTCCCAATGATCGCTTCGAGTGAAGTCGAAACCGATCTCCTCACCCATGTCGGCGCCCGACCTCAAGATCGTGATGCCGTTGATCTCCGAATCATTGAAGAAGTCAAACATCGAACGGGTTCCATTAAAGACACTCCGACCGATCCTCGCCTGACGGAAGCTCCAGCCCCTCATTCCGTTTCATTTAAGTCGAATCCTACCTTGAACCGAGTGCCTTAATCCGACACGATGCTATCATGAACGTCATCTATCTTCACTCTCACGATACAGGACGGTGGATTCAACCTTATGGTTATCCGGTTTCAACCCCCCACCTCGATCATTTTGCCCGTCGTGCCACGATTTTTCGGAAGGCATTTGCCGCAGCTCCGACCTGCTCTCCAAGTCGCGCCGCATTGTTGACGGGAATGTCCGCCCATCGCGCCGGAATGATCGGCCTGGCCCATCGGGGATTTGAACTCACCCACCCTGAACAACATCTCGCCGCTCATTTGAATCAAGCGGGCTATCACACCGTCCTCGCAGGCGAACAACACGAAACCAAAAAAGATCCACACCTGATCGGTTATCAGGAAATTCTTCCCGTTCCCCCAAGATCCGGACCACCCGGAGCGTGGAGTCAAAAACTGGTTGATTGTACCGTCGAATTTTTACGAAAACCGCAAACCAGACCATTCTTCCTCTCTGTCGGATTTTTCATGACTCATCGCGAATTTCCAAAGTTAGAAAAAACCAAGGAATCGGATTATCTCACCCCCCCGTGCCCGCTCCCAGACCATCCGGATTCGCGTCATGACTTTCTGGAGTATCAGGCGGCTGCAAAAATTCTCGACGATGGCGTGGGTCAAATTTTACGGGTCCTTGAAGAAACCGGCTTGGCAAAGAATTCCTTGATCCTTTTTACCACCGATCATGGCCCTGCCTTTCCCGGAATGAAAAGCACCCTCTATGATACCGGCATCGGAATCTCCTGGCTCATGGATTTCCCCAATAATCCG
Source organism: uncultured Verrucomicrobiota bacterium (assembly GCA_964555235.1). GTDB lineage: Bacteria > Verrucomicrobiota > Verrucomicrobiia > Methylacidiphilales > CAMAQI01 > CAZKRU01. Next base: position 19,941 of record CAZKRU010000055.1, read on the forward strand.
AAGAGCGGCGGTTGTGTCGACGCCCTCGTCTCCCATCTCGATTTTTTCCCGACCGTTTGTGAGCTCACTGGAATTCCAAAACCGGATCGATTGGAGGGAAAAAGTCTACTTCCTCTTTTGCGCGGCGAAGTGAGTTCCATTCGTGAAGAACTTTTTGCGGAAGTCACTTTCCATGCCGCTTACGAACCGATGCGAGCCATTCGAACCGAGCGATACAAATATATCCGTCGCTACGGAAATCTGCGAACCACTCTCGGCAATGTGGATGACGGCCTCACCAAAAGCGTTTTGATGAAAAACGGGTGGGATCAAATCGTTCACGCTCCGGAAGAGCTCTACGACTTGGTGCTCGATCCGGGCGAAAAGCAGAATCGTATTCTGGATCCGTCGCTTGCCACCATTCGCGATTCGCTCTCGAAGCGCCTCCACCAATGGATGAGCGAGACTCAGGATCCGTTACTCAACGATCAAAAAGTTCCTCTTCCGGCTGGAGCCAGAATCAACCATCCCGAAACGACTTCTCCGGGTGAGAATCGCTTTGTAACTCCCTCCGAGCACCTTCTTTTATGAAAACTCCGAACATTCTGATCATCACCACCGATCAACAGCGCTTTGATACGATTCAGGCAGCGGGAAATCCCCACATTCGAACCCCCCATCTCAATTGGCTTCTTGAAACCGGAATTCACTTTACCCGATGCTATTCAGACTCTCCCGTCTGCGTTCCGGCACGCGCAACGCTCCTGACAGGAAAACACTACGTGAACATGGAAAAAGGATACGGCTTTTTTGGAGAGCTCACTACTCCTCGTCCTGATGCCACCCTACCCGCCATCATGACACGACACGGATATCAGACCAAATCGATTGGAAAACTTCACTATCTTCCTGAACGCTGCAATTACGGCTGGGAGGATACTGAGATTCTCGAAGACTATTACCGAACGATGGCAAAAAATCCGCAGCTCGGAATTCCGATGGATCACGGTCTTGGGCAAAACGAAATGCAGCCGGCGATTTCAACCGTTTCTGAATCCAACAGCCTGACGCATTGGATGGTCGACCAATCCATTGATTTTTTGGAAACCCGCGATTCCACTCGCCCTTTCCTGTTGCATCTTGGATTTTCAAAACCCCATCCCCCGTTTGATCCGTGCCTCAATTATTGGACGATGTACGCCAACGCTCCCGTTCCGGATCCAATCTACGGGGATTGGTCTAAAAATCCCGAAAAAATTCCAGTCGACCTTATGGAACCGACCCATTGGCTGAATGGAGTGGACCAGTTCAGTCCTGAACTGATTCAAGACTGTCGCCGGGCCTACTATGCGTTGATCACTCAGATTGATTACAATCTCGGTCTTTTGTTTGCACGATTGCGGGAAATGAAATTATTGGACTCCACCCTGATTCTCTTCACCTCAGATCATGGCGAAATGCTCGGGGATCACCACATGGGAGCCAAAACAACCTTTCTGGAAGGGTCTGCTCATGTTCCCATGATCGTCCGTCCTCCCTCCGCAAACTTCGATTCTCGCTACCAAAATCTTGCGGGAACCCGAAGCAATGCTTTGGTCTGCTTGGCGGATATCATGACCACCTGCCTTGAGTCGAGTCATTGCCCTCCCCCTAAAGAGATCACGCTGGACGGAATTGATTTAATCCAAGCCGCCCAAGGAAAAACTCAGCGGAATCGTCTCTTCGGGCGCTGCGCTTCGTTCCACTGCGTCATCGAGGGGAACTACAAGTACATCTACAATCACAAACTCGGCTCCGAACTCCTCTTTAATTTAAGCAAGGATCCTCGCGAAGAAAAAAATCTCATCAAAGTGAAAGCCGAGCAAAAAATACGGAATCGTCTTCGAAACGCCTTAATTGAACGACTGACCCAAGACGAACATCCCGCAGTCAAAAACGGAAGGCTTCAAACCACTCGAACCCCTTGGGATCGGAATCAGATTCGCAAGGAAGGCTGGCCCGGATACCATCACCGAGCCCACACCCCGTCCGACTTGTTGCATTGATTTTAGTCAGATGCTTCTCAAAGGGGAGCGTAAATCCACCATCCTGTCTCGCGCAGAGGGCGCCGAGAAAGCATTTTGGTATTAATTTCAAACAACCCTTCGCGCCTTGGCGGCCTTTGCGAGAGACTCAATGGAAACTTCCAAACTCCCTACCGAAGAGCCAGCTCGCGTGAGGCTGGATTCCCCTCGGTGAGAGCCGTCGAAGTCACATTGATCTTGATCCCAACCAACAGATTTAAATCACGAACCAAATCTCGCAAGGTGGCGGCTTGAGCATTTAACTCTTCAGCCGCCGCAGCTGTCTCCTCTGCCGTGGCAGCACTGGATTGAGTGACTTTGTCCATCTCCGCGACCGCCGTATTGATTTGTCCGACTCGGTTCGAGAAGCAAAGTTAGATCCCACACGATGAAGTCGCTCCCATTTTTCTGCACAAATGGTCAAAATTCTAGGTAATTATCCTCAATCTATCACTTAAGTTAATATTCTGTCACCTCGGTGACATCAAATATTCACAAGGAATTACTGGCCATGCTATGGATCTTTCTTTATAGAAGGCGTCGCTCGATTCAAAAAGAAACGAGGGACTGGCCCGCTTCCTGCTTAAACGCCAGTGCCGAACTTCAAAAATGAAGAGGAAAAATTATGGCCAACACCCTGAAGAACAAAGCGACGAAACCGAAAACGACGAAAAACACCCGTAAGGTTGCGACGGTCCGCGCACCCGCCAAACGGTCGGTCTCTCGCCTCGTCGCTCCTGAGCCCTATCTCACTTCACGGCCTTCCGGATTCGATCTGAGTGCCCGCAAGTTCGAACTGACTCCTCCTTCCCCTCAACCTCCGGTCGCTTCCGAACCAGCCTATGAATATCTGGGAGAGCTTCCGGATTCTTATGGAACCAAAAAGCTCTTTCTCATCAGTCGCGACCCTCAATGGGCCTTTGCTTACTGGGATTTGACCTGGCAGCAATTTCAAGATGCCACCCGCGCTGCGCACGATGGAAAGGTATTCCTACATCTTTACACCGCTGGTGGAGAACGGATTCAGCAAATTCAAGTTTGGGAAGGAAGCCGAAGCTGGTATCTGCATTTGAATCGTCCCGGAGAAAGCGTTTACTCGGAACTCGGCTATTATCAACACGACGGCCATTTCGTGGTGGTTTCACGCTCGAGCACCATTGAGGCGCCGCGCGATTCCGTTTCCTGGAAAACGGATGCCCGGTTCGTCACGATTCCCTTCCACTATTCGTTCCAACAATTACGCGATCTGATCCGTGGTCACCTCCGCGATGGAGAAGGCCTCGCCGAAGCGCTCGCCCGCTTGCAGGAAGAAGGATTTGAATTCCCTTTCAAGGTTGGCAAAGGCAAAGCGCTCACCGAAGGTCAGCACGATGCGCTCATGCATTATCTGGCCGAAGGCGATCTCGTTCGTCGGATCCAGATGGGCTCCGCCGAAATCACCGAAATTCTCCGTCGCCGCTTCGAAGAGATGCAGAGTTCCGGTCAATGGATGAGCAGTCAATGGGTCACCAGCATGAGCAGTCCCTTTGGTGGTGGCGCTTCACGCGAACGAAACTTCCACATGCACGTGAATGCGGAATTGATCATCTACGGAGGAACCGATCCAAAAGCCCGGGTCCATGTCGATGGCAAAGAGATCTCCCTTCGCGAAGATGGAACCTTCAGCTACCACTTTGTCCTTCCGGATGGACAATTCCATATTCCGATTGAAGCAACTTCCCCTGATAACGTAGAGACGCGCTCGGCGCTCCTCTCTTTCGTGCGATTGACAGAAACCTCCGGCGACGTTCGTCAAACCGGACAACCCCCTCTTCCTGAGCCGATCGGACGGGTGGAATAAGATGGATCCCAAGGGGTTTTTGTCGATGGTGCTCCATGCGCACCTACCGTTTGTTCGTCATCCGGAATATGATGACTTTTTAGAGGAAGATTGGTTCTACGAGGCCATTACCGAGACCTATATTCCGCTCATCAACATGATGGACGGAATGCTCAACGACGGAGTCGATTTCCGACTCACGATGTCGATGACGCCTCCACTCTGTTCCATGCTGATGGATCCCCTCCTTCAGGAGCGCTACCTTCGAAATGTCGAGCGACTCATTGAGCTCTGCAAAAAGGAGATCGATCGAACCCGATTCGATCAATCGTTTCACGAACTCGCCTGGTACTACCACAATCGCTTGGTCAATTGTCGTGAAGTCTTCGCCGATAAATATCACCGGAACCTCGTCACGGCCTTTCGAAAATTCCAAGACGCCGGGAAATTGGAAATCATCACGTGTGGAGCCACTCACGGTTACCTTCCCCTGATGACCGAATACCCTGAGGCGATCCGCGCTCAGATCATGATTGCGCGCGATCATTATCGGGAATGCTTCGGCCGAAATCCCCGGGGTATCTGGCTCCCGGAGTGCGCTTACGTCCCCGGAATCGAAAAGTTTCTCGAAGAGGCCGAAATCCGTTGGTTTATCGTCGACAGCCACGGGGTGCTTTTTTCCGAACCGCGTCCGCGTTACGGAATCTTCTCGCCGCTCTTTACCCCGGCTGGACCTGCCGCCTTTGGTCGCGATCTTGAATCGAGCAAGCAAGTCTGGAGCGCAGAAGAAGGTTATCCGGGCGATTTCGAATACCGCGAGTTCTATCGCGATGCTGGCTACGATCTGGAATACGACTACGTCAAACCGTACATCCAACCGAACGGGCTTCGGAAATTCACCGGCCTCAAATACTATCGTATCACGGGAAGATCTCCCCACAAGGAACCGTATCGCCCGCATATCGCTCGTGAAAGATCGGCAGAGCACGCCGGAAATTTCATGTTCAATCGCGAAAAGCAGATTGAGTATCTCAATAATACCCTCGGCATTCAACCGATTGTGATCTCTCCGTACGACGCCGAACTTTACGGGCATTGGTGGTATGAGGGTCCGGATTTCCTAAACTACCTGCTTCGTAAAATCGCTTACGATCAAAACACCTTTAAGACCATTACTCCGAGCGAATACCTCGAGCGATTCCCGACCCAACAACTCGCCAAACCGTCTGCCTCCTCTTGGGGAAACAAAGGCTATTGGGAAGTCTGGCTCGAAGGCTCAAACTCCTGGATTTATCCGCATCTCCATGCAGCCGCACAACGCATGACGGAACTGGCCCGACAATATAAAGATTGCTACGGCCTCACCGATCGCGCGATGAAACAGGCAGCCCGAGAGCTGCTCCTCGCCCAGTCGAGCGATTGGGCTTTCATCATGAAGACCGGCACGATGGTTCCGTACGCGGTCAAACGAACCAAGGATCACCTCCTCCGCTTTAATCGCCTCTACGATCAGATCAAATCCAATCAGATCGACGAATCCTTTCTCGGCAATTGTGAATGGCGGGACAATATTTTCCCGAACATCAACTGGCGTTACTACGCGTAAGAAGGCAGGGACGACACAGAAGACCAACCCTCTTTTGTGACTTCTGTGAACTGTGATGAATTTGGAACTCAGAAACTCAGGAAATTTAGATGCAAGTTTTTCTTCTTGAGTTCATGAGTTCCAGATTTCATTAATCTAAGTTTGATGAAAAGACGGTCCGACCGACAAGCCATCGATTTTCCCATCGACTTCATCTGAGGCGAAAGCCATGATTCCTCTTTCAAAATAGGAACGAAATGCCCCGGCTACGCCCCTCTCAACGCACCTGGACTCTTCTTCGAGTCGTTCTCATCAGTCTGGCCGTCGTCGGATTTTTAATTTTGGGCGCTTTCACCGCCACTTGGCTCGCCTGGAAACGTTCCATTCTCGCAAGCGCCGAACGCGCTCGAAATCAGACGGCCGCCACCTTGGCGTTGAGAGTCCGGGACTCCCTCGATCATGCACCCCAAGCCATCGCTACGGCATTAGATCTCTCCCATCATGGCGGCATTACTCATCATGATCCTGCCGGATGGGAACGCCTGCTCTTCACCTTACTCCACGCGCATCCGAATCTTTCAGAAGTCTCCTTCACTCATGCTCAAATGATCGGCGAAGATGACGAAGGATACGCTCAACTGGCACCTCAAAACCGATGGCAACTTCGCCTCTTTCGTTCTCCCGAAGGAATCGCCTCCTACTGGTTGCGCTCGGAAAAAAAGGGAAATTGGATCAATACCCTTCGAAAAGGTGAAGTATTTTTTAAGGGCAAACACCTTCCCCAAGAGACCTTGTCGATCAAGGATCCGACAGAACACGGAACGTTTACCACCCCCGCACGCAAAGACCTTCGTCGTGAACTGCTCTGGAGCGACTTGCACTGGCACCCTGCCGACGGCGATCTTCCGGAATCAAATCGCCGGCTCGAAATCAGTGTTCAACAAGCCGTTCTCTCCACCGATGGAACCTTTATTGGAGTCATCCGTAGCAGTCTGCTTCTTGATGCTGTGGAAAAAGTGCTCGAAATTGCTTCGGACGAATTTAAAGGGCATCTTCTCTTCCTTTGCGATTTCGACGGAAGAGTCGTTTCCCGTTTTGAACCCGATCAAAAGCATCAAGTCGAGGAGGATGACGAACTCCGCATTCATTCCCAACACCTTCCGACCCCGGTGCGAATCGCGACCCAATTGCTGAAGGAAAAGCCCATTACCGCAGAGGAAGGATCACGAGGATTTCGTTTTATTGTCGATGACATCCCCTATTGGGCCTCTTTTCAGATGATCGAAAAAGATCGCGAACGTGCCATTGGAGTGATTGTTCCTGAAAGTCATTACGTTGGACACCTGGTGGAAGTTCGTAATCAACTTTTTGCCGGAATCCTCCTCACTCTCGCTTGTTCAACCGTACTGGCACTGATCCTCCTCCGCTTTCTTCGACGGGTTGAACAACGGATTCTCCGGGAAACCGGAAAACTCAAACGACTCGATTTTACTCCCTCCCGGGTTGATATCCCCTTTCAAGATGTCGCAGAAATCCTGGAAGGACTTGAAAAAGCAAAAACCACCGTTCGATCGATGGGACGCTATCTTCCTCTTGATGTCGTACGCCAACTTTTTGCCCACAATCAGGAACCGACCCTCCATGCTGAAGCTCGAGAATTAACGATTCTCTTTACCGACATCTCTCAGTTTACCAGTATCGCAGAAGCCTTGCCCCCGGACCGCTTGACCCAAGCCCTGGGACTTTATCTCGAAACAATGACTCAAGTGATCCAGCAGCAATACGGCGGAACGATCGACAAATTTATTGGCGATGGAATCATGGCCTTCTGGAATGCCCCGGAACACGATCCCTTGCATTCCCAGCATGCCTGTGAAGCCTCCCTCGCCTGCATTGAAGCCCTCAACAAACTCTTCGAATCAAAGCCTTGGCAGGGACTTCCTCCCTTCCACACCCGATTTGGCATTCATCGGGATCGTGTAATGGTTGGAAATTTTGGCGCCCCGGAACGGATGAATTACACCGCCATGGGTGATGGAGTCAATGTTGCCTCACGATTGGAAGGATTAAACAAAACACTCGGAACTCAAATCCTCGTTAGCCAGGCCGTTCGAGAAATCGTAGGAGAACTCTTTGAATTCAAAGTCCGGGAAACGATGAGCATCAAGGGAAGAACCGAGCCTTTGCAGGTCTTCGAATTAACCGGCAAAGCGGGAAATCGGGCTGCAGGGATTTGAACCCTGGACCTCTTGTACCCGAAACAAGCGCGCTACCAAACTGCGCTACAACCCGTAAGTGCTTTTTCCTCTGAAAATTCAGAGGATAGAAGCGCTCGAAACTCTAATAGACCGGCTGAAAAAGGGCAACAGTTATTTACGCAAGCCGCGCATTCCTGTCCAAAATAGACTCCGATTTGAGAGGTAAATAGGGATGGGGGATTGAATTGGCGGACTTCGCGATTTTGACCTGCCCGCATTGCTACGCAAAGCGTTGCGGGCGGGGGTAAAACCGGTTTTAACCGCAAAGCCCAGCCCGCAACGCTTCGCGTAGCGATGCGGGCGGGGCTCGACGACCTCAACGTTTTGAATTTGAAAACAAATCCCCTTCGTTGCGCCTTGGAGTCGTTGCCCTGCCCGCAATGCCTACGGCATAGCCGTTGCAGGCGGGGGTTGGAAACTTCAGCGATCCGGATCGACCTCAAAGCCTCCAAGGGCTCGAAGGGAGA
>CAZKRU010000056.1:0-28093 GCA_964555235.1 uncultured Verrucomicrobiota bacterium
TTAGCGAAACAACCACGCTGAACTTTGGTTATGAAGCCCGCGTGAACTTGGAGTCTTGCTCGCATCAGTTGGATTTAGGCGTGATGACGAAATTTTAATTTGAATTGGTAGGGCGCGGTCGATGACCGCGCCGCAGCTTGGGGACTGGGGACGGAATCAAACCGCTGAAAAGGCGAATGAAAGGAGGATGGCGTGGTAGTAAAGAAGATAATATTTTTCCTGATGTTCACCCTTGTTATACCCTCTTTTGCCGAGACCAAACTCAGGATCGCGGCACAAGAAGGCGACGAACGTTTCTACCCACTTCTCCGAACCATTTATGAACAGATCGGAGTCAAGGTGGAGTTCCAGATATTCCCATCCGCTCGAGCACTCTTATTAGCAAACAAGGGGGACTTTGATGCTGAGGTCGGAAGGATTTATGAGATTTCCTCGGATTATCCAAATCTGGTTTATTCAAGAGAGCCATTACTTACCTCCCAGTTGACTGCTCTAGTCAAACGAGACTCGAAGCTGCAATTATCAAGCGCAGAAGAGCTCAAGAGGTACCGTGTCGGCTACCTCATCGGGATGCGTGCTGCGGAACAATATGTAAAGAAGAAGCATTTAAATACTTCCCCTGTTGTTACCCATGAACAACTCGCCCAAATGCTTGTATTGGATCGAATTGACATTGCTCTCATGGGCACTGCATTCTTTGATTCACCCGTATATCAGGTGGGAGTCGTAAAACTCGTAGTCGAGGAGAGCAATGTCTATCATATCCTTCACAAGAAGTACTCCCATCTCATTCCGGAATTTGACAGCGTATTGCATCAAATGAAGGCGTCAGGTCAATACAAGCAGCTCCTGCAAAGTGCGCCAAAGTTCTAGGCCCACAGAAAAGACAACGAAGGTGTGATGACGAAGTTTTGATTGGAGTTTGGTAGGGCAGTCCGTCAGCTGACGGACGATGACCCCGCCACGGCTTTGGGATTGGACGCAGAACGGCGCCCTCGGAGAGGTCGCCCTACCAAAAAATGAATTCCCCTAAATTTGGCTTATGGTTTAATAATTATTTTGACATGGTTTAATAATATGATTATTATTAAACCATGGCACAAACCCCGCGCGCACTTTGTGTGCTTTCTGCCCTCGAACGGAATGATTTCTTTCCGGGTTCCCGTTGGAATGAACTCCAGGCACTTCTTCCGAACCTGACTTTTCTGGAACTCCCGGACGCCACTCTGGATTGGCCTGCCTTTCTTCGTTCGCATCCGTGTGAAATTCTCATTGCTGGATGGAAAACCCCGACTCTCCCGGTTGATCTCCGCTCCTGGCATCCGCTTCAATATGTCTGTTATCTTCCCGGCTCCATTCGAAAACTGATTCCCCGTGCTTTGATCGAGCAAGGACTCCAAGTCACGAACTGGGGCGATTCAATCAGTCGAACCGTCGCTGAAGCCACACTTCTCCTCACCATCGCGGCTCATCGTCGTCTCGCGCATTGGTCGGTGGCGATGCACACGGAGGGAGGATGGAAAAACGAAAATTCCATGACGCAAAGCCTCTTCGAACGACGGGTCGGAATTCACGGCTTCGGTTCGATTGCCCAAACCATGATCCCGCTTCTTAAACCCTTCACCACCCAGATCGCAGCATTCTCTCCGCGCGTCCCGGACGACGTCCTCCAATCCTTTGGAGTCTCGCGCGCCACTTCGCTCGAATCGCTCTTCTCCGAAAATGAGGTTATTATCGAACTCGCCCCACTCACTCCCCAGAATCATCACCTCATCTCCGAAAAAATTCTCCGTCTGATTCCAGAGGGGGGCGTTTTTGTAAATGTCGGCCGCGGCGCGGTGGTCGACGAAGAAGCCCTCGCACGTGTGGCCCGCGACGGAAAAATTCAAATCGCACTCGACGTCTACGAAGTTGAGCCTCTTCCGAAAGAATCTCCACTCCGGGGACTCCCCAATGTCATCCTCACTCCGCACATGGGAGGACCGACGCGCGATCGCCGCCAGGATTCAGGGCGTCTTGCCATGGAAAATTTGCAACGCTTTCTTAAAGGCCAATCCCTCCCCTCCGCCATTACCGTCGATATTTATGACCGCTCTACCTAAAAAAACCTGGCACACGGGATTCTCCTCCCTCGGCTGCGCCGAATTCACCGTCGAAGCCATGCTGTCGCTTGCGCAAGAATTTCAAATCGAGCAAATCGAATGGCGTGCGATTGAAAATGAAATGAATCTCCCCGCCTATTTCGCACGTCGCTATCCCGATTTGAGTGAGGTCCGCAAAAAATGCGAGGCGGCCGGGGTGCAGATCAGTTGCCTCAACTCCTCTTTCAAATGGGTCGGCCCAACCGACGAAGCCCGAAACGAATTCCATGCCTTTGCCTCCCTCGCCGAAGCGTTGGGAGTCCCTTACGTGCGAGTTTTTGGAGGGGGCACTTGGGGAGCGCCTCTCTCCGAGGAGACCGTCGCCAGCGCTACTGAAGAATATCGACGATGGGAAGTAGAACGAGAACGTCGCGGATGGAAAGTGCAAGCTCTCATCGAAACTCACGACGCCTTTTCCGCCTCAAAACCAATCCTGCAACTCATGGAGCGCCTCGAAAAAGAGATCCCCGTCCTCTGGGACACTCACCACACTTGGAAACTGGGGGGTGAATCGCCTCGTGAAACCTGGAAGCAACTGGGCACCTGCATTGTTCACGCTCACATCAAAGAGAGCATCTCGAAACCGTCCGCCCGTCACCCTTTCACGTACGTTCTTCCAGGAGCCGGGGAATTTCCCGCCACAGAACTTTATTCCGTTCTCGAGGAGAACCATTTCTCCGGAACCCTCTCGCTGGAGTGGGAACGTCAATGGCATCCTTACCTTTCCGATCTCAAATCCGCTTTAACCGAAGCCAGGAAGCGCGAATGGTTATGAAAGATCATGATTTTTCTCACACAAAGCATCGGTCCCTGTGTCCATGGGACAATCAAGAAAGAGAACTTAGGAAGGGATTTTTCCGCGCAGAGATCGCCGTGCTCGCAGAGGGCAAAAAACATCTTCTCGGCGAACTCTGCGCGAAAAACTGCTTTTCTTGGTGGCTTCGTGCCCCCGCCATAGCCTTCGGCTTGCGCTTTCCGAATCGTCTCAGTAGACTTTGAAGTAGGAACCTTTCTGATCGAATTTTCCTCATGAAACCGGAACCGATCCCCTCCTCCCTCTCTCAAAGCTTGCTTCGTAAGTGGCGACAACTCCATGCCTGCCGCAGTACCTCCTCACGCTCAGGAATGGCGATTGTTCTCTCCCTTTTCGGAATCTCCATCATCAGCATGGTCATCGTTACTTTTTTTGTGCGTACCGGCCTGAACCGCCAAATCATTTTTGCCTCACGTCTTGACCTACAATCCGAACTCCTCTCCCGGGTCGCGAGCGAAGTGGTCATTGGCCAGCTCCGCGAAGAGATTCGCTCCGGCTCGACTCGTTTGGGAAAAAATGGAACACCTCAAGATAGTACTCCCCCATTCACCTACCTCCCGCTCCGCACCAACGATCAAAATCCAAAAATTTCCGGCCTCCGTTCTTCCACAATCCGAGGATCCCTTCTCAAAGTCTCATCCGAGAGTCCAACGTATCCGGGGAGCCGGCTCAGCGCCTCCTCACTTCCGACCGATGAAAAAAAATCCACCGACGGGAAACTTTCAGAAAAATTTTGGTACGAACGAACAGCCCTCGGCCAAACCAATCAAATTCCCCGCTGGATTTTGATGACCCGGAACGGAGTCACCAACACTTGGAAACCCGAAGAACCCAACAACGCCCCGATCGGTCGCTTTGCTTACACGATCTATGACGAGGGCGCCCTACTGGATGCCACGGTGGCAGGAGCCTATCCTTCCTATCAAAAAAGTTATCCTGAGGAGATGAGCGCAAAATCAGGAACACCATTCGCCGACCTCAACGTGATCCCAGGAATGACCTCGGCTTCAATCGAATCGCTCCTTCAATGGAGAACCCCCATGGCGATTTCCAGCTTTAATGCCTACACCAACTATATTCGCACCGTCGGTCCGACGAACGGATTTCTCGATTGTCAAAATGGAAACAATACGTTTCTCTCACGATCCGAACTGATCGAATTCGCGACGGAACATCACTTCTCCGACGCGCTCCCTTACTTCACCCATTTCTCCCGGGAAAAAGCCGCTCCCAGTTGGTATCCGACATTCAATGGAACCGCCCATGCAGACTTCGAGCATCGGGACCTCTTCCGATTTGAATACGCCAAGGAAATGGACAGTCCGTGGACCAAGAACTTGGTCTCCTACAATCGCAATCTCTCGAATGTCCGCGATTCAAACGGAAAACCGCTCTTGTCAAAGCGTTTCCCCCTCTCCCGAATCAAACTTCTCGAAAACGCCCCCTCACAAGTGAATCAAAATCATGACATCTACAAATACTTTGGCCTGACGCGGAGCGACGAAAACTCCCCCTGGGTTTATGATCATGGCTATCGATCCTCGAACGGTAACACGCTGATTTACGAACTCAATAATCCCGCTTTTCTTGCGCTGAAGCGCGATCCTGATTTTTTTGAACTTCTTCAAGCCGGCATTTTATCGGGTTCCACCGGACTCACTTCAAGTTCCAGCGATCGATATGTCTACTGCGATACTTCTTTTTTGAGTGTCAAAATGGATTGCATTCTTCGCCCTTACCACATCTTTAAAATGGGTCTCAACATTATTGATCAATATGATACCGACAGTTATCCCACCGAATTAAAAATTCTCGGCTGGAGCTACGTTGAACCGTTAACCGTCAGCGCTCCCAATCGGAACGCCACCGGCTCGGATGCCCAATCGGTCACCCTGACCGGTCAGGAAGCGATCCCCGTTATTAGTGAAATCTATCAAGTCGCGTATCGGCCTCAGCCGGGATTCGGAACGCCAGCACAAAACGCAACCCGTGATTACGTTCACATCTGGTACGAACTTGAGGCTTGGAATCCTTATCTGAACGCCACCAATCCGGCCACCATTGCCAATAGCCCCGCGCAATTTCGGGCTCAAATTACCAGCGGAAAACTTCATATCTGGGGACGTCAGACGAACGGCCCCAGTATCGGACCCTCTGTCCCCGTCTATAAAGGTGCTGCCGTCTATGATATCGGAACTCCGAAACCGTATGTCAGTTTTGCTCCCTCGCTCACTTTTAATGCACCGACGCATCTCAAACCTCCAAACGTTCTTACCGGATCCCCTGCCGATTATTACATGAACAATGCCACAGACGGAAGGACGCTCGTCGGACTTTATGCCGGCAATTATCTCATTCCGGATGCCCGTCTGGGAGCCGCTGGCGCCGGAACGAATTTCATGTTTACCCACTCTCCCACGAACAATGCCATTTTTATCTCATACCAGTATTTAAGGAGGGGAGGAAATCCAAGCCAAAGCAACAGTTGGGTCCCCTATCAGACATTCCCGGGACAGGGACTCGCCGTCAACTCACCCAATCGGTCTTTTGCTCCATTAACCTTGAGCGGCAATAGCCTTCAACCGATCCCCTCTTACGCCTCGGGAGTGAATGGAACCAATCAAGGGCTTTTTACAAATCTCATCTGCACCAAGTACCCCGTCAGCAACAATCTGAATGCCCCTTTTTTGGGAAATCAAAATGCCTTTTCGAGAAGCGATCCAAGAACCTCTAGAACCGGCACCTCGCTCAATCGAGCTTATCCGAGCATTGGCGATTATTATCGCATGAATATGCCAATTGCATGGAATGCCTCACAACTTCAGGCGAGCACTCCCGCCGGCTATACCTTTTCCCCTTACCTCAACGAATCGTACGTCAGTATTTCGGGAACCATTCCCTATCTTGCAGACTATGCGGACAATCGATCTTCTGGAACCTTTCCCCATCCGCTCTTCACCACGGCAACGTATTATAAAGATCTGGATGGAATCCTTCGCCGAGGCGATGGAAATTCCTTGATCGGCGTTTACCCGAACGACTTCCAGCGACCCAGTGATCGCCAGCAGATTCTTAATCGTCCCTTCAAAAGTGTCGCCGAAATGGGTTACGCCTATCGCGATCTCCCCTGGAAAAGTCTCGATTTCTTCTCGAAGAATAGCGCCGACGCCGCGCTCTTGGATCTTTTCTGTCTCGAAGAGGAACCGGAAATCGTCGCAGGACGCGTAAACCTCAACACCCCGCACGCGGCCATTGTTCAATCGCTCCTTCAGGGAGTCGCCTTTGACTCTGAAAACAAATCGCTCCTCCTTAACAACAATCCAATCACCCCCGCTACCATCGCCGCAAATTACGTCAAGGATTCCTCCACCCGCTTGAATCGCTCTGAGATCGCCACTCGTCTTGAAAATTATTATCCCGAAACCACCGACATCAATGCCGCGATCAAGAATCGGCGCGAAGCAATCCCTCGAGCACTTTCGGAGGCCATGCAATCCCGCACGTGGAACCTGATGATCGATCTCGTCGTACAAGCCGGACAAATGCCCCCCGGCGCTCAAACCCTTGAAAACTTCAAAGTTCGTGGACAAAAACGATATTGGGTTCATCTTGCCATCGACCGATTTACCGCCGAAGTTATTGATCAACAAATCGAACCCCTCGCCGAGTAACCGCTATGCGTCTTCTTTTTCTTCTTAACCTTTTTACCCTCCTCCCAGTTCTCGCTCAAGAAGCCGCTCCCAAATTTGAATTACTCTTTCCTCCAAAATGCGAGTGGCGTGCCACCTGGACTGAACTCCCTTCGACCAACAAGGAACTCGAGACAACTCAAGCCATGCGTCTCTACAAATTCCATCTTCTTCCCGAACGCTCCCATGCAAAAATTCTCAATATCCTTTGGACCCGTTACGAACCGCTCTATCGCGCCCAAGTCCAGTGGTCGGATGGAATTACGACGGAGAGTTGGATCTACGAAAAAACCTCCATCATCGGAACGATCCCTCAAGGAGGAGGCCCTCAAACTTTTACCACAAGACCCAAACCCAAAACCTTTTATAACCATGTCAACCTCTTCGAGCTCTGGTGGGTCAAAGAGGAGCAGTTCAAAGGCGAAGTTCTCTTTCAAAAGACCAAGTGCCGTCATTACAATGATAGCGACGGCCGACAAGCCTGGTTTTCCGTCGAAACCCGAAAACCGGTCGCCATGAAAAACGGAAATGTTCAGATTACTTATGAATTTCTTCCCGAACCAATGAGCCTCGTCATTTCCAGCGACGTCAAAGCCCTCCTCGAAGCTCAACATATTATCCAAAACCCGAAAGCTCCAGACGAGCGATAAGCCGAGAGTGAAACGCAAAAGCGTTATTTGACCAAGGGAGTCAACTCCACTTTTGCGAGATAAAATTCCATCGGCGCGCCAATCGAGTAACTGCGAAATTCAATCGCCCGCATGGAGGCAACCGAATCACTCGCCAATAAACTCTCTCCCCAGATTTCACTCACTCCCCCCTCATATCCTCCCCACCGAACCTGAATCCCTTCGGGCTTTCCTTCAAACTCGACGAAGAGATGGTAGGTTTTACCGATCGTAATTTGAGATTTTCGCTTCGATTTACTTTTCCCATCCGAACCGACCAGAAAGTAATTTCCGGATTGATTAAACTTCATTGAAAATGCGTGGCTTTTCGAAGTTTTCCCCTCTTCAATTTCCGAAGGTTTCACGCTTAATCCAAAATCCCCCATGACGGCCGCATGAATCTTGAACGAAATCCGTCCCGATTCCATCGCTTGAATCCCTTGATTGAGGATGAAAAACTTTTCCGAACTGTCATCTTTAAAGTGGGCCCAAATCGGCTCCGTCGTGTCACCGGGACATGCTTCAAAGAGAACCGATCCCGTTGAATCCATCTGGTTAAAGCTTCCGACCAACTTCCACGATTCTGGAAAACCTTTGGCATTCAACGTAGAAAAATCCCCATTCTGAAGCAGAGACTCTTGTGCAATCAGCGGAAGAGCGACTTGAATTAAAACCAGAGCGAGAAGCGTCATTTTCATAGGGAATTGGAGAATCATTTTTGCCTTTCTGTTTTCTTTCGAGCGACCGGATCTAAAAAATTTACGAAGTACTTTGTCCCAGTAAAAGTTCTGTCGGGAGAATGAGATCTGAAAAGACTTCGTCCATCTCTCCCGTGCATTTTAAAATCATTTCCGCCGCCATTTTTCCCAACCGATCCGGAGCTACTCCTGCCCCCGTGAGCGTCGGTGTCTCGAGCATCAACGACGGCGTCCGATCAAAGACCACCACATTGGCCTGCTGAGGAATCGCCACTTGATGCTGCAACAGTCCATCGACCACTCCTCGTCCCATCAGTCCACTAAAACAGATCCATGCGGTTGGAATTTTCCCACTCCCACACTTTTTTAGGATCAGCGGTACTGCATTTTTGCCAGCCTCCCGATCCGCAAGGGGGAGTTCAATTGTCATCAGCGCTGAGGTCGGTATCTTTCGCGAAAAAAGCGATTGCTTGACCGCTTCCAAACGCTGCTCGGCGCGTTGGGAACCCCGATTTCCGCCAACCCAAACGAATGATTGATGTCCCAAACCGATTAAATGCTTCACCAGTTGTTCCGCCGCCTGTAAATCGTTTCCCACAATTGAGTGGCATTTCCCAGAATAGCGCGCCGTAATCGCAACAATTCGCCTCTCTTTTTCACGCAATCGATCCAAAAAGGCTTCTTGAATCTGCCCCATGACCACAATTCCCCGCAACGCCCTCCGACTTTCAAAAAAATGGTGAAACACTTCTTCCGTCATCGTCGATTCATTCCCCAGATAAATCGTCTCATGCCCTTGGGAGATCAGGAAATCATACATCCCCTGCTGAACATGTGCAAAAAAACTACTCTGATTCGCCAACGAAACCCCTTCCCTTAAGACATAGCCAATTCCCATCTCGACTTTTTTGAATCCGTTGGTGGCGAGAGTCATTCCCTTGGGGCGATAGCCTTCACGATCCGCGTAACCCCAAATACGCCGATAGGAACTCGACGAGACGCCTTCCTTTTTCCCATTCAGCACCATGGAAACCAGCGCCTGAGAAAGCCCCAGATCCCGCGCGATTTTTTTCTGGGAGATCCCCCGTGTTTTCATCAACAAAAGTCCTTCCGATTATTCAATTAATTTCAATTCCGTCAAAAATCGTTGCATCTCTTTTTCGGTTTGAGCCTTCGCCGCTTCCCCGGCCGCACCAAATTTTGACGAATAATAACTGTGCCCCAGCCCTTCGAAGGTAATTAACTCGCATTTTATTTTTCGCTCCTTGAGCGTATTGCAAAATGCCACGGAATTCGCGTAGGGGACCGTCTCATCCACCGTTCCATGAAAGACCAGAGTGGGAGGCATCATCATCGGCATTCGCTGCGGCACCGAACAAGCCAATGCCTTAGCCGCATCCCCTCCAAAACGCTTGGATCCTCCATAACCACTATCCGTCGTATCGGTCACCGGATTCATCAGAAGCAACGCGACCGGAAGCGGATCCGGACTCCCCGGATCATCCTTGCCAGGTCCCGCTCCGGGAATCGCCGCCCATGCCGCAACATGTCCTCCCGCCGAACCTCCCAACGAAATGATTTTACGCGGATCGACTCCGAGCTCATCCGCATGCGCTTGGAGCCACTTCACCGCCGCACGACCATCGGAAACACAATCCTCCGGAGTTCCGCCAAGTCGCTTTCTCGTACGATAATCCGGAGCCACCCCGACCATTCCATGCTGCGCCGCCCAGGTCGCCCAACCAATACTACTCTTCGGCGTTCCACTCGCCCAACCTCCCCCAAAAAAACTCACCAGACAGGCGCGCTTTCCCTCCTTACTCCATCCTGAAGGCTTCACCACGTGCAAGCGCATTTCCGTTTCAACGGCGGGAGTCCCCGTGAGAACCTTGCGAAAAACAAATGGCTCGCTCCCAGGAAGCGAAAGCGGCGTCTCCTCCGGTGCTGAATCCGCCGCCGTTAACACTCCAGAGATCAGCCCCAACACCAATAGTATAATTCGCATCTTATAATATAATACTTATTATATTTAAATTGTCAACAGCGTCGAATGGTTTCACCCTTGAGAAAATCGTTTTGAACTAAATCCACACTTTACCTGATTGAAACTCCCCTCTGTTTAGTCGTGCTTTAAATAAAATAGCGACGTCCGCCTAAAGTTTGTTTATATTAATAATTATTTGACCTGCAATTAATAAAGTGATACTTATTATACAGTGCAACAATCTCCTCATTTACCCCAAGATCAATCCTCCTCGAAAGTGAGCTCGCGCTTCTCCTTGATCTCTCCCTGTCACCTGAGTATGGTACTCAAAGGTGCTTCCTTGATCCATTCTCTCCCATGAAGCCTGAATTCACTCCCTCCTCAACCTTCCCCTGGCATCAACTTCGCAAGTGGCGACGCTTCCGTGCCTGTCGGAGCACTCAATCACGTTCCGGAATGGCGATCGTTCTTTCTCTTTTCGGGATCTCCATCATCAGCATGGTCATCGTTACGTTCTTTGTCCGTACCGGAATGAATCGCCAAATTATTTTTGCCTCCCGTTCCGACCTTCAATCAGAGCTTCTTGGTCGAGTCGCAAGTGAAGTCATTCTCGGTCAACTCCGCGAAGAAATTCGCCTTGGATCCACTCGCTTCGGCAAAAACGGAACCCCTTCTGACAACACTCCCCCGCACATCTACCTCCCCCTCAGTTCTAACGACCTGAACCCCAAAAGTTCCGGCCTCGCCTCCTCGAAGCGAGGGACTCTTCTTAAAATCTCCTCCGAAACGCCCGCTTATCCGGGAAGCCGTCTCCTCGCCTCTTCGCTTCCAACCGACGAGAACCGGAGCGACTCCGGAAAACTTTCGCAGCAATTTTGGTATGAGCGTGCCGCCATGGGACAAACCAACCTGATCCCTCGCTGGGTGTTAATGACCGCCCGCGGCGTCACCAACCAGTGGAACCCCGAAAACAAATCTCAACCGCTCATCGGGCGTTTTGCTTATGCGATTTATGACGAAGGCGCATTGCTGGATCTGAATGTCGCGGGAGCGCATCCCAATTATCAGAAAAAATATCCAAAGGAGATGGGAGAAAAATCAGGAACCGTCTTTGCAGATCTGACGATTATCCCCGGAATTACTCTTCAAACCGCCGAATCCCTTCTTCTATGGAGAAATCCCCGTAATCTGGTCGATTTCGAATCATACACCAACTACCTCCATACGGCCGGTCCAATGAATGGATTTCTCGACTGTCAAAACGGAAACAACACTTTTCTCGCGCGCACAGATCTCATTGATTACGCTAAAACACATCAATTTTCGGATGCGCTTCCCTATCTCACACATTTCTCTCGAGAAAAATCCTCCCCCAGCTGGTATCCGACCTTCAACGGTCAAGCTTCCAGCACCTTTAACCATCGTTCCCTTTTCCATTTCGAGTACGCCAATGAAATGGACCTCCCTTGGAATAAAAATCTGATCTCCTACAATCGGAATTTCGCTAATTTGCGAGACTCCTCCGGAAAATCGCTTCTTCTGAAACGCTTTGCTCTTTCCCGAATCAAACTCCTCACCACCGCTCCCTCGACCGTCGATAAAAGCCACGATATTTATAAATATTTTGGACTGACCCGAAGCGATGAAAATTCTCCCTGGACTTATAATCACGGCTGTAAATCCAGCTCCGGAAACACTCTGATTTACGAACTGCACAACCCTGAGTTTATTGCTGCGAAACGGGAACCCGATTTTTTCGAGTTACTTCAAGCAGGCATTCTCTCAGGATCCACCGGGCTCACGGTTAATTCCAGCGAAGCAAGCCTCATCGAGGGAATGTTCCGAACAGAGCAAGTTGACAGCATTCTACGGCCCTATCACATTCTCAAGATCGGGCTTAATCTCATCGATCAATACGATTCTGATAACTTTCCCACCGCAATCACCCTCAAAGGACGCACTTACATCGACCCCATTACGATCACACTTCCTGATCCAAGCCAAGATGCCCTTGACGTAACCCTCACTGGCCAGGAAGTACTACCCGTTCTCAGCGAATTTTATACGACCGCCTATCGCCCTCGGTCTGGATCGCTCGGTCAAAATGCTTTCCGCGATGATATCCATGCATGGATGGAATTTGAAGTCTGGAGTCCCTATCGTGAAGCCACGAACAGCGCACTCCTCGCAAACGGACCTCAAAGTTTTAAAATTGAATTCACCAGCGGGACTTATGTCTCCCGCGCCCGAAAAGCGAGTAGTGTTTGGGGAGCCCTCGTTTCACTCCGTGGATCCAATGTCGTTTTTTCCGCAACAACCAATTTTTCAAAGCCCACCATGCTCAATCAAGCCCATCTCTCTCAGCCTTCCCCGCACTATCTTCCAGATGGGGGAGATGGCCGCGCGATTTCCGGTTTACATCTCGGCCATGTCACCGCTCCAGAAAACTCCGCCCCGCTGAATTCCCCCACTGCTGGCGGAGCGAATTGGGAATATAATTACTTCATCTTTACCAATGCATCGCTCACCATGAAATACCTTAAAAGAGGCGGGAATCCTGCCTCTTCAGCATCCTGGATTCCTTATCAGACTCATTCCGCCATGGGGGGGCCTACCTTCAATGACCCTATCGCAGGAGTTCAAGAATACGCACTCGGTAATTGGAGATCGAACACCAACTCCACCATCAATTTTACTGTCCTCACCAAAAACTATGGCGGGACGGTTGGAACACTTCCTCTCGGCAATAATTACTTTGCTCCTCCAGATCCTCGAACCAGTCGTCTCGGTTTTTATGGCGTCAGGAATAATTCTTCTGCGGGTGATCACTGGAGACTCAATGGAGAACTTAATAAAATCAACTCAGAAGTCCTTTATCGACGGCCGGCCGGAAGTCGCGTTTATCCCATATGGCCCTCTTGCTACTCGGGAGCTGCAGCGCCGGGCTTGATCTACCCTTCCTACTTCACCGACAACAAATCCGACAGCAGCACCTATTATAAAGATCTCGATGGAGTGGTTCGCCGTGCTGATGGCAATGCCAGCAAAGGGATTTATCCAAACGATTATCAACGCGACAACGACAAACAGATCATTCTCAATCGTCCTTTCAGAAGCGTTGCTGAAATGGGTTATGCGTATCGCGATCTTCCCTGGAAGAGTCTCGATTTCTTCTCAAAGAACAGTGGCGATGCCGCTCTCCTCGATCTCTTCTGTCTTGAAGAGGAACCCGAAGTCGTCGCCGGCCGCGTCAGCCTCAACACCCCTTACGCCTCTATTGTTCAATCCCTCCTTCAAGGCGCTACCATTGACTCCGAAGGCAAAGTATTCCTCAACGATAACCACTCCACCCCTCCTGCCACCATCGCCGCCAACTACGTCAAAGATTCCTCCACACGCCTGAATCGTTCGGAAATTGCGACACGTCTCGATAACTATTATCCGGAAACCTCCGATATGAACGTCGCCATCAAGAACCGTCGCGAAGCCGTTCCTCGCGCGCTCTCCGACTCCATGCAATCTCGTACCTGGAACCTCATGATCGATCTCGTTGTTCAAGCCGGGCAAATGCCTCCGGGCGCCCAGACGCTGGATCACTTCAAGGTTCGAGGTCAAAAAAGATATTGGGTTCATCTTGCCATCGATCGATTTACCGCCGAGATTATTGATCAACAAATTGAACCGATCGCAGAGTAACTCCGATGCGTCTTTTTTTTCTTTTGAATCTCCTGGCCCTCCCCCCCCTCCTCGCTCAGGAACCGGCTCTGAAGTTCGACGCACTTCTTCCTCAAAAATGTGAATGGCGCGCCACCTGGACCGAAATCCCCTCCACCCATAAAGAGATTGAAACCACTCAAGCGCTTCGCCTTTACAAATTCTTCCTCCTCCCCATTCGCCCTCTCGCTCGAGTTCAAACCGCACTCTGGACTCGTTACGAACCGATTTACCGTGCCAAAGTTCAGTGGTCCGATGGTGTCATGACCGAAAGCTGGCTCCACGAAAAAATCGCCGTCATCGGCAATATTCCAAAATCCGGAGACCCACAAACTTTCGAAGTGAAGAGCAAACCGAAAATTTTCTACAACCACGTTGATCTTTTTGAACTCTGGTGGGTGAAAGAGGAACACTTTAAGGGCGAAGTTCTTTTCCAAAAAACCAAGTGCCGCCATTATCATGATGGCGACGGACGTCAGGCCTGGTTTTCAGTCGAAACCCGCAAACCTCTCGCCATTCAAAACGGCAATGTGCAAATCGCCTACGAATTTCTTTCGGAGCCGCTCAGTCTGATTGTCCCCGACGAAATTCAAAAAATCCTTCAAATGCATCATGCCATTCAAGGCCAAAAAAAACAGGAGCAACGATGAAACTTCAAACTACATCTCGGGGATTCTCACTGATAGAACTTCTCGTCGTCCTCGGTCTCATGCTCCTCATTGCCTCGATCTCTATGCTCTCCTTTCAACAATTTAATCAAACGAAAATTCAGAATGTTTTGTCTGAAATCGGATTCCTTCTGGAGCAAGCCCAAGTACAAACCATGGCAACACGCAAACCGGTGCGCGTCGGATTTTCCAGCGGAGAACATGGACTCACAATCATCGCCATTCAAAGCACCTGGGATCATCTCCCCGCCGATGAGATCGACGCCAGTCTCCTCAAGCCGGGCGCGTGGACTCCGATTTCAAAATCACTCTCTTATCCGGATATCGAATTGATCACCGCTCCGGGAACCACCGCGGAAGATTCCATCCAAAGCACCGAACTCGCCCCCTTCACCCAAAGAATCTCCGGCGAGCCACGCGAATTCCCCGTATCACTCCAATTTTCCGGAACCGGAGCGGTCATCATTCGCAACAACCACAACCCTCACCATATTCACATTGATCTCCGTTCCAAACGCAATCAAAAACGCACCGGCTCGATTCTCGTCTCCACCACCACAGGAAAAGTGACTTCCCAAGAGCCTTGAGCTTTTCTCACACAAAACATTGCCAATAGAACTTGCTGAACGGCTGTGATGGGAACCGTCTCACACAAAGGCACGAAGTCACAAAGGAAACCTATCTTGAGTTGAGAAAACGATCAAAACTACTCCATCCTGAACCAAAACTTCGTGAGCTTCGTGCCTTTGTGTGAAAAGATCCGCCTCAGGATCTCTCTCACTTCATCGGATAAAATCGCTCAAACACTTGAACTGCTTGGGCGGCCTTCAAGGGAACTCCCTCGGAGAAACCTTTAAAATCCGTATCCATGATTTGACTCCAACGCTGCATCGGAGTCTCCCCGTCTTTAAAATGACCGAGCCTTTCAGAAAGCTGCATCAGGTGAGACGCCTTCACGATTTTCCGGCTCTCGGCATCCAGAATTGCAATCGAAACCACCATCGATGCAATATTGGTCATCTCCGGCATTGCTCCGACCAACCTTCCGTCACTCTTCCGCAAGAAACCCGTTTCCATTTTAAAAACGGCCTCTGAAATCAAATCATACTCGGAGGCTTTTAAATCCAACTCTCCGGGAAGCTCTTTGAGCGATTGAGGTCTTCCTCCTGCATTCATCCCCATAAATCCTCGATCCGACCAACGGTACCCTTTGACGCCTCGATAAAGCATCGGATGGGAATCCTCTCCCCCTCGCATTTGGTAGGCAATGAGCGAAAGCTCTCGATCCCCATTCCACCCCTTGATTCGACTGATAAAGCGCAGCGAATCCTCCCCCGGAGCCGCATTCGTAAAATGATAATCCATATCTCTACGATGCGGCATCAGTGATAAATCGTATCCAATGCGATCCAACACAAACCGCGCTTGCTGCACTTCACCGACAGAACGAAGACTGACTTGAGTGGTTCGAAAGGCCAATCCAGTGATTTCCGAAATCATCACCCACAAAATCGTGAGGATCGTGATCGAAACCAACATTTCAATTAACGTGAAAGCATTTCTGCCTCGCGCAGAGTCGCGGAGACCAGAGAGGGCCAAATTCAGATTTAAATCAAAAAGTGGATCGCCTCGGCGCTCTCCGCGACTCCGCGCGAAAACCATCCGATTCAGTGGAAAATCAAAAAAATGCATCGGTTTATGGTTTTCGAAAGGTCGCATAAGACTCCACAAATCCTTCCCCTTTTCCACTCGGCGTCATCGTCGGCCAGATGATTTTGATCCAGGCCTCCACCGGATCCAGAGACTCTGCTGAAGGAATCCTCGTATATTTGTAAATCACCTTAAAGCGCGCTTCCTTGGACGTTTTCGTCGGATCAATCGATCTTCCCTGATCATCGATCAAGAGAGAATACTCCTTCTGCTCCACTGCCTGCCCTGAAAGGGGAAGTGGCGTCATTTGATAAAGAAACGATTTTGACTGAGAGGGCGGCGTTCCGTCCAAATCGGCGATCAGTGCCGTCATTAAATTCATGGCACGAAACTCGTCGGTCGAAACCTTATTCGTTTTCAAGCCGGCCGGAAGAATTCCAATCAGCAAAACCAGACAAAACGTGACGATCGCCATCGCCAACACGACTTCGACCAAAGAAAACCCACGAACTCGCAGAAGTGCTTTCATGGTTTAATCCAAGAATTACGGCGCCACTCCCGTCGAATCCCCCACTTGCAGTTCAGCGGGAATGACCAATGTCGCAAAAACTTCCTCGTCTTTGGATTCCTTCAAAAGAATCTCAACTGCCGCACGGCCCATTCGTTCGGGATCTGCCGACGCCCCCGTAATACTCGGCGTCTCCTCCGTTAAGACCCGGGACCGATCAAAGGCCGCAAGCGAAATTTGCCCAGGAATCTCATACCCTTTTTGAAAAAGACAATGGAGGGCTCCTCGCGCCATCAAACTATTGTAAGCAACCCACGCGGTCGGGATCTGGGATTTTCCAGCTGACTTTAAAAGACTTTCCACAGCAAGCCGTCCATCCATTCGATCCGCCCCTTCTCCCCTGAAAATGAAGCGTGGATCCAATTCAACGCCACTCGCTTGCAATGCCTGTTGAAATGCTTGAAATCGATCTTTCCCGCGCTGTAAGGATTGATTTCCTCCGAGCCAGGCAAATCGACGATGTCCTAATTCAATCAGATGCTTCGCCAAGAGTTGGCCTGCTTGGATTTCATGCGAAATGACACTGTGGCACAACCCCGGATACTGAGCCGAGACCAAGACGACTCGCTTCTCCAGCGTCAAAAGCTCCCGAAGAAATTCTTCGCGAACCTCTCCCAAAACCGCTACCCCCAGACCGGCCGGCTGACGGGAAAAAAGATTTTTGAGCGGCGTCTTTTGGAGCGTGTCTTCATTTCCCAAAAGATAAAAGGGAATCCCCTGCTCCGCGAGCGACTCCGCCATCCCATGTTGAACGTGCGAAAAAAAGACGCTCTGCGTGGGGAGATGCACTCCCGCTCTTAAAACAAATCCAACCCCCTGCGGAAGCGACTGCTGAAATGACATCCCCTTCGGGCGGTAACCGACCTGACGTGCATACTCCCAAATGCGGTTTCTGGACTCCTCGGAAATTCCACTCGGGCGGCCATTGAGCACCATCGAGATCAAGCTCTGAGAAAGCCCCAGATGTTTCGCCATCCGTTGTTGAGAGATTTTTTTAGCTTTCTGCGACATGTTATTAGTAATAATTATTAGACAGCTTTTGTCAACGCTTAAACCGAGTAGACGCCCCCGTTGATATCAAGCGTCGTTCCATGAATAAATCCGTCATATTCAGAAGCCAGAAAGACCACTGCCCGCGCCACATCTTCCGGCGTTCCAGCGCGACCCAACGGAATTCCTTTTACGGTTGCCTCTGCTGATTCTGTGGTCGTGTGAGTGTCATGAAATCGCGTTCCCAAAATCAATCCCGGAGCCACCGCATTCACGCGAATCCCTTTCGGGCCCAACTCCGTCGCCATCATCCGGGTCATCGTCAAGACTGCCCCCTTCGCCGACGCATAGGCCAACGACCCGGCATGCCCCCCTTTTCGCCCCGCCAGCGACGCAAGATTCACAATGCTCGCTCCCCCTTTCGCCTGTTCCAACCAGGAAACCGCCGCACGAGAGACCCACATCAACGAAGTCACATTCACCCGGTAAATCCGTTCCCACAATTCTGTCGGCATCTCGGCGAGAGACGAACGCTGCACCAAATCTCCCGCGTTATTCACCAAGACATCGATTCCTCCCAAAAACCGTGCCGCTTCGAGCACCAATCGAGTCGCCTCAGTCTCTTCGCAAAGATTCGCCTGAAAGACTTCGGCTTTCCCACCTTTTTTCAAAATCGCATCCCGTAACAACTCCGCTCCCTTGCGACTCGAATGAAAATGAATCGCCACCGAACCGCCCGCCTCACCGAGCGCTTCAACCATCGCTGCACCCAAGCCCTGACCGCCTCCCGTGACTAAAATCTTTTTCCCTGCGAGCGTTCCCATCTCAAACTCCTTCGTAATTCTTCCCGATGACAAAATCGCAACTCTTACGGAATCGGCACCAGCGAAATATCCGTCACATAGGCATCCAATCCGACTTTCTGCGAATCTGATTTGATTACCAAATTACTGAGCGGCTTCATGGATGTCGTCTTCGTCTGATAAATCACTTCTCCGGAATTCAACTCACCAAAGGTAACCTCATAACTCTGTTGATCCTCCCCCGGTTTGAAATCGCAATAGAAATGATACTCCTTCCCAGTCTCCAATCGGAAATGCGTCTTCGCCCGATTTCCTAAATCTCCAACTCGAAGCCCCTGCTTACTCTCTACCTTGATATCAATAACCCGGTTCTCCGCTTGGGACGATTTCACCTCAGTCAAAATCACACCGAAGGGTCCATCCAATCGTTTGAAATACGCGCGAAAACTCAATCGCCCCTTGGAGATATCCGTAAATTTCTGGCGAAGTCCGCACAGCCCGCTATCGGAGTCATCCACCAAGTGCATCCACAACCTCCCTTGCGAATCCTCAGGAAGCTTATCCCACTGTACCGTCACCCCGGAAGAGATTTTGGAAACCACCCATGGCTTCGAAATAGGATCCCCCTCCTTCCCATCCACGAGTGTCCCCCCTTGAAGCCGATTTTCCTCCTCGGCAAAGATCATTCCAAGCCCGAAAAACCCGTACATCAGCGCAAAGATTATTTTCATGAAATAATTATTACATAATGTTTAATAATTGCAATAAATATTATTAAAACTAGAAAGCCGTTGCTCTGAGGAAAACCGAAACCTCTCTCCGGGAGACGATCCATCCACGGATTAACACAGATTTAGAGATCCCTATAACACTCCAAACCCTTGAATCTGCGACAATCGGTGTAAATCTGCGGACCTCATCCATCCTGCTCTCCTCAGAACTCGCCCTTTCATGGTTAAACTTGCGCTTCGACTCCGAATGATTAAATTCCTCCCATGCGCCCTTTACCTCTTTTGATCGGCCTCTGCGTGGGAACCACTCTCCTCTGGAGTGATACCATGGAAAAAAAGGAGCCGACGCCGGAATTTAAAAAAGCAATCAAGCCCGTAACGGAGGAAACCGCGTCTCCTTCCGATACTCCCATCACCGATTACGAAGGAACCGTCCAAACGTTTCGAGCTTCGTACAAGGCAATCGGAAAACCGCGCATCCTCCTCTACATCAACCGCAGTCTCGTGAAGGATCGCGGTGAATTACTCACCAAAGGCGAAGTGACCGGCTCGATCAAAACCAAGGGAGATCCGATTGCGACGGGAAATAGTTCCACGGTCCAGATCGGTACCGACAATAAAGTCTCCAGCAATACCGCTCCGACTCCTTCCGGAAAAGGGGGAGAGCGCCAGGAGAACGTCAGCCTCTCCGAACGAGTTTATGATTCATCCAGCGCGGGAGTTTCCCCGGTGAGTGATTTAGAAGCGCGGCAGATCGAAGAAGCCTTTCAACGTCCCTTCTTTGACGCCGGCGCCCGATTCATCGATCAGAAGATTGCACGACTCGCCCTTCAATCATTTTCGGATGCTGGCGAATCCTTTTTAACCCCAACGAAATCCGACAAAGAGCGCGAAGAAGTCGAAGCCCTCCGAAAATCGTCCGATCTCGTCATTGAAATTCTCGCCCGGCGCAAACCAGTTTCGATCCTTCAAGCCTCCGGGAATGACAAAACCGAATGGCGACTCGAACTCACCGCCACCGCTATGAACCTCAAAGACGGAACCAAGCTCGCCCAGGTCAATTCCGAATCCCTCTTCGGATTCAATCGCCGCCACGGCGCCCAAAAAGAACGCCAAGCCCGACAAGTCACCTCCAACGAAATCATCGAACAAGTCGCCCTCAAACTCATGCAGCAATTGGAACCGTAAACGCTTTTTTCATTTCCCCATTGGTAGGGAGACCTCGATGAGGGCGCCGATTCTTAGATCCTCCCACCCCAAGCCGCGGCGGGCTCCTCGAACCCGCCCTACCAAAACAAAGAAGCGAAAAACTTGTCTTAGCGCTCCCGACTGTTAAACCGTCTGCGACATGATTGCCTCTACGATCTTATCGCGTGCCATGGAAAAGGTTGAAGCGGGGGAGCGGATTTCCGTTGAGGAAGCCAAGGCCCTCTACTCGCTTCCGCTTCCCGAACTCGGCGCACTCGCGGATTCCCGCCGACTCTCTCTCAAGTCCGCTGCTTACGACGGACATGGCCAGGAAATTGTCACCTATCTGATTGATCGCAACATCAACTACACGAACGTCTGCAACGTCTATTGCAAGTTCTGCGCGTTTTATCGAACAGAAAAAGATGACGATCATTACGTTTTGACTCCGGAACAGATCAGCCTCAAAATTCGCGAACTCGAAGCAATCGGCGGCCGTCAAATTCTTCTTCAAGGCGGACATCACCCGAAACTGACGATCGATTATTACCTGACGATGCTTCGTCATATTCGCCAACACCATCCGACGATCAATATCCACGGATTCTCCCCGCCGGAGTTCAATCACTTTGCCGAAGTCTTTCATCTCTCGCTCAAAGAAGTCATCCGCCAGTTTCGCGAAGCGGGTCTCGGCTCCATCCCCGGCGGCGGAGGAGAAATTCTCGTCGATGCGATTCGTAACCGGATCTCTCCGCTCAAATGCAATTCCGACCAATGGCTCGAAGTCATGCGAATCGCCCACGGAATGGGAATCAAATCTTCCGCGACGATGATGTTTGGTCATGTCGAATCGGTTGATGACCGTATCGAACACCTGCGCCGCCTTCGTGAGCTTCAAGACGAAACGCACGGCTTCACCGCCTTCATCTGTTGGACCTTTCAACCGGAAAACACCGTTCTCAAGGCAGAGCCCGTCGGCTCGCACGAATATCTTCGCATGCAGGCACTGAGCCGCATCTTTTTGGACAACATCGACAACATCCAATCCTCCTGGGTCACCCAAGGTCCGAAAATCGGTCAGATCGCACTTCAATATGGCGCCAATGATTTCGGCAGTGTCATGATGGAAGAAAACGTCGTTTCCTCGGCCGGCACCACTTTCCGTGTGACCGTCGAAGAGATGCAGCGTCTCATCCGCGACGCCGGCTACACCCCCCGTCCCCGCGACAACTGGTATCAGCTCGTTGATGAGCCGGTGCTGGCTGGATAAAATTGGTAGGGCGGGGTCGATGACCCCGCCGCGGCTTGGGGAATAGGACGAGCTAAGAAACGGCGCCCTCATCGAGGTCGTCCTACCAAACGCAAAGAATACGCAATCCTCTTGCTTAACTCGAACTGAATGCTAGGACGGTGGGCCTATGCTCAGAGCCGGAATTGTTGGATTACCGAATGTCGGAAAAAGTACGCTTTTCAATGCGATTACCAAAACGCGCAAAGCTCAAGCCGCGAATTACCCGTTTTGCACCATTGAACCGAATGTCGGCGTTGTCACGGTTCCGGATCACCGCCTCGCCGAGCTCGCCAAGATTCATGGCAGCGAAAAGTTGATCCCGGCCATTATCGAAATCGTCGATATCGCCGGTCTCGTCAAAGGGGCCAGCCAAGGCGAAGGGCTCGGAAATCAATTTCTGACTCACATTCGCGAAGTGGATGCGATCATTCAAGTCGTTCGCTGTTTTGAAGATAGCAATGTCCACCACGTCAGCGGCACCGTCGATCCGCTCAGCGACATCGAAGTCATCATGACAGAATTGGTTCTCTCCGATCTCGGCGCGGTTCAAAAACGGATTGAAAAAAACCAGAAAGCCTCCCGTAGTGGTGACAAGAAAGCGATCGCGGAAATTGCGCTTCTCCAGCGTTACGAACCCCACCTGAACTCTGGAAAATCAGCGCTCACGATGGAGACGAACGACGAGGAGAAAGCGTTGCTCAAACATTTTGGACTGATGACCTCAAAACCAATCCTCTTCGCCTGCAATGTGGCGGAAGGCGATCTCGCCACGGCGGATCAAAATCCTCATGTCCTCAAAGTTCGCGAGTATGTGAAGTCTCATCTCGCCACGGAAGCCGTCATTATTTCCGCTCAAATTGAATCCGATCTCGTCGATCTTCCTGAAGACGAGCAGAAGGAATATCTCACCGGCCTTGGAGTGAGCGAGTCGGGCGTCGGCATTCTGATTCGCGCGGTCTACCACTTGCTCGGACTCCGCACCTACCTGACCGCTGGACCAAAAGAAGTGAGAGCCTGGACCATTCATCATGGGGATAAAGCCCCGGCCGCTGCCGGAGTCATTCACTCCGATTTCGAACGCGGATTCATTGCCGCAGAAACCGTCGCTTACGAGGATCTGATCGCCTGCGGCTCCAATGCCAAGGCGCGCGAAGCAGGCAAGCTCCGTATCGAAGGAAAAGAATACGTCGTCAAAGATGGTGACGTCATCGAATTCCGATTCAACGTATGAGTTCCCTTCCCTCCGCCGCCGATGCCTTTGAAGAGGGAAATCTGGCTCTGGCTATTGGGGAACTCGCGGATGCAGAAACCCATTTCCGTCGAGCGACAGAGTTAGATAAAACTTTTTTTGACGCCTGGCACGCCCTCGGCATGGTCCTCTACAAACAGCAAAAATATCCTGAAGCCATTGCCGCCGGAAAAGAAGCCATCGCACTCAACATCAACGACCAGATGGCCTGGACCAGTCTTTCCATTGCCTACATGCGCAACGGCCAAATTCCCGAAGCCGAAGATGCCAGCGCCAAAGCTAAAGTGATTTCGTGGGGCGGCAAAGTCGATCAGATGCAAAAAGGTTAAACGGGATCCCTTTTTTCGCGCCGAAAACCGTTCTGAAAGAAAAGGCTTTTCAGCCGGTGACTCTGCTGAATCTTGTCGCGCCATTCGTCGGCGAGCCGCGCCTCCGTGGCGAACTCCGACCAGCACGCCACCGCCGCCACGACATCCTCGATGATCCTCGCAGATCGCCCCCGCTTCATCCCCGCCGCCTTCGCGCACGCCTCGAAATCCTCCCGCGTGAACCCATCCCGTTTCCCGTTCAGCGTCATCTGGTGCGTCGCCGTCCACGAGCCGGACGGATTGTAGCTGTAAGTCACGTCAAAGGCTGGCGCGAGCGACCACTCGCCCTGCCGGTTCATCAGGAAGGCGATGTTCTTCACATGGTCATCCTGATTTCGCGCCACGATGTTGAAAACCATCCGGCGAAACTGCTCCTCCACCGCGGCCATCGGCAGCTTGAGCTGACGAATCATGAGCAGCGCCTGCTCGTAGGCGTAGGCCCCGGCCTGGTTGAAATCGAAATGTGCCAGCGCGCAGAGCGACTGCATGTGCAGTTTCGCGCCGCCCGCGAGGCGATCGAATCGCCGCGTCATGAAATGCCGCCGCCCGTTTTCCTCCAGCAACCGGCACTCGCTCATCGTGATGCCCGCCGCCTTCGCCATCAGGTGATAGGCATACTCGATCGCGCCGTAGCCTTTCGGGTCTTCCAGTTCCTTGTCCTTGTTGCCCGCCACACCGTCGAATTTCAGCAGCCAGTAATCGAAGCCCTCGCCTGACGCGATCTGCCCCGAGCGCACCTCGTTCGTCGCGCGATTCCACGCGATCACGGCCTTGGCGCGTGCGCCGCCGGCGGAAGTGCCCACGCTCAAAATGTCCCGCAGCGCCTTCTCCTTCCCCGCCTCGTGAAAATGCCCCTGCAAATCGCCGCGATGCGTCAGCACCTCGCCCGCCAGCCGCACCAGCGCGTCCACCTCGATCTTCGACGCCTTGCGCGGCTTCGGCCCCAGCACTGGCGCGAATTCCAGCGCACCCATCCCGCGCGTGCCGGTGTAGCAAAGCCGTTCCACCGCATGGAAACTCTCCGGCGTCCGGCCCTGCGTCGCCAGCCACGCATCAATCAGCGCATTGCCGAATTTGTCCGGCAGCGAATCTGCCAGCAATCCCGGCAGCCCGTGAAAGGTGTTCCTCGGTAGCGCCGGAAATTCATACACCCGCTCGCTCAACGGCATCGTCACCGGCGAAAGCTCGATCCCGCTGAGCGCGAAGTCCGCGTCGTATTGAAACACCGCCACGTCCCGCCCTTCGTCGAGCGACACCGCGCCGATGGTCCGGCCCCAAAGCTGCACCTTCGCGATCATGCCGGCTCTCCCCACGTCCATTTTTTCGACCCGCCCGGCGCGGATTTTTTGCCCCTCGCCCGCTGTCGTTTCCGGCCCGCCTGCTTTAATTGCGCCATCGGGCCGGGCACCGGTTCCGGCAGCAGCGTCTCGAAACGCTCCAACAAACCGAGCGCACGGCAGACCCGCAGGAAAACCGAGAGCTGCGTCGCCACTTCCCCCGACTCCAGCCGTTCGACCGTCCGCTTGGACACCCCCGCCTGTTCCGCCAACTCCGCCTGCGTCAGGTTGCGCTCGATACGTGCCCCGGCCAGACGCCCGCCCAATTCTTGGAGAACGGCCTCATCGGTCAGTTGTAGAGAAATTTTCATAATGCGTCATATATGGCGAATTAAATTAATAAATCAATATTATTCGCCAGTAATGACGATTTAATACAGTTAGCAACTCGTTTCGAAAACTACCCTCTATCCAGGTTAATTCGCCTCTTGCGCCGACTTGATACACCATCAACCGCTCCAGCGTTCCCAGTCGCAATGGCAGCGTGGTGGTGGCGGGCATCATCATCGCGCTCGTCGTCACACGGCTCATGCTCATGGTGGTAGTTGCGTACTCTTCGCCGTGTTGTCTACGAGTTATTGTTTTCTCGTAACAAAAGCGGATGATTGTAAGCGTCACTCGTAGCACCTTGTATTCAAGAGATGGTAAATGACGTAAGTTGCGTAGCTATGACATCTACGCTGGCGACGAGTGGTAATGAGAGTGTAATCTTGAGGCGGGACAAGCTGGGACGCATCAAGATTCCGGCATCCAAACGGGCAGAGATCCTGGCAGAGTACGACCGCAGCGGGATGAGCGGTCTGGAGTTTGCGAAGTGGGCGGGTCTGACGTATTCGACTTTTGCCACCTGGATTCAAAAACGGCGTCAGGCAAAGCCGACGAAAGATTCCAGCAGCACTCCAAAGTGGGTAGAAGTGGTTTCGCAAAATCCTCCATCGAGTTTTTTGACTTTGGAGCTTTCGGGAGGCGTGAAGCTGACGATTCAAGATGAGAACCAAGCCCGGCTTGCGGGAGTTTTTCTCAAGAGTCTCTCATGCTGACTTTTCCGGGAGGGATGCGGGTTTGGCTCTCGTTGGAACCGTGCGATATGAGGAAGGGTTTTGAAGGACTCAGTGCGTTGGTTCAAAATCAACTTCAAGAGTCTCCGACTCGCGGAGCGCTTTTTGTTTTCACCAATCGCCCTCGCAACCGTCTCAAGATCCTCTACTGGGACGGAACCGGCCTCTGGGTTTGTGTGAAGCGACTGGAAGAAGGAACGTTCTCATGGCCAAAACCCTCGGAAGCAAACCAAATGAAGCTCGCACTCCGGCCGGAGGCGCTGGCTCTTTTGACGGATGGCGTGGAGATGAAAGGAGCCAAATTTCGTCCTTGGTATGAGCGCGAAAAATAGCTCATTTTCCCTCTCATCATGGTACAGAAGATGCTTTCTTTTTATCTGTGAAAAACGATGCGTTTCTTCTCCAAAAACTCGAGGCTCTTGAAAAAAGACTCGATGCGGTTTTGAACGAAAACGCCCAACTTAAACAAGAGAACAAGCTCCTTCGCGAAAAGGTCGATCTTCTCGTCCGTCGGGCCTTCGCTCCCAAAAGCGAGTCCTCCTCTCACCCTGAATTTGAGATGGAGATTTCAAAAGTGCTCTCACTCACCGAGTTTCCTCTCCCTTCTAAAAAAAAAGAACCTAAGCCTTCTCAGATCCGTCGCAAACGTCTGGCTAAAGATCTCCCCGTTGAGGTCGAGATCATTGATCCCGCTCCCGTCCTCGAAAACCCCGAAGCCTTTCGTCAAATCGGGGAGGAAGTGACCGATCAATACGACTACCAGCCTGGTCGTTTTTTCAATCGGCGCCTCATCCGTCGCAAGTTCGTTTCGAAAATCGATTCCAAAAATCCCCCGATCATTGCTCCGCTTCCCGCTTTGCTCCAGGAACGCTGCGAGGCCGCCCCCGGATTGATCGCCTCGGTGATCGTTGGCAAGTACGTCGACCATTTGCCGCTCTATCGTCAGGAACAGATCTTTCTCACCCGTCACGGTATGGAGATTTCACGTCAGAACATGGCCCGCTGGATGGGGCTCGCGGCCGATTGGCTCAAACCTCTTTACCAAGACCTTGCCCACGAGATTTTTCAAGGCGGTTACGTCCAATGCGACGAGACTCCGATCCGTTATTTGTCCCCCGGAAACGGAAAAACGAAACTCGGCTATCTTTGGACGGTACGAGATCCAAGACCGGGAGGGGAAGTCTTTTACCGTTGGGAGGTCACTCGGGCGTCGAGCGCCCTCGATGAACTCATTCCAAAGGCTTTTAAGGGGATCCTTCAAGTCGATGGTTATAGCGCCTACGACACGTTCCAAGGTCGAAACCCGGATCGAATCAAGCTTTCGGCTTGTTGGGCTCACGTCCGCCGCAAGTTCTTCGAGGCGCAAATGCATGAACCGAAAAAGGCAAAACGGATTCTGAGGATTTTAAGACGTCTCTATCGTCAGGAGTCCCTCTGGCGTAAGCACCTGATTTCTCCCGCACAAAGACACGAGCACCGCCAAAAACATTCCGCCCCCTGGATCGCACGACTCTTCGAGCTTTTCACGAAGTGGACTTTCGAAAAACGGTTCCTTCCCAAAAGTTCCATGGGTGTCGCCATCGCCTACGCTCTTTCCCTCAAGAGCAAACTCGAAGTCTTTTTGAAAGACGGTCGCGTGGAGATCGAC
Source organism: uncultured Verrucomicrobiota bacterium (assembly GCA_964555235.1). Classification (GTDB taxonomy): domain Bacteria; phylum Verrucomicrobiota; class Verrucomicrobiia; order Methylacidiphilales; family CAMAQI01; genus CAZKRU01. Next base: position 27,258 of record CAZKRU010000056.1, read on the forward strand.
AATAACCTCGTGGAAAATGCCATTCGGCCTACGGCTCTCGGCAAAAAGAACTGGTTGTTTTTCGGATGCGAAGATGCCGGAGAACGCTCCGCCATCCTCTACACCCTCGCACAAAGTTGCAAACTCCATGGCGTAAATCCCTTTGATTACTTCCGCCACGTCCTCACCCAGATCCCAAGCCACACCAACAAAACCGTTCACACACTGACGCCTCGATCCTACGCTCAATCACTCCAACCCCAAGTCATCGCCGCGTAAAGCCCCCCGCGATCTTTTCATCATAAATATCGTAGCTACGATATTTATGAGTAAGCGGTGCACCAAGCACCCCCTATTCAAGAGATCATAGGAGTCATAGTCTACGAGCTATGACATCTATGACGGAGAGCGGAGCAGAAGCTGTTTTAATTTTAAAAAGAGACAAGTTGGGACGCATACGTACGACCGAAGCCAGGCGTGAAGAGATTTTAGCAGAGTTTGAAAAGAGCGGCATGAGCGGGCAGGCGTTCGCCAAGTGGGTAGGTGTTATTTACCTCGTTTAGATCGTAAAACACCCCCCTTTTTTTACATCTTTGGGACTGTATTTGGTCCGAACTCATCGTAATGCATTCTCTCTCTGTCTGCTACGTTTAACATTAAAAGCCTGCCTTTAAACGGCTTGCTAAAGCGTTTTTGAGTCACACCCCATTCTCGCGCCCAACTTGCGATCACATTTTCGTAAACAGCCTTAATTTGGTAAAAAAATTACAGTCTATTTTCTTAGCCGCTATAGATTTTTTGTTACCTGTTATTTACCTCGTTTAGATCGTAAAACACCCCCCTTTTTTTACATCTTT
>CAZKRU010000057.1:0-27966 GCA_964555235.1 uncultured Verrucomicrobiota bacterium
CTTTTGGCGTGTTTCGCGTATTTCGCGGGAAATGCCCCCTCCTTTTGGATTTAAAGTTGAACATTCCTTTGCGCCTTGGCGGGCTTAGCGAGAGAAAAAATCCTTTTCTCACCACTCATTGCCCCATGAGCACGAGGGCTTAAGCTTTGTGTGAAACCATCCGTCGCGTCAATTCTTCGCTAATGATTAGAGTGCTGCGTCAAGGCAAAGGCGGCGGGGTCGGCTCTTCCTCCGGATGACGCCAGAGGCCTCCTCGATTGAAGGCCTCCCATCCCCACTTGAGCCAACCGATGAACGCCTGCGCCAGCCAAAGCGCCCACAAAAGCATCAGCACGCGATAAAGCCAGAGGGGGGCACTCAAGACCCACGCCGCCGGGTCCACTCCCCGTGCCTGATACCAACGCAGATCGTAAGCCGATGACCCATTCCCCTCCACCGTCATCTCAGGAGTTCCCAAGAGCCCTTGACTCACGACAAAGAGAATCCCTCCCACCATCGCAAGACTTAAAATGACCAATCCCATTTGCTGGAAGTTATAAGAGCGAACCCCAGAGGTCACAGACTTCACTCCACTCCGACGTGCGAGCGCCACAAACCATCCAACAATCCACACGCTCACCATCAGTGGCGCTTGAGTTAATCCCAACCCAAGCAACAACCAATCTCGAAAACGGAGCGGCGAAGTCGTCCACCGCGAGAGAAGCCACGCACCGATCAACGCCAGAACAACGGTTGACCAATAACGAACGGCAGGCCCTTGCTGAGGTCCTCCCGCCAGGAGAATCCAACGATCTTGCGGAAGGGTCACGGTCGTCCGATAATTCGAAGCCTCGACCGGAAGCGTAAAACGATCCGGAGTGATTCGAAATCCGATCGCTTTCGGAACATTCCACCGGAGCTCAAATTCCTGATCCCCCGGCTGAAGCGGTAGAATCACATTCGTCCCTTCGCGCCGAACCGGTAGCGGACTCCCCGAACGGTTCAGCGATTCGATTTCAATCCCCTCTCCCATCAAGCCGAGCGGTAACTCTCCTCCCAAACTTGATTGAACCCGCATGGATAAAGTGTTCTTGCGTTGAATCCGACCGGGCTCCACTTGGTGTTTTAAATGATGAATCGTCGTGGTTGCTCCCGGAATTCCCTCGGCTTTCACCATTCTCAAACTCACCGACTCGCCCGGCCATGGGAGCCAGAGAGGATCGAGACGATTCTCGGAGGATTCAAAGGTCGGCGCAATTCCCGTCGCGGTGACGTTCCAAATCGGCGAAACCTGCAAGTGCCAGCGCTCCACCCAACGACTATCGGTCGGACTCGTCAGCTCCAGTTTTTCAACCGGAGTCAATTCACTGATCCACTCCATCGAATGCTCGGAGGCCCCAAGACGTGCCTCCAGTTTTCCATCCACCGGGATTAGATCCGCATTGAGAAGTCGTTCACCGACGATCAGCGGAACCTGCAGGGCAACAGCCTTTTTAACCGTTCCAATCCGGGTGACGACCGTACGAACCCTCCAAAGTTGACCCAATTCCAAATGCCGCTCGATGAGCACAGCCGGATGTAAATCACTCTCGAATCGAATTGCGGCATTGACCGATTCTTCGCCCGGCTTACGCGAAAAGACGATCGACGATTCCGGAACGAGCTGCGCATTCACGCCGCTGACATTCCATCCGGGAGCTTGAATGACCACCCGATGCGGTTTCAACCGAAAGGCACATTCCCATTCCGGTCCGGCGGGAAGCATCCCTTCCATCGTCACTCGTGAAACTCCCGCCATCAAGGCGATCCACAAATGTCCTTCCTCCCGTCGAACTGCCGCCTCGGATTTTCCGTTCACCGTCACGGAGAGAGGACTCCATCCCGGTAGTTTTCCCGGGAGTGGAACGGCACAGGGAGCGGCGACATGAATCTCCGCAGCGATGCTGACACGATCCCCTGACAATTTTAAATCGACCTGAGAGATCGATGCCGCATGAGGAAATGCTTCGGAGGGTTTCAGAAGTCGTTCTTCCAAGGTTTTGAGCATTCCATCGCTCGGAAGTTCCGCCTGAAGGGATCCGGTTCCGAAGAAAAGGAAGAGCGCCGTTACAGCCGGAGCGACTCGAAATTGTAGAATCTTTCGAAATCCTGCGGTGAGACTCGAGCCGAGCAGAATCGCTAAGAGCGATGCACTTAAAACCAGTCCCGCCATCATCCAGAGTCGACTCAGGAGCGGAGAGAGAAGGAACAACTGCAAGCGATGATCCGCAGGAATCGGATTTTTCCAAGCGCAGCTCACATGAGAAGCTCCACGCCACTCGGGAATACCAGGGCCGGTCTGGATTCGCGCGGAAGCTACTTGGCTCATATTCGCCCAGTCCGCTTTTCCTTTGTAAGCTTTCGCCGTCGAGACTTGACGACGAGCATTTACCGAACCGGAAACCGAATAGGCCCTCAGATTAAAACTATCACTCTCATCTGATGCTTTTGCCATGGATGCCGGTTGTGGCTCTCCTGCCGCCTCCAGTTGATTCGCTTGCGTAGGGTTACTAAAAATAACTTCCTGATTTTCACTCTGATCATTCATGAATTGAGAATGGTCCCCTCTTAACTGCGGATAAAGAATCGCCTTAATTTGCCCTTCTGAAAAAAGAACAAATTGATAGAGCAGGACAAAGAGCGTTCCCCACTTGAGGACTTGTAAGAGTGTTTGAATCTTTCCTTCGGGAATCACCCGCAGGAGCGCAATCGGAATCAGCAGCAAAGGCCATCCCCATTGGGGAGCTCCCGGCTCAAAATAAGTCATCCCATAGGCCAAGAATGCAATGACACCCGCGCCTCGTCCCCACAGCTTATATACAGAGAGCGAAGTGATCAGGAGGAGAAAAAGATCAAAAAGCGTCCATCGCGTCAGCCAATCCCCGTGTACTTCTTCCGCACCCCCCGCCGCCATCAAGCGCCAGCCGGGAGGGAGGTTTAAATTGATGTTCAATTGCTCTGCTCCCGTGCTCCAAGCCACCGCACGCAACGAGCCTCCTGACTCCAAACGACCGACGGCTTCGAGGTTTAAAGCGCGTTGACGAACTTCCACTCCGGATTCTCCGGTAGTCGGATTTTTGGTGATCAGTTCTGGTTGGCCATTAATTTTCACGGAACCGAGCGCAACGCCGGTCGGTGCATCGAGTCTCCAGATTTTCAATCCTGCTCCGGAGACATGATCTTGATAGGTCCATCCCTTCCCTTTTTCGTCCAACCAGAGTTGACGCTTCATCGAAAGGCCCGCCGCTTTGCGTTCACCCATCCCACGTAGTTTCTCATCGAGCTTTAACGGCGTCGTGTTCATCCATTGAAAGACCGGAAAGGCCCGCCAGACTTCGGGAAAATTGGTTTGGGAAGCATCAATTGGAACACCTCCTCGCAAATCGAGCGATCGCAATCCCGGCGCTGCCTTGAAGGCAATCAGCTCCTCTTCCATGCGGGGTCGAGTGGTAAATCCAATTTCCGTCGTCGTAGCGCTTCGGTACGCCGTAAACCCGATGTTCCATCGACCGGGACGGACTTGAACTTTGAGAACTCCATTCGCATCGATCGCCGCCGGAATTCCACTTTGAACCGATTCCAAAATCCAGCCGGGAGGAAGCACCACTCCGAGTGTCTCCTCGCGACTCCGACCCGAAACCCTCAAGTCGATCCGGGTCTTGAGCCACATCGGAATTCCATCTTCGAGAAGGCGGTAAACCTGAAAGGAGTGCTCATCACGAGCCGACTCGGTCGTCTGTTGACGAACCAACCAGAGGCGTCCCTCCGCATCCCAATTCACCCGATCCACCGGCTTTCCCTCCAGTCGCAAGGTCAGGAACCCGGTTTCACGAGGTAAATCCAATCGTTGAGGAAGCTCGGACCAGTAAAATCGTCCGTTCAAATGGTGCTTCCCCTGTTTGAGACGAACGGAGGGGGTCTTTCGCTCGCCTGAAGTCACGGCAATCGCTTGTCCATTTACTTTGACCTCCTGCGGCCAGAATTCTGAACCCCCCGGCAATGGAACAACCGTTTCGTGATCGGTCTCCACCACAAATTCAAACGTTCCCCCACTTTTCCCTAAATCCAGCGAGAGGGAGGTCGGCCAGAAACACCAGTGAATGTTCGGATCATGAGAAGGAGGACGACAGCCGATATGCGGATTATTCCAAGTAGCCCACGATTTCCACTCCTGCAACGGCGCCGGAATCGGAGGCTCTGCCTGAAGCGAAACAAAAAGCCCGAGGGCAAGCACCAACGGAAGGAAGAAAGGTTTGATCATAAGGAGCTCCTATGAAGCGAGATCCTGTTCTACAAAATGAGCCCCGACAAGAACGAAAAGGAGGGGCATTTCCCGCGAATCTCGCAAATCACCGCAAATCATTTTTTCCAAGAAGAAATACTCTAAAGATTGGTAGGGCGACTTCTCCGAAGGCGCCGCCATCTGCCCGGTGGGTTCTTGCGACTGCAGGATAAATGAGACAATGTCCAATGACCGTTTTCAGGGAGTCGAACCACGGCACGGCGCCCTCGGAGAGGTCGCCCTACCAAAAATGGAGATTAAACCTTGATGCGGTCGGTTTTCCGTGACAATTTAATCCACCCATGAGGGCAAAATTTCTCAAAGAATTTCGGGCCTGGCCTGCTCCTAAAACATTTGCTGTCGGTTGAATAAGTGTTCGGTGAAAAATTATGTTTCAATGGTCAAGACTTTTTGGGTCAGCCAAATACCCTGGTCCAGAAGGAATACTTCGGACCGAGCAATCCAACGTTGAGGCAACCCTTATGTTCTGTGATCCACCTGGGTTCACGCACCTGAGTGAAGCTGTTTCGACAGAAGAGTTGATTCGCGGGATGAACTGCTATCTGACCGCAGTCACAGAAGCCGTTCTCGAAAACGAAGGAACCATTGCGCAATACATCGGTGATGCAGTCTTTGCCTACTGGTTGGCAGAAGAACACTCAGACCATTCCGCTCGAGCTTGCCGCTTTGTCCAAACCTTGCGCCACCGTCTGGCCGGTTCCTCTTATTCATCTCCGTATAAGCTGATCCCACACATTGGTATTCATACAGGACGAGTCGCCATGATTAGTATTGATCGGAAGACTCGACGTGACCTCACCCCAATCGGCGACACAGTTAACTTGGCTAGCCGATTAAGCTCTTTATGCACACAGTTGAAAGCTGAGGCTATCATTACCGACGCCGTTCACACGCGAGTCGGAGCAATTCCCGGGAGTGAGACACTCGGAGAAGTGAATGTGAAGGGGAAGGATTTGCCGGTTACCCTGTATAGGATCTAAGACCCCGAACCATGCCGTCCAGCGAATCTCTCGATCGGCTGACTGCCGACGTTCGCGGTGATTCTCGAGAAATCCCCTCTCCTTTAGGATTTCAATCCCCCACCTCGCTTCACCTCGGAAATCTGGAACTCAGGAATTCAAGAGAGAAAAAAGCAGACAGGATCACCCAACTTTTCCTGAGTTCGTGAGTTCCAGATTCAACAACACGCGACTCAGGTTTTTATCAACTTCCCCTACTGCTTCCTCAACATCGCCACATGAGCATCAATTTTCGTCTCCGATCCGGTGGCGCGTTTCATCAGCTCGTCCGGCAGATAGCGGCGACCGTGTTGATGTATATTTTCGCGTAACCAGGAAAGAACCTGCTGATAGTTTCCTTGTTCCAGTTGGGAATCCAGCGAGGGAATTTTCTTTCGCATCGCTTCGGAGAGTTGTGCCGCGTTGAGATTGCCCAGCGTATAAGTCGCAAAGTAGCCAAATCCGCCCCAGCTCCAATGGACATCCTGAAGGCATCCTTGCGCATCGTTCGGAACTTTTAATCCCAACAACTTCTCAAATTGCTCATTCCAGTAAGCCGGAATCTCCGCCACGGTCAGTTCACCGGAGAAGATTCGGATTTCCACTTCGACCCGAAGCAGGATATGCGCGTCATACGTCACCGGATCCGCTTCGACGCGAATAAACGAGGGAGCTACCCGATTGACGGCTGCCGCGATCTGCTCCGGAGTGAATTTCCGAAGGTGTGGAAAATGCTCGCAGGCGACCGGATACCAATGACGCCAAAAGGTCGTCGAGCGTCCAATATGATTTTCCCAAAACCGGGACTGAGATTCATGAATCCCGAGCGAGACCTCTTGTCCCAGGGGCGTGGCGAAATGTTCCGCTTTCGTTCCCTGAGTGTAAAGTCCATGACCGGTTTCATGCAAAACTCCATAAAGAGAACTTGAGAAATCCCGAGCATCATAACGGGTCGTCATCCGACAATCCCCCGGCGCGATCCCGGCACAAAACGGATGTACGGCGGTATCGATTCGCCCGGCTTCAAAATCAAACCCAAAGGCTTCAGCCACTTTTCGGTTGAAAGCCTGTTGTGCTTCAATCGGATAATCTCCTGCGAGGAAATCCTCCGGAATCGATTTTGATCGTTCAATCGCTTGCGAGAGAATCGGAATCACCGCCGCACGAAGCGATTCCAAGAGAGGACGAATTTTTGAAACCTTGGCTCCCGGTTCATGCGCGTCGAGAAGGGCGTTATAGAGATGCTCTTCATAACCCCATGCCTCTGCCGTCTGTCGGGTCAACGCCACCAATTTTTCCAATCCCGGCTTGAAGATTGAAAAGTCGGATTTCTGTCGGGCCTCAATCCAAGCGATGTGCGCTTCCGAACGAGTCCGTTCCAGTTCCTCTACCAACGCTTTTGGAAGTTTCGTCGCGCGATCATAATCGCGACGCCACTCCCGAACATTGATTCTTTGATCTTCCGTTAACTCGGATCCCTCGCACTCCGAAAGCCATCCCCCCACCTTTGGATCGGTAAACTGCTCGTGAGCCCATCCACTCAAAAACGCTTTTTGATCGCCTCGAAAGGCTCGGCCCTTTTTCGGAAGATAAGTCTCTTCGTCCCACCCCAATAAACCGGCCGCCGCCCCGACGTAAGTCAGCTCGCGCATCCGGCTGACAATCGATTCGTAGGGTGAAGCCATATCAGTTCAGATCGATTTAGAAATTTTGGGTGAGATTTTCATCACCACTTCTTGCTTCTGTCTTATGCTTTTTGGCATCGCGCGACTGAATCACCAAACAAATCTCGCCACGCACTTTTTGGGAGCTGTAGTATGCGTGAAGCTCCGTCGGAAGTCCTCGCTTCAATTCTTCAAATTTCTTCGTCAGTTCCCGCGCCACGCACATCGAACAGTCTGGAATTTCAGCAACGGCATCTTCCAATGCCCGAACCAAGCGATGGGGCGATTCAAAATAAATCGACGTACAGGAACGCTCGGCTGCCGCCAAGAGTTCACGACGACGTCCTCCGCTTTTCACAGGAAGAAATCCACAAAATTGAAAGGGAACCATGGAGAATCCGGCACCAACCAATGCCTGAAGCACCGCAGAAGCTCCCGGAATGACCTCCACCGTAATTCCATTCGCCACACATGCCCGGATCAGACGCTCTCCGGGATCTGAAATTCCAGGCATTCCGGCATCACTCACCAATGCAATATTTCTTCCAATCGCAAAATCCTGAAGAAACTCCGCCGTCCGTTTCGCTTCATTAAATTCGTGATAGCTGACCAGTCGCTTTTCAATCTGAAAGTGCTGCAAAAGATGAATCGAGTGGCGCGTATCTTCCGCTGCAATGAGATCGACTTCTTTGAGGACTCGAAGAGCCCGGAGGGTAATATCCTCCAAGTTTCCAATCGGAGTCGCGACAACGTAAAGTTTTCCAGACATGAGGACTTAAAGTGTTGTCGGTCGGTTTGACTCGGGAACAGCAGTGGGAGGAAGGATGACGGGAAGATGCTCGAATCCATAATCAAAAAGAAGTTTTGCATCGGTCCACTTATCCGGGCTGTTTAAGATAATCAGGTGCAATTCACGCCCTCCTCGGGAAGCAGATGCGGCGTACGTGTGGCGGGAGGAGTAGGTCCAGCCGGTTTTCGCAGGCCCCATTCCAGGATAAACTCCAAGGAGTTTGTTGTGATTCTTCACCACCTGACGGCCCGCCTTGGTCTCCAGCTCAAAGGATTCCAACTGGCAAATTCGTCGCAACTCAGGAATCCGAAGCACGGTTTGAAAAATCCGGAGCAAGTCGACCGTCGTTGTCACCTGACCGGGTGTCGGAAGTCCATGGGGGTTGCGAAAGACACTGCTTTTACATCCGAGCTGAAAGGCTCGTTGATTCATCAGATCGATAAATTTTGGAACAGTGCCCGCAGTATGTCTTGCCAGAGCCATCGCCGAATCATTGTCGGAGCCGACCAAAAGTGCTTTGACCAAATTTTGAACGGAAATCGTCTCCCCCACCTTCAATGGAATATGACTCGGCTCCACGTGCGTATCTTCCTCAGTAACGGTAACCAGTCCGCGTAAGCCGGTCTTTTCGTGTGCGAGGAGCGCTGTCATTAACTTGATCGTGCTTGCAGGAGGGTGGCGATCCAGATGGTTTTTTGAAAAAATCACCTGATTCGACGCTGCATCCACCAATAAAACGCTCTTGGCTTGAATTCGCTTTTCGAAAGGCTCCAATCCACGCGGGGCCTCTTTCTTTGCGGCTTGCACCGGCAATGAAAGAAGCCACATTCCTCCTAAAATCCATCCCCATCGGCTCATCATCGATCTCCTTCTCACCCTTCCCGCAGGGTGCCGCCTAGCTCTTTTTGCAATGCCGCACGAACTTGATCATGCCAGCGATTCACCTCGACATCGGTGAGAGTCCGATCCTCCGCCCGATAGGTCAGGGCAAAGGCGAGGGATTTTTGATCCACCGGAATCTTCTCCCCTTTCGGATCTTCAAAGCAATCGAAAAGTTCAATCTTTTCCAACGTCGGAATCTGGGTTGCGCGAATGACTCCCTCGACTTCAGTCCGGGATTTCGCTTTCGCCAAAACCAACGCCACATCCCGTCGCACTGCTGGATAGACGGGGAGTGAACGATATTTCGCCAGTCCCTCACGCACACCCAACCAGCGGTCGAGCTTTACTTCGAAATAAAAGAGTTCCCCTTTGATATCGGCCTTTTTCAATTCTGAAGGAGAGAGCTGCCCGGATTCAAGAAAATCTCCCTCCTGAATTCCAAGCCCCTTTAGATAATCGCGGACCCCCAGCAAATCAAAAGGATCGGTCTCTCTGGCTTTTTCCAACCAATGAAGTCCGCCGGTTGCTCCTGTCAGAATCACCGCCAAGTGAGTCTCTTCTCCCTGAAGCGAAAATGTGCGACCGACTTCAAAAAGGCGAAGGTCCGTATTTCCCTTGGAAAAGTTTTTGGCCGCAATCGTGAGCATCGACGCTTTCAAATTTGGCCGCAGGTGCGTGAATTGCTCATTGAGCGGATTAATGACCTCAACGGCTCCCTCGCTCGCCCGAGCCCGATCCAAAAACGGATCGGTCAAACATTCTTGAAATCCGCGGGACGCTAACGCGAGACGAAGGCTTCGGGTCTTTTCGTAGATCGCATCCACAACACCCGTCATTTGAGGTTGAAATTTCAGACGACTCGGAACCGCCTCCATCCCATTTAATCGCGCAATTTCTTCGAGTAAATCAATCTCCGCCTTCAAATCCGGACGAAACGACGGAGCGCGCCATTTCAGAACCTCTGAATTTTCTTCAAGCAATTCCAATCCCAATTTCTGGAGCCAACTCCGGATTCGATCCGTCGAAATCGAGACACCAAGATAAGAACTGACTCGGGCCAAGCGTAACGTGATTTCCGGAAGAAGAATTGGTGCGGTCCCGGCTTCAATCCGTGCCTCAGCCACTTCCGCTCCGGCGATTTCCTGAAAAAGCTTCACGGCCAAATCCCGAGCCGCACGCGCTCCTGCCGGATCCACACGTCTCTCAAAGCGATAGGATGAATCGGTCATGACCCCAAGACGACGCGCGCCGGAACGGACAACGGACGGTTGAAACCAGGCACATTCGAGAATCATCTCCGTCGTTTCGGCTCCCATCCCGGTCGAGGTTCCGCCTAAAATTCCAGCGAGCGCAATCGCCCCTTTTTCATCTGCAATCACTAACTCGGAAGGATTCAAGGTGTAGGATTTTCCATCCAAGCCCGCAAAGACTTCTCCAGCCTGAGCGCGACGAATCCGAATGGTCTTTCCACTCAGCTTTGCCGCATCAAAGGCATGCAGAGGTTGACCGGTCTCCCAAAGAACAAAATTCGTAATATCGACGACGTTGTTGATCGATTGGTGACCGGTCGCCGTAATTTTCTCCCGCAACCATTCCGGACTTGCCCCCACTTTCACATTTTTGAATACCGTCGCGGTGTAAAACGGAGCGGCTTCCGCATCCAAAAGCTCCACACGCCATGTCGGAGCAGGTAAATTCTCTGTTTTTGGAGATGAAACAGCAGAAGTCGGCTTCAACGTTCCACATTCAATCACCGAAAGTTCGCGAGCTAATCCGCGATACGAACAGAGATCCGGACGATTCGGCGTAATTTCAACTTCGATCTCCGTATCCCCTTTTAAATACTGATGAAGCGGAGTCCCCAAGGGAGCATCCTTCGGCAGAATCAGAATCCCTTCCGCTTCTGCGGCAAGATTCAGTTCTTTGGAGGAGCACATCATCCCTTCCGATTTTTCTCCGCGAAGCTTCCCCTCTTTAATCGTTAATCCCCCTGGAAGTTTCGCTCCGGGTAACGCAAGCGGGGCGCGATCGCCTTCTCCGAAATTCTTGGCACCACAGACAATCTGAAGTTCATTCTTTCCGTCAAAAACGCGGCAAATGCGCAGTCGATCGGCATTCGGGTGTTGCTGGAAGCTGCGAATCTCGGCAATCACCACTTTGTCACTCTCCCAACCGAGCGTCTGCCAATGCTCCACCTCGGTCCCCGCGAGCGTCAACTTCTCCACAAGGACCTCCGGAGTCACCGAAAGATCAAGATGATCCCGCAACCAACGCAACGAAAATTTCATAAGCGGTCCACCATAGGAAATAATCCGCCTCGAGCCAGTAAAAAATAGCTGCGAAATCACTCGCCAAATCAACTACCCGGATGTCTCACACAAAGGCACGAAGCCACAAAGCTTTTGAGGCCATTTTTATTTATTAAGAAATGAAACAAAAAAACCTTCCGATTGTGGCTTCGTGCCCCCGCCCGCATTGCTACGCGAAGCGTTGCGGGCGGGTTTGTGTGAGGAGGCTCCCTTCACAAACGTGCCACCTCTGTTCCATGGGCTGGAGCTTCGTGGGAGCATTCGCCCGTTATTACATTTCCAATTGGATCGCTAAGGATGAGCGTTTCGTTATCAAACAAAAATCAGTTCCTCTTTCTCCGAATATTCCTCAATCGCAATTTCTTCCAGCGGCGCAAACCGTTCAGAGCGAAAAGCCAGCTCTTCGCCCCCTTTGTGAGTCGGGTCGGGAGGATTTCCGAGCTCCTGTAAAAGGACGGCGACGGTCGCTTCCTCGGAGCCACGCAACTTTTCCCGACGCATGCAGACTTTGCGAATCGTGTACTTGGAGTCCTTTTTGGGAAGTTGTTTGTAAATCAAACGAACCCATGCCGGAAATTTGTCATCGATACAAACGACACGCTGTCCTTCAACGAACATGACTCGGACTCCTTTTTAAATTCAATCCCTTTTCCCAAACCATCATCGACCATTTTCCACTGGAACGCAATCGCCGCATAATCAATTTTTGACGTTCGAACGCTTTTTGAATCGGACCTTCATCGCCTCTGAAAATTCCACTCACCAAAAGCTTTCCGCCGGGAGCAATCGATGCCGCCAGTTGTTTTGCGTTTTTTCGCAGCAGTTCCCCGTAAAGATTTGCCACAACGATTGAATGCTCTCGGGTCTTGAGCGATTCCACCCCGCCGACCTTCCATTGGATTTTTGATGCCGAAAAATTACGCAGTTCATTTCGCTTCGCTGTTCGAATCGCGATCGGATCAAAATCAACCCCTGCCACTTTCAGAGAGCCCCAACGGCGGGCGGCCAAGGCCAGAATCCCCGTTCCGGTTCCAACATCCAAAACGGTATGAAGATCCCAGCGCTGGATTCGCGCCATTTCTCTTAAAATCATCTCCGTCGTCGGATGGTCGCCCGTCCCAAAAGCCATCTCGGGAGGGATCCACAAACCATTTTTAGTCCGAGGTTTTTTGGATTGTACCACGAGTCGCTTTCCTAAACGAAGAATGAAGGCATGCGGCTTCGGAATCACCGTCTTTCGAAACTCACCCTTCCATCGCTTCTGAATGGCCAGAGCTTCGCTCCGTTTGAGGCCATAGACGGAAACTCGCGCCTCGGTCTCATCCACATATTGGGAAATCACGATCCGCTCTTCCCCCCAGACGGCAAGGCGTTCCTTCCAAAGCGGCTCCTCAGCAGGAGGAATGAAGCGGGACCAGTGCCAGCTCACTTGAGGTAATCGTTGATCGGAACAAAGGCCGATTCGCTGATTTCAATTTCGCTCTTATGAAAATCAATCAGTTCAATGGTCACTGCGGTCCAGTAAACGTCTTCACCTTTTTCCGTCTGGAGCCAGAGCAGATAGCGCCCCTGCGGAAAGGCCTTGTTCTGATGAATGTAGCGCCAGCTAAAGGTTCCAGACGGATGAAGATTGATCTCGTAGAGAACATTCTTACTCGGGGTCTCCAGGATCTGTTTGTAGTAATTTTCCCGGAGTCGCACTTCGGAAGCACGAACTTCGTTCCAAGCCGTTTCTGCCGAAGCAAATTCAACCTTGAGCGGCTGCAATTCACCCTTGGCCTCGTTGATCTTTTCTTCAAGCAATAAGGTGCGGTCGCGCAGCATATTCACCTTCTCATTCGTCTTCACCTGAAAGTCGTCAATTTGATCCTTGATCTTCAACTTACGATCTTCCCAGCCCTTCTCAAAGTCGCGCCAGAGCATCAATTGCTTCTCCGCCCATTCGCGCTCGGGTCCGGTTTTCATCTTCTTCGGAACATCATAGAGACTCAAGCGGAACGCATTCACCCAAACTTCCGGCGAACGAATTTCACCCGGCTCATACTTTAAGCCCAGCGGTTGGGCTCGGTCACGAATCGCTTTTTCGAATTCCGTGAGCTTTGCCTCAAATTCACGATCCAGAAGCGCCCCTTCCTTTTCCCAAACCTTTTGTTGATAGAGTTTCCCATCTTCAATCGTTTTGTCGGTCTCTTGCTGCACCGAAGCATACTCTTGTTCCAGAAGCTTGAGTCGATCTTCCACTGTTTGGACGTCCGATTTGGAGCGCTTCACAATCTGCTCCTTTTCACGAATTCGGTCCACAATCGGAGTCCGCGCCATGACATATTCTTCACGCAACGTTCGGATGTCCGCACTGAAATCACGAACAATGGAAATTTGTCGAGGCAAACGATGGGTCCGGACGCTGACTTTCCCTTCCAGACGCGTTTCACGGAGGAGCAGGTAAGAGCAGTAGCCGAGCCCAGCCACCGAAACCAGAGTCATGATGAAGAATACAATACGCAACCAGAGCGGTCTCGGTCCTTTTACCGGAGGAACCACAGGCGCTTCGAGAGGAGCCTCTTCCGTCTCATATTTTTGACGGGAGAGCAGCGGTTGTGCTTTTTTATCATCCTCCTTTTTCGGGAGTGGATTGGTGGGAAGGACGGCGGGCTTGAGTTTCGGCTCAGGCTTGGCCTCTACCGGCTTCTCGACGGGCTTCTCGACCACCTTGATCGTCGGTTTCTCAATGGGCTTTTCCGCAGGTTTATCAACCGGCTTCTCGGGCGCTTTTTCGATCTTCGGTGCGACCTCTTGCGGAGTGGCACGGGGCTTCGGCTGAAGAAAGGGTGGGATCTGACTCCCTCGAGGTGTTTCAGGACTGACCTCAGGAGGCTTTGCGGTCGGAGGAGGTGTTGCGGGAACAGGAAAAGAGGGCGGCTTTTTGGCAACCTCCGCCGGTGCGGCGGTCGGCGCTGGAGCGGGAGGCGGAGTTGCCGGAACGGGCTTCGCTTGCGGAGGTGCGACGCGAAGAATCGGATCCGGTCCCTTGGTTACAGGAACTTCCGGTTTCGTTGGAATTGCTGCGGGAGGCGTCTCCCCGTCTTTTTTCTTCGGCTGAAACCAGCTTCCCAAACGCTTTGTGGGGTCGCGTTTCTGCGTCGATTCTGATTTAGGATCTTCCGCCATTAAAACTCCCGCCTACAAAAACATCCAAGCAGACTTACGGTCATCCTATAGGTTTGGACGGACTTTTGCCACTCTTCAACCTTAGATTTTGGAAAAGTCCCTTCCGCCTCAACCCACAGCCATCGTTTGGAAGCGTCCATCCACACTCTTGAAGTGCGAATTTTCAGTCCTAATCGCGTCGCTTCTCTCTGGAGAATAGGCCACAACGTACGTCCTTTTAAGGCCGGCAAACGAAGAACCGCTCCCTCGTAAACTTCCGTTTCCAAGGCGTGGCGACAAAAAACCCAGTAGTCTGAAGATTTTGCTTTTACGGAGACTCTCGCATAAAGCGAGCTTCCCGCCAAATTCGGTAAAGGCGACTGAGCCAGTGATTCGACAGGGACCACCAATAAATCGATGGTATTTCGCTTTAACGCCTGAAATCCCGAACTCGCTTTCTTTTGGAGAAGATACCGATCGCTCACCCCAAACAAGGATCGAGCCACCCAAATGCTGACCGGATCCTCGGAAAGATAACCGATGCGAAGATTCCCCTGACGCGAACGGGAGCTTGAAATAATTTCACGATAGATCGCCCGCAGTCCGACTTCCGTCAAAGGACCTCGGTTTGCCGTTTGCAGGGAACGGAGCAACTGTTCCTCGCGCTCGGGCGCAAAGACGGAACGTCCTTGTTTCTGCTTCTGTTTTCCGATTTGCGCCGCAAGACGCAGCCGGTCATTCAGCAGACGCAGGAGATTCTGGTCCAGCTGATCGATCTGCAGGCGCAGCTTCGGGATGCTCATCGGCGGGTGATTCCGTTTCGGTTTCGGGTTTAGCTTTGGCCTCTGCCACTTTGGTAACAATACGTCTTAATTCATCAACATTCGGAAGTTCATCCAAATCGCGAAGTCCAAAAAATTCAAGAAATTCAGGCGAGGTCTCATAAAGGACCGGACGCCCCGGAGTTTCCGAGCGACCGGCTTCGCGAACCATGCCGCGTTGCACGAGGGTATCCAGAACTCCATCGACGGAAACTCCGCGCACCGCTTCCATCTGGGCACGGGTCACCGGTTGACGGTACGCAATCACGGAGAGGGTCTCCAAAGCCGGCTGACTCAATTTAAAAGCCCGGGGCTCTTCAAAAAGTTGACGGACCCAGGGGGCCGAATCCGGATGGGTCGTTAAACGATATCCCCCGGCAATTTCTTGAACCTGAATCCCACGCGTCTCCCAATCATTCCGAATCGCTTCAAGCGTCTGAACAATGGTCTCCTCCTTGATCTCCGCCAAGGCTTCGGTCTCGGGAGAGGGCGTCACTTTCGCCGCTTTCTTTAATAAGTTTACAATTTGACGTTCCGAGAGCGGCTTTGACGTCGCAAACAAAATCGATTCAACAATACCCTTCAGTTCCATAATCCTTGATCACTCCACTTCTTCCGGCGTTTCGGGATTTCGAACTCCCCGCGCCAACATGATTTCGCCAAATTCGCCCTCTTGTACCGCATGGAGCTCTCCCTGACGCAACAACTCCAACAACGCCAAAAAGGTCACACCAACCTCAAAGCGTGTCGCTACTTCCGCAAAAAGCTCGGAGAATGCCGTCCGATCTTGAAAGGTAATCAGCTTGCGAATGAAATCCATCTTGTCGGCAACGGTATACTTTTCGAGGTAAAGTGACGCGCCATCCGGTTGGCTTCGGATCTTGGCAATGATCTTGTTGAGCGCATCCATCAACTCCAGAACACCGACCTGTCCCTTGTTCGGCTTGGCAACATTCCACGCCTCATTCCACTGAAAGTGACCGCGATGGTAGATCTTCTCCTGGTAATCGAGACGGGTCTCAAGATGATTCGCCGCCTCTTTGAACTTCTTGTACTCGACGAGCTGGCGGATCAATTCCCAACGGGGATCTTCCAATTCTTCGTCCTCTTCCAACAGCGGTGGCTGTTCAGTCTTCGGGAGGAGTGTTCGGCTTTTGATGTAAACGAGCGTCGCGGCCACCACCAAAAATTCTCCGGCGATTTCCAGATCCAACTGTTGCATCAAGTCCAGATATTCGAGGTACGGCTTGGTGATCTTTTCAATCGGAATGTCGTAGATATCGACCTCCTCCTGTTTCACCAGGTAAAGCAAAAGATCCAGAGGACCTTCGAAAGTCGGAAGCTGGACCCGAAGGTCGGATGAGGGCTGATCGCTCATAAAGGCGGGAATTCTGCGCGAAATCAGGAATCAATCAAGCTTCAGAATGGAAAATTTTCACCCCCCCTCATTTGAAATTTGAATTTTGTGAGGATTTAGTCCATAACCGCCCCCCATGAACTTGGCACCCTACTGGTCTTCCCGTCAGAAAGAAATCGAACGAGCCCTCAATCGCTTCCTCCCTGACGAGAAAGTCCGCCCCTCCACCATTCACAAAGCCATGCGCTACAGCATTTTCGCCGGGGGAAAGCGACTTCGCCCCATCCTGGCCGTTGCTGCGGCTGAGTCGATCTCCGGGAAATACACCAATGCCCTTCCCTCCGCCTGCGCCGTGGAGTGTATCCACACCTACTCCCTGATCCATGATGACCTCCCCTGCATGGATAATGACGATTTTCGCCGGGGAAAGCCGACCAATCACAAGGTCTTTGGGGACGGAATCGCCGTTCTTGCGGGAGATGGACTCCTCACCCTCGCCTTTGAAATCACGGCAAAAACGGTTCCGACCTCACGCTATCCGATGGAAAATCTGATCAAGGAGCTCTCCTGGGCCGGAGGAAGCTTGGCTCTCATTGCCGGACAAGTCGGCGATATTGAAGGCGAAGGGAAAAAGCATTCGTATGAAGATCTCCGTTGGATTCACGAACGCAAAACAGGAGCTCTCATTACCAGTTCTCTGCGTCTCGGTGCGATGTCGGCCAACGCTACGGAAACCGAGCTCAAAGCATTAACCAAATTTGGCCTAGCCCTCGGACTCGCCTTTCAAGTCATCGACGACATCCTTGATATCACTCAAACCACCGAACAACTCGGCAAAAGTGCCGGAAAAGATGTCAAAGCTCAAAAGAGCACCTATCCCGCCCTCCTCGGACTGGAGGGCGCTCAAAAAGAAGCCGACCGCCTCACCCGCCTCGCCCGCGCTTCACTCAAACCCCTCGGGAAAAAGTCCCAAATCCTTCTCGCCATCGCCGACTACATGCTGGCTCGAAAGAACTGATTTCTCGCTTTCTCGAAAAAGTTAAAGCCGTTTCTCCGCAGACTCGGCGATCTCTGCGCGAAAAATCATCCACCGAATAGACACACCCTAAAAATACCCTTTGATTTTCTCCAAGGGAACGTCGCCCGCCAGCAAGTAGCCATGCCTCCCATCACTCCACGAAGCGGTGCTCCATTTCCCTTGTGCCATAAAAACCGGATGACCTTCGGGCGGAGCGCCCTGCAAATGCCGCAGGTCGACAATCATCAGATGAACTTCCCGATCCTTCTCCTCGCACTTGAAACAGATCATCGCCGCCGAAATCCCATTCACCTTTGCAACGCGACACCCAATCCCCTCGAGCGCTTGGAGTTTGGGGGGAAGCGTGTAATCGCTCGCGACGCCTTTCGCCGCAATCCAATGCCGAATCTCCGTCGGATCGGGAGATTTTAAGGAAAGGAAAAAGGGCGATTGAATAAAGTTCAAGGCGGCCGCTTCAAACTGAACTAGCTCGACCGGTCCCTGCGGTTCGGAAGAACGGAAAAAGAATGAGAAGAAGAGTACCACGGAAGCGGCCAACGCCATCCAAGCCCCGGTCGAGACTCGGCGGCCTCTTCCCCTCGAACGGAGTCGCCCTCTCAATTCTTGTGGAATCGGTGATTCCGCCAATGCCCGTCGCACCTTTTGATCCCAAGCCTGCTCCTGCTCCCACCATTTCTTGAGCTCCGGGTCCTTCTCCACGGCTGCCAATGCCTCCAGAAAAAGCGGATCCCGACGATCCTCCGACGATCCCGAATAAGCCCGGAGCACTTCCTTGATCCCCTGCTGGCTCATAATGCCTCCCCTTCGCTCAAGCTTTTCCGCAATGCTTGTTTCGCCCGCGAAATCCGGGACATGACCGTACCAATCGGAATCTCCAAAATCTCCGCAATCTCTTTGTAGGAGATCTGCTGAACATAAAAGAGAGTCAGTGGAACCCGATAAACCTCATCCATGACTTTCAACGCGTCCATCACCTGAGCCGCATCCAAAGCCCGGTCCGGCACCGGAATCTCTTCGGGAAGATCCAACTCGTCCCCCTCAATACTTTGGTGAGGATGCCGTTGTTGACGACGATTCCCCCGTAAAAACTCCCGATAGAGCGTAGTAAAGAGCCACGTTTTGACTTTCGACAAATCTCGTAGTTGACCCCCCTTCGTCGCCCAAAGTAAAAAGGTCTGCTGGGTCAAGTCCGACGCGTCGGACTCTCTCCCCGAGAGACTCATCGCAAAGCGATAAAGCGACTGGTAATAGGTTTCCACAAGTTGGTCAAAATCGAGCTCGGACATAAGTAAGAGTCTGGGGGAAGGGTTTTATTCCAAAAAAACCTTTATTTCCGAATTCGAGTAATAACTTCACAGAACAGAGATTTCATGCAGCGATTGCTTCAGGATGCTTTTTAACAACCTCCAAAAGCCGAAGCGCCGCCCCGCTTGGACTCCTAAGACCATTCTCCCAACTGATCAGTGTTACCTTCGGCACATTGAGCACCGAAGCAAAGATCGCCTGACTTGCTCCCAGTGATTTTCGAATCGCGACAATCTCTCGAGGCTTCATCGGCTTTACTGGAGGCGGGATTGAAAGCTTCTGTTGGCGAAGTACGTGTTTCTTGCCCGCTTTCAGAGTGTGAAGCCCCTCCACGGCAGCTCCTATCAAATCGGATCCGCTAAAAGAATAAGTTAAGTTCTGTTTCATTTTCTGATCTCCTCTTTAATTTCATCCGCAAGCATTTTAAGCGTCCTCTTTTCCTGCGCACTTAAATCTGTCCGTTCGGCCTTTGTGTAAAGGGTCACCAAAACAACCGCATCGACTTCTTTGACGAGCAAATAGATAGCCCGAGCCCCACCGCTCTTCCCGCGGCCGGGCAACTTGACTCGTATTTTCCGAAATCCACCCGCTCCGACAATCACATTCCCCTTTTCAGGAGACTGCATTATTTCATTTTGAAGCGATCGAAGCACTTCACCATTACCAACATCTAAGATCCTTTTTGTGAATGCTGGAAACTCGATAAACCAAAAACACTTCATTGAAGCAAGTTATACTAAGTATAATATAGTGTCAACAGATCGATAAGCCAAAAGTTTATTGGTGTCCAAAATAGAAATGCCCCGTCCATGAGAGTCTCTCTTCGAGCCCTTGGAGTCGTTGCGGTTAAATCGGATCGTTGAAGTTTTCACCCCGCCTGCAACGCTTTGCGTACCCGCCCGCATCGCTACGCGAAGCGTTGCGGGCGTGGGCAATGCGGGCAGGTCAAAACCGCGAAATCCTCCAATTCAATCCCCCCCATCCGGTTTTACCTCTCCAATCAGACTTTATTTTGGACAGAGATGCCAAAAATCATTTCCCTATTTTCTCTTCTTCCCGCATCAGCAACAGCGGACGAAGCTGCAGTCGTCGAAAAAGTGCGGTGGCCTGAAACTGCTCTCCTCGCTCTCCTTGCCGAAGGTTCTTCTCCTCTGGATCTTCCTTCAGGTCCGTTGATTTCACGGAATCCCTCCGGTCGTCGAGCGTGTACTTCACCCGATCACGAGAGATACTCACGACTTCACCCCGAAAAAGGTACGCATCCGAAAAAACGTATTTCCGCTTCACCGGTTTCGTTAAATCCTCTCCCGCCATCGGAGCGGGTTTCGAAGTGGGAATAAAACGCAACAAGGTCGGGAGAAGATCCACATGAGAAGTCGGCAACTCGACCTCCTGAGGAGGAAAAAGATCTGGCTGATAAATCAACGCCGCCGAATGGATAATCTCTTCGTAAGACTGCATCCCGTGCATGAAGCTCTCCCGATGTTGCTCAAACCCCTCCCCATGATCGCCCACCACGACGAGAATCGTCTCTTTCATGCGTCCCGTCTCTTCCAACATCCGGACGAGTGCCTGAATCTGGGTATCCATCAGGTAGAGTCCATTATAATAGCGGGGCTGAAAATACTCCGCATAATTCCTGCTTTCTGGAAGGGTAAAACGTCGGAATTCCGCTCCATTCTCCTCATAGTAAAAGTGAGGAACAAACGATTGGTAGATCGCAAAGAAACGGTCCCGCTTTCGAATCTCTTCCATGAAAAACTGAAAACAACCGACCTCCTCACGTCGCTCCATGTGACTCGGCGCCCGGGGAATCGCTTTCAGTGCGTGAAAATCAAGAAGCTCGGGAAAACCGGAATTCTGAAAAACACGAGTCGGAAAGAAAACTTCGCGCGGCGCCGGTCGAACCAGGAAGGGACGATAAGCTTCCGGGATCATCTGGTGAATCAAGGGAACGTCTGCCGATGCGGTTAGATAGGAATTGTTCAACGGGGCATAGCGGCCGGAAAAGAGCGCGTAGAGCGCCGGAGCCGTATTGTTCCCACTGGCATAGTGATTTTTTAACCAGACCCCCTTCTTAGAGAGCTCCTCAAAAAACGGCATGGGCACCTTTCCCTCGATCGATTTGTCAAAGGGGTAACTCGCCCCCATTGCCTCCACCACCACCACCACCACATTCCAAGGTCGCGACCCTACCGCCGCATTGAAACGAATGGGCGCGGGGGTCGTCTCACCGGCCAGCAAAGGATCAATCCACTCCGGAGTCTTCCATTGAGAATCCAACGGCTTCACTTCCCAATCCAATCCCACTCGGGATCGACAGACCTCATAACTCAACTGAAGGAATCGCAATGGATTCATTTGAACCGAAAGATCGGTATGATTCCCGTGCGGAAGCGGATCCAGAAGCGGCAAAAGTCCCAGGATTAAAATTCCCAAGATCATGATCCGGTGAGGGAGCGCCACCAAAAACCGCCGCCCGAGCGTCCAGATTAATGGAATCAACATCGCACTCAAAAACCAGGCCCCTCCCGCAAACCAAAGCCCGCTCCGGCTCGACATCTCCCACGCCATTTTTAAGTTTGGATAACTCATACTGACAAAGAAATGACACGCACTGTAAAAATTTCCGAGATAGCCAAACGCCAGCGCAATCAATAAGAGGTAGCCAAATCCCTCCCCTAAAATCAACGCCACACGCTCGTGGCAGCGACGCAGGATCCCCTCTCCCAACGCTAAAACGAAAACCGCGATCAGGGTGATTTTTAGATCCTCGGTAAATCCCGTCGCAAAGGTCAAATAGGAACTCTCTTTTTGAAAGAAAATCCCGGGGATCACTTTTCCATAAAGAAGCACTCCGTAGGAAATCCGATAAATCAAACTCAACAAAACTGCGACATAAAACCAAGCCAGCCACTTGCGATAATCCAAGCCGGCCCTCATTCAACAAGCCTTCCGACTCGCCAATTCTCCACACGATGAAACCTCATGGCTTGAAGCGGCGAAGTGGAAGAGAGAACCGGACGGGGTTGGCCTTCCGTAAAGTCATAGCGAGAGATTGAAAAACGGATCCGACTCCCTTCGCACAACGACTCATTAAATAGCGTCATTGGAATCTCGACTCCAATCGCCCACCGCTTCTCCTCGGGAAAAGGCCACACCTGACTTCGAATCAATTCCCCTTCCAACATGTAGGTCTCAAAGGTCATTCCCATAAAAACCAAACCCGGCTTCGGAAATCTCAACTGCAGGTGATGGTTATCCGGAGTGATATGAAATTCATAATAACCGACTTCGGATTCCGTTTTAATGAATATCTCCAAAACATCGCCCAACTCCCAGGTCCTCTGATTAAGACCGGTCGCGCGATTCACAAAGGATTCATCCTCCAACTCGGCAAGAACCCAGAAACTTTGCGAAGTCCATCCGATGCGAGCAACACCCGGTCGGAACCCGGGCTCAACCGTTTCCCTCCAGGCTTGAAGAAATTCAAGTTTCGGAACCGAGACAAAGGCCGAACGCCATTCCTCCAACGTTCTCCCAAAATCAAGATCCACCCGGGGAATCAACCATTCGTCAGACACCGCAACCTCAAACCTGGGCAGGCTCCGGAGCCGGATCGACCCATTTTCCGTTCTCACGAATCAGATCAACCAGACGGTCGACCGCTTCCAATTCCGGAATATTGAACTTCACCGGAGTCTTCCCGATATAAAGATTCACCTTGGAAGGGGCTCCTCCCACGTAACCAAAATCGGCGTCTGCCATTTCGCCCGGACCATTCACAATACAACCCATCACCGCAATCTTCACTCCCTTGAGGTGACCGGTTGCCGCGCGAATCTTGGCGGTCGTCGATTGAAGATCAAACAAAGTCCGGCCACACGAAGGACAGGCAACGTATTCCGTTTTAAAAATACGATTCCCGACCCCTTGCAAAATATTAAAAGCCAGCTTCACGCTCGCTCCGGGCCCTGGCTCCCCACGAACGAAAATTCCATCTCCGATTCCATCCGCCAGAAGCGATCCCAACTGCGCCGAGGCGTGAAGCAGGGTCTGAAGGACATCCGGATCTTCTCCAATGGCCGGAGGCGTAAACGTATCTTTCAACAAAATCAAATGACGCTTCGGCGCCTTTGCCGCCAACAATCGAAAGGCGATATGCGGCGAGAGCGGACACGGATCTTTCACGGTCAAAAGCCGGGAGCCTTCAATCGACTCAAGATTGTCCAACTCCGCGCGATTCATCACATCGACTTCCACCACTTCCGCTCCCTCATAAATCATATCAGGAAACGTATCACCGAACTGCGCTCGTTTGTGCTCAATCGCATTAAAAACATTCAATGTACAAGCCACCCGAGTCGGCTCCGTTGCCCCAATATTCATTCCAGCGACCGAAATCTTTGGCGTCTGGCGGCGGGTGTAGGTGTACGGATCATACGGAAGCTCCGGCGTCTCCACGGGTAAAGGACAACTCACATCATGCTGAACCATCTTCACCAACGCCTGCGCCACTGGAATCTCGTGAACACTGTCTTCCGTGAGCGAGACTCGAATCGTATCTCCAATTCCATCCAACAAAAGCGAGCCGATTCCAATAGAGCTCTTAATGCGTCCATCCTCTCCATCCCCCGCTTCAGTGACTCCCAAATGAATCGGATAATTCCAATCCGATCCTTCGTCCGCCAAGCGGGCCACCAGAAGGCGATACGTCTGAATCATCACCTTCGGATTCGACGACTTCATCGAAAAGACGAAATTATGATAATCGAGCTTCCGTGCCACCCGCGCATACTCCAAGGCGCTTTCGACCATCCCTTGTGGGGTGTCGCCGTAGAAGTTCATGATCCGGTCCGAGAGCGAACCGTGATTACTCCCAATGCGCATCGCAATCCCGCGCTCCAGACAAAGTTTCACCAATGGAGTGAAACACTCTTCAATCCGGCCGAGCTCCTCTTGATATTGATCTTGAGTGTACTCGCGCGTCGCAAATTTCTTCTTATCAGCAAAATTTCCGGGATTGATACGAACTTTATCCACCCATTGCGCCGCCTCCATCGCTGCATCCGGTTTAAAATGAATATCTGCCACGAGCGGAACATCGCAACCCGACGCCAGAAGTTCGCGTTTGATGTTTTTTAGATTCGCCGCATCCTTCACCGTCGGCGCCGTGATCCGAACAATCTCACATCCGACCGCAACCAAATCGAGCGTCTGCTTCACACAGAGCGCCGTATCCATCGTGTCACACGTCAACATCGACTGAACGCGAATCGGATTCTTCCCACCAATGCCGACTCCGGCCGTCCTAACCTCACGAGTCAGGCGACGTTCATACTTCCACGGGTTCAGACAATAATTCGCTTTCGACATCTCAGAGACCTTCGTTGAATTAAAATGGGACAACACCCTAGAAAATCTCATCGACAATGTCAAACGACCAACTTCTCCTTTTTTCAATCCAAAGATTTGACTTGGCAACAACCGAATACTCGTCTTTAATCACCCTTCCATCGCGGGGTGGAGCAGCCCGGTAGCTCGTCAGGCTCATAACCTGAAGGTCGTAGGTTCAAATCCTGCCCCCGCAACCACTTTTGTCTCCGTTAAATGCTTGGAATCAAGCGCTTAACGGAGATTTTGTTTTAAGTCTCAATTTCTTTCAAACCCATTCGGACGGTTTTAATTCGCCCTAAATTTATCCGCAAATTGTCCGCAGAGCTTTACCTCTGAAAGCAGCATTTCATCATCGCTCGGCTTTTTCCGAATCATGGCCGCAGAAAAGCGAATTTAATTCGGAGATTTTTCATCCTTTGGAAGCACCCCTGCCTCTTGAAGAATCGTCTTCAAATCAACGTCCCAACGTTCGTTCTGGGCGAGTCGGACAATGGTATCAAGGATTGGAATACTCCGTTCACGCAACCTCGTGGCTTGGGACCGCATCACCATGGCTTCGAGTCCGTCTTTTGCCTTGGGACGCAAGCGGGCATGAGACGCAGTCCAAAAATCAACGACAACGGGAGGAGGCAAAAATGCCTTCTTGGGATCGTCCATAGCCTCCATGCAATCCCGAAGACAGCGTATGACAAAGGCATTGGGGGTGATTTGGAGCCACGGGATTTTCCCTTTGATCTGATTCGGCACATCCGATGATCCGGAACTAATTTTAAGAGGCACATGCTTCGGACGCTTCTTTTTTAATTCTTTACGACACTCTTCGAGCCGCTGCTTGGCTTCCGCTGCCCGCTTCCGTCGATCCTCCAGAAGGAGGCGAGTCACGACGGAAGCCCTCTCCTTTTTCTGACCTAAATGAATTTCCTCCTCTCGTCCAAGGGCGTAATAAAACTTCTCGACCATGTAAAGCGGTTGAAACTCGCCATGAGGGTTGTCCATGTACTGCATACATTGAAAGACGCAATCCCCCGCAAATGCACTTGGATAATGATACCCAACCAACGCACATTTTTCTAAAAACGGGACCGTCAATTCAACTGGCGTCTTAACACTGAGTTGCATGGGTCTTTAACTGTATCTTAAAAGACTTCTTTTGACAAGGTGCTATTTTAAGCTACTAGTATCTTATATGAGATCTCCCATCAATCCCTTTATGATCAAACGTTCTGATTTCCTCCAACTTTTAGGCAGTCCTCTTCTGGGTCGCAGGGTGCTTTATGCCGCCGACCATGGCCGCACTCCATGGTGTGATTTACTCAAAACCGTTCGCAAAGGAGGACGAGGTTCCGAACGGCTTCTGGATTTCGAGAGCGCACACGCCTGTTATGAGAAAATCCTCAGCGGAGAAATGCCCCCATTGCTCCCTTGTGAGGAAAAGAAGATTGCGGAACCTGCTTTTCCAACAAACCACAACCAACAAGGAACATGAAAGTCTCTTCCTCGAATCGCAGGAAACGCTGATAAGTCTTCAAAAAGTCGTTCCTCCCGTAGCTCCATCCTGACCATGACTCTGGATCTCAACATCGCCAAATGGAAGGGAACCCGCCTGGCATCCAAGCCTGCACCTTCACCCATGAATCCTTTCCGCCCAAGCCGCCTTAAAGGCTTCCTGCTCCACCCCCTTCACGACAAATTGAAGGTTAATTTCTTTGTCCTGATCTCATCCCATGACACCGGTCAAAGCACCCTCAACAAAAATCCTATCAACAACGTCGACTATCTCCCCATCCGGGTAAATACCTTCTCATCCCAGATTGCTTCTATCCGTCAGGACTCGGCTCAAACCACGAAATGGCACCCCAGTTTGGCCGCCATTTCTTTTGAAATGAGCATAGTAAAAATGGTGGCCATTTTTACCTTCTCGTCATTCCTCCTCGAAAAATCGGACTCCGCAGGTCTGGGCCTGCTACGTCCACAACCCCAAAATCCAAATGAAAAACAAACGCTACCGCATCACCTTTGATGCGTCCGAAGACGTTCAAGCCAGTATTCGAGCGCTCTCGGATCGCTGGAATTGCAAAACCAATGAAGCCATCTCCCGTGCCGTGAGCGACTGCTTGCACCGACCCTTTCTCACCGCTCCCGAACCCCCTTGGGCGCAACAAATCAAAGCCGAACTGCAGGAACTTCGAGAAATTATTATGGAAACCTTCTCCTGACCTCCATGAAACACGGCGTCATTCTTCATAAATTCAAGACCTGGTACTCGCCTTTTGATCCCGACTATCAGGACGAAACCTCACAGCTCAAGCAATATGCCGACCTACGCCGCGCCCAAAAAACCGGTGACGTGCCGACGCCAAAACCAAGCGACGGCCTTGACTACATCGACAAGGAAGCGATCGGGCAGGTTTATGCCGCTGGTTTTATTCGGACCTTGGCCAGCATCAATGCCGATGGATCCCCATGCCAGTTTGAAAAACTTTCAAAGGAAGATCGGAAGAAACGAATCAAATTGGCTTGGAAAAAGCATGAGAAACAATTTCCGAGTCAGCGCAAAACTCATCACCGGCTTGTCTTTTCCATGTCTAAAGAAATGACCGATGCCCTGAAAGCCAAGGCCCTCAACCCTGACGCGGTTTTGCAATCCATCATGAAACGATCGCTCCGAAATTTTACGGATCAGTATCATCCGGGCGATTCCATTGGGTATTCCTACGGGCTTCACCACGACACGGATCATCTCCATGTTCACGTCTTTGTTCATCCACGAACGAAACTGGGAAAGCCGGTTTCCTTTAGCCAACAGCTCAAAAATCGAAAGATCCGCAACGGTCAAGAGGACAAGCTCGGTTTTCTTAAGAAATCCGTAGAGACTCAGGTCCGCTTCTGGGAAAAGAAACTTGCGGATTATAAAGAGCGGCAGAAATTGAAAAATCATTTTCAATCCGAACGCTTCTTCCATGCACCTCGCGTCAAAATGCCGCAGGATCTAACCGTAACGCCATGCACTCCGGCCTTCTACGAGCGTCAGGCATTGAAACAATCTTTGGAACGCCAGCGAGAAAAAATCCTCGCCCTTGATCGGGAAATTAAAGAACTGAAGCGCACTTGGACCGAACAACCGTTCCAACGGTTCTTCTCCCGAGTCCGCGGATTTCGACCGGGAAAAATGGAAAGGGCTGTCGGCCTTTTCGCTCATGAAATCAACTTTGCTCTCGTTCGCGAAAAGCAACTTCAGCGTCATCGCTTGCACCAGGACTATCTCCAGAAGCTCATCAACCTCAAACGCCAACAATTCAATGTCATCAATCCGGTTGTTTTCAGACAAATTCAGAAACGACATCTCTCTCGTAGGATCTGAAACCTTCATTTTTCTGTTCGATAAAATCCAAAGCAGCGACTCTAAACAATCCCCCACTTCTCGTCAAATAAGAGCCTCCCCTCTCTCAAACACATCCAGATTGACCTTCATATCAGTCCCGGCACAATCGTTCCTCACATGACTTCGTCCGAACGTCGTTGGTTCTTAATTTCTGTTCTTGGAACCCTTTTCTTACAGCTTTTTCTCTGTTTTTTCTTTTCGTTCGGAAAATTTATTCCGGCTGACCGTGGATACGAACGCTGCCAACTACGTCCTCAATCGTTTCCATTTCCCGCCTGCCGCCAACTACTCTACTGACTACTGGGTCGGTCAAGCGCTCTATCCGATGGGGCTACATCCTCGCTCCTTACCCATCCCTCTCACTCTTATCAATAGTCGTTAACGGGATACGTCCTATGCCTTGTTTCCGAATCAACGCTTCTTAGGCCCGGAAGGCGGCTCCCGATAGGCGTGTTTCGATCGATAGAGAATGATCCGTTCTTTGATGTCGCGTATGAGGGTTTCTTCCTTGTTTGCTAGGGCGGTTGCTAGGGCTTGATTCCCAACCACG
Organism: uncultured Verrucomicrobiota bacterium; assembly: GCA_964555235.1. Taxonomy (GTDB): domain Bacteria; phylum Verrucomicrobiota; class Verrucomicrobiia; order Methylacidiphilales; family CAMAQI01; genus CAZKRU01. Next base: position 27,963 of record CAZKRU010000057.1, read on the forward strand.
AGTG